>JAZRFJ010000021.1:0-12908 GCA_045661305.1 Clostridia bacterium | reverse complement strand
AAGTCCTATATTTATGGTTCATACTTCAAACGATAAAACTGTAGCTGTTAAAAATTCTCTTGACCTTGCCTATGCTTGTGCAGACAAAAATATAGTATTTGAGCTTCATGTTTATCCTGATGCGCCACACGGATTAGCACTTGGAAATCATATAACAGCAGTTGGTAATCCTGAATATATAAAACCTGCGGCGGCAAAATGGGTTGAGCAGGCAGTAATGTGGATAGAAAATTTATAGTTATTATTAAGCCGAAATATAAAAACACAGAGGAGAAAGAGTTATGACAAGATACGAACAAGCAAAAGAAATTTACGCAAAATTAGGTGTAGATACGGATAAAGCGATTGAAACATTAAAAAATATCCCTGTCTCACCTCATTGCTGGCAGGGTGATGATGTAAGGGAGCCACTTGGGGACGTACATTTTTTTTGACAAACAAAAAGAAGTATGGTATACTTTGGTTAAGGAAGTGATAGAATGAGCAGGTTAGCAAGAACTATCAGCGTAAGTGGAGTATACCATGTTTTATTTCGTGGAGTTAATCAGCAAAACATTTTTGAAGAAAATGCAGATTATGAGAAATTGAAAGAAACGATATCGAAAGTGAAAGAAGATTTGAATTTTGAAATATATGCATATTGTTTTATGAGCAATCATGTACATATTGTTTTGAAAGAGAAAAATACCGGTGATATATCACTGATAATGAAACGTATTTTAACAAAATATGCCAGGTGGTATAATATTAAATATGGCAGAAGCGGTGCATTGATTGCAAATAGATACAAAAGTGTTCCTGTAGAAATAGATGAATATTTCTTACATTTAATAAGATACATTCATCAGAACCCAATAAAAGCCGGAATTGTAGATAAAGTTGAAAACTATTGTTATGGTAGTTATTCAGAATATTTGGATAAAAGTAATTTAACCGATACAGATTTTTTACTGCAAATGATAAGTTTAGATGAGTTTGTCAGTTACCAAGTGTGTTATAGTATTTCTTCTTTCTCACCGTTTAAAATATATGCTAAAGTTTGATTATCATTTTCAGGGGAAAAATTACCATCACTGTCTAATGATTCTTTATGATGGGCAACAATTTTATCTCCTTTTTTTCCTTTAAGACTTATTTCCGTATATCCTGATATAATTTGTCCGAAGTTTATCACAAATTCATTTTTTGGGGTGAGAATATAATGGTTGGTGCAATTTTTTCAATTTCTTTTATTGAATTATTTATCATTTTTTATGTCTCCTAATATTTTTTTGCCGTTTTCACGGAACTGTTTCGGTGTTACTGAAAGAAAGTTTATAAAATTTCTGTTGAAGCTTCTTAGTGATCTATATCCGCAATCTATAGCACATTGTAAAACAGAGCAGTCAGAATTTTTTAAAAAATAACAGGCATTTTTTATTCTATGCTGATTTACATATGTGTTAAAGGATATACCGGTTATTTTTTTGAAAAATCTTGAAAGATGTGAATAACTGTATCCCGTCTCTTTTGAAAGTTCTTCAAGCGAACAGTCCTTATTGAAATTTGATTCCACAAAATTAAAGATTTTGTATAATAACTCTTTTTCAATATAAAGTCTTTCTTTGTATACAGCTGATTTATCAAAAATTGAGCACATGGTATATAAAATTCCTTTTTTCTCTATTAATGGGGATTCTTCAGAAAGTCCGTCAAGAGAGCTAAGTATATAACTGTCTATTTTGAACACATTACTTTCAGGGACGGTTTTTGATACCTTCAGAGTATATGCTTTTACTAAGTCAGGCGAAAAAATAAAAAGCACATGCTCGCTTTGATTACTCCTGAGAGAATGTACCTGATTTGGAAATACCAGAAGAGATTCACCTGCATTTAAAGTGTATTCTTTGCTGTCAACCGTTATTTCCATAATGCCTGATATAACGTTTATAAGCTCGAAGGACTGATGAAGATGAACGGGAAAATTGAAGTTTCTTCCGTATTCCTTCGTAAAATCCTCCGAAAGTCCGAAATGATCAAACTGATAAAACATAAATCACCTCAAAAGACAAATTTTGTCTATATATTATATACTTTTTTGCGAGAAATGTCAAGTCTTTTGTGATATATTTATGTTATAAAATAAAAACATGTAAAAAAACAGAAAGGGGAAAGAAAAGTTATGAACCTTTATATCGGTGCAGACCTTGGAACATCTGCGTTGAAGCTTCTTCTTATTGATTCAGAAGGAAAAATTTTAAACAGTGTTTTTGAGATATATGACGTATATTATCCAAAAGCAGGGTGGAGCGAGCAAAATCCTTCTGATTGGTGGGATGCATTCAGAAGCGGTGTAAAGAAGCTTATATCAGGAATTGAAAAGGATAAAATCAAGGCAATTGGTGTTTGCGGACAAATGCATGGACTTGTCGCTCTGGATAAAGAGGATAATGTTATCCGTCCCGCAATTTTGTGGAATGATGGCAGATGTGATAAGGAAACAGATTATCTTAATACTGTTATCGGAAAAGAGAAGCTTTCTTCTTTAACTGCAAATATTGCCTTTGCAGGCTTTACTGCTCCGAAAATTTTATGGATGCAAAATAATGAAAAAGATAATTTTGATAAAATATCAAAAATTATGCTTCCAAAGGACTACATAAATTATCTTCTTACAGGTGTTCATTCAACAGATTATTCCGATGCTTCGGGAATGCTTCTTCTTGATGTGAAAAACAAAAAATGGTCAGAAGGAATGATGAAAATCTGCGGTATATCTGAACAAATGCTTCCGAAGCTTTTTGAAAGCTATGAAAAAATCGGAAATATCAAAAAAGAAATTGCAGAGGAACTTGATTTGTGCGAAGATGTTATTGTCTGTGCAGGTGCAGGTGACAATGCAGGTGCCGCAATCGGAACAGCGACAACAGGGGAAGGAAAATGCAATATTTCTCTCGGTACTTCAGGAACAATTTTTATTTCATCAAAAAATTTCGGAGTAGATAAAAATAATGCACTTCATTCTTTCTGTCATTCCGATGGTGGTTTTCATCTTATGGGCTGTATGTTATCTGCAGCATCGTGCAATAAATGGTTCTGTGATGAAATCTTAAAAACTAAGGATTACGGTGCAGAACAAAAGTCAATAAATGAAGAAATGCTCGGAAATAATCATATTTATTTTCTTCCGTATCTTATGGGAGAAAGAAGCCCGATAAATGATACAGATGCAAGAGGCGTTTTCTTTGGACTGAGAGCCGACACAAAAAGAGAAGATATTGTTCTTTCAGTTCTTGAGGGAGTATGCTTTGCAGTGAGGGATAGCTTTGAGGTTGCAAAATCTTTGGGAATAAAAATAGAAAGAAGCACAGTTTGTGGTGGCGGTGCAAAGTCGCATTTATGGAGAAAAATTTTAAGTAATATTCTTGGAATCGAGCTTGAAATACCTGCTTATGAGGAAGGTCCCGGTTATGGTGCTGCGCTTCTTTCAATGGTTGCATTGGGGGAATATAGTTCAGTAAAAGAATGTACCGATAAGCTTATAAGAAAAACACAGACTGTTAAGCCTGATGAAAGCCTTATTGAAAAATACAACGAAAAATATAACAATTATAAAAAAATATATCCTGCATTAAAGGATGTTTATAAAGAAATAAAAGGAGAATAAAAAATGACTTATTTTAAAGATATACCCGAAATTAAATACGAGGGGAAGGAAAGCACAAATCCGTTTGCTTTTAAATATTATGATAAAGACAGAGTGATTTTAGGAAAAACAATGGAGGAGCATCTTCCTTTTGCAATGGCTTGGTGGCATAATCTTTGTGCTGCGGGAACTGATATGTTTGGGCGTGATACTGCCGACAAATCGTTTGGTTGTGAAAAAGGCACAATGGAGCACGCAAGAAGAAAGGTTGAAGCAGGCTTTGAATTTATGCAGAAGCTTGGCATAAAGTATTTTTGTTTCCATGATGTTGATTTGGTGCCTGAGTCAGACGATATAAATGAAACAAATAAAAGACTTGATGAAATCTCAGATTACATTCTTGAAAAAATGAATGAAACAGGTATAAAATGCTTATGGGGAACTGCAAATATGTTTTCCAATCCGAGATTTTTAAGCGGTGCCGGAAGTACCTGCTCTGCAGATGTTTTCTGCTTTGCAGCAGCGCAGACAAAAAAGGCACTTGACCTTACAGTTAAGCTTGGCGGTAAAGGTTACGTTTTCTGGGGCGGTAGAGAGGGATATGAAATCCTTATCAATACAGATGTTAAATTTGAGCAGGAAAATATTGCACGCCTTATGAAAATGGCAGTTGAATATAGTCGTTCAATCGGATTTGAAGGCGACTTTTATATTGAGCCTAAGCCGAAGGAACCGATGAAGCACCAATACGATTTTGACGCATCGACTGCTATTGGATTTTTGAGATATTATGGTCTTGACAAGGACTTCAAAATGAATATTGAGGCAAACCACGCAACTTTAGCCGGACACACCTTTGAACACGAATTAAGAATATCTGCAATTAACGGAATGCTCGGCTCAATTGATGCAAATCAGGGGGATTTATTATTGGGATGGGATACTGATGAATTTCCTTCAAATGTATATGATGCAACATTTTGTATGTATGAGGTTTTAAAAGCAGGCGGTTTAACAGGCGGATTTAATTTTGATGCTAAAACAAGAAGAGCAAGCTATACCTATGAAGATATGTTCTATGCGTTTATTTTAGCAATGGATACTTATGCTTTAGGTCTTATAAATGCTGCAAAAATTATTGAAGACGGAAGAATAGACGAATTTTTGAAAAATAAATATTCAAGCTTTGAAAGTGAAATTGGCCGTAAAATTTTGAGTGGAGATGCAAAATTAGAAGAACTTTCCGATTATGCACTTAAATTAAAAAATGCTTCACTCCCGGGAAGCGGAAGACAGGAATCACTTCAGGGAATAATAAATAATATAATATTTGGGTAGGTGATAAAATGTCAAGAATAGAAATAAATATACCAAGCTGTGATGGAAGTGAATATGTTCTTTTTCCTGCGTGTGCATATAACGGAAATAAATTTGATGTTTTGAAAAGAGATTATCCGCCTATGTATAAGCCGGAAGAGGCAAAGGTCGATATGGAAATAACAATCACTGATGTTCCAAGACTTAATAAAGATGGCTCGGGGACAATTCAGGTAACAACGGGTGATGTTTCCGTTCCTTGTGTTTGTGTGTATAACAAAAAGATAAATAAAGCTTTTTATGTATATACGGTTCAGGAAATCAACGGGGAAAACATTGGTCTTGCTTATGAAAAAGGAAAAATAATTCTTACTTATCCTGCATACAGAGATGAAATCTATCGTTGGCCACACATGAAGAAAAATACTGAAAAATATGTAGATATCAAAGCAGATATTCCTCATAAAATTATAGAAGAAGACTGTGAAAGTATGGAACAGTTTTTCAAAATATATTTTAAAAACAGAAAAATAATGGGACTTGATGATAAAAGACCCGAAGTTCTTTCAGATGAAGAACAGTTTGAAATTCAGAAAAATAAGTTTAACACGATGAACTGGACGGGAACATTTTACGATATAGATGCCAAAGGTCAATGGCAGCCCGGTTGGTGCGGTGGTGCGATATCAAGCTATCCTCTTATGAAGCTTGGTGGCAAGCTTGAATACGAAAGGGCAGTAAAAACTCTTGAATATTTATATGATAATCAATCTCCAAGCGGATTTTTCTACGGATTTTCGGATAAAAGAAATGACGGTCACAGAACAGTGGGGACTGAAAAATGGGTATTTATAAGAAAGTCTGCCGATGCACTTTATTTTTCATTCAAACATTTTGAATTAATGGATGCAGTTCCGCAAAAAATGGTTGATGGTGCTAAAAGGCTTGCTGACAGATTTGTATGGATATGGGAAAAATACGGTCAGTTCGGACAGTTCCACGATTGTGATACAGGTGAAATTATTGTCGGTAACTCAACTGCAGGTGCGATTGTTCCTGCATCTTTGGTTAAAGCTTATGAATTTTTTGGGAATAAAAAATATCTTGAAATTGCAAAAATAAGTGCTGAAGCGATGTATAAAAAAGATGCAATTAATGGTTATACAACGGGTGGACCCGGTGAAATCCTTATGTGCCCTGACAGTGAGAGTGCAGCTGCGCTTCTTGAAAGTTTAACACTTATTTACGAAAAGACCAATGAACAAAAATGGCTAGATTATTCTATTTATATGACGGAATTTGTAAGTAGTTGGATTGTTGGGTATAACTATAAGTTTCCAATTGAAAGTGAATTTGGAAAGCACGATATGAAAACTGTCGGAAGTGTTTTTGCAAATGCACAGAACAAACATTCTGCACCTGGAATTTGTACTCTTTCCGGTGTGAGTATTTATAAGGTTTATAAATGGACAGGAAATGAACTGTATAAGGAATTATTCTTGGATATGGCACTTACTGTCAGTCAGTATATGTCAAGAGATGACAAGCCGATATGGAGTTGGGATGTTCCCAAAGACGCCAGCCTTCTTAATGATGATTCAATAAAAGCAGAGCCGGAGAAGTTACCTCAGGGGTTTATATGCGAGAGAGTAAATATGTCTGATTGGGAAAGTAAGAGATGTATTGGTGGTGTATTTAACGGAAGCTGTTGGTGCGAGGCTTCAAATCTTTTAATTCTTGCGGAAAAACCGGATGTGTTTTAATTAAAACTAAATGATTTTTTTGTTGTAATGCTGTGATATGAATAACTGAAAAAAGGTTGAATATTTATGAATATTTCGGTATATAAGGCAGATTGTAGACTTTTATAAAGTAGTAGGAAATGATGTTGAACTAAGTATCTCAGGCAAGGGAGTACTGAAAATTCAGAAGTTTATTTGTGAAATATATAAAAAGAAGAAGCAAAGAATTCTGAGAAAAGGATATATGATAAAAACTTATATATTTAATGCTTCTGAAGAGTTGTGATGTGGTACATTAGGTTAATTAAAAAATAGAGGGAAGAGTTATGACAAGATATGAACAAACAAGAGAAATCTATAAAAAATTAGGTGTAGATACTGATAAAGCAATCGAAACTTTAAAAAATATACCTGTTTCGCTTCATTGCTGGCAGGGTGATGACGTAACGGGCTTTGACCACGACGGACCTTTAACGGGCGGAATACAGACAACAGGAAACTACCCCGGTAAAGCAAGAAACTATAAAGAATTAATGGCAGATATGGATAAAGTAATTTCACTTTGCCCCGGTAAAGCAAAATTAAATGTACACGCTTGCTATGCAATTTTTGAAGACGGTGAATTTGCAGACAGAGATAAATTAGAGCCTAAACATTTTAAAAAATGGGTAGAATTTGCAAAAGAAAGAAATATGGGTATAGACTTTAATCCTACATTTTTTTCGCACGAAAAGGTTAAGGACGGGCTCACGCTTTCAAGTCCTGATAAAGAAACAAGAGATTTCTGGATTGAGCATGGAAAAGCTTGTATCAGAATATCTGAATATTTCGCAAAGGAAACAGGAGTTCCTTGCGTTATGAATATCTGGACAGGAGACGGATTTAAGGATATACCTGCTGACAGAATGGAGCCAAGAATAAGATATAAGGAATCAATCGAAGCTATTTTATCTGAGCCTTTTGATAAAAATCTTGTTAAACCTTGTGTTGAATCAAAGGTATTTGGTATCGGTGTTGAAGCATATACAGTTGGAAGTGCAGAATTTTCACTTTCATTTGCTGCAATGAATGACGCTTGCCTTCCACTTATGGATAACGGACATTATCATCCCACAGAAGTTGTATCGGATAAAATTCCTGCACTTCTTGCTTTCTTCCCTGAAATTGCATTACATATTACAAGACCAATCCGTTGGGACAGTGACCATGTTGTTTTATTTGACGATGAAACAAAAGAAATGGCAAAGGAAATAGTAAGAAACAATGCACTTTCAAGAGTATATATGGCACTTGACTATTTTGATGCGTCAATAAACAGAATTTCAGCGTGGACAACAGGCTTCAGAAGTTGGCAGAAAGCACTATTATTTGCTCTTTGCACACCAAATGAAAAATTAAAAGAACTTCAGGATAAAGCAGATTTTTCACGCCTTATGATAATGCAGGAAAAAATGAAAACAATGCCATTTTCTGATGTGTGGGAGAAATATTGCGAAGTGTGTGGAGTTGAAGCAGACGAAGAAAAATGGTTTGCAGAAGTAGAAAAATACGAAAAAGAAGTTTTGTTAAAAAGAAAATAAGCACAACGGTATTATAATACATGAATAGAGATATACCTCCTTTGGTAAAAAAACCACTGGAGGTATTTTGTTTTTTATATAAAAAATTAATTTTTTTGTCAAAAATTGTTCATTTTTGTAATTTCATCCGTTATATTAGTGGGAATAAATATGTTTTCAGAAACTGTAATTGTAAAAAAGTTTGATGCATTTGTAAAAAAATGTTTATCAAATGAATTAAAGGATTATATGGATGAAAAAAAGGTCAGAGGTGAACATTCTGTTATATTCTCTGACTTAAAAGCTATAGAATTAGAACAATTGTATTCTGAAGATATATATTCTTTTGAGAATTTTCAGGAAGTATTAAAAACAGTTGAATTTGATGCAGTAATTCAAGATGAACTTTTGTATGAATATCTTTCGCAATTAGCTCCGTTAATTAGAGAAATAGTTATTTTGAAATATTGGGGTGATTATACAGATAAAGAAATCAGCAAGATTTTAAAATTGAGCCTACGACAAGTAAACTACAATAAAAACAAAGCATTAAACATATTAAAAGATAGAATAGAGGAATTACAAAAAAATGACATACGGTTTAAATTATGAAATTATAAAATCTGCTATAAATGGCGATATAGAAGCAATAAACAGATTGATGAAAATTTACGAACCATACATAAATAAATTAGCAACAAAGAGATTATTTGATAAAGATGGCAATGAGTATATGGGAATAGATGTTGATTTACATGATAGATTAAAACAAAAACTTTTAAAAATTATTGTTAATTATAAAGTTGCTTGAATATAATTTGGCATGACATTTTGAAAGCAAAATTTTTAGATGAGGACTTAAAAGCAAGACTTTTGCCCACTGGTGATAAGGAGTTGATTGAAGACAATAACCGGCATGATAACTTTTGATTTGCAAAAAGTGCGAAGCGATTGAAGGAAAGAACATACTTGATAAATTAACGATTATGTGTTATTATAATTATGCAAGTATGATAAATTAAAAGGAGTTGGTTTTGTAGTGAAAAATGAAAACATAATTAAAGCAAAATTTATTTCAAGACCAAATAGATTCATAGCGGAAGTCGATATAGATGGAAATATAGAGATTGCACATGTAAAGAATACAGGCAGATGCAAAGAACTCCTGATAGTCGGTGTAACAGTCTATGTTCAGAAATCCAATAATCCACTAAGAAAAACAAAGTATGACCTGATTTCAGTTGTCAAAAACGGAATGTTAATCAATATGGACAGTCAGGCTCCGAATAAAGTATTTTGTGAATGGGTACAGCAAGGGAATTTTCTATCAGCTGTTGAGCTTATAAAACCTGAATGTAAATACGGAAACTCCAGATTTGATTTTTATATTGAGTGTAATGGAAAAAAGATATTTGCAGAAATAAAAGGTGTTACACTCGAAGAAAATGGTGTTGTGATGTTTCCCGATGCACCAACGAAGCGGGGCGTAAAGCATATAAAGGAATTGTGTGAATGTGTAAAAAACAGATATGAAGGATACATATTTTTTATAATTCAAATGGAACAATGCAAATATTTTACACCAAACAAAGCTACACATCCGGAATTTGCTGAAATGCTCAAGATTGCGAGTGAATGTGGTGTAAAAATCAGAGCTTTGAATTGCGTTGTAACGAAGGAAGTATTAAAAATACAAAATGAAGTTGAAGTAAGATTTTGATAAATGAATAAAAATAAACGGAAATTATAATAAAAAATATATTCCGGATTTTCGATATCATTTGAATTAAGAACTTTTTAAAATTGAAGTTTCATGAAACAGTTTAGAAATAAAAAAGGAATAAAAAGAAATTTATAAGGGATTGAAACGAAATTTATAATGTGTTATAATGGTATCATGAAAAATTATATATAGCGCTTACGGAAGCTTATCACGATGGTGATCAGGCTTCTTTTTTATTATATTATATAATGAAACAAAAATTTAATATTGCTTTTTGAGAAGCTAATCGTTCTGCCGGTCAGTTTCTTTTTTTTATTTTCAAAAATTTGAAAGGAGGTGTTTTATGTGTAGAAGGAGATGGTCAACACCAAAGTTGCTAAACATTGTGTACGAAGATACACACAACAAAATGAAAAGGAGATTTTAGAAATTATGAAAAAAATACTGATGTATTAGTTGGAAGCAAGTTGACATTTGGTAGTAGCAAAGAACGCACTTTTGTTGGAATAAAAGGAATCTGACTGTAATAAACATCCTGTCCCTGTTCATATTACTGTAATAGCGAATTAAGATTAACTTACTAAAAGGAGGCTGACGGTTATGGACAAAAAGACAACTCAACAAGATTATACTAAGAACATTTTTAAAAATGGCGTTGCTCCTGACAAGCGACAGCTCGCCCAAAAGTGGGTTGAACTGATTAACCGACAGGAGAAAGCCAGGGCTGCAAAAAGGTAGACATGAAGAATATTTTATGGTATAATATTTATGCAGCGGTTTGTTCTGTCCAGAAGGAGAGAAACCAATGGCAAAAGTAGCAATTTATTGCCGCTTATCTGAAGAAGACAAGGACAAACTGAACAAAACTGACGATTCTAATAGCATTCAGAATCAGAAGTCAATGCTTTTGCAGTATGCGATGAAACAGGAGTGGGAAGTTTATAACATTTACAGCGATGATGACTATGCCGGTGCTGACAGAAAGAGACCTGAATTCAACCGATTGCTCCAGGATGCCGAAGATGGAAAATTTGATATTGTGCTTTGTAAAACACAGTCACGATTCACTCGTGAACTTGAGCTTGTTGAAAAGTACATACATGGATTGTTCCCGCTTTGGGGTGTCAGGTTTGTTGGTTTGGTAGATAATGCCGATACAGACAATAAGGGCAATAAAAAAGCAAGACAAATAAACGGTCTTGTTAATGAATGGTATCTTGAGGATATGTCGGAAAGTATAAAAAGTTCGCTAACTATCAGACGACAGAATGGTCATCATATCGGGGCATTTGCCCTTTACGGGTATATGAAGGATCCTGATGAGAAAGGGCATCTGATTATTGATGAGGAAGCAGCAGAGGTTGTACGCGATGTATTTAGGATGTTTGTACAGGGAATGGGTAAAACCGCCATAGCTAAAAGGCTTAATGACAGAGGTATTCCAAACCCAACCGAATACAAAAGGCTAAAAGGTCTCAGGTATAAGCAACCGCCTTCCAAAAACAGCACACTCTGGAAATACTCTGCTATATCGGATATGCTGAGTAATGAAATCTACATAGGCAATATGGTTCAAGGTAAATATGGCAGTGTTTCTTTTAAAACAAAAGAAAATAAACCGCGCCCTAAAGACCAGTGGTACATAGTTGAAGGAACTCACGAACCGATTATTGAGCGGGAACTCTGGGACAGTGTGCAGATAATGGTGAAAAATCGTACCAAACCTTTTATTACGGGAGAACTCGGCATATTTGCAGGTAAAGTGCGTTGTGCCTGTTGTGGTTATACGATGCGTTCTTCCAAGAGTCGTGGAGAGCACCACCTGCAGTGTGCTACAAAGTATGTGGCAAAAGAAGCATGTGAGGGAGCATTCATTTCTGTAAAGAGGCTTGAAAGCATTGTGATTGATGAACTGAATCGTATGACGAGAGAATTTCTCGACAAGGATGAAGTTGAACAGAAAATTGAGTTTGCCAAGAATCTGAAAGACCAGGTGAAAAAACTTAAGGCTGAGGTGGAAAAGTACAAGAAACTTATCAGTAATGCATCCCATGCGATTTCTGAATGCTATGTTGACAAGGCAAATGGCGAAATTGATATTGAAGAATACAATATAATCGTCAAGAACCTGAAGGCAGACAAGACAAAATACGTTAAGGTTATAGAAGAAAATGAAAAGCTTATTGAAGAATTAAACAAACGTATTCTTGCCGGAGATAATCGTCGCGAATTGATTGAGCAATATGTAGATGTCGAAGAGCTTGATCGTGAAACAGTCGAGATTATGATCGACCATATTGTTGTTGGAAGACGTATTCCAGGAACAAAAAATTACCCTGTTGAAATCTATTGGAACTTCTGAGGCAAGACAAAAAACGAGTGTTTTTGCCTCATGTTGTTCTTACAGGTAGCAGGGTCAAAGAGACAAGAGCAACAATTCGACACGCTGAAAACCGCATAAAATAAGGGCTTTCGGAACTTCGGTTTACTCATGTTGTGCATACAAAATCGTAGCATCTGCTGCCAAATCTTCTACTAAATCAGCGATAGGATCTCCCTTAACACCTATATATTCTGCTTTCCAGGGATTTCCTGATGCAGCAGCAGGGTAGACACCCTTTGCATGATCAATATAGTAAGCTGCCATAGGGCTTTTTTCAATTTCACCGGTAGTTGCATTTTTGGTAAGCTGATGGATAATTGTTCCTACCATTTCTAAATGTGCAAGTTCTTCAGTACCTACATCGTGTGCCTAATGCTCCTTTGAATGAAAATGCCCTAAAACTCGCAGAAATACAGGTGTGGACAAATGTCAATAAAGTAGACAGAAAAAAGAGAAAAAATTAAACAGACATAAACATCGCCTCCTTTTGGTTGGGAGAAAGCCCGTTATTATGGGAGTGAGGTCTTAAAGAATTATAAAAGCCATTAATATATGAAAA
>JAZRFJ010000020.1:0-5596 GCA_045661305.1 Clostridia bacterium | reverse complement strand
TAACTTTTTTTCTTTCAGCTATTGTTTTTATATTAAAAATAGTGTATTATAAGAAGTAATAATAAATATAGAAAAATATTTGGTGACAAAATGGAAGATTTTAGAAATAATATAAAAAAATTCGATTTCCCGCTTTTTATAGCTGTACTTTTACTTTCTATAACGGGAAATCTTCTTGTTGCAAGTGCTACTTCATCATATCAAGGAGGAAGCACACAGGTTTTAGTGCAAATTGCAGCTACAATTTTAGGAGTTATTGCAGCAATAATTCTTGCCTTTTGGGATTATGAATTTCTTGCAAAAAAGTTTGTATGGATTATTTCATTTGATGTACTTGTTCTTTTACTTGTGCTTGTTTTGGGGATTGGAAAAGAAGAAGTAGGCGGAAAAAGCTGGATAAGAATAGGACCGATAGGAGTTCAGCCGTCTGAATTTGTAAAAATTGGTTTTATCCTGACATTTTCATATCAGCTTCACAGATTTAAAGACAAAATAAACGACATAAAAGTTGTTCTTGGTTGTGTACTTCACATAGGAATTATTGTTTTTCTTATTATGCTTCAGCCTGATTTTGGAACAACGATGGTATTTCTTGCAATATTTGCAGTTATGATTTTTGCTGCAAAAATAAGCTGGAAATATATTGTAGCAGCATTTGGAATTATAAGTGCAAGCCTGCCTTTGATGTGGTTTTTTCTATTTAAAGATTATCAGAAAAAAAGAATACTTACATTTTTTAATTCTGACCTTGACAATCAGGTTTCGGGATATCAGGTTATACAATCAAAAACTGCAATAGGAAGCGGACAGCTTTTCGGACAGGGGTTATTTAAGGGGACACTTACACAAAACGAATTACTCCCTGCAAAGCATACAGACTTTATCTTTGCAGTTGCAGGAGAAGAACTTGGATTCATCGGACTTTTATTTATTGTTTTTCTTATTGTTTTTATAGTTATACGCTGTTATATGATTGCATTTAAAGCAAAAGAACCTCTTGGTGCTTTTATTGCAATAGGAATAGGGACTATGTTCCTTGTTCAATCTATTGAAAATATCGGAATGACTGTTGGTCTTACCCCCGTAACAGGTATTACACTTCCCTTTTTAAGCTATGGCGGTTCTTCAATGGTTACGAATTTTGTTGCGATAGGACTTGTTCTTAATGTAAAAATAAGAAACAGGAAAATTAATTTTATGTATTGAAAGTGAAAACAAAAAAATATGATAAAACAAAATAACTTTATGTGTGAGGCAATAAAGCTTGCTAAAAAGAGTGAAAACGAAGTACCCGTAGGTGCAGTTATTGTAAAAGACAATAAAATTATATCGTCATCGCACAACACGATTATAAAAAACACAAATCCTATATGTCACGCGGAAATGAATGTTATAAATGACGCCCTAAAAAAGCTACAAGTTATGTATCTTGATGAGTGTGATTTATATGTTACATTAGAGCCATGTGTTATGTGTATGGGTGCAATACTAAACGCAAGAGTAAGACGGGTTTATTTTGGAGCGTATGATATTAAATACGGTGCAAGCCAGCATATTTTAAATCTTATGCACCACAAAAAAACAAATCATTACCCCGAAATTTACGGCGGTATAATGGAAGAAGAGTGCAGAAAGCTTCTGGAGGAATTTTTTAAGTGAAATTTATTTTATCAAATATTAATCTTGATGTTTATTATACAGATGAAGATGCTGTTTTGTTTGTGTACAAAAAATACGAAAAATTTTTAAAAAACACATCTGCAAAAGTAACTATTTTCAAAAAATCTGTTGATGCACGAAAAAAAGAAGATATTCATTTTTGTTTTTCTTTTTTGATTGATGTAAATAATCAAAATGATATTTCAAAAGTAAAAAAAATTAAAAATATTAAACCTTATGAAGAAAAAAGACTTGAAATAATAAAACGCTACTGCCCTAAACACCGTCCCATTGTTATAGGTGCGGGACCTGCAGGTCTTTTTTGTGCTTACTTTCTTGCAAAAAACTCTCTTAATCCTATTGTAATTGAAAGAGGCGACAAAATTGAGGACAGAGATAAAAGCGTAAATAAATTTATAAACGAAAAAATTCTTGATGAGGATTCAAACATACAGTTTGGTGAGGGCGGTGCCGGTGCATTTTCGGACGGAAAATTGATGACAAGAATTTCTGACCCGCTTTGCAGCGAAATTATAGAAACCCTATCACGCCATAGCGGTATAAAAGAGCTTTTATATCAGGCACACCCTCATATTGGTACAGATAAATTAAAAGAATGTGTTAAAAATCTGCGTGAGGAAATTATAGATTTAGGCGGTGAATTTCATTTTAACGAAAAGATGACCGACTTAATTATAAAAAACGGAAAAATCGAAGGTGTAAAAACAAATAAAGATACTTACAGAACAGATGACCTTATTGTTGCAAGCGGTCATAGCGCAAAAGATGTTTACAAGCTTTTTTATAAACACCAAATTAAAATGGAGCAGAAAAGCTTTTCAGTTGGTGTAAGAATTGAACACAAAAGAGAAGATATTGATTTTATTCAGTATCGTGATTTTTCAAAGAATAAAAATTTAGGTGCAGCTGAATATAGTATTTTCCATCATTTAAACAATGGTCATACAGCATATAGCTTTTGTATGTGCCCCGGCGGTACTGTTGTTGCAGCACAAAGCGAAAAAGAAACTGTTATAGTAAATGGAATGAGTGAATTTAAAAGAGACAGAAGAAACTCAAATTCTGCTATCTGCATAAGTGTTTCACCGTCTGATTTTGGTAACAATCTTTTCGATGGGTTATCATTTATTGAAGAAATAGAGAAAAAAGCATTTGTAGCAGGCGGAAAAAATTATAAAGCACCTGTTATGACAATAGGTGATTTTTTAAAAAAGAAAGAAATTAAATGTGATGTTATTCCTACTTATCCGCTTGGTGTTAAGGAATGTGATTTTAAAGAAATTTTTCCTTCGTTTATAACCGACAGTCTTTTTGAAGGCTTTTTAGGTTTTGAAAATAAAATGAAAGGCTTTACAAGCTGCGGTGCAATTCTAACTGCTGCAGAAACAAGAACTTCTGCACCTTTAAAAGTTTTAAGAAATGAAAATTTTGAGAGTCCCTCAGTTTTTGGCTTATATCCTTGCGGTGAGGGTGCGGGAATGGCAGGTGGAATTGTAAGTGCCGCAGTTGACGGTGCAAAAGCGGCACTCAAAATTATATCAAAGTGCATTTGATTTTAAAAATTTTGACATAAGTGCTAAAACAACACCTGTTATAATTATTTCAGGTATCATATAAGAGCCATTATATGTAAGCGAATACCACAATACTGTCTGTCCTTCAGGTGCATAAACACCCCATATAAGAAGTCCTGAGCAGATATGACATATATATCTAAAAAAAGTTACTATAACACCGCTAACTGCGATTGACCAATTTTTTTTGCCAAATAAGCTATAAAAAACATGTGCAAGACCAAGCACAGAAAAAGCTATAACATAGTCAAGAAGAACAACTGCTACATAGCTTATAAAATTTCCAACAGGCGGTGCGTAAAAGCCTGTAAGCATCTGTATAAGTGAATAAATAAATCCGCTTATAAGCCCCCATTTTGTTCCATACATTATTGATACTACGATAATAGGAACCATACTTGCTAAAGTAACGCTTCCGCCCTGAAGCCACGGAGCAGGTATAATTTTTGATACAAACATCAGTACAACGGCGAGTGCAACCATCATTGCACTTGTCGTTAATTTTTTAGTTTTCATTTTTTCTTTTCCTTTCAATTTTAATTTATACTGTTTTCAATCGATTGAAACAAAAAAGCAGAGAGTTTGTCAGCCAACTGTTGACAAATTCCCTGCTTACCTTTTATTATTTTGAATAACTTTTTTATAAAATTATAAAATTAAACAAATCAAAAGATATCGCAAAATATTTCCCTCCGTTGGCATTATCCAAATCAGGTTACGGGTCGAAGTTTTTTACTTCCTCTCAGCCTGAAACACAAGCTCCCCTTTTTTTGCAAAGAAATTATAGCATATAAATTTTTATTTGTCAATAAGAAAAGATAAAATTGTGGAAAACTTTTTATTTTATTCCAAAACCCTTGGTATTACTGCTTTTTTAATTCGGTGTGAGAAATGACCTAAAATATGGTATAATAAAAACAAAAAAATAAGCAAAGAAAAAAGAGGAGGAAAAGAGAAAAATGGAGATAAAAACTATACCAAATCGTATTACAAGATATGCACTTAACCCGCTTGAGTTAAATAAAATTGATGCAATTGCATTCCACCACACAGCAAACACAACCTGGAATGTGAAAGATGTTGAAACATACCATGTTTATAATAACGGCTGGAACGCAATTGGATATAATTATTTTATTGAAAAAGACGGTACAATCTATGAGGGAAGAGGTCTTAACAAGGCATCGGCTATATCAGGACATAACAGCCACATAATTTCAATTTGTCTTGCGGGGAATTTTGAAAAAGAATTTCCGACAGATGCACAGTATAAAGCGTCAAGAGAGCTTACAGCTCACTTAACAAAAAATATTGTATCAATTAAAAAAATCACGCTACATAAAGATTGGAATCAAACTTTGTGTCCGGGAAAAAATTTTGATATTAATAAAGTCATCACAAAAGAGCTAACATCGGTCAATGATATTGTGTGGGAACTTAGCGTACTTGGGATAATCACAGACAAAGAATTATGGCTTAGCAAACTCCAAAAAGATGAAAATGCCTATCATCTTGCGAGAAAATGTTTAAATAAAATAAGGGGGATTTTATAATGGAGAATACACAAGGAATAGAAATGCTTGAAAATTTATTTACTGAATTTACAATAAATTACAGTTTTTTGCTTCCGACACTCGGAATATTTATTTTAATTGATTTTGTAACAGGTATTTTTAAAGCATATAAAAGAAATGAGGTCATTTCATCAAAGCTTCGTGACGGAGGATTTAAAAAATGTGGAATAATTATGGTTTGTTTTATAGGGTTTTCGCTTTCACATTTATTTTATGATAAAAATCATATAATATCAAACAGCGTTCACTGCTATTACATATATACCGAGCTTATTTCGATAATTGAAAATCTTGATACACTTGGAATTTCACTCCCGCCACTCATAAAAAGGATTATAGGAACAAAAAAAAGTTAGAAAACTAAATTATTATTTTAAAAAGAGGTTTTTAAAGCCTCTTTTTTAAAATAATAAAAAAACCATTGACAAACAAGAAATATTCTGCTATAATATAGTAGTTGCAGGAAAAAACTGCAATAAAATACGGAAGTGCGCCTTTACCTCAGCTGGATAGAGGACTCGGCTACGAACCGAGGCGTCAGGGGTTCGAATCCCTTAAGGCGCGCCATGAAAAAAGCCTTGTCGATTGACAAGGCTTTTTTCAACGATATAAATTCCTGACGGAATTTGAGATATACCATTGGTGCGATATATCCTGACGGATGCGATATGTTGCCTTACGGCAACGAGAAAAGGAATTTATATCATATCGCAACAAAAGGAATTTGAGTTATATCGAATTTATGAAATAAATATATCGAACGAGCGT
>JAZRFJ010000019.1:0-24615 GCA_045661305.1 Clostridia bacterium | reverse complement strand
CAACAATATAAGAAAGCTCATCTGTATTTTCTCTTCCTGAATTTTTCTTAGCTTCAAGATTTCTTTCAAGTGCCTTCAAATTCTTTATAAGATACCGTTTTACATCTTCACTCTTACAATCGAAAATTTTTTTGCCGAATTTCAAATCAAACGCATCATAACTTTCTTCAATACCTTTTTTTGCACTTTTCACACAGATTATAGAGTAATATCTTTCGTCCTCCCGTGCAATTTTTTCATCGTATATTGTAAAACCGTTATCAAAAAGATATTTCCTCAAATGTTCTGCCTCACTCATAGGCTGAAGTATCAGTCGCCCAGCTTTTTTTGCACATTCTTCTGCTTCGGAAAGTATTTTAGAAATAAGTATTCCGCCCATACCGCAAACAGTTACGCAATCAATTTCTTCATTTTTGACTTCTTCAAGTCCGTCCGACAAAACAGTTTTTATTTCATTTCGAAGTCCGTTTAAAGCTATATTTTTCTCTGCTGCTTTTAGTGGTCCTTCCCTTACATCACAGGCATAAGCTTTTTTTATCTTTCCTTTTTTCAAAAGATAAATAGGTAAATATGCATGGTCACAACCAACATCACACATTTTTTCACATTCACCCGATTCTATAACCGCACTTGCTACTGCCCTTAATCTTGGTGTCAAATCTGCTTTCATATCAATTTCCTTTCAAGTAGTCCTTAAACAAATTCCACGGATAATTAGATAAATCAGGATACGAAACAAACTCTTTCTCTTCATGGGTATTTTTCAAAGTATTCACTTCTGTTGTAAGCTTATAAGCCCACAGTGCTGTTTCACATTTATTATCCTTACTTCCGTATTTCCCGTCTCCCAAAAGCGGAAATCCGCGTGAAGAAAACTGAACTCTTATCTGATGTGTTCTTCCTGTATGAAGCTTTATCCTGACTAAAGAAATAGTTTTTTCATTATAACTAACTGTGTCTACAAGTTCATACTCAAGGCTTGCTTTTTTCACTCCATTACGCATTTTCTTCACAACAAAGGATTTATTTTTTCTGCTGTCTTTAAATAAAAAATCCTCCATAATGCCTTTATTTTCCTGAATTTTCCCATGAATAACAGCATAATATTCTTTTTTGAATTTGTCCTTATCTCCAACAACAGCACTGTACTTCGCCGCTGTTTTTTTGTTTTTTGCGTATAAAACAACACCGCCTGTTGCAACATCAAGCCTGTGAACAATCCCCACATATGTGTCTTCACCATTTTTTGTTTTATGTTCGCGTATAAGCTTTACCATATCAAGAGAGCCGTCTTTTTCTTCACTATGTACGCCAACGGGTTTTTCACACACAATTATATTTTTATCTTCAAATAATACAATAAGTTCTTTCAATTTATTACCCCAAAACTATAAAAAGGGTAGCAAAAGCTACCCCGTTTATAACTAAACAGTCATTATTTCTTTTTCTTTACCCTGAGCTAAAGCGTCAATTTCTTTAATTGCCTTATCTGTAATATCCTGAACATCTTTTTCGAGACCTTTAAGGTCATCTTCTGTAATTTCTGAATTTTTCTTCATATCCTTATATTTTTCCATAGTATCGCGTCTTATATTTCTTACAGCAACCTTGGCATTCTCAGTAAGCTTTCTTACTTCCTTCGCAAGTTCTTTTCTTCTTTCTTCAGTAAGTGCAGGAAAACTTAGACGAATGCACTTACCGTCATTTGTAGGATTAACACCGATATCAGCTTT
This sequence comes from Clostridia bacterium, assembly GCA_045661305.1. Taxonomy (GTDB): domain Bacteria; phylum Bacillota; class Clostridia; order UMGS1840; family UMGS1840; genus UMGS1840. Next base: position 22,882 of record JAZRFJ010000019.1, on the reverse strand, counting down.
CTGAATAGCTTTTTCAATGTCACCTAAAATAGAAGCATCCCAAGGCTGAATAAGAAGCGTTCTTGCTTCAGGAACAGAAACATTACCTACCTGATTAAGAGGTGTAGGTGTTCCGTAATATTCAAATGTAACCTTATCTAAAATAGCAGGATTTGCACGGCCTGCTTTAAGCATTGAAAATTCATGATTCAAAGAATCAATAGATTTGTTCATTTTTTCTTTGCTTTCATTAAGTAACTGTTTCATAAAAATTCCTCTTTTCTTTTTTTCTTGTTTTTCTTGTTTTACTTATAGATAATATCCTTGCCAAAATATCCACGACTGATTTCACCCGCTATACCTGATGCTTTGATTTTAGCAAGATATATATTCATTTCTTTTGCAATGTCGCTTTTATTTTCATTAAATATAGCAACAAGATTGTAAGGATACGAATCACAGACAAAATATTTCTTTGTGTTATACCCGGACTTTTCAAAAACAATCTCATCAATAAGTACAGAACTTACCTGACGGCTGTTAAGTGCCGAAAACATTGCTCCTACAGAATTATAAATTTTGTAATTATCACAGTACATTGATACTGTTTTTTCTTCAGCACTGTTTTTCAAAACTGCCACAGCATCTTCCTTCTTGTTAATGTTGTAATCTTCTGACAATGATACTACAACAGAAGTTGACTGAAGATACGGCTCGGATAAAGAGTAGTCTATACTAAGTGCAGACTCTTTTGGAAACATTCCTAAATACATATCAATTTCACTGTTTTTAACTGCTTCTCCTGCTTTTTCAAAATTGCTGTATGAAAGAACTTCAACATTCACACTCATCTCTTTTTTCAATGCTTCTGCAAGATTTTTATTAAATGTACTTCCGTCAGTTCCTATAACAATTTTATTCTCTTCTAATATTTTGTCCCACGAAGTAAAAGCTTTCACAGGACTATTCTTAGTATTATACGAAGTGTCAATTTTTTTTACAGCACATGCACCAGTTGTTACAACAGTAACTATCATAACAACCATAAGCAAAAGCTTTCTCATTATAATCACACCCTTTTATGTATTTTATCATAAAACTTTAAATAATGCAAGTTTTTTTTGTTTTTTTAAATAAAATTTCCCAAAACTTAAAAAATCTAAAAAACAAAAGAGGATATTACACTACATAATATCCCCTTTAATTTCTCTTATATTTCCCGCTAAACCGTCGCACAAAATAATATTAGAAACCTGCTTGAGCAGGTGGGTGCTTACCCTTAGTCGCGCGCTTCCCATTCGGCCTGATAAATCAAACGGTGGGCCTGCAATTGACGAAAGGAGATCGGCTCCCTTATAATTTGTGTTGGTTCTAATAAATACCCGGCTAACATGATTAGCAGGAAATCAAAAGTTATCTTAAACTTACGATGACAGTATAACATATTTTCATATTGTTGTCAATGCTTTTTTATAAAAAAACGAACAGTATAAACTAAAAAAAATCCCAAACAATCCAAATACTTACAAAAACTCTTGCATAATTTCATTTTTTATGGTATAATTTTTACAGTATTATAAAAAAGAAAGGAATTTTCAAAAAATGTTTAATTCAATCTACAATTTTATCAATGATATAGCTTGTGATTTCAGCAATATTCTTTATAGCTATATCCTCATAATTCTTTTAATAGGAGGCGGTCTTTACTTTACATTCCGCACAAAATTTGTTCAATTCAGGCTTTTTAAAGAACAGCTTAAATCTGTAACAGAAAAACCAAAGGATAACGAAAAAACTTCTTCGTTTCAGGCACTTATGGTTTCTACTGCCTCAAGAGTAGGCACAGGAAACATTATCGGAGTATCAACAGCTATCTGTTCCGGAGGATTTGGTGCAGTGTTCTGGATGTGGATTATAGCTCTTATCGGCGGTGCATCTGCTTTTGTTGAAAGTACACTCGCTCAGATTTTTAAGAAAAAAGGCTCAGACGGTTACTATGGCGGTCCATCATACTATATTGAAGCGGCATTCAAATCAAGATCACTCGGAATAATTTTTTCCGTTTTTCTTATCCTTACATATGCTGTCGGCTTTAATTTACTTGCATCATACAATCTTCAGTCGACTTTTTCAGGTTATAACTTCTATAACCCATCTGTTTCACCTTGGGCAATCGGTTTAATCCTTGCACTTGTTGTAGGATACTGCTTGTTTGGAGGCGGAAAGAGAATTGTTAAGGTTTCAAGTTTTTTAGTTCCTTTAATGGGATTTCTCTATATAATTGTTGCACTTGTTATCGTTATTATGAACATCACAGCATTACCATCAATCTTTACACGCATTTTCACAGAAGCTTTTGATTTCAAAGCTATTTTCGGAGGATTTGCAGGCTCATGTGTAATGTATGGAATTAAAAGAGGTCTTTACAGTAACGAAGCAGGTGTAGGCTCTGCTCCAAATGCAGCAGCTACCGCTGATGTTGCACATCCTGTTAAACAGGGACTTGTTCAGATACTTTCAGTTTTCCTTGATACAATTTTGGTATGCAGTGCAACAGCATTTATGTGTATGTGCTCAGGTGTTGAACCATCAGCTGAACTTTCAGGTGCACCATATGTACAACAATCATTAAAAGCTGTTTTAGGAAGCTTTGGTCCTGCATTTATTACAGTTGCAATGATACTTTTTGCTTTCACAACACTTATAGGAAATCTTTACTATGTTGACCAGGCGTGGTTCCATATTTTCAAAAAAGTTCCATCAAAAACATTCCTTACAGTTTACCGTATAGTTGCTTCTCTTGTTATATTTGCAGGTGCGGGAATGACTGCTGATTTGCTTTGGAATATTGCAGATATTACAATGGGACTTATGGCTCTTATCAATATTCCTACAATTATTTTCTTGTGCAAATATGCCGTAAAAGCACTTGATGACTATACAAAACAAAGAAAAGAAGGTATTGAGCCTGTATTTAAAGCAAAAAACATAGACTTACCATATGATGTAGACTGTTGGAAATAAAAAGAGGATATAAAAATGGACTTTGAAAAAATAGCAGAAAATCTGAAAAATAACCTTTTTGAAGTAAGTATTTTTGATACAAAGGAAGAAACTTCAAAATATCTTAACAAAGAGATTGACAAAAAAACTGTCGGCTTTGGAGGTTCTGTAACGATAGATGAAATGTCTCTTTTTGAAAGCTTAAAAGCTCATAACACAACCTACAGCCATTCCCATATTCCCGAGGGAAAAACTCAGAAAGAAATCATATCATTAGCACAAGGTGCAGATATTTATATTTCTTCTGCAAACGCTGTTACTTACAATGGTGAAATCGTTAATATTGACGGAAGAGGAAACAGAGTTGCATCAACCTTATATGGTCATGAAAAAATATATATAATAGTTGGTCAGAATAAATTTGAGCCTACTTTGGAAAAAGCTATTTACAGAGCGAGAAATATTGCTGCACCGAAAAATGCACAAAGATTAAAAAGAAAAACTCCTTGTGCAATTAATGGGGATAAATGCTACAACTGTAACAGCCCTGACAGAATTTGTAACAGCCTTGTTGTTCATTACAAAAAAGTGTATTCGTGCGATATGGAAATTGTTATAATAAAAGAAAATTTAGGATACTAAAAAAATAAGAGGTAAAAAATGAAAGCTGTTATACTTGATGCAAATACACTTGGGAACGACCTTGATTTAGATTTTTTTAATAAAGCTGTCGAAACTGATATTTTTTCCTCAACTATGCAAAATGATGTTGAAGAACGTGCAAAGGATTATGATATTATTATCACAAATAAAATAAAGCTTACAGAAGATGTTCTAAAAAAACTACCAAAGGTAAAGCTTATTTGTATTACTGCAACGGGCTATGATAATGTTGATATTTCTTATGCAAAGAAAAACAATATTGCAGTATGCAATGTTCCTGCATATTCTACTGACAGCGTAAGCCAGGTTACAGTTGCTATGGCTCTTTTTCTTGCTACTAATTTAGGTGCATACAGAAATACAACTATTTCAAAGGAATATCAAAACGGTAATAAATTCAATATCTTAACACCTGTTTTTTATGAATTAACAGGCAAAACATGGGGTATAATCGGTTACGGAAATATAGGCAAACAGGTCGGAAAGGTTGCCGAGAGCTTAGGGTGTAATGTTATTTGTTATAAAAGAAATCCAAATAACGAGGAGAAATGCGTCCCTCTTGAAACACTCCTAAAAACCTCTGATATTATTTCTATCCACACTCCTCTGAACGATGAGTCAAGGAACCTGATTAATAAAGAAACTTTATCTCTTATGAAAGAAAATGTTATCTTAATTAATGTTGCAAGAGGACCCGTGGTAAATGAACAAGACCTTTATGATGCTGTTATAAATGGAAAAATCGGTGCTGTGGGACTTGATGTTTTTGAAACTGAACCGCTTCCGCTTGACAGTCCCTTGTCAAAAATCGCACATCTTGACAATGTATGCTTAACACCTCATATGGCATGGGGTGCTTATGAATCAAGAAAAAGATGCGTTGATACAGTTTATGAAAACATAATTTCATTTTTAAATGGCAAAAATAAAAACAGAGTAGACCTTATATAAATAATAATTTAAAAGGTGAATTTATGGAACAAAAAAATTATGATATTATAATAATAGGTGGAGGACCTGGCGGGCTTACTGCATCAATTTATGCACAAAGAGCAGGACTTAAAACTCTTATTATTGAAAAAGCTATTGCGGGCGGTCAGATAACTCTTACTCCCGAAATTGAAAATTATCCCGGTTATGAGAATATAGACGGTTTTACACTCGGAAACAATATGAAAAACAGTGCTGTGAAATTCGGTGCCAAAATCATAAACACAGAAGTAAAATCAGTTGATTTTTCAGAAAAATTAAAAAAGGTAACTGTTAAAAATGAAGAGCTTTTTGCAAAAACCGTTATAATTTCAACAGGTGCCGAAGCAAGAAAGCTGGGCTTAAAAAACGAAGAAAGCTTTATCGGAAAAGGCGTAAGCTACTGTGCCCACTGTGACGGAATGTTTTTCAGGGGCAAAACAGTAGTTGTTGCAGGAGGCGGAAATTCAGCAGTTTCCGACGCACTTTATCTGTCAAATATTTGCAGTAAGGTTTATATAGTCCACAGACGGGATAAACTCCGTGCATCAAAAATTTATAATGAAAAAATTTTCAAACGCGATAATATAGAAATTTTATGGAACACAAAAATTACAGATTTTATCGGTGAAGAAAGAATATCCGGGTTAATGCTTGAAAATACAAAAGACCAGAGCATTTCAAAGCTTAGTTGCGACGGAGTGTTTGTAAGCATCGGAAGAACTCCCGAAACAAAGCTTTTTAAAGATATTTTAGATATTGACGAGGACGGTTATATACTTTCAGATGAAACAACAAAGACAAATATAGACGGAGTTTTTGCTGTTGGCGATGTAAGAAAAAAAGAGTTAAGGCAAATAGTAACCGCTGTTTCAGACGGTGCTGTTTCAGCACATTTTGCTGAAAAGTACATTGAAGAAACAGAGTAACAGATTTTTTAAAAAAACAAATGGGTATGATAATTTACTTTATCATACCTGTTTTTTTATTCTTTTTAAAAAACAAGTATATTAATTCCGATATACGCAAAAAATTACATTATACAAGAAAAGAAAAAAGCGAGTTGAATTTAAAATATGAACGGACTTGAAATGATTTTAAAAAAAATTGAAGATGATAACAGATTAGTTACAAAAGGTATTTTTGATAAAAGCATCGAAAAAGCTAATCAGATTTTAGAAGAAAGTGAAAATGAAGCGATAAAAGAAGCGAAGAATATACTTATAACTTCCGAAGAAAAATCTAAATTAATTGAACAAAATGAAAAATCAAGCTGTGAAAAGTATCTTCAAGATGAAATCTTAAAAGAAAAAAATTTATTTATTGAAAATAAAATAAAAGAAAGTGTTTTTGAAATAATAAACTCAAAACAATATTTCGATATATTAAAGACAAACATTTTAAAATATGCACATAAAGAAGAAGACGGTGAACTTGTTCTATGTAAACGGGACTTAGATAATCTTCCCTCTGATTTTTTAAGAACCATAAATAAAGAATTAAAAAAAGAGAAGGCATCTATTTGTCTTTCAAAAGATGATTATGATTTTGAAGGGGGTTTTATAATAAAATATGACAGAATTGAAGAAAACCTTACATTTGAAGAGCTAATAAGCGATAAAAAGATGCTTATATATGATTCTTTACAAAAAATAATTTCTTAAAAAGAAAAAGGAAAGAAATATGAAAGATACTGCTTATGCATATTGCGTTTCTTTGATTAAAGAAAAAGAAAATAACCTGTTAAAAAACGAGTTTTTTACAGAACTAAGTGATAACCCAAGCTTTAAATCCGTATGTGATTTGATTAGAGAAAAGGGCTATTTTACAGAAAAACCTTTTGAGAATATAGAAAAAGCATGGTTTTTTATAAAAAACATTATTCCCTACAAGGATGAGCTTGATTTTCTTATTGTAAAAAACGATTTTCAGAATTTAAAAGGTATAATAAAAGCTACATTTTTTAAAAAGACAGATGAATTTATATTCACCTCCCCTGCATTAATAGAAGAAGATTTTCTGCTAAAAGCAATATCGGAAAGAGATTTTTTTCTTCTTCCCTCCTGGATAAGTGACATAGCATTAAAGGGCTATGAGCTTTTTTCACAAACATTAAATCCCATGCTTTTTGAAATGTTTGTTGATTTTCATACAATAAAAACAATGAAAGACTTTAGCAGAAAAACCAAAAACTCTTTTCCAAATTTTTTTTGTGATGAAATTTCTAATGTAATGAGCTTAAAAACAGCACTAAGAATAGCAACAATGACAGATGATGAAAAAAATAAAATCAATTTTGATTACGCTTTTTCCGAAAGTCATAAAATTGATATAGAAAATCTGAAAAAATGCTCTCTTCTGGGGTTAGAAGAAACTATTGAATATATAAGAAAAACCGATTACAGTTTTTTTGCAGATGAATTTCTAAAAGAAAAAAAACTATCAGATAAGTTCATTGATGAATATATATTTTCACTTTTTGAAGATACAAAAATAGTTCCTTTTGGAATTGAGCCTGTTATAAGATATTTTATCTATAACGAAATGACAGCAAAAAACATTTCTGCTATTTTAAATTTTAAAAAAGTAAATAAAGACTCTTCGTTCATAAAAGAAAGGTTACGGAAATTGTATGTATAAAATTGCAGTTATCGGAGATAAAAAAAGTATCATGTTATTTTCTTTATCAGGCTTTTTAACATTTATCTCTGAAGATAAAGAAGCTACACTTAAAATTTTAGAAGAAATAACGCAAAGTAATAATTTTGGGATTATTTATATAACAGAAAAGCTTTTTTTAATATCGGGGAATGAAATTCAAAAATATTCATCTTATCTTACACTTATCCCAGGAATTGATGGAAACAACGATATAGGTAAACAAAGTCTTGATTTAGCGGTAAAAAAAGCTATGGGAGGCATAAAATGAACATTGCACAAATTAAAAAAGAAGGAATAATAGAGAAAATAAGCGGACCTCTTGTAATTGCCGAAAATATGAAGGACGCAGATATGTTTGATGTCTGTAAAGTAAGCACTCTTAATTTAACAGGTGAAATTATAGAGATGCACGGTGATAAGGCAAGTATTCAGGTCTACGAGGAAACCTCAGGCTTAAAACCGGGTGAGCCTGTTATAACAACCAATATGCCCCTATGTGCAGAGCTTGGTCCGGGACTTATAGGAAGTATTTTTGACGGAATACAGCGTCCTCTTAATTCAATTATGAATGTATGCGGAAACAATCTTTTAAGAGGTGTTGCGGTTCATTCTCTTGACAGAGAGAAAAAGTGGGAATTTATCCCCGAACTAAAAGAAAATGACGAAGTAGAAAACGGAGATATAATCGGATATGTAGAGGAAACTCCTATTGTTAAGCATAAAATTATGGTTCCCTATGGTATAATCGGAAAAATAAAGGAAATAAAAAGCGGAAGCTTTAAAATAACTGATACCGTCGCTGTTATATCAACAAAAAACGGTGATAAAGAAATAACTCTTATGCAAAAATGGCCTGTAAGAAAACAAAGACCATATTTAAAAAAGCTTTCTCCCGATAAGCCTCTTATAACAGGTCAGCGAGTTATTGATTGCTTATTCCCTATTGCAAAAGGCGGTATCGCAGCAATACCGGGACCTTTTGGAAGCGGAAAAACAGTAACACAGCATCAGCTTGCAAAATTTTCCGAAGCAGATATTGTTGTTTATATAGGCTGTGGCGAAAGAGGAAACGAAATGACCGATGTTTTAAACGAATTTCCCAAGCTTGTAGACCCTCACACAGGTCATTCTCTTATGGAGCGTACAGTACTCATAGCAAACACCTCGGATATGCCCGTTGCCGCAAGAGAAGCATCAATTTATACAGGAATAACAATAGCGGAATATTTCAGGGATATGGGTTACAGCGTTGCACTTTTTGCTGATTCGACATCAAGATGGGCAGAGGCACTAAGAGAAATGTCTGCAAGACTTGAAGAAATGCCTGGTGAAGAAGGATATCCTGCATATTTGGGAAGCAGACTTGCACAGTTTTATGAAAGAGCAGGCAGAGTTATTACTATGGGAAAAAATTCACGCGAGGGTGCTCTTACTATCGTGGGTGCTGTAAGTCCTCCCGGCGGAGATATTTCTGAGCCTGTTTCCCAGGCTACACTAAGAATTGTAAAGGTATTCTGGGGACTTGATTCAAATCTTGCATACAGAAGGCACTTCCCTGCTGTCAACTGGCTGACAAGCTATTCTCTTTATACTGAAACACTATCTTCATGGTATGAAGAAAATGTTTCGGAAGAATGGATGAAGTTAAGAAGTGAATTTGTAAAACTCTTACAAGAAGAAAGCGAGCTTGAAGAAATTGTAAAGCTTATCGGCTTTGATGCACTTTCTTCATCGGATAAACTAAAAATGGAAACAGCACGCTCAATAAGAGAAGATTTTCTTCATCAGCTTGCATTTCATAAAACAGATACCTATACCACACCTAAAAAACAGCTTTATATGATGAAGCTTATTATTGCTTTTTATGAATACGGCAAAAAATCTATTTCTAATAATATTTCTGTTGAAGAAATTATAAAGTTGCCTATAAGAGAAAAAATCGGTCGTTTTAAATATACTATAGAAGAAAATATTGACAGTGAATACAAAAAAATCTTAAATGAACTAGCGTAACAGTAGATACCCGAACCTCGTTTTTTGCTTCCTCTTTTTTGCCACTACTGCGTCAAAAGCCTTACCAATACGACAGTATTGATTGCGTTTTTTCCTTGTATTGACATAAAAATAGTTTGCAAAAAATTCTGTGAACCTGAAAGGGATGGAATTTTGAGCAGTTTTTGACACGGAGTTTGAAGTTGGGCTGTCGCCCTACGAAAACGACAAGTTAAAAAATGCCAGAATAACACCCTTTCAGGCGGGGTTTGGATAACTACTGTCACGCTAAGAAAGGGTGAAAAAATGGCAAAGCAGTACAAAACAATAGAAGAAGTTGCAGGACCTCTTATGCTTGTAAAAAGCGTTAGCGATGTAGCTTATAACGAGCTTGGAGAAATTGAGCTTGCAAATGGAGAAAAAAGACGGTGCCGTGTTCTTGAAATAAATAAATCTGATGCACTTGTACAGCTTTTTGAACCGTCTTACGGAATTAACCTTTCAAACAGCAAGGTGCGTTTTTTAGGAAGACAAATGGAACTTGGTGTTTCTCCTGAAATTTTAGGGAGAGTGTTTGACGGACTTGGAAATCCTATTGATAATAAACCGCCCATACTCCCGAAAATGCGGCTTAATGTAAACGGAAATCCAATGAATCCCGCTGCAAGAGTTTACCCAAACGAATTTATACAGACAGGTGTTTCATCAATAGACGGACTTAATACCTTGGTGAGAGGACAAAAGCTTCCTGTTTTTTCTGCAAGCGGACTCCCTCACTCAAAGCTTGCGGCACAAATTGCAAGGCAGGCAAAGGTACGCGGTGACTCAAAAGAAAACTCGAAATTTGCAGTTGTGTTTGCTGCAATGGGCATAACCTTTGAGGAAGCTGATTATTTTATTAACTCCTTTAAAGAAACAGGAGCAATAGACAGAACTGTTCTTTTTATAAATCTTGCAAATGACCCTGCTATTGAAAGAATAGCAACTCCAAAAATGGCACTTACAGCAGCAGAATATCTTGCCTACGAGGAGGATATGCATGTTCTTGTTATTCTTACAGATATAACAAATTATGCAGATGCCCTAAGAGAGGTTTCTGCAGCACGAAAGGAAGTCCCCGGTCGACGCGGATATCCGGGTTATATGTATACAGACCTCGCATCTATTTACGAAAGAGCAGGAATACAACAAGGAAAAAAAGGCAGTATTACGATGATTCCGATTTTAACAATGCCTGAAGATGACAAAACCCATCCTATTCCTGATTTAACAGGATATATAACGGAAGGGCAGATTATACTTTCAAGAGAGCTTTATCAAAAAGGTGTAATACCGCCCGTCGATGTTCTCCCTTCTCTTTCAAGACTTAAGGATAAGGGAATTGGGGATAAGAAAACAAGAGAAGACCATGCAGGTACAATGAATCAGCTTTTCTTATCGTATGCAAGGGGCAAAGAAGCAAAAGAGCTTACTGTAATACTCGGAGAAGAGGCAATTTCCGAGACTGACAAACTTTATGCTGAATTTGCAGACAGATTTGAAAAAGAATGTATTTCTCAAGGCTACAACGCTAATAGAAGCATCGAGGAAACTCTTGATATTGGTTGGAAGCTTTTAAGAATTTTTCCAAAAAGCGAGCTTAAAAGAATAGATGATGAAATAATAGAAAAATATTATTAGGTGATAAAAAAATGGCATCTCACACATTAAAAATAATTCTGGATAAGGAAAAAGAAGCACAAGAGAGAATAAAAACAGTTGAAAAAGATGCTGAAGCACTAATTAAAAAAAGTAAAGCGGATGCTAAAACAAAAAGAGAAGAAATAATTTCAAATGCAAAAAATGAAGCATTAAAAAACATAAATACAGCTAAAAATACAGCTGCAAAAATGAAAAACACAGCAATTAAAAGAGCTGAACTTTTAAAAAAAGAAGAATATGACAGGCTTATGAAAAAAGAAAAGGACATAAAGGAAATGATAAAAAATATTTTGTTTGACGGTGTTTTTTGAGGGAAGTGAAGAAAAATGGCAAAGCGGGAATTTAAAAAAATAGAGATAACAGCTCTCTTAAAAGACAGTAGTGAGCTTTTAAACAGACTTCAAAGACGCGGAGTTTTGGAGATAACAAATATCGAGGATGAGCTTCTTACAAAAATTGATGGTTCAGGAAGTGCAAAAAAATATGAAAGCTATATAAAAAGTGCCAAAAAAGCTGCCGAAATTCTCGAAAAATATATAGAAAAACAGAATTCTGTTATAGGCTTTTTAAAGGGAAGAACAAAGCTTAATTCGAGAGAATTTAATTCAAAAAAAGAAGATATCAAAAAAACTCTTAAAAATATAAATGAAATAACAAAAAGTGAGAGAAAAATAAAGGAACTCGAAAAAAAGATTTCCCTCCTTTATTCTGATATTGATATTCTTACTCCCTGGGAAAGTTCACCGATACCACTAAATACAAAAGAAACTGAATTTGTATCTGTAATTTTTGGAACATTCCCAAATGAAAATGGAAAATATAAAGAGCTTATTCAAACAGCTACGGAAAATAAACTGCTTATTCATTTTGAAGCTTTAAAAACCAATATTGAAGCTAAAATGTATAAAACCGTTTATTTTCATAAAGAGCAGAAAGATATTGTATTTGAGCTTTTAAAAAAATACGGCTTTGATATTTTTTCATATTCGTCATCAATGACTGCAAATGATGAAATTAAAAAACTAAAAAAAGAAATAGAAGCCTGTGATGAAATTATAAAAAGGGAAAAGAACAAATTAAAAGCACTTGGTAATATATATCCGGATATTGAGTTTTTAATTGATTATTACACATTAAAACAAGATAAATATCTTGAAGTTAAAAAGCTTGCAATGACAAAAAATGTTGTTGTTATAAAAGGTTACATCCCAACAATTTATACTAATGGTCTTGTAAGAGAATTTACGGAAAAATATCCGTGTGTAATAAATATATACGACCTTAACGAAGACGACAATCCGCCTGTCCTTTTATATAACTCAAAATTCTCCACCCCTTTGGAGGGAATAACTGAGATGTATGCACTTCCAAACAAAAATGATGTAGACCCAAGCAGTATTATGTCATTCTTCTACTATCTTTTTTTCGGAATGATGTTATCCGATGCAGGATATGGTACTATAATAACTCTTGCAATGGCACTTATTTTAAAAAACACCAATGTAGAGGGAAATTTAAGAAGAAGCTTTTATCTTTTTATGTACAGCGGTATTTCCACAATATTCTGGGGGATACTTTTCGGAAGCTGGTTTGGAGATTTACCTCAGGTTATTGCAAAAGAATTTTTTAATAAAGAAATTCCTACAACTGCCCTTTGGTTTGAACCTCTTGACAAACCAATCACACTTCTTCTTTTCTCATTCGGACTTGGAATTTTGCATCTGTTTTTAGGGCTTTATGTAAGATTTAAAATTCTTTATGACAAAGGAAGAAAAACAGACGCATACTGTGATGTTATACCTGTTTTTATAACAGTCCTCGGTGCTGCTCCTCTTGGTGCGGGGATATTAACACAAGTACCTGAATTTTTAAAAACTGTCGGATTGTATCTGCTTATAATAGGAGCTGTAAGCATTGTATTAACTTCAAAAAGGGGTAACAGAAATATTTTTGCAAGATTTTTTGGTGGTATTTATGGACTTTATAATGTTGCAACAGGTTATCTAAGCGACATCTTGTCATATTCAAGACTGCTCGCATTAGGTCTTGCAACAGGAAGTATCGCAAGTGTTATAAATCTTATTGCTACAATGCCTGATAATATCACAGTAAAAACTATTATGCTCATTTTCGTTGGTTTAGTGGGTCATATATTAAATCTTGGAATAAATCTTCTTGGTGCATATGTACATGCAGACAGACTGCAATTTGTTGAGCTTTTTTCAAAGTTCTACGAGGGCGGCGGAAAAGCATTTATGCCACTTAGGGCAAATACAAAATATTACACATTTGAAAAGGAGAACATTTATGAATAACTTTGGTTTGGCATTAGTTATTTTAGGTGCGTCAGCAGCAGCACTTTTTGCAGGAATAGGAAGTGCAAAAGGAGTTGGACTTGTTGGTGAGGCTGCAGCAGGCGTTGTAAGCAACGACCCCTCTAAATTCAGCAAAGTGCTTATTTTACAGCTTCTTCCGGGAACTCAAGGGTTATACGGTCTTTTGGTAGCTGTACTTTTACTAAGTAAGGTCGGAATTTTAGGCGGTAATGTAAATGAAATTACATTATCACAAGGGCTTATGTATTTTGGTGCATGTATGCCAATCGCATTCGGCGGACTTTTTTCAGGAATATCTCAGGGAAGAGCTGCCGCAAGCGGTGTCGGGATTGTTGCAAAAAAGCCTGAACAAAGCGGAAAAGCGATAATTATGTCTGCTATGGTAGAAACCTATGCAATTTTAGCACTTCTTATTTCAATTCTCATTATTTATAATATTTAAGGAGAATTCATATGCCCCAAAAAACAGTTAATCCAACAAGAATGGAGCTTTCAAAGCTTAAAAAAAAGCTTTTCACCGCACAAAAAGGTCATAAACTGCTAAAAGATAAGCACGACGGTCTTATGAGACAGTTTTTGGATTTAAAAGAAGAGGCACTTTCAATTAGAAAAAGGGTTGAAGAAAGCCTTATTTTATCACAAAGCTACTTTTTAGAAGCACAAAGCTCAATGCAAGAGGGTGCTATTTCATCTGCACTTATGACTAATAAGAAAAGTATTGAAATTGAAGTAACCGAAAAAAATATTATGGGAGTAAGACTGCCATTATATAAAATTGATAGTTCTTTTTTTGAAAGTGACGCTTCACTTCCCTACGGCTTTTATTTTACAGCGTGGGAGCTTGATAACGCACAAAGAGAATTTAAAAAAATAATTCCTGACTTAATAAAAATGGCAGAAATTGAAAAATCGTGTATTCTTATGGCAAATGAAATTGAAAAAACAAGAAGAAGAGTAAACGCTCTTGAGTATGTTCTTATCCCCTCTTATAAAGCAACAATACGCTATATTAAGCTCCATTTAGAAGAAAACGAACGAAGCACAATAACAAGACTTTTGAAAATAAAAGATATGATTATTGAAGAGAATTATTTAAAAAAACAATAATTAAAATACAAAAAAATCTATGAAATATGAGGTTTAGTGTTAAGGACAGTAAAGGGAGCAGTAATTTTCACTGTTCCCTTTTACCATTATAAAAGCAATCCTTTTCCCATTTGATTACATTTGTATCTATATATTCCCATATTTTTCGATAATTCTTTTCTCCGCAAATTATATGGTCGTGATATGGACGCTGCCATATAGAATAACCTGTTTCCTTTGTGACCATTGTTTTAAAGGAACGAACAATAGTTTCAATGTTCTTTGTAGGGGACGCACATTTTTTAGTGCTTTTTCTCAACTTATTTTAAAATAGTACCATTCCGTGTACGTCCCTAAGGGGTTCGTCCCTATTAAGCAACAGTACCACGCTTTTTATGTAGTATTATTCTACTTCATCATAGCCGCCCCATAATACTTCTTCACTCCAAATAGGGTTATGAACATCTGCCGCTAAATCTACATAGGTCTTATTTTTCACACCTACACCAAAGCTCAAAGTATAATGATTATCGTCATTTTTCCAATCCGAAGAATACATTATTGCACTAATCCTTGAGATTTTTGTATAACCTGCATCTAAAATAGCGGCTTTCATCTTATCGTGGACTAATTCGGCTAAATCACAACTATCTTCTGTCGAAGTCTCATAAAGCGTTTCGGATGTAATATCCTTAAAATCAATATTAGCAAAAAAGGCTTTACCATTAGAAATGTCAACAGTAACAGAAGAGAAAATTTTGTTTAGTTCAGAGTCACTCATTAGAACAGCACTAACATCATCAAGCGAACCATCTTTTACCTTACAGGAAGTTAAGCATGTAATACAAGCTATCAATATAATTACTGCAAGTATTGCTGAAATATTTTTTTTCATAACTTACTTTATCCTCCTTAAAACTATTCTTGTAGTCTATGTTACAGAGTAAAAAAAGAAATATAAAACACCTTTTACAAAGGTTTTTCCCTATATTTAAAAATAGTTATATGCGTTTGGTTATCAAACTTATTATAGCATAATATTCCTAAAACATCGATATATTTTACAAAAAATTGTATAGAATACTTTAAAATTATAATCCCATACTAAAAATCATTAAATTTTAAAAAAACTATTGACAACCATTATCCGACTATGCTATAATAATAGCAGAGAAGGAAGTTGTTTAAGCGATTGCCTTCGGTTAATTACATATCAAAAAATGTAAACCACCTACTGCCATAGGTGGTTTATTTCTTTATTTCAACAATAATTGCATATGTAATCATTAAGATTACCGCAAAAATTAAAGAATCTATAAAATCTACCCCCTTGTCTTCAAATTCCGACAAGGTAAGTAATTTCACCTTCCTTTCCACCTTATCGGTAGTGGAAGGCAACCACCTAAACACGCTTATGAGATAGAGCGTTCAGCTTCTCCCTCTCTGCTAAATAATACTCTACCACAATTGTTGAATTTTGTCAAGTATAAATTGGTGACGCTACCACTTAGGGACGTACATTTTTTGGTAGTTTTTTCTCATTACTCATAAGTTAGTAAAATGGTTTCCTATATTTTAAGAAGTTTTATGCGTTCTGTGCATTTTATCAAAGTCCCTTAATTATCTTGAAACCTGATATAATATTTTAAGCTGATTTATTTTGCTTTCATAAGCCTGATGCTGTTTTTCAGATAAAAGTCTTTGTTTTATTTCAGTTTTTACAGCATCAAATTCCATAGGTTTTGATGTGATTTTATCGTTTAATAAAATAATGTGGTAACCAAACTGTGTCTTTATAGGACCTCTTATCTCTCCTTTTCCCATTGTAAAGCAAGCTTCATCAAATTCCGCAACCATCTGACCTCTTGTAAACTCTCCTAAATTTCCGCCATTCTGTGATGATGGACAAGAGCTGTTTTTCAAAGCAGCATCTTCAAAAGAAATTTCACCTTTATTTATTTTTTCTAAAATTTCATTTGCCTTTTCTTCGCTATCTACAAGAATGTGACTTGCGTTTACCTTTTCTCCCTCAACAAAGGTATCCTTGTTTTCTTCAAAGAATTTTTTAACATCTTCATCAGATACAGTTACTTTTTCCAAAGCTTTTTCTACTGCATAATTTGCAAGCATATCATCTTTTACTCTTTTCAATTCTGCTTTAAATTCTGCATTATGCTCATATAAGTTTTTTGCAGCATCAAGAAGAAGTAATTTTTTATTGATAAGCTGATTTAACACCATTTCACGCCCCTGAGGAGTATCAAAATTCTGTCCTCTCTGGCGGGTAAGTGCATTTACCATTTCATCTACTTCACCTTTTGTAATCGGGCTTCCCTGCACTGTTGCAAGAACCTGTTCATTCATCATTTTTTCTACCTCTTTTATCATATTTTTTTATTTTTACTAATTATATATACTTTCCTTTTTCCAAATCAGAAATCACCTGTGCTATTGCGTTTTGTTCATTACTTACAGTTATATAATCGGCAGCTTTTAATGCGTCATCACAAGCATTTGAAACTGCAATGCCTATTTTTGCTGCCTTAAACATCGGTATATCATTGTTATAATCACCAATTGCTATTGTTTTATTAATATCAATATTCGTATACTCGCAAAGCTTTTCTATCGATGTGCCCTTATTTATTCCTTTAGGTAAAACCTCACACAACGAGCGTGCGGAACGGATAAAATCAAATTTTTCTGACATTGGATGTTTGTCAAGAAAATCTTTGACATTAAGAATTTCTGCCTCAATATCACTTGAAAATATTATCTTTGCTATCGGCTCTTTTATTTGTGTATAATGGCAAACCAGATTTTCCACATTGGTAATCTTCCTAAAATACTTTGTTGATGAATTTTCTTTACAAAAATATGTTTTTTCAAAAGTAGATACCTGTATCCCGATATTTTCAAAATTATCATCTACGCATTTTATCAATTCATTAATTTCAGTGGGCATAACACTTTTCCACAAATATTTTTGGTTAATACAATCATACAAACCGCCGCCATTAACGCATCCAATAGGCGCATTTGGTTTTACTTTATCTAAAACATCACCAACATAATACGGCATTCTTCCAGTAACAAAAGTGAATATTCCTCCTCTTTTTTTAAAATAATCTATTGCTTTTAAATTTTCTTGTGATACACTCTTATCATTTTTGAATAAAGTTCCGTCAAGGTCTGTACAAACGAGAATACCATCAAAAATTTTCATTCAATAACTACTCCTTTTTTATAGCAATTTAGTATAATATAAATGTATGTGTTATTAAAAAAAGCACTTCCTAAGAAGTGCTTTTCTGGTGGGGAGAGACGGATTCGAACCATCGAAGCGAAGCGCAACAGATTTACAGTCTGCCCCCTTTGGCCACTCGGGAACCTCCCCAAAAAAGATGGAGCTGGTGATGGGACTCGAACCCGCGACCTGCTGATTACAAATCAGCTGCTCTACCAATTGAGCTACACCAGCACACTGCTTTTTCACAGATATTTAATTTTTTGCTTCTTTCAGCAACGCAAACTATTATATCACAAAATATTATGCTTGTCAATAGTTTTTTAAAAATTTTTTTAATTTTTTTGTTTTTTGCTTTCATCAGCAACGGAGATTATTGTAGCATAAAAAATGATATTTGTCAATAGTTTTTTTAAAATAAATTTTATTTTTCCATTTCTTTATTCTTGCTTCTCTTAGTTTTGTCTACTGCCTTTTCTTTTATTTTTCTTTTCTCATTTATTTTATATGCAAGCGTCATAAGACTGTCAGACAAATGAACATTTACAAGGGCAACATTTTTTGGAACTTCAATATCAAGGTGAGAAAAATTCCATATTCCCTCAACACCTGCATTTATAACACTATCAACAAGCTCTTTCACAGCAACCGCAGGAAGCGCGAAAATAGCAATATTTATTTTGTTTTTCTTTATAAAGGAAACAAGCTCTTTAATATCATAAACCTTTATATCATTTATTTTTGTTCCTATTATTTTGGGGTTTATATCAAATATTGCTTTTATTCTAAAACCCCTTTTTGCAAAATTGCCGTAATTAGCAATAGCATGCCCTAAG
Source organism: Clostridia bacterium (assembly GCA_045661305.1). GTDB lineage: Bacteria > Bacillota > Clostridia > UMGS1840 > UMGS1840 > UMGS1840. Next base: position 4,409 of record JAZRFJ010000019.1, on the reverse strand, counting down.
TTACCGCCACCGATAAGAACACACTTTTGTTCATTGCCAAGACCTAAAATAGTTCCTATTTCATCTCTTAAAAGACTTACATTATATCCGTAACCCTGCTGCCCGAATCCACCGAAGTTATTGAGGTCCTGTCTTACCTGAGAGGCTGTTATACGCATACGGTTAGCAAGCTCATTTGAAGAAATTCTTTCAATATTTGAATCAATAAGCTCAGAAAGATGTCTGTAATAACGAGGCAATCTTTTTATAACAGCATCTGATACTCTTTTTTTCTCTGACATTCTCTCTAATTCTCCTTGTCATTAATATACACAAGATGCGTTTTACGGATTTATGAATGAAAATAACCGTAAAACGCACTTTATATTACATATTTTCTATTGTTTCCATAAGGTAATCAGAAAATTCCTTACTTGTTGCTCCATCACTTCTCCCTGTGATAACAACTTTCTTTTCTTCATACATACACTTATCAAGTGCTTTTTCAAGTTTTGAAGCCTCCGCTGTATATCCAATATGTGAAAGAAGCATTACACACGCACGAAGTACAGAACATGGGTCTGCATACTTAGCTCTTCCCTCTTTAACCATACGAGGTGCAGAGCCGTGAATAGCTTCAAACATAGCATACTGCTTTCCTAAATTTGATGAGCCTGCAGTACCTACACCGCCCTGAAATTCAGCCGCTTCGTCTGTTATAATATCACCATAAAGGTTTGGTAAAATCATAACCTGGAAATCTTTTCTTCTTTTTTCGTCAACAAGCTTAGCTGTCATAATATCAATATACCAGTCATCAACCTCGATACCCGGATAATCTTTAGCAACTTCATTACAGATTCTCAAGAATTTTCCGTCTGTTGTTTTTATAACATTAGCTTTTGTAACGATTGAAACTCTTGTTTTTCCGTTAGCCTTTGCATAGTCAAAAGCAGCTTTTGCAATTCTTCTTGTGCCCTCTGTTGTTGTAACACAAAAATCTATTGCCAAATCATCATCAACCTCAATACCGTCTGAGCCTACTGCATATGAGCCCTCTGTATTTTCTCTGAAGAAAGTCCAGTCAATACCCTGTTCAGGCACTTTAACAGGTCTTACATTTGCAAAAAGGTCAAGCTCTTTTCTCATTGCAACATTTGCACTTTCAACATTCGGCCACGGGTCACCTTTTCTTGGGGTAGTTGTAGGGCCTTTTAATATAACATCACATTTTTTAATTTCTTCCAATGTATCTTCAGGAATTGCACAGTTAAGCTCAGCTCTTCTTTCAATTGTAAGACCGTCAATAACTCTGAATTCAACTTTTCCCTTTTTAACTTCATCAGCTAAAAGGTATTCCAAAACTCTCTGTCCCTCAGCTGTGATAAACGGACCTATACCGTCACCGCCGCAAACACCTATTATAATTTTATCAAGCTTTGAAAAATCCTTAAAATCGCCTGCATTATTTATTTTTTCAACTCTTGCAAGCTGTTTTTCCAAAATTTTCTGAAACTTTTCCTTTGATATTTCAATTTTACTCATTTTTTTATTTCCTTTCTTAAAAAGATTTAAGCTCTGTTTTTTGTGAAATTGAGAAGTCCGCCGTCAATAAGCATTTCACGGTCTCTTTCTGAAAGCTCTGCAACAAGCTCTATTTTTTCACCTGTTGTTTTATTTGTAAGTATAATTTCACCGTCATTTTTTATAAGCTCTTTAATGTTTTCTATTAAAAGCTCGTCTTTAAGTGAAATTTTATCATAGTCAGCTTCATTTTTAAATGTAAGCGGAATGATACCTGCATTAATTAAATTTGCTTTATGTATTCTTGCAAACGATTTAACAATAACTGCCTTTACTCCAAGATAAAGAGGTGCTAACGCCGCATGCTCTCTTGATGAGCCTTGTCCGTAGTTTGCTCCGCCTATTATAATTGACTTTTTCATCTCTAACGCTCTGTCATGGAAAGCTTCATCACATACTGCAAAACAGAATTTTGATATTGCAGGAATATTGGACCTTAGCGGAAGAATTTTTGCACCGGCAGGCATAATATGGTCTGTTGTGATATTGTCACCAACCTTTAAGCTTACGCCAGCCTCAATTGTATCTTCCATAGGCTCTGAAGTTGGGAAAGGTTTAATGTTCGGACCGCGGAGTATCTCAACTGTATCCATTTTTTCTTCTTCAATCGGTGCAACTATCATATTATCATTGATTGTAAACACTTCAGGAAGCTTAAATTCAGGCATATCTCCAATTTCTCTTGGGTCAGTTAAATAACCGTTAATGGCAGAAATTGCCGCCATCTCAGGTGAAACAAGATAAACCTGACCGTCTTTTGTTCCACTTCTTCCCTCGAAGTTACGATTAAATGTTCTAAGTGAAATTCCTTTTGAATTAGGTGACTGTCCCATACCGATACAAGGACCGCACGCACTTTCCAAAATTCTTGCACCTGCATCTATAAGAACCCCCAACGCACCATTTTCGGCAAGCATATTAAGTACCTGCTTTGAGCCAGGAGCAATAGAGAGCGAAACATCAGGGTGTACTGTTTTACCTTTTAAAATATGTGCAACCTTCATCATATCAAGAAGTGATGAATTTGTACATGAACCGATACAAACCTGGTCAATCTTCATATTTCCGATTTCTTCAACGCTCTTTACATTGTCAGGTGAATGAGGACAAGCCGCAAGCGGTTTTAATTCGGATAAATTTATTTTTACTACTTTATCATACTCTGCATCTTCATCAGCACAAAGAGGTGTATAATCCTCTTCTCTTTTCTGTGCTTTCAAAAATTGTCTTGTAATTTCGTCAGACGGGAAAATTGATGTTGTTGCACCAAGCTCTGCACCCATGTTTGTTATGGTTGCTCTTTCAGGAACTGAAAGTGTTTTTACACCCTCACCGCAGTATTCAATTATTTTTCCTACTCCGCCCTTAACGGAAAGTATTCTCAAAACCTCTAAAATAACATCTTTCGCACTTACCCAGGGACTTAATTTCCCTGTAAGCTCTACTTTAACGATTTCAGGACAAACAATGTGATAAGCACCACCGCCCATAGCAACAGCAACATCCATTCCGCCTGCACCGATAGCAATCATACCGATACCGCCGCCTGTTGGTGTATGAGAGTCAGAGCCGATAAGAGTTTTTCCCGGAATACCAAATCTTTCCAGATGTACCTGATGGCATATACCGTTGCCCGGACGAGAAAAATAAATTCCGTGCTTTTTGCATATACTTCCGATAAAACGGTGGTCATCTGCATTTTCAAAGCCTGACTGAAGTGTGTTATGGTCTATGTATGCAACAGATTTCTCTGTTTTAACTCTTTTAACGCCCATAGCCTCAAACTCTAAATAAGCCATAGTGCCTGTTGCGTCCTGAGTGAGTGTTTGGTCTATTTTTATTGCGATAGAATTTCCTTTTTTAAATTCTCCTGATACAAGATGTGATTTTAAGATTTTTTGTGCTAATGTGTAACCCATTTTCAATTTATCCCCTTTCCAAACATAAATCCATTTTATATTGTATCATAAATTAATGTAAAAATCAATATAATTTTTGAAGTTTTTTATTTTGTTTAAATTTAACTTAATATAAATGTAACATTGTTTTTTATTGAAAACATTGCATTTTTTGTTTTTTTATGCTATAATTTCAAAAAACGTACATACGCATTAAAGGAGAACAAAAAATGAAAAAGAAATTCACATCAATGATTTTAACATTAATCCTATCACTACTGTTGCTCTTTATAACTGCATCGGCAGATGCAGAATTTTTTCCTATTACTGAAATCACAGAAAATCTAAGCATAGACAAAAGCGAATATACAAATATATCATTATGGCAGGATGTTTTCAGAAGCTATGGCACTGTACAGCAGTATATTACTCCTGGAGACCTCAGTATCATATCGGAAAGCTTTTCAAAAAATAATCTTATTCATACAGGCGAAAAACAAAATACCGCCATAGGAAACTGGGAAGGCTCATACTCATTTTCATTCACACTAAATGATAACAATAATGAATCAATCCGTATTGCATTTGATAAATCAAAAGTTGTGTACACAAAAATTTATTCCGATAAGTTCGAAATATACCAAGGAATTTTTAATTTTAAAAACAACGATACATACGAAAAGCTGATGAAAATCGTCAATTCACTGATTGAACAATTCAATCAGAATGACCCAAGAAAAAATCTTATCAATATAAATGATATAAAAATATTGTATTCAGCTTCATTTCCGCATAATATGGCACCTGACAGCGTTTTTTCATGGGGACTGTGCTCGTATATCCGTGATGGAAAAGCTACTGCCGACATTCATTGCTACTATTCAATTATGAATGAACCTGAAGTGAAAATTTTTATAATATCCGATAATTTTTCTAATAACAATATTA
>JAZRFJ010000018.1:0-60114 GCA_045661305.1 Clostridia bacterium | reverse complement strand
GCATTTTTATAACCTCCGTTATTTTGTTTGGACAAATTCATTATAACAGATTTTTTATAAAAATGCTCTCTTTTTTCATTATTTTTTTAATTTTTTTGAAAGCTCTTTTTATTGTTGACCACAACATTTATTATAGAGCCTAAATTTCATGAATTGAGCTTATAGCTCATGAATTGCACTTCGTGCATTAAAGGCAATTCAAATCATGTTGTGATAGCAATAATTCATGGATGCAATCCAATTCATGACAACGGAGTTGTCAATTCATAAAAAATGAATTAAGGTAGGGGTGGATATTATCCACCCGCAACAAAAAATAAAAACCAAAAATTTGAAAAATTTGAAAAAAGTATTGACAATAAGATAAATTAAATGTATAATAGTTATGCTATAATGTTATAATTATCTAAATATGAAATAGCATTCATTTTTATAAAAATTGCAATTTGTGTCGATAATTCGGTTAGATTAGTATATATTTATATGAGTTTGTATAGTTTTAACAAAAATGAATGCGGTATTTTTGACACATTTTTTGTTAAATTTTCTTTACAATTTTGTAGCACTGTGCTATAATAAAGTCAAGTAAAATGATAAACTTAGCTTTTTATATAAATTTTGAATAATATATTGAAAGGAAACGGCTTTTTGCTGTTTGTTTGTGTCTTATGAAAAAAATTTTATTATTAGTATTATGTGTTGCTCTTATGTGTTCTTCTGTTGCTTTTGCTGATGCTGTCAACACAGAAAACGCAGCTACTTCAGTTACCGAAGAAAACGGTGTTGTTACTGTAACAACAGTTTATAATCTCGGCATTTTAAACGAAGAAGATTTGCCAAAATATGAAGTTGAAAAGTCAGATGAGAGCGAAGCTGAAGCTCCTGTTATTAACAATAGAGTTTCTCATCGTGCAAAAAATGCCGTTGTAATTCAAATAGGAAATTATGCAGCAGTTGCCAATGATTTGCTCGAATGGATTGACAAGGATAATAAAAAGGTTGTTCCGTACATAAAAGAAAATCGTACTATGGTTCCGCTTAGATATATTGCTGAAAAATTAGGTGCAACTGTAGGCTTTGACGATGTTAAAAGAGAAGTTTCAATCACTCTTGACAACAAAGTTTTCAAAGTTGTTATCGGTGATTCAAAATATACACTTAATGATAAAGAATATGAGCTTGATGCTCCTGCCGAAATAGTTGAATCAAGAACTTTTGTTCCGCTTCGTGTTATTTCGGAAGCTTTCTCAAAGGATGTTACATGGGTTGAGAACGGAAGATATGTCATCGTAACTCCAAAAGATTTCCCTTGGGATATTGAAAATTCAATTGACAAGGAAACTTTAAACCGTATTTCACTTATGGTTTCTCCTCTTGTGAGAGACCTTGCTTACGGTGTTGAGTAAACATTTTTAGATTTTTTCTGGAAATGTTGCTTTAATGAACAAAATAGCTGTTTTGTTTATTAAAGCTTTTGGCTTTTGTATAAAAAAATTAAATAAAATCCGCCTCGAAAAAATTTAAAAATTAAAAATAAAAAAAGAGGCATAGAAAGGAAGAAAAAACCTATGAAAAAGCTTATTGCAATGATTTCTGCAATTGCAGTTATAGGCACAATGTCATTAACTTCATTTGCTGAAATCACAGTTAAGCCTAATCCAGAATTAACAACAACTGTAACTTTGGAAAAAGGCGAAAGTGGTTACAACGCTTCTTATACAAGCGATAAAGTAAACACACAGACAACAATCGTAGCTGTTAAAGGTACTGAAATTAAAACAAGTTCAATTCAGTATATCAATCAGCTTGCACAGGATAGCGAAACAGTTATCAATTTTGACCTCAAGGATGAACTTGCTGCTGGCGAAATAGTAACAGTGTATATGGGCGGTGATGCTATCGATAAAACAAAAATCGGTACAATAGCTCTGCCATTTACCATTACATTCTACGATGAAGATGGTACAGAACTTCAGAAAGCAGAATATGTAAGCGGTGATCCTCTTGTAGCTCCAGCAAATCCATCAAAAGCTGAAGATGAGAACTATACTTATGCGTTCGCTGGTTGGGCACTTAAATCTGCTCCAACAGCAGTTATTTCACTTCCAGCTAATGTAACAGAAGCTGCTGAATATGTTGCTGTTTATACTGCTACACCTATTCAGTCAGGTGGGGAAGATGATTTCACATATGGTGATGTTGATGGTGATGGGACAATAAATGCAACTGATGCTGGTTGGATATTAACGAAATTCGTTAATTCATCTACTGAATTACCAGCTGGTGATGATTCAGCGGATGTTGATGGTGATGGAACAATCAATGCTACAGATGCTGGTTGGGTATTGACTAAGTTTGTTAATTCTTCAACTGTATTTCCAGCAGAAGAATAGTTTTAAATGGAGGAAATAAAATGAAAAAGATAATATCAATTTTTATGCTTACAGTAGTTATGTTTACAATGTGCACAATAAATGTATTTGCTGCAAGCGGTTTGACACTTGTAACAAGTACAGAAACAGCTGTGGTTGGCGATGAAGTTGTACTTGCTGCAACATTAGATACATCAAATGGTGTAAAAACAGTAGGTTTTAAAATTGCTTTTGATCCAAATGATTTTGAATTAGGCACATCAGCACAGGCTGACCAGATCGCAGAAGAATATGCTGATTACATCGGAACTCCTGAGTATCCAACACTTGATTCTGTTACATTAGAAGCTATAGGTTTTGCTTCATATGTATCTGATGAATATATTTCAACTTATTCTGGATATCAATCTAACAAAAATTTAGGTAATGCTACTATCGGTTTTGAAGAAAAAGATGGTGCTGGAAAAGTTGGTTTTGCATATGCTATCACAACAGCAAAAGGAAACTTGAATAAAATCGATAATATGATGCTTGGTGGTGCAGTTCTTAAGGTAAAAACTGATGCAAAGAAAGAATCTACTATTAAAATTTTGGAAGCTACTTTTTCAGGATCTGATAATGCAACAGTTAATTTAACTACTAACGAAGTGAAAATTGCTCTTAACGGCTACACTGGCGAAGAAGAGGAAGTATTCGACGATTCATTTGAAGGTTTCGTAAATGATAATGGTGAAGTTGTTGATACAGGATTTGAAAAAGGAAATGTAGCAACAGTATTTGCTAAAGCTACAGAAGCTCTTGCAGCTGAATCATACGGTATTTGGTTTGGCGGATGCAAATATGTTGGTAAATTACCAGTTGATAATGGTGAATATTGGGTAATTAAACTCTATGATCCAAATAGTGTTCTTGATAGCAACGAAGACTATGCTTGTAAGATATTTGTTGGTAATAGCATCATCAATGAAGATGCAGATTATACCATTAATCCTGTAAACTAATTCAATGATTTTTAAGGAGGAATAATATAATGAAAAAATATACAAGACCAACAGTTGAAATTATTGAATTACAGTCAAGAGAAGCTATCGCAGCTGATGTTAATCCTATCAATGCTGCTTCATACAGAGCAGATGATGGAACTGTTACAACAGTTTACAACTTAGCACTTTCAGATGCTTCTTCACAGCCTAAGGCATTATAATCAATAATTACAATTCGATTAATTAAAAACAAAAAGTCCCTTGTCAAACCGACAAGGGACTTTTTTTCCGAAAACCTATTGACAAATCAAAAAAAATCATATATAATATTAATACAAAAGGCAAGACCTCAAACGGTTATGCCAAAAGAAATTTAGTTATTAATAAAATAACTGCCTAACTTTAGCAAGGGGGCAGTTATTTTACTTTTATAGTAAATGCTATCAAAAACACTATAATCAAAAATATAATTTTTAATATGTATCTAATCATAGCAACCACCTCCTTCATAGAGGAATGGTGGCATAACCGCCGATGAAAATCACCGTTAAGAAGTCTTACCTTGTTTATCATTATACCATATATTTTCAAATTTTGAAATGATTTTATGTGAAATAATAAATATTTACGAAAAACTATTGACAAATTAGATGCCATTATTTTTGTCGATATGCAAACTCCGTTTGCTCGATATTTTTGCTATCGCAAAATCGATATGTTTTTCGTTTCACTCAAAACTCGATATGATATGAATTCTCGTCGCTTTAGCGACATATCAAGTGCGAAGCACATATCGAGTCATTTATGACATATCGAGAATTCAACAGAATTCATATCGACGATTTCATCTTCGATGAAATCAACCCCTCAACTTATCAATCATCTGTTTTCTGTCTTGAACTTTAAAAACGCTGCTTCCTGCAACAACCATAGTGTTACCACATTCCTCTAATTTGCGGACATTATTTTCCCCTACTCCGCCATCAACACTCAGTAGGATATTACGATTTCCTATCATTTCTTTTATTGCTTTTATTCTGTCATAAGATTTTTCAATAAATGACTGACCGCCAAAGCCGGGATAAACTGACATAACAGTAATTATTTCGATATCATCAATATACGGTCTTAAAGCTTCAACATCAGTATCAGGGCTTATAGCAAGACCTGGTTTCTTTCTGCACTTTCTTATAAGCTCAATACATTCTTTCGTATCATCTTCACACTCTACATGAACTGTAATATAATCAGAGCCACTTTTTGCAAAATTTTCTATGTAAGAAAGCGGATGTGAAATCATAAGATGAACATCAAACAAAATATCTGTTGTTTTTCTTATATCGTTTACTAATGCATATCCAAAGCTTATATTCGGCACAAAATGACCATCCATAATATCAATATGTATAAAATCAGCATTATCTATACTCTGTATTTCCTCGGCTAATTTTGAAAAATCAGCAGCAAGGATTGATGGTGAAATTTTAATCATTTTTCTTTCCTCTCTTTTCTGTACTTCCTATACTTTTTGTGCTTTTTGTACTTTTTGCACTTCCCACTCTTTTATATCTTTTATTTTATCATAAATTGCCTTATAGCTGTCATATCTGCTTTTAGCTATTTTACCTTTTTTCACAGCCTCTATAACTCCGCAACCCCGTTCTTTTATGTGGTTACATGAAGAGAATTTGCATAAAGAAAATTTTTCAAATTCAACGAAACAGGTTGATAAATTTTCAATTTTAAAATTAATTTCAAGTGATGAAAAGCCTGGGGTATCTGCTATATAAGTGTTTTCGTCCACCAAAAAAAGCTCGGAATGTCTTGTTGTATGCCTACCCCTTGTTATCTTTGATACTTCGCCTGTGAGCCTTGCATTATCGCCAAAAATTCCATTTATGAGCGTAGATTTCCCTACTCCTGAAAATCCGCCAAGCACATTGATTCCATTTTTCATAATGCTGCGAAGCTCAGCTAAAGAGTTACTATCATCTTTTTTGGTATATAAAACTCTGTAACCTATGTTTTCATATATTTCCCCGAATTTCTTGCCGTCACACAAATCATTTTTATTGACAACTATAATCGGTCTTATCCCATAGTATTCGCTCAAAGCACACATTTTGTCAACGAAGAAAAAGTCAAAATCAGGGGATGCTGCAGCTGCAACAATGATAAGATTATCAACATTTGAAACAACGGGTCTGAGTAAACAGTTTTTACGCTCCTTTATCTCATCTAAGCTTCCCTTTTTATTTTCTTCATCAACAACACTTATTGTAACATTATCACCGACAGCAGGAGTAATTCCCTTTTTACGGAACACCCCTCTTGCCTTACATTCATAAATTCCGTCAGGTGTATTTATATAATAAAATCCGCCTATTCCCTTTAAAATTATACCATCATAATTTTTTCTCATAAATTACACCTTAATTTGAAAAGTCAACAGTTTTGGAATAAATGACAGTATCGTTTGCCTTTATCACAATAAGTGCCTTTCCGCTGCCCATAACAGTTACAGTTGCATTTTTTGTATCAGCAGAGTAATTCTGGGTTGAAATAAGAACACCGTCCTTATAAACAGCGACACTGTTTGCTGCACCTGTCTGCGGAAGCTGGACGGTTATATCCTTTGTGGTTTCTACTAAAACCGTATTTTCTCCACCGCCCTGCATATCAGGGTTTTCTTCACTTTCACCGTCATAAACGCCTATAAAGAGTGTAATTTTACTTTCCTTTGCAATTTCAGTTCCGATTGCTAAGCTCTGTGAAATTACAGTTCCTGCCTTTGACTGCGTTGTTTCCTCTTCTTCAATTTTCACATTAAGCCCGAGCTTCTTTGCTTCTTTTAATGCTTCCTCCTGTGGCATTCCCACGAATTTAGGAACAACTACGATATCGGAATCATCTTTCTTGCTTACAAAAATTGTTACCTTGCTTCCTTGTGAGATTTTTTCGCCTGATTCAGGTGACTGTCTTATAACATAGCCTTCTGTAACATCTTCAGAAAATTCTTCCTTTATAACACAATCAAATTTCAATTCACTAAGCTTCTTTTCAGCCTGTCTGTATTCCTGACCTATAACTGACGGAACTCTTATCTTGTTTTCATCTTCCTCATTCTGTGTTCCGGATGAATGACTGTCGTCAAGGTCATTTACAATAAATTTAACGGTTGTTCCCCTTATCTTTATGTTCATTTCTCCTGCAGGATTCTGATTTAAAATAGCATCATCAGGATATGAAATATCCTTTTCATACCCGTCAATCTCATATTTAACCTTATTTTCTATAAGAATTTCTTCAACCTCGGAAATATCTTTTCCTGTGAAGTCTGCAAGGTAATATTCCTTTCCTGTAAAAATTTCCAAAAATGCAGCGTCCTTAAAGAAAATTTTCACAAAAACAGCCGCCATTATAAGAATAAGCACACAAGAAACGGCAACAGCTGCCAAAACGGCATTTTTTTCTGCTTTTGTTTTTGGTTTTCCTGTTTTCTTTTCTGACATATTTTCCACCTGACTTTTATTTTCTTTTTGCGGTGTCGCTGTGTCTGCCGGTCTTTCCTTTACAAGTACCTTTGTATTCCCCATTATCTCTTTAACCTTAAGTTCTCCGATACGGGTTTTGAATATTTCTTCTTCCTTTTTATCAATATTAATCGGCTTATCTTTAAGATTATCAGCCATTTTTATAGGATTTTGTGCAAGCTCATCAACATTTTTATTAGTTGTAAAAGCATTATTCTTTTCTCGTTTCTTAAAGCTGATAAGGTCCTGTGCCATTTCCTTTGCACTCTGATACCTATTATTTATATCCCGTGACATAGCTTTCTTTACAATCTCGGAAAGTTCAAGAGGCACTGCAATATTGATATCCTTTATGTTTACAGGCTCTGAGTTAAGGTGCATGATTGCAACGGAAACAGGGTTTTCACCGTCAAAAGGCAATTTCCCTGTCAGCATTTCATACATAACAACACCTAATGAGTACAAATCACTCCTTGCATCAATCATAATTCCCTTAGCTTGCTCGGGTGATATGTAATGAACTGAGCCTACAACATTTTCGTCAATTTTCTTTGTTTCACCACTATTAAGTGCCTTTGCTATACCAAAGTCAGCTACTTTTAAAATACCGTCATTGGTAACAAGAATATTATGTGGCTTAATATCGCGATGCACAATCCCGTTTTTATGTGCACAATCAAGTGCATTTAAAATCTGGAGTCCGCAGTTTACTGCCACATTCCAGTCTAAAAGTCCGTTTTTCTGGATAATTTCCTTTAGAGTTATTCCCTCGACATATTCCATAACGATATATTTCATATTGTTTTCTTCGCCAACATCATAGACTGAAACAATATTAACATTTGAAAGTGCTGCTGCAGATTGAGATTCTATATAAAACTTACTTACAAAATCGGTATCATTATTATATTCTTCCTTTAATATTTTAATAGCGACAAATCTGTTGAGCAGCAAGCATTTTGCTTTATAAACATATGCCATACCGCCCGAGCCGATAAGCTCTAAAATTTCGTATCTGTTACCAAGAATTTTACCTATCATAAAATTATACTCCTTTAACGAATTTAAAGAATTCAACTAATCTCTATTATCTTTTCACAACGACGGTTATATTATCCGTTCCGCCGTTTTGATTTGCCAAATCTATAAGTTTTGTAAGAACTGTTTCATTATCATCTTTAGAATTGATTATATCTGAAATAGCCTCATCTTCAACCATATTTGTAAGTCCGTCTGTGCATAATAAAAGCTTATCTGAGCTTTTTAAGCTTATTTCAAAAACATCCGGGAAAACTCCGTTTGCAACACCGATAGCTTTGAGAATTTCATTTTTTTTCGGGTGTTCCTTTGCTTCTTCAGGAGTCAGAACTCCGTTTTTCACAAGCTCATTTACATATGAATGGTCCTCTGTTATCTGTAAAATCCCATTTTGATTAATAACATAAGCTCTTGAATCACCAAGATTGCCTATGTATGCTTTTCTGCCCTTTCCAACAGCAACAACAACAGTTGCACCCATGCCTGCTCTATCTTTATGTGAACAAGCCTGAAGATACACAATCTCATTTGCATACGAAATCGCATTTTTTATCATCCTCGAGGGATTTTCAAACATATCGTGCTTCTGGGCATAATCCTTTATAGCAGAAACTACAAGAAAGCTTGCTACTGAGCCTGCCTTATGTCCGCCCATTCCGTCAGAAACTACCATAATAAATCTGTCGTTTTCTTCCCAACAAAAATAATTATCTTCATTTACTTTTCTTATGACACCGACATTAGTTTTTCCCAAAACCATCTTCATCACCTCAATCTTAAAAAGAGTGTCAAATTTTATTATTTTTCCTGCTGATTTTTTTGTCTTAACTGTCCGCAGGCTGCATCTATATCCTGACCGAGAGTTCTCCTCACAGTCGCATTTATTCCATTTTTTGTAAGAATATCAACAAAAGCTTTTATTTTTCTTAAATCTGAAGGTGCCATTTTTTTTCGTGCGGGATTAACAGGGATAAGATTGACATGGCAAAGCATTCCCTTTAATTTTGCACCGAGTTCAGCCGCACACGCAGGTGTGTCGTTAACACCATCTATGAGTGTATATTCAAAAGATACTCTTCGTGTAGTTGTTTTAATATACCTTTTAACGCACGCTATAAGCTCATCATAGGGGTATTTTCTTGCAATAGGCATAACAGACCTTCTTATCTCATCATTCGGTGCATGAAGCGATACAGAAAGTGTAAGCGGGATTTTTTCATTTTTAAGCTTATCAATTTTATCAATAATTCCGCAAGTTGAAAGAGATATATGCCGATAACCTATATTAAGCCCGTTTTCATCATTAACATTTTTTAAAAATTTCAATACTTCATCATAATTGTCAAGAGGCTCCCCTATTCCCATAAGAACAATATTTGAGATACGGACATTTTCATTTTTTGCAGTGAAAATTACCTGGTCAAGAATTTCTCCTGAAGAAAGGTCACGCACCTTTCCTCCCACAGTTGAAGCACAAAATCTGCATCCCATATTACAGCCTACCTGTGTGGAAATACATATACTCATTCCGTGTTTATATGACATCAAAACGGTTTCTAAAGTATTACCATCATCAAGCTCATATAAAAATTTAACTGTCCCATCTTTGGATTTTGCTCTTTTTAACACCTTAAGCTGTGATATATAAAAATCTTCCTCAAGCTCCAAAGCCATTTTTTTGGAAATATCGGTCATCTCGGAAAAAGAAGTTACTCCGAGAGAAAGCCACTTAAAAACCTGCTTTGCTCTGAATTTCTGATTATATTTTTTACAAAAATAATCATTTAATTCCAGAAAAGTAAGGTCCTTGATATTTTTCTTTTTTCCCTTTTTTTCTTTTTTTTTCTCTTCGATTTTAATTTCGATGTTTTCCATACGAAAAAGTTATACCTCTTTTACTAAACTTATAATCTTCTTAGGACATTTTTCTGCACAAATTCCACATCCTGTGCATTTTTCGGGGTCAATTTCGGCTAAAAAGTTTTTTACAGTTATAGCTTCAGACGGACAGTTTTTCATACATATTCCACAGCCGATACAACCTACACTGCATTTGTTTTTAAGCGTTGCCCCCTTTTCTTTATTCATACAGTTAACAATGTATTTATTATCTTCTGTAACATAGTCAATAAGTCCTTTAGGACATGCCTTTATACACGCTCCACAGCCACCACATTTTTCAGGGTCTACTTTCGCAACTCCGTTTTCGATTGTTATAGCATCTCTTGTACAAACCTTAACACAGCTCCCAAGCCCAAGACAACCAAATTCACAAGCTTTTTTCCCGTTTAAAATTTTTGATGAAGCAAAGCAATCACAAATGCCATTATAGCTGTATTTTTCGCTTGCGACATTACTGCAACCTGCACACTTTACATAAGCTGTCTTCTTTTTAAATTCGCCTGCTTCCGTACCCATAATCTGTGCAACCAAAGTGGCTGTTGATGCACCGCCGACAGTACAGCCTGTGGTTTCAGCTTCACCATTTATAACAGAATCAGCAAACTGTGAACAGCCGGCAAAACCGCAACCACCGCAATTAGCACCGGGAAGAACATTCATTATTTTATCAAAGCGTTCGTCTCTTTCAACCTTGAATATTTTTGATGCTACACCAAGAAGACAACCAAACAAAAGTCCAAGGACACTTATTATAATTGTTGCACTTAATATATTTTCCATGTATTCTGCCTCCTATAACGCTAATCCCGAAAATCCCAAAAATGCCATAGAAACAAGCCCTGCACTTATAAGTGCAATAGGTGTTCCTTTCATAAATTCAGGAATATCGGAAGTTTCAAGTCTTTCTCTTACTCCGGCAAAAAGCCATATTGCAAGTGTAAAGCCTAAAGCTGCAGCAACTCCGTTAACAACACTTTCCAAAAAATTATAACTCTGTTGAACATTCAAAATAGTTACAGCCAAAACTGCACAGTTTGTTGTGATGAGCGGTAAATATATTCCAAGTGCAGAATAAAGCGGTGGACTTAATTTCATAATTGCCATCTCAACAAGCTGAACAAGACATGCAATTACTAAAATAAACGCAATAGTCTGTAAATATTCAATATTATACTTAACCAGAATAAGCTGAATAAAATATGTAATCGCACTTGCAATACCCATAACAAATGTTACTGCCATTCCCATTGAAAGAGCTGTATTTGTCTTTTTAGAAACACCAAGAAAAGGACAAATTCCGTAGAATTTAACAAGTACATAGTTATCAACCAGAATTGTCATAACTATCATTGCAAATATTTTAGCCATTCTTTTGTCCTCCTTTTGTTCTTATCAAATTAACAACAGCCATAACAAGACCGTAAGCAATAAAACCGCCGGGTGCCATTATAAACATAGTCATAGGATTATTTGAAATAACAGGTATAGAAAAACCCAAAAAAGTTCCTGAACCGAGTATTTCTCTTACCGATGCAATAAGTGCTAATGCAAAAGTAAAACCCAGTCCCATAGAAAGACCGTCTATTGCTGATGCAAGAGGTTTATTTTTTGAAGCAAAGCTTTCTGCTCTTGCCAAAAGTATGCAGTTTACAACAATCAGTGGGATAAATACCCCCAAAGCACTTGAAATTGATGGAAAATATGCTTTTAAAATCATTTCAACTGCTGTTGTAAAGCCTGCAATAATAACGATATATGCAGCAATTCTTATTTTTTCAGGTATAAATTTACGAAGAAGTGAGATAAGAATGTTTGAGCATATTAAAACTGCTGTAGCACTTAGTCCCATTCCAAGACCGTTTACAACAGATGTAGACGTTCCAAGTGTCGGACAAGTTCCTAAAACAAGTACCAAAACCGGATTTTCTTCTATAATTTTTCTTAAAAAATTCTTCATACTATTTAAGCGCCTCCTTTATCATATCTGACGCAAGATTAACGCCGTAATTAACTGCTTTTGAAGTAATTGTAGCACCGGTCATTGCATGAAGCTCGTCGTCAGGGAAAGCTTGTTTTCCAACAAACTGTCCGTTAAAGGTGCTGTCTGTCTTTGCATTCATACCAAGTCCGGGAGTTTCTGCCATAGAAATATATTCTATTCCAAGCACCTTAAATTCACTGTCAAAGCCTATCATCATTTCAATATTTCCGCCATAACCTTTTGGGGATACAACATTAACGCAATAACCAACAGTTTCACCATTATTTAAAGCCTCATAAACAGTTTCTTCATTATTCAAAGCATTAAATTCCGTGCTGTTTGTAATAATTCTTGCCATTGCATCATCTTTTTGTTTTCTAACTTGTTCTGCAATAGTATCCTTTGTAATATAGTTAAGAGAAGACAGTCCCAACGCAACAAAAAGACATATCACAAAAAGCTTTAAGGAAAGCACCAATGTACTGTTATTATCTAATTTCATTTTGCTGTGCCTCCTTTTTTCGCTTTAACAAAGCCGTATTTTTTAGGGATAAACAGCTTATCAATCTGCGGTGCAAGAATATTTACAAGAAGAATGGAATAGCACACACCCTCGGGATAACCGCCTTTTAATCTTATAAAAGTCGTAATAAGTGCTGCAAGAAGACCGTAGATAATATTTCCTCTGTCAGTTGTAGGCGACGTAACATAGTCTGTAAGCATAAAAATTGCACCTAACATAACTCCGCCTGTTAATATGCTTACAAGAAAATCACCTGTGAAATATCCGTTATATCCAAAAATAACACCAAATACGCCAACACCTAATATGTAAGATAATGTTGCAAAAGGTCTTATTACCTTTTTTATAAGCAGATATATAAAGCCTATTATAAGTGCAAATGCACAAACTTCACCAATACAACCGCCTGTATTACCTAAAAACAGGTCTTTATATGTTGCGGTTAACTCACCGCCTGATTTTAAGATATTAAGCGGAGTTGCACCTGTTACAGCTTCAACACCCTTATAATAAAACGGTTTATTCCAGGTTGTCATTGCCTGTGAAAAAGAAGCAACCAAAAATGCTCTTCCCACAAGTGCGGGGTTCATAAAGTTATGCCCCAATCCGCCAAAAAGTGCTTTTGCTATTATAATTGCAAAAATACTTCCCAAAGCAGGAATAAAAAGCGGTACTCCGACAGGAAGTGTAAGTGCTAAGAGAACTCCTGTAACAGCGGCACTTCCGTCCATTACAGTAGTTTTCTTTTTAGTAATCAAGCACCAGATATGTTCACTAAAAACTGCACTTATAACAGAAATAAGTATTATAAGAAGTGCTCTTATTCCAAATATGTATGTGCCTGCTATAATTGTCGGGATAAGTGCTATTATAACATCACGCATGATTTTTGAAGTGCCAACCTCACTTCTTACATGAGGCGAGGAGGTCACAGTATATTTTTCGTTCATTTCTATATTTCCTTTCTAAAAACTGCTATCTTGGAAGCTTTGCCTTTGCAACACGAATATGCTGAACCAGATGTCTTCTCTGCGGACAAATAAAGCTGCAGCTGCCACATTCCATACAATCTTTAAGCCCATATCTTACAGCCTCATTCATTTCCCCTATACGAGCCATTTCTGTAATCATAAAAGGCATTAAATTCATAGGACAATGGCTTACACATTTTCCACATTTTATACATGCTTGTTCACTGTATTCTTTATCTTCAGCTTCTGTAAAGAAAAGTATTCCTGAAGTACCTTTTGTAACAGGAACCTGAAGTGTATACTGTGAAAAGCCCATCATCGGACCGCCTGAAATAACCTTTGAAACATTTTCTTTCATTCCGCCTGCAAATTCACATACATCGTGGTACGAAGTACCCAATTTAACAACGACATTCATAGGATTTTCAATACCTCTGCCGCTTACAGTAACAATTCTTTCGATAAGAGGCATACCCGTTTTGAAATGATTGCAAATTTCCGCAACTGATGCAACATTCTGAACAATAACTCCGCTGTCGATAGGTAATGTAGCTGACTTAACCTGTCTTTTCAAAACAGCATCTATAAGCTGCTTTTCACTTCCTTGAGGATACTTTGTTTTTACCTTAACAACTTCTATACCATCCTCATTTTTACATAATTTATCTAAAACTTCAAATGCATCCTGTTTATTATCTTCCATTGCTATAATAGATTTTTTTATGCCTGTTGCCTTCATGACAATTTTAATTCCCTCGATAATATCCTCAGGCTTTTCAAGCATAAGTCTGTGGTCAGATGTAAGATAAGGCTCACACTCGGCTGCATTCACTAAAAATGTATCTGCAGTTTTTCCTTCCGGAATACTAAGCTTTACATGTGTAGGAAAGGTTGCTCCCCCCATACCTACAATTCCGCCGTTTCTTATCTCATCAATTATTTCTTTTTGAGACATTACAGTATAATCAATCGGTTTTATATCCTCCGAAACTGTATAATTTTTATCATTTTCTATAACAATAGCCATACACTCACTCATAGTTGCGTGAGGTCTTTTTTCAACAGCTTTTACAACACCTGAAACAGATGAGTGAATAGGAGAAGAAACAAATGCTGAAGAATCAGCGATTTTTTGTCCTACCGTAACAGTGTCACCTGCTTTAACAAGGCTTTCACAAGGTGCACCGATATGCTGTGATAAAGGAAACACCAGAATGTCGGGTGCGTCCATAGCTACTGTTTTTTTTCTGCTTGTAAGCTCTTTATTTGTATCAGGATGAATACCACCCCTGAATGTAAGTTTCATAAAGTTTTCCTCATTTCTTTTTATTGCAAAGCTTCAAAAGACTCTTCTGAAGTTTCTGCACCTTGCTGCGCTTCTTCAAAAGCCTGTCCTTCTTCGCTGTCCTTGGGTAAAGGTTCACTTTCCTCTATAACAGGTACATCGGGTGTATCTGTTATATCAGGAACCGTAAGTTCAGGTTGTTTATCTACAGGTGGCTGTTCTTCTTCCAAAACCATGTTTTCACTTTCGCTATCATTTTGCGGAAGTTGAGGACTCTTTGGAACATCCTCCTGTACTTTTTCTTCATTCGGGTCAATACCGTTATTATATTTTATTATCTTATTAAGCGGAATATATGTCGAAATTCCAAGATTTTCGCTCTTAATTGTCGTTCCGTCAGGTGCTTTTATATATTTATAAACCTGTGCCTTTTTACCGTCATAACCGCTATGGTCAACCTTTTCTGTCCCAAGCGGCAAGCTTTTATCAAAAATTCTTTTCTCTCCTCTTGGCGTATTACTGATAGTTCTTGCATCAAGAACTACAGTATTATCATTTTCTTTTGTACCGTAAATTCGTACTGTTAAAACACCGCCCGATGCAGCAGCCTTTATCTTTATAGGATTTTTCTTATTGTTTTTAAAAAGAAAATCAATAGTTCCATATGAAACTGTCGCATCTAACCCAGCAGGCATGTAATTAACAACATAGCTGTGATTTCTTCTCGAAACTATTTTCAAATCTGAGTAAAGTGCAGCAGCATAAAGAGTAGACGAAACCTGACAAATACCTCCGCCTACACCATTTTCAACTCCGTTTGCACTATAAACACTTGCATCCTTAAAGCCATTTGCATATGACCTTTTTCCAACAACACCGTTAAAAGAAAAAGTATCTCCTGAGTTCATAATATAACCATTTATTTTTGATGCAGCAAGTCCTACATTTATAGACCGTCCCCACTGTCCCTCAGAATAATATGTTGTATATTTACCAAGAAGATTCGGGAAACCCTCATCACCTAAGTCCTCTGTATAAACTTTTGGATTTTCTTTTGTGTATGGAACACTGAACTGTGTCTTTTTCTCTTTTAATGCATTTTGAAGTGCTTCAAAGTCAATTTTTCTTCCGACAACATGGGACTGATATTTCACTTCTCCATTTTCAGAAACCTTTGAAGCATTTTTCATTTCTATATCAAAATCATCTCTTAATTCTTCGGCAGTCGGCCATACAAAATCGAGAAATTCTGCTTTAATTTCAAAATCTTTTTTGTTTTCCTGATATGATTTTATAATTTCTTCTGCAAGTTTATCGTAATTTATAGGATTATTTTCTGTAAGAATGGTAAAATCCGCCGTTTTTTCTTTTATATCAACAACATAGCTTGAAAAATTAATGCCTCTTTCGGAAAGCTGTGATTCCACTATATCTTTAAGCATCTTTTTATCAGTTGCAAACACAGGGGTAATTTCTTTACCTTTGCGAAGCTCTATTGTTTCAAAAAGATTATTTTTCCCAACATTCATTATTTTTTCAACTGTTTTATCAATGTCTACCTTTATTCCTGTATCAGATGCGTTAACAGTTATTTTTTCATCATTAACCGAAATAACAATGTTATGTTCATTTTCGGAAATCTCAGAAACAAGACTTTCAATCTGCTCCTTTTCCATAGAGCCTGCCATATTCCCCATAAAAGTAATGTTTTTAACACTATTTTGTGAGAAATAAGCATCGTATACAGGGGCTGCAAAAACAGCGGCAGCACCTAAGAACACTATTAAAACAGCAACAACAATAATGAGGATTTTATTTTTTCCCATTCATATAGTCCTTTCATTTTTTAAAGTGTTGAAAGTAAACCTTCAACTGCTTGCTTTTTCACAGTTGTATTATTAAAAAACGGCTTTTCGAGTGCTTTTTCAAGCATTCCCTTAGCGGTAATCGCATCTCCTTTTTCGATAAGAACAGTAGCATAGTTATAATAAATTTCAGGAAAATTGCGTTCCTTTTCCACTGTGTTCTTATAAAGCTCCTCTGCCTCATCAAATCTCTTTTCACGAATTAAATAAAGTCCGTAGTTATCGCATATAACAGCGTCATCTTTGTTATATTCATAAGCTTCTTCATTTGCTCTTTTTATAAACTCATCATCACCTGTAAGAAGTGCAAGATATCCGTATGTCTGATAAAATCTTGTGCATTTGAAATTTTCATGCACTTTTTCCATAAGCTCAACTGCGTCCTGAAACTGTCTTTTTATTATGTAATAGACAGCCATGACACATCTTGCTTCATTTTTTATATCTGCCTTTACAGATGGGTCCATAAGTATCATATTAAGCTTTACAGGCACTTTATCAACATCACCGAACTTAAGTTCAGCAAATGCCGCCCTTACTCTATGCATAGGAGGAATACCTGCATCAACAGCCTTTTCCAAAAGCTTAAGACCATCATCATAATTCCCATTATTTATAAGCTTTGCTGCCTTATTAAAAAGAATTGTGCCTCTTGATTTTATAAGCTTATATATACAATAGATTATTGCGAAAGTAAGAATTATTTTTGCCAAAGTTATGCACCTCTCCTTTTAGTATTCAGCATTTCCGACAGTTCTTGGGAACGGAAGAACATCACGGATATTTGACATACCTGTGAGATACATTATTGCTCTTTCAAATCCAAGACCGTATCCTGCGTGTTTATTTGTACCATAACGGCGTGTATCAAGATAGAATGAATAATCTTCTTCGGAAAGTCCAAGCTCTTTCATTCTTTCTAAAAGAACATCAAGTCTTTCTTCTCTTTGTGAGCCGCCTATAATTTCTCCTACACCGGGGACTAACCAGTCCATAGCTGCAACTGTCTTTCCATCATCATTAAGACGCATATAAAAGGCCTTTATTTCCTTTGGATAATCTGTTACAAAAATAGGCTTTTTGAATACTTCTTCAGTAAGATATCTTTCATGCTCTGTCTGAAGGTCAATACCCCATTTTACAGGATAATCAAATTTCTTTCCGCACTTCTCCAAAATTTCAACAGCCTCTGTATATGTTACTCTTCCAAACTCAGAATTTACAATTGAATGAAGTCTGTCAAGGAGTGTTTTATCAACAAAGTTATTGAAAAATTCCATTTCTTCAGGAGCATTTTCAAGTACATAGTTAATGATATATTTGAGCATATCCTCTGCAAGTGCCATGTTGTCGTTAAGGTCTGCAAACGCAACCTCAGGCTCAATCATCCAGAATTCTGCGGCATGACGGGCAGTATTTGAATTTTCAGCACGAAAAGTAGGTCCGAATGTATATACTTTCTTAAATGCCATACAATATGTTTCAACATTAAGCTGTCCGCTTACTGTAAGATTTGTGCTTTTTCCGAAAAAGTCTTTAGAAAAATCTGCTTTTCCGTCTTCCATCGGTAAGTTATCCAAATCAAGAGTTGTAACCCTAAACATTTCTCCTGCACCCTCACAGTCACTTCCTGTGATAATTGGAGTATCCACATAAACAAAGCCTCTTTCATTAAAGAACTGATGAATTGCAAATGCAACAAGCGAACGCACTCTGAATACTGCACTGAAAGTATTTGTACGAGGTCTTAAATGTGCAATTGTACGAAGATATTCTAATGAATGTCTTTTTTTCTGTAATGGATAATCAGCAGTTGAAACACCGTCAATGAAAATTTCTTCTGCCTGCATTTCAAATGGCTGCTTCAAATCAGGAGTTGCAATTATTTTTCCTGTTGCGGTAATCGAAGCACCTACATTAAGGGAAGCAACTTCCTTATAATTTGAAATTTTATCTGCATCAAAAACAATCTGCATATTTTTAAAGAAAGTACCGTCATTAAGCTCAATAAAACCAAAGCTTTTTGAATCACGGACAGTTCTTATCCAACCGCTTACTTTGACGGTTTTTCCGTCATATTCACTTAAATTACGAAATAAAGATTTGACTTCTACATTTAGCATTTTTCTGTATCCTTTCGAAAAAAGGGCATACACCCCTAATTTATTCAATAATAACATATTATAACACATATTTTCAATAATTTAAAGTGTTTTTATAAAAAAAATTAAATTTTTTGTAAAATAAATTCATTTTTGTACATAATAAAAACAGATATTTTATTTATGGGAATGAAAAGTTATGAAATTTGATAAAAATCTTGATAAAAATGTCAGTATGCTAAAAGAAAAACTGAAAAACAACGGAATGATTGTTTTTCGTGATATAAGAAATTCATATGCACCCGAAATCAGAGCTACTGTTATATTTGCAGACGGAATTGCAGGTGCAACTCTTCTTAATGATTTTGTTGTTAAACCTTTTATAACAAGTGATACATTAAAAGACAGTGAAAACAAGCTTTCATTTATTATGGAATCTGTAGTTTTTTCAAACGATGTAGTAAAATCCTCCGACTACGAGCAGTGCATAAATGCACTTTTTTCAGGTGATGCACTTTTTTTAATAGACGGATATGACGAAATTCTGCTTGTTAATGCAAGATTTCCCTTTACCCGTTCAGTATCCGAATCGGAAAACGAAAAATCCTTAAAAGGACCAAGAGATTCTTTTGGAGAGCTTATACTCCAAAATACTGCTCTTCTTATGCGAAGAATAAAAAACCCTGATTTTAAAATTGAAAGATTTATTATAGGACAAAACACAAAAACTACCGTTCTTATGTGTTATATCGAGGGAATATGCGAAAATGAAATGGTAGATAAGGTACGAAAAAGAATTTCCGAGATAAAAACCGATTCCCTTTTTGACACAAATCAGATTTCCGAGCTTATAAAAGGAAAAACCTATACACCTTTTAAAACAAGCGGCTCGACAGAAAGACCTGATATTGCTGCAAACAAGCTTTTAGAGGGCAGAATAGTCATAATGACTGACGGAAGTCCTCAGGCTATAACCGTTCCTTTTTTATTTAACGAATATTTTCAGTCAAATGACGATTATACAATTAATTTTTACTTTGCAAGTATTGCAAGGCTTGTAAGATATATTTCGTTTTATATTTCAGTATATCTGCCTGCACTTTATATCTGTGCAATAAAATTTCAAAAGACTATATTGCCCGAAAGCTTACTGCAAAGCCTTTCTTCTGAGAGGGCGGGTGCTGCGTTTTCGGTTACGGCAGAGGTTCTTATATTCCTTGTTTTTTTTGAAATAATCCGTGAGGCTGCTACAAGAACACCATCTGCAATAGGACAAACAATGAGTATAGTTGGAGGTCTTATTTTATCCGAAACGGCGGCAAGTGCAAACATTGTTTCAACACCATCAATAATAGTTATAGCTATTGCGGGAATAACAAGCGTTATACTTCCACAGATGACAGGGGCGACAACACTTTTAAGAATATGTTTCGTTCTTCTGGCATCTTTTCTTGGGATATACGGACTTACTATCGGCACAATTATACTTTTTGTTCACCTTTGCTCCATTGATATACTTGAGGTTGCTTATGTAAATGCTACAATTCCGCTTAACCGATACAGTATGTTTGATACAATAATCCGCGCTCCTTATAAGTATCTTGAAAGAAAAAAGAGATATATGCGCAAAAAGTTTTAAAGAGGATTTGAAAATGAGAAAATTATTTTTTTCTTTTATTTGTTTTTTAGCAGTGTTTTTCCTAAGTTCATGCGATAAAGCAGATGAGCTTGGGAAAAACAGCGTTGCTTCTGTTATATATGCTGATTTTAAGAACAATTCTTATGTTTTCACAGCAGAAACATCAGATTTTTCAACTCTTGAAAAAAGCGAAGATTCTGCTGAAGTAAAGTTTTTTTCAGGTGTAGGAAATACGCCTGCGACTGCATGGGAAGATTTAAAAAACACTTTTTCCTATTCTCCGTATTTTGGTCATGTAAATGCAATTGTTCTTTTAGAAGGCTTCTATAAAAAAAACATAAAAGAAGTTATGGAATTTTTGATAAGCGAAAATTCCATATCTCCAAATGCCGCCGTATATATAACAAAATGTGACCCTTATGATTTTGAAAATCTTCTCATTTCCCGTATGGCAGTTAAAAAAACACTACCGTCAAACGAGATGTATGAATTTTTTTCACCCGCAAATTACAATAGCGATATACCGATTTTAAAATGCAAAAATGACTTCCCCTACTGTGACACAACAGCACTTTTCAAAGGCTTATCATACCAAAATGAATTGCCTGAAAACTATTTCTTGATTTATTCGCTTATTAAAAACAGAGATTATGAAAAGAACTTCAAAACATTTGAAATATCATCTTCAAAAGCAAAGGTTAGTAATAAAAACAAGCACCTAAAAATAGACCTCGAAATATTTTTAAAAAGTATTACTCCAATAAGTCATAAAGAAGCTGAAAAAATTTTCAGAAACGAGCTTGAAGCTTTTTTAAAGTATCTGATAAAGGAAAATAAAACATATATTCTCTCAAATGAAGAATTCCGAACTTATGAATATAACATTCGTATTTCGCTAAAAGAAAATTCCAAACTGAAAGGAAGAGAACAATGAAAAAGAAACTCACAACAAGGCAGGCATTTTGTCTTACAGTATCTTTTTTTCTCGGAAATACTCTTGCCATTATGGGTAGCGGAAGCAGTAAAGAAAAGCTGGGCTACCTCACTTTCTTTCCTGCGTTGTGCCTTTTTATACTTCTGATTTTTGCTTACAGCTTTATATTCAAAAAAAATGACAATAAAAACCTCTTTGAAATAATTGAAAGTGAATTCCCTGCCGTTATTTCAAAGGTTTTTCTGTTTGCGATTTTTCTGTATAGCTTTTTTTGTGCCGCCTTAAGCTGCGGAAATTTTATATTTTTCGCATCTGTCAGCACAGATTCCCAAATTTCATTTTCACTTTTGTCATTATTTATCGGTTTTTGTATATTTTTCATTCTCTCATCAAACAAAAAAACTCTGGGAAGATATTGCGAGCTTATTCTGCCTTTTGTTCTTATAATGCTTGGTGTTATGATTATATTCGGAATTTTTAAAGGAAATACCAAAAACCTTTATGTTACTTTCCCGCTTTCAGTTAAAGAAATTTTAAAAAGCACATTTTTTAATTTCCTCTCACCTTTTGCAAATATATTTCTTATAATGCTTTTTATGAATAATCTTTCAGAAAATAAAAAGCTTATATCCTCATCATTAAAAGCAGGAATATTTTCTGCAATCTTTTTATCCCTTATATATTTTGTTAATCTGCTTACCTTAGGTAAAGAGTTACTCTCAAAGCTTTATTACCCTACACTCTTTTCATTTGGAGTGATAAACCCTGGTCTTATTACACAAAGGTCTGAAACTATTTATTATGTTTCGTATGTATTCTTTGATATAATATATATATCAGTTTCTCTTTTTGTGTGTTTAAGCTCATTTACTTCTCTTTTTTTAAAAGAGAAAAATCTTACAAGTACAAAAAAAAGAATACTCTCAATAATATTTTCGAGTATTCTTGTTATTTTTATGATATTTTTTAATTTTACGAGTAGTTTCTATGAGCTTTATACTTCATTTCTCTTGATACAAATTCCAATAACACTTGGTATCCCTGCCGTTATTTTTATTCGTTCGCTTTTTAAAAAAGAAAAGAAGTGATAAGATTATTTATTCTTTAACT
The DNA here is from genome assembly GCA_045661305.1 of Clostridia bacterium. Taxonomy (GTDB): domain Bacteria; phylum Bacillota; class Clostridia; order UMGS1840; family UMGS1840; genus UMGS1840. Next base: position 37,876 of record JAZRFJ010000018.1, on the reverse strand, counting down.
TCTTCTTCAAGAGGTTCTTCATCTTCTCTAAAAAGATTGGCATCTGAAAAGCTGAAAACCGCCTCCGAAGTAACTATGAAATGGTCCTTTAAAGTTAATCCCACAAGTGCAAGAGCACCTGAAACTATACGCGTTGTTATTTTGTCATCCTCGCTAGGGGTTGGCTTCCCACCGGGATGATTATGTGCAAGCATAACATAACATGTTTTATACTTAAGTGCAGCTCTGATTATTCTGCTGCTGTCAACAGAAATAGAGTCAACAGCTCCGTCTGCAATTTTTTCCCAACCTAAAAGTCTGTTCCCCTTATTTAAGAAAAATGCATACAGCATTTCATGTTGTTTCCCCAGAAAAAAGCTTTTGATATAATCGCCTGCTGTGTAAGGGTCCGAGAAAACAACTCCTCGTTTTACCTTGTCTGTATTCATTCTCAGATTAAGGTCTTGTATAAGCTTAATAAGAACTGCAGTATTTAAGCCAACATCCTTTATAAGTGTAAGCCTTTGCGGGTCAGCTTGAAAAACACCCTCCAAAGTACTATATTCGTTTAAAAGTGCATGGGCAATATCATTCGTGTCTTTTCTTGGAATAGAATAAAACAAAAGAAGCTCTAAAACCTCATACTCACTTAATGCTTCTATTCCGTTTTCCATATAAATCTTTCTTAAGCGTTCTCTGTGTCCCGCATGAATATTTTTATTTTCTTTATTTACCATAATATCCACCAAATAACTGTAATTTCTAATTCCTTTTTAAAATAAGCTGCAAAATTTTAAATACATAAAGCATAACAAAATATATTATTGCTGAAATAACAATGGGAATTACAAACATCAGCTTATTTTTTTCTGCCAAGTTCTCCATAAGAAAATAAAAAATCGGGAATGGAACTGCACATATAAGTATTTTCAGTACATTTAAGAAAAATTGTTTATTGTAAATATTTTTTATTTCCTTTCCCAAAAGAACAAAAATAAAAAGTGCAAAAATAATACTTATAACCGGAGTTGAATAAATAATCATATTGAAGCTGTCTTTAAATATAAAATTAAACAAAATATTTACAAAAACAACAAGTGCAGATGAAATAACTGTTATTTTATATTTTCCTTTTGCATAAAAAACTTTAAACAAAAGCTCCTGTGAAATATATCCGAAAATACAAAAAGCATAAGCAAAAAACGCTTTTGATACAACACTTGTGGCTTTGGAATCAAAGCTTCCCCTCTCATAAACAAGGCGTATAATCTCTCTGTTATAAAAGCTTGTAATCATTAGAAATGGTATAAAAATACACAACATAAATAAAAGAACATAGCGGATAAGTGACGCAGTTTTCTCATCGTCCTTCTGGGCTAAGCTTTTTGTAAGTGATGGAAAAAATACTGCTGACATTCCAACAACAAATACACTTGAAACAGTTGTAAACAGGTTACTTGCATAATGTATTGACGAGCTTGCACTTTCCTTATAGCTTGCAAAAGACTTGTCCGTTATAAAAAGGAAACTAAAAATGACATTTGAAACAAAAATAAACGCAATTTCGGAAATATTAACCCTTTTATTTTCTTTTTCATTATCAGTTACAATATCCTTAATTGCTATATTTAAACTATATCCGCATTTAAGGACAGACGGAAGCAAAAACAAGAATTGAGAAGCCCAACCTACAGTAGTTATAACCCCAAAAGAATAAATTGAATCTATTCCTCCCAGAAGTCCGCCTATTATGATAATATTAAAAGGAAAGCTCATGACAGCAGTTCTGAAAAACTTACCCTTATTTTGCAATATTCCGCTTGAAGTATATGCAAGCACAATAAATATAAATGACGGTATCATTATATAATAAAGTCTTAAAGCAACACTAAAATCTTCTCTTGACAATCCCTGAAGGAGTAACTTTGTTATTGGATAGCCTAAAAATGAAAGCAAAACAAGCCCTGCAAGTGACCACTTGAGGGCTTTTTTATAAAATGAAGCTACGAACTTTTTCTCGCTTTCAAAATCATCTTTACATAAATTTATACTTTTTACCACAAAGGTTGAAAGTGCAACTCCAAGGGCAGCAAATACAACATTTGCAACAGAAAAAATCTGGAAATATATATCAGTAAGCTGACTGAGTCCGAATTTCTGTGCTACAACAACTTCTCTTAAAAACCCTAAGCATTTTGCACTTAATATGCCTATAACCATGGTAATATAAGATAAACTTAAATTCATTTGTTATATCTTTCCTTTACTTATTAGGTCTTTCATACGGCCGCTTTTCAGAAACACTCTTATAAGCAGGACGCATGATACGCTTATTTGTAACAATTTCTTCTAAAATATGAGCACTCCAACCGGCAATTCTTGAAATTGCAAAAAGAGGTGTGAAAAGCTCTTTCGGAATATTTAACATCTGATAAACAAAACCTGAATAAAGGTCTATATTTGCACAGATTTGCTTGTTTGTCTTTTTGTTTATTACAACAGGTGCAAGCTTTTCAACAAGCTCATAAAGATGAAACTCTTTCATCATGCCTTTTTCTTCAGCAAGCTCTTTTGCTTTAGCCTTTAAAATTTCAGCTCTCGGGTCGCAAAGAGTATATACAGCATGCCCCATTCCGTAAATAAGACCTGATTTATCATAGGTTTTTTTATCAAGTGTATCAGAAAGATACTTTTCAATCTGTGCCTCATCTGAAATATCAGTAACATTTTTGCACAAATCTTCTATCATTTCGACAACTTTAATGTTTGCACCGCCGTGTCTTGGTCCTTTTAATGAACCGATTGCAGCCGCAACAGCAGAATAAACATCTGTACCTGAGGACATAATAACATGGGTTGTAAAAGTAGAATTGTTTCCACCGCCATGCTCTGCGTGTAAAACAAGCATAAGGTCTAAAATTTCAGCTTCAAGCGGGGTGAACTTTTTGTCTAGTCTTATAAGATTTAAAAAGTTTTCAGAAATAGAGTAATCAGGCTTATTGTTATGAAGAATAAGGCTCTTTTTATCATAATAGTGTCTCTTTGCATTATAGCCGTAAGCGGCAATTACACTGAATCTTGCAATAAGCTCTAACACCTGTCTTATAACATTTCCGATTTCTCTGTCATCAGGATTTTCGTCATATGAATAAAGCGTCAGAACACTTCTTGCCATCTTATTCATAACATCAGGACTAGGTGATTTTAAAATTGTATCTTCAACAAATCCCTCAGGAAGCTGTCTGTTTTTGGATAAAAGCTCACAGAACTCCTTTAGTTCGTCTTCCGAAGGTACTTGTGAAAACAAAAGAATATACACTACTTCTTCAAAGGAAAAACGGCGTCCCTTCTGGGCAGCTATTATCTCTCTGATTTCTCTGCCTCTGTAACTGAGTTTCCCAGGAATAGCCTGCTTTTCATTATCTATCATAGCATATCCTGTAACCTCACCTACTGTTGTAAGTCCAACAAGAACACCTGTTCCGTCAGAATTTCTGAGTCCTCTTTTTACATTATATTTTGTATAAAGCTCGCTGTCAATGGTAGCATACGCATTAACAAGTTTTGAAAATTTTTCGCATTGTTTCTCTGTAAGATGTATGTTGTTCATAACTGTTCCCCCTAACTATAATACATATAATCATTTTACTATATTTACCCAAAATAGTCAATGTTTTTCTCAAAAATTCACAAAATATTTAAAAACCGTTGACATTTTTAAAGAAAAATGTTAATATATTTTTTAAAGGACTATGTATAAAGTGAGGTTATATTAATGTCAAACGAATTTGATGAAATAAAAGAAACTAATGAAGAAGAAATGATTACAGAAGATTTGGAATGTGAAGAAAAAGCCGAAGATGTGGAATGCAATTTACCTAAAAAGAAAGACTGGAAAAAAGAATTGCTTGAATGGGTAGAATCTTTGTTGGTAGCAGTTGTTGCCGCACTTCTTATTGTAAATTTTGTCTTTACTCTTGTAAGAGTAAGCGGTGCTTCAATGGAACCTACCTTACAAAACAACAACAGCCTCTTTGTGTTAAGACTTGGTTATGAACCTCAAAACGGGGATATAATTGTATTTAAACCCGTAGGCGACCCTAAGAAGTATTATATCAAAAGAGTTATTGCAACGGAAGGTCAAGAGGTAGACATCAAGGACGGCAAGGTTTTTGTTGACGGAGTTGAGCTTTCAGAGCCTTATATTCAGGGAACAACTTATGACAGATACAACACTGTTTATCCTAAAATCGTTCCTGAAGACTGTGTTTTTGCACTTGGTGATAACAGAGAAAACAGCCGTGACAGCCGTGATATGACAGGTGTTGGAATGATTAAGGAAAAAGATATTGTAGGAAAAGCATGGTTCAGACTTTTTCCTTTTAATAAAATCGGAGGATTATATAACGAATAATAAAGCGGGGCAGATTTCTCAATTTTTTTGAGATAAGCCCCTTTTTGTTATCTTTACTACTATTTAAGAAAGGTTGATATATATGAATATAAACTGGTATCCTGGCCATATGGCAAAAACAAAGAGAATAATTTCGGAGAATTTAAAGCTTGTGGACGGCGTTATTGAAATTTTAGATGCCCGTATCCCCCTTTCCTCACAAAACCCCGATATAAACACTCTTTGTAAAGATAAAAAAAGACTTGTTATATTAAATAAGGAAGATACTGCTGACGAAAAAGTTACAACGGGGTGGATAAATTATTTTAAACAAAGAGGCTTTGCAGCAATAAGTGCAAACTGCGAAAGCGGAGAAGGATTAAAAAAAGTTCCGTCCGAGCTTAAAGCTCTTTTATCAGAAAAACTTGAAAAAAATAAAGAAAAAGGAATAAAAAAACCGCTTCGTATAATGGTTGCAGGAATCCCAAATTCAGGAAAATCTTCTTTTATAAACAGAATGGCAAAAAGACAAGCTTTAAAAACGGAAGACCGTCCGGGTGTTACGGTAAATAAACAATGGGTAAAAATATCTGAAGAAATTGAGCTTTTAGATACTCCGGGTATTTTATGGCCTAAGCTTGATAATGAAAAATGTGCGCTCCACCTTGCATTTACAGGTGCAATAAAGGAACAGGTGCTTGATATTGAAGAGGTTTGTGTAAGATTTTTAGAATTTATGCTGGAAAACTATACAGATGCACTTTCCGAGCGTTATAAAATTGATATTGAAGAATATGATGACAGACTCTCGGTATATGAAAAAATATGCTTTAAACGAGGCTATATCTTCAAAAAAGACGAACCTGACTATACAAGGTGTGCTCACGCTGTTTTAGATGACTTCCAAAGCGGAAAGCTGGGCAGAATTTCACTTGAAGATGCAAATAAAATTTTTAAGAATCAGGATATGGATTATGAAAACAGAATTTAAAACAGATTTTGAACTCAGCGGTCTTGAAAAAGAGCCGCAGTATATATGCGGAGTTGATGAAGCAGGCAGAGGCCCGCTATGCGGTCCTGTTGCCGCTGCGGCTGTTATTATGCCAAAAGGCCTTATAATAGACGGAGTTAATGATTCAAAAAAACTTACAGAAAAAAAGCGAGAAGAGCTTTTTGATATTATAATCAAAAATGCTATCGCTTACAGCGTTATATTTGAAGATGAAAAAACAATAGACGAAATTAATATATTAAATGCGACACTTTCCGCTATGGAAAAAGCGATTAATTCTCTTTCCCAAAAGGCAGATTTTGCACTTATTGACGGGAACAGAAATAAAGGTATTACAACTCCAAATAAAACTGTAGTAAAAGGTGACAGCCTTTCACATTCTATTGCCTGTGCATCAATTTTAGCAAAAGTGTCAAGGGACAGGCTTTTAGAACAATATGATAAAGAGTATCCCGAATACGGCTTTAAAAATCACAAGGGTTACGGAACAAAAGCTCATTATGAAGCTATCGAAAAATATGGCATACTTCCTATACACCGAAAAAGCTTTCTTAAAAAAATCATAGAGGCAAACAAAAATGAGTTATAATAAAGATTTTGGAGAAAAAGGCGAAAAAATTGCTGAAAGATACTTAAAAAACCGAGGATATAAAATTTTAGAGAAAAACTTTCTTGTAAAAGGAAGCGAGATAGATATTATTGCAGAGAAAAACGGTGAAATCCATTTTGTAGAAGTAAAAACACGAGCAGATACTACATTTGGAAATCCTGCTGATGCAGTAACTTTTTATAAAAGGAATTCAATTATACACGGTGCAAAAATGTATCTTATGAAAAATGAACAATATTATGACTATATTATAAGCTTTGATATTTTAGAAATAATACTTAATAAAAATATTTTCTTCAACAAAAAAATAAACTTTATCGAAAACGCATTTTCACAAGGAGAATGAAAAAATGAGCAAACTTTTATATCAGGGTCATGGAAGCTTCAGGATTGAAACAAATAATAATAAAATAATTTATGTTGACCCGTTTATAGAAATAGGATGCGAAAAGATAGCTGACCTCATACTGATAACACATGACCACTTTGACCACATAAATACTTCTATATTAAAAAAGTCAGATAATTGCACGATTATTAAATATTCAGATGCACTGATAATGGGAGAATACAAAACATTTTTTAAAGATGACATAAAAATAACTTCTGTGCAGGCTTATAACAAAAACCACGATATTAATTCATGTGTCGGATATATTATAGAGTTTGATGGAATAAAAGTATATGCTTCGGGCGATACTTCAAAAACCCAGGATATGTCAAACAAGCTTTCAAAAATGAACTTAACTTATGCCTTACTTTGCTGTGACGGTGTTTATAATATGGATATAGAAGAAGCATCAGAATGTGCAAAAATTATAAATGCAAAATATACTATTCCTATTCATACAGCTCCCGTAAGCTCGGAAACAGATGCTGAAAATCCGCCTTATGACCTTGTAAAAGCCCAAAATCTTAACTGCAATGGTAAAATAATTTTAAAACCTGGAGAAGAAATCGAATTATGAGTAGCGAAAGAAACCAAAACGAAGAAAATTTCATAAAAATGACTGAAAAACCGGTAGGAAAGCTCATTTCAGGTTTAGCTGTTCCTACTATTATAAGTATGCTGATAACATCAATATACAACATGGCTGACACTTTTTTTGTATCAAAATTAGGAACAAGTGCTTCCGGTGCTGTTGGTGTTGTTTTTTCACTTATGTCAATAATTCAGGCAGTAGGATTCACTCTTGGAATGGGATGCGGAAGCAACATTTCAAGACTTTTAGGTCAAAAAAAATATAAAAAGGCCAACGAAATTGCATCAAGCGGATTTTTCGCTTCAATTTTTTTCGGTTCTTTACTGCTTATTACAGGAACAATCTTTTCAGATGAGCTTATCAGCCTGTTAGGAGCAAACAAAACAATTTTCCCATACGCAAAAAGTTACGGTCAATATATTCTTTTTGGTGCACCGATTATGGCAGCATCATTTGTCCTTAATAATACTTTAAGAGCGCAAGGAAAAGCAAAATTTGCAATGATTGGAATAACATCAGGCGGAATACTTAATATGCTTCTAGACCCGCTTTTTATTTTTACTTTTAAGCTTGGAATCGCAGGAGCAGCTATTGCAACTATATTAAGCCAGTTTATCAGTTTTTGTATTCTTATCTGGTTTTATATAGGTAAAAAAAGCAATGTTGAGCTTAGTATAAAACACATTTCAAAAACTGCTGACACATATCTTCTCATTATAAAAACAGGACTTCCGTCCTTTTGCCGTCAGGGACTTGCAAGCATTGCAACAGTTATGTTAAACAGAAGTGCTATAATATACGGTGATGCTGCTGTTGCCGCAATGTCAATAGTGGGTAAAGTATTTATGATGATTTTCTCAGTAAGTTTAGGATTCGGACAAGGCTATCAACCTGTTGTCGGATTCAACTACGGTGCAAAAAAAATGATGCGTGTAAAAAAATCTTTCCTTTTTACATTAAAAGTAGGCGAAATATGTATGGCAACATGTGCCATCATTGGTTTTTTTAGTGCTGAATATATAATCAGATTTTTTATAGACAATGACCCTAAAGTTATCGAAATAGGCTCAAGGGCGCTTAGGGCGCAATGTATTTCAATGCTTTTTATACCGCTTGGAGTTGTATGCAATATGACATTCCAGACCATAGGAAAATCCTGGACCGCAACATTTTTATCAAGCACAAGGCAAGGTCTATTCTTCTTACCGCTTATATACTTTCTTCCAAAAATTATAGGCATAACAGGTGTTGAAATTGCTCAAAGCTGTGCAGATATACTTACTTTTTTAGTTTCTCTGCCATTTGCAATAAATTTCTTCAAACAACTTAATAAGGGATTGTCTTAAAAATATATATACAAGGGAACTGCTAAAAAGTATCATTTTAACAGTTCCTTCCTTTTTTATGCAGATAGCTTCAATAGTATCTTATCTGCTATCATTGCTAAAAATTCTGAATTTGTAGGTTTTCCTCTTGAAGAAAGAACAGTACAGCCGAAAAGCTTTGCTATATTTTCAGGGTCTCCTCTTGTCCAGGCTACCTCAATAGCGTGTCTTATCGCTCGCTCGACACGGCTTGGTTTACTTCCAAAAGCTTTTGCTGTCATAGGATAAAGCTCCTTTGTAACACTGTGAAGCAAACTCTTATTTTCAAGGACTCTTAAAATCGCATATCTTAAATACTCATATCCCTTTATATGTGCAGGCATTCCCAAGTCATGAAAAATATTTGTAACAAGCTGTTCAAGCTTGGGGTCTTCCTTTGACTTTTGAATATTTGCATTTGAGTGCTTAATTACTTGTGATTCTAAAGAAACATTCTCATCAAAACCGTTCATTGCGTCCTTGCTTTCCGAAACAAGTCTTATCTGGCTTGCAATTTCCTCTGCATTAAAAGGTTTTACTAAAAGATAATCTACTCCCAAAGACCACATCAGATTTTCAATAGCTGTAATTTTTGAATCAAGAATCGGAATTATAACTCTGTTTTTATTATCATATTCCTCGCTTTTCAAATGCTCAATAAGCCATATTCCGTCCCCATCCGACATTACAACAGCCGTAAGAACAATATCAGGGTCGAACTGTTTTGCAATATCGAATGCTTCCCAGCCATTCTGAGCAATTTTAATCTCTCCGAAATAATCATTTTCAGATAGTTTTTCCTTCATATTATTAAGAAATGTCATATCATTATCTACAATTAAAATCTTTTTCATCGTAATTCTCCTTTTTAAACAGAAAATTCATCTGCATTATCCTTTTTTAGTTTTTTATGCGCATTAAAAAACATTTTTAATTTCGTAAATTTATAATAACACATAATTTCGCAGAAATCAAGAGAAAACTGGAAATTTTTACCAACTATCGTTCGACAAAAAAATGCCAAAATTAATGCTTTTAACAAATTTCTAACAAAAAAATCCTTTTTTTAACACAAAAATGTCGAATTTTTTTAAAAAAAGTCTAAAAAAGAAAGGAAAAACAGTATTTTATCCTTTTTTGGTTTGTAATTTTTTAAATTTTGTCGAATAAATGTCGAATAAAAAAATTTTTTGATGAAATTTTAAATATTTTTTTATTTTACAAAAATTACCCCTTTATTTTTTGTTTTAAATGTGTTATAATCAAATAGGGTTTTTATAATGGGAGGCAATGGAGAATGTGAAAATTGAACTGATAGACGAAAATAAGCTCAAAGCTGTTTTGTCCTGTCATGATATTTTGAGCCTTGACTGTGATGCATCCGAATTGTTCGGAGAAACAATCAGTCGTAAGCTGATTGATGAAATATTAAAGAAAGCATATGATGAAGTTTCATTCACAGCTGATATTTCAAAAACATCTATCGAAACTGTTTTATCTCACAAAGACGGATATATAGTTTTTATAACAAAAACAAACGATGCAAAATTAACAGACAAAAAGAACAAAACAAATGTAATATATTCTTTCCCTGACTATTCTTCTTTAAAGAGAGGAATCAACGGTATAAAAGGTATCTTTTTAGGATATTCGACACTTTTTGAGCTTGACACAAAATACTACCTTATATTAAACTCTGATTTTACAAAGAATTTTAAAAAAACGCAGATTATTCTTACCGAATACGGAGACCATATAGATAATGCCTGTATTTTTGAGGCAGTGCTTTTAGAATATGGAAGAAAACTATTTGAAAAAAATGCAGTTAAAATGATAGAAACAATATAATACTATAAACGAAAGGAAGCAATATAATATGAGAAAAACTAAAATTGTATGTACTTTAGGACCTGCAACAGATGACGAAAATGTTTTAAGACAAATGATTCTTTCAGGCATGAATGTTGCAAGAATAAATTTTTCGCACGGAGATTATGAGAGCCATAAGAAAAGAATTGACACTTTCAAAAAAATACGCAATGAGCTTGAAATCCCTGTTGCACTTCTTCTTGACACAAAAGGTCCTGAGGTAAGAATAAAAACCTTTGAAAACTCAAAGGTTACACTGAAAAAAGGACAGAAATTTACTTTTACAACAGAAGACATCAAAGGAAATGAAGAAAAGGTTTCGGTAACTTATAAAAAGTTGCCTTTTGACCTTAAAAAAAATGACCGCATACTTCTTGATGACGGAAATTTAGAAATGCGTGTCGTTTCACTTTCAGAAAGAGAAATTGAATGCGAGGTTATTGTAGGCGGAGTTCTTTCAGACAGAAAAGGTCTTAATTTCCCGGGCATCGACCTTTATATGCCATACATGGACGATGTTGATAAAAAAGACCTTCTTTTCGGAATAGAGAACGATTTTGACTATGTTGCAGCATCTTTTGTAAGAAGGGCTGACGATATTATAATGATGAGAAAATTTTTAGATGCAAACGGCGGAAACGAAATCGAAATTATTGCAAAAATTGAAAACCGTGACGGAGTTAATAATATTGATGAAATAATTGACGCCTCAAACGGCATTATGGTTGCAAGAGGTGATATGGGAATAGAAATAGATTTTGAACTCCTTCCGACACTTCAGAAAATGATGATTAAAAAATGTTACAGTGCCGGAAAGAGAGTTATAACTGCAACACAGATGTTGGAATCCATGATTAATAATCCGCGTCCGACAAGAGCTGAAACCTCCGATGTTGCAAACGCTGTCTATGACGGCACAAGTGCAATAATGCTCTCAGGAGAAACTGCTGTAGGAAAATATCCTGTTGAAGCGGTAAAAACTATGGCACGAATTGCTAAAACTACTGAAATTGACATAGATTATAAAAAGAGATTTTTCAATAACGACCTTCCTGCACCTACAGTTCCTGATGCTATTTCGCACGCCGCATGTACTACTGCACACGACCTTAATGCGAGAGCAGTAATTGTTGTTACAAAAACAGGTAAAAGTGCAAGAGATATGTCTAAATTCAGACCTAAAATGCCGATTATTGCGGCAACACCTTTTGTAAAAACATATCGTAAGCTTGCTCTTTCATGGGGCGTTTATCCTGTAATGGCAGAGCTTCAGCCAAATACAGATATACTTCTGGAGCATGCTGTAAAGGTTGCTTTTGAAAAGGATTATGTGGAAAAAAATGACCTTGTTGTTATAACAAGCGGAATGCCTGTTGGCTCTGCTACCAATTTACTCAAAGTGCATAAGGTATAAAAATTAAAGAGTAAAACCAATATAAGGCTGAACAGTTTTTATTCACTGTTCAGCCTTATTTTTTCATTTTTTAAATATCAAAGATAATTTGCAACTGTTTTAAGTCCGGCAGTTTCCGAAAGTCCAAACATTATATTCATGTTCTGAACAGCCTGCCCTGCCGCACCTTTGATTAAATTATCTATTGTGCTTGTAACAACAACTCTTTTTAATCTTTTGTCTACTTTAAGACCTATATCAATATAATTTGAGCCGTTTACATTCTTTGATTCTGCAATAACACCCTCATCGCATATTCTAACAAACGGGCAATCCTTATAGAAAACCTTATAGGCATCTAAAAGCTGTGCATCTGTATAGTCATCATTAAGATTCATATAAATTGTAGAATATATTCCTCTTTTTTGCGGAATAAGATGAGGTGTGAAGCTTACCATAACCTCTTTTCCTGCCGCCTTTGAATATTCCTGTTCAATTTCCGAGGTATGACGGTGAGTAGCAACCTTGTAAGCTTTCATGGTTTCAGTACATTCTACAAAGTGAAAAGGCTGAGCTAAGCCTCTGCCTGCTCCGCTTACACCTGATTTCGCATCTATTATTATATTGTCCGTAGAAACAAAACCGCTTTTTATAAGAGGAATTGCTCCCAAAATAGAAGCTGTTGTATAACAACCCGGATTTCCAATTAAACGAGCATTTTTAATTTTGTCCTTATAAAGCTCACAAAGTCCGTAAACCGCTTCCTTTAAAAGCTCTTTATTTTTATGCTCTGTTTTATACCATTTTTCATATACAGCCACATCGTCATATCTGTAATCACCGCTTAAATCAATAATTTTCAAATCTCTTTTATAAAGCTGTGCAATTATCTCATCGGACGCACCATGCGGAAGAGAAGTGAAAACAACATCACACTTTTCCTCTATTTTGGTATAGTTAAGTTCTTCAAGCTCAATCTCGCAGATGTTTTTGAAATTAGGATAAATATCTGATATTTTTTTACCTACACTGCTCCCCGAAACGAGCGTTGTCACTTCAACATCGGGATGATTTGTAAGTAATCTCAAAAGTTCAATTCCGGCATAACCTGTTACACCGAGTATTCCTGCTCTTATCATTTTTCTTTGTTTCTCCTTTACTGCTTGGCTCTTGCTTTTGCTCTTAATGAATTATTAAGTATTCTTTTTCTTATTCTAAGGCTTTCCGGAGTAACCTCTAAAAGCTCGTCATCATTTAAAAATTCGAGTGATTCTTCCAAGCTCAATTTTCTGTAAGGGGTAAGCTTTAAGGCATCATCGCTTCCTGAAGCACGGGTATTTGTAAGATGCTTTGTTTTACATACATTTACATTTATATCCTCCTGCTTTGGAGAAAAACCTACAACCATACCCTCGTACACATCAACACCTGCTGGAATAAAGAGTGTACCTCTTTCCTGTGCATTAAAAAGTCCGTAAACAACTGCAGTTCCTGTTTCAAATGCAACAAGAGAACCTGTAAATCTTTTCTGTATATCGCCTTTATATGGCTGATACTCATGGAAAACAGAGTTCAAAACGCCCTCACCTTTTGTATCTGTCAAAAATTCACTCTTATATCCGAAAAGTCCTCTTGACGGAATAAGAAATTCTAATCTCATACGATTGCCAACAGGCATCATTTGCTGAAGCTCAGCTTTTCTAAGTCCCATCTTTTCCATAACCGAGCCGACAGAATCTTCGGGAACATCTAAAAGAAGTTTTTCGATTGGCTCACACAAAACTCCGTCAATTTCTTTATATAATACCTTAGGTGTGCTTACAGAAAATTCAAAGCCTTCCCTACGCATCGTTTCAATAAGAATAGAAAGGTGCATTTCACCTCTTCCGCAAACCTGGAAGCTGTCTGTTGTTTCACCGTCAGAAACTCTTAAAGATACATCTTTTAAAAGCTCTTTTTCAAGTCTGTCCTTAATTTGTCTTGATGTTACAAACTTACCCTCTCTGCCTGCAAACGGGCTGTTATTTACACTAAATGTCATCTCAACAGTAGGCTCACCGATTTTAACAAATTCAACAGGCTCAGGATTTGAAACACATGTAACAGTTTCACCGATTGTAATATCAGTTATTCCTGAAAAAGAGACAATATCTCCGACTTTAGCCTCTGAAACCTGTGCCTTACCAAGTCCCTCAATCTGATAAAGATTAACGATTTTTCCGCGTCTGGGGGCGCGTCTTTCGTGATAATCACAAACAGTAACCTCGCTGTTTGCCTTTATTACGCCTCTCTCTACCCTTCCGATTGCAATTCTGCCCACATAGTCATTATAATCAATAGATGAAACCAAAACCTGTAAATCACCCTCTGCATCGCCCTCCGGAGCAGGAATATAGCTTATAATCTTTTCAAAAAGACAATCAAAATTTTCGCCTGCAACATTTGGCGAATAAGAAGCTGTTCCGTCTCTTCCCGAACAATAAAGTATAGGGCTGTCAAGCTGTTCATCGTTTGCATCAAGCTCTAATAAAAGCTCTAAGACTTCTTCCCCAACCTCATCCAATCTCGCATCAGGACGGTCTATCTTATTTATAACTACAATAATTCTATGTCCAAGCTCTAATGCTTTTTGCAAAACAAATCTTGTCTGTGGCATTGGCCCCTCAGCAGCATCAACAAGAAGTAAAACACCGTTTACCATTTTTAAGATACGCTCAACTTCTCCTGAAAAATCAGCATGTCCGGGAGTATCAACAATATTTATTTTCACCCCGTTATATGTTGCTGCTGTATTTTTTGCAAGGATAGTAATGCCTCTCTCTTTTTCTAAGGCATTATTATCCATAACTCTTTCTTCAACCTCTTGATTGTCTCTGTACACACCGCCCTGCTTTAAAAGCTGGTCAACAAGTGTTGTCTTACCATGGTCAACATGGGCGATTATAGCAATATTTCTTAAATCTTCTCTTATCATTGTCTTATCTCCTCCATTTAGTCAGCCTTGTTGTAAACCTTTAGCATCTTATCTCTTATTTTCCATAATTTCTTGGATAAATCCACATAATAGGTATGCGGATTTTCAAGACGGGTTACCTCGTCCCACAAGGTATCAACCTGACTGTCACAGTATTCCTTGATTTCCTTTACAGACGGGCATTTATAAACAAGCTTTCCGTTATCATAAATCTTAACTAAAAGCTTTTTAGCTGTAAAATCTGTTATCTTCTTTCTTTTCCATGTGAACTCAGGGTGGAAAATTTCATAAGGCTCATTCTCGTTTATCTTCTCGCCTTTTGTTGTTATTACATCAGCGATTGCTTTTCCTGTTTCCTTTGAATAAAGTCTGTATAAATCCTTAAAGCAAGGTATTGTTATTTTTTGTACATTTTCACTCAGCTTTATTTTCGGAATTTCCTTTTTATCATCAAATACACTTACAAGCTTATAAACTCCGCCAAATACAGGCTCGGATTTTGATGTTATAAGTCTTTCGCCTACGCCAAAGCTGTCAACCTTTGCCCCCTGTATAAGCATATCTTTTATAATATATTCATCTAAAGAGTTTGATGCAACTATTCCTACATCACTATATCCTGCATCATCAAGTATTTTACGCACTTTTTTTGAAAGATAAGTAATGTCACCGCTGTCAATTCTTACTCCTTTAGGACGGTATCCTTTCGGAACAATAACCTCGTCAAATACCTTTATCGCATTTTTTATTCCTGAATTTAAAACATTATAAGTATCAATAAGAAGTGTGCAGTTATCAGGATATAATGATGCGTATTCATAAAATGCATCATATTCAGTAGGAAACATCTGTATCCAGCTATGTGCCATTGTACCAAGTGCAGGTATCTGATATTTTACATCTGTAATAGTACATGCAGTACCACAGCAACCGCCTATATAAGCAGCTCTTGCTCCTAAGACCGCACCGTCATAGCCTTGTGCACGGCGTGAGCCGAATTCCATAACTGCTCTGCCTTTGGCTGCTCTTACAATTCTTTTTGCCTTTGTAGCAATAAGACTCTGGTGGTTTATTGTAAGGAGTATCATTGTTTCCATAAGCTGCGCTTCAATAGCAGGTCCCTTTATAACAATAAGAGGCTCCATAGGAAAAATCGGTGTTCCCTCGGGAATTGCCCATACTGAAGATGAGAATTTGAAATTTTTAAGATACATAAGAAAATCTTCATCAAAAATTTTCTTAGACCTTAAATATTCAATGTCACTGTCAGAAAATCTGAGATTCTCGATATATTCAATAACCTGCTCTAGCCCTGCCATAATAGCATAACCCCCGTCATCGGGAATTTTACGGAAGAACATATCAAAAACAACTATCTTATCTTTCATCCCGTTTTTAAAATATCCGTTTGACATAGTAAATTCATAAAAATCCACAAGCATTGATAAATTTTCTTTTACTTCAAACTGTTTCAAAAAAACCATATCCTTTCTACTTACACTTCGTCTATATCTGTTTCCAATAATTTTATAGCTTCCTCTTCAGGTAAAGAGGTTATTGTTTTTAATTTTCTTTGTATTGCTCTTGTTCTTGTTCCCACAAGCTTCTCTAACGCATCATGTGCCTGGTCCATCTTCTGCTGTGCGCTCTTTATTCCATCAGAGAATTTTTCAAATTCAGTTTTTACTGCTCCTAAAATATCAAAAACTTCTCCCGACCTCTTTTGAATTGCAAGTGTTTTAAAGCCCATCTGTAAGCTTTGTAAAAATGCAGCTATCGTTGTAGGTCCTGCAATATTAATCTTATATTCTCTTTGCAAAATCTCCAAAAGTCCGCTTCTTACAACCTCGGAATAAAGCCCCTCAACAGGAAGGAACATAATCGCAAAATCTGTTGTAAGCGGTGGTGAAATATATTTATCAGAAATATCCTTTGCAAACTGCTTTATACGGGTAACAAGCACTTTTTTTGCGTTTTCCACAAGTGCAGGGTCTCCCGAATCATATGCCTCATTAAGATTATTGTAAGCATCAACAGGAAATTTTGCGTCAATAGGCAGAAATACAGGCTCATTATCGTTCCCTGGAAGCTTTATTGCATACTCAACAGCTTCCTGTCTGTCATTCTTGACACGGAAGTTTGTTTCATACTGCTCGGGTGCCATAAACTGCTCAAGTATTGCTCCAAGCTGTATTTCTCCCAAAATTCCTCTCGTCTTGACATTTGATAAGACTTTTTTAAGGTCGCCAACACCCGATGCTAAATTTTTCATTTCCCCTAAACCCTTATAAACTTCCTCTAATCTTTCGGAAACAAGCTTAAAGGATTTTGAAATTCTGTCCTCCAATGTTTTTTGAAGCTTTTCATCAACAGTTTCACGCATCTTTTCCAACTTTTCGTTATTATCATTTTGCATTTTAAAAAGACGCTGTTCAACAGTTTCACGAATTCCCTCCATCTTTTTTTCTGTGCTTGATGCTGAGTTATTAAGTCTTTCTTCAAATGATTTTAACTTCTCATTTGTTTCGTTTGTAAAATTAACAAATTTTTCGGAAAGCTCTTTCAGTCTTACATCCTGCATATTAAGTGCCTGATTTTGTGTCTGGTTTATCATGTCGCTCATGTTTTTGATATTATTTGCAAGCTCGTTTCTTACATCCGAAAAATCTTGTTTTTTCAATGAAAGAATGATAAGAACAACAAGTAAAACAATAATTACCATACCTATTCCCATAATAAGCTCCATTTCAAATAAGTCTCCTTTAATTGAAATATTTTGTATCTATATCTCTGTATCCTATTGCCTCTGCAATATGTGTTTCATTAATCTCCGCTATCCCCTCAAGGTCGGCAATCGTACGGGCAACCTTTATTATTTTGGTGTAACCTCTTGCGGAAAGTCCCATTCTGTCAAATGCCATTTCAAGTATCTTTTGTGCTGCATCAGTTAACTTGCAATATTTTTTAATAAGAGGTGTAGTGAGCTGTGAATTAGTAGTTATTTTTTCGTTTTTATACCTTTCTTTCTGCACTTCTCTTGCCATTACAACTCTTTTTCTTATTTCAGACGATTTTTCTGCTTTCTCGGAAGAAACCATTTCCTTATATTCTATACCGCTTACCTCTACCTGTAAATCTATTCTGTCAAGAAGAGGTCCTGAAATCTTTTTCTGATATCTTCTTATCTCATCAAGTGAGCAGGTACATTCTCTTTTATCGGAAGACATATATCCGCAAGGACATGGGTTCATTGCCGCTATAACCATGAAATTACATGGGTATGTAGCACTTTTGGAAACTCTTGTAACAGTTACCTCTTTATCTTCAAGAGGCTGTCTTAATACCTCAAGAGTTGCCCTTTTAAATTCAGGCAGCTCGTCCATAAAAAGAACACCGTTATGTGCAAGAGAAACCTCTCCGGGATTTGCCTTTGCACCGCCTCCGATAATACTTACCTGTGAAGCAGTATGGTGAATTGTTCTAAACGGTCTTTTTGTCATAAGAGGTTTATCATCGCTTATTAAAGATGAAATCGAATAAAGCTTTGTTACCTCGATTGATTCCTCGTGTGTAAGAGGCGGAAGAATATACGGCACTCTCTTTGAGAGCATTGTTTTTCCGCTTCCGGGACTTCCTATCATAAGACAGCTATGTCCCCCTGCACAAGCAATCTCTAACGCCCTTTTTGCTTGCTCCTGTCCCTGAACATCACAAAAATCAAGAGCAATTTCGTCTTCATCGTTATCATATTTATTTTCATTTATGTAAGGCTTAACTTCATCGTGTGAATTAATTATATCAAGTGTTTCTTTTAGTGTCTTTACGGGATATACATTTATCCCTTTAACAATTGCTGCCTCATTTCTGTTATCATATGGGACTATTATATTTTTAAAGCCTGATTTTTTAAGCTTATCTGTCATCGGTAAAATGCCGCTGACACCCCTCACTTCACCATAAAGAGAGAGTTCGCCTAAAATAGCATAGTTCTCTATATTTTGTGCATTTATATGCCCCAAAGCGCCTAAAACAGCCGTTGCTAATGGTAAATCATAATGAGTGCCGTCTTTTTTTATAGCCGCGGGTGCAAGATTTACAGTTATTTTATATGATTTTAGCTGAAAGCCTGAATTTTTTATTGCACTTTTTACTCTTTCCTTTGATTCTTTTATAGCAACATCGGCAAGTCCAACAACATCAAAAGAAGGAAGTCCCCCTGAAACATCAGCCTCAACTGTTACCTCATATCCATCTATTCCCGCTATTCCTGCACTTTTTACTCTTGAAAGCACTCTCTTTTCACCTCTTTAAGCTTTCCGCTATTTTTATATCAGGCTCAACTGTTATCCCTTTAAAATTATCATATATAACCATACCAGGCTTTGCGTTAGCCGGTTTTTTCACATATTTTACCTGTGTATAATCAACATCAGCTTTTGTATCCTTTGATTTTTTTGAATATACCGCTGCAATTATTGCAGCCTCCTCTAATGTTTTGTCAGGAATTTCACTACCCTGACTGCGTATAACAACATGACTCCCTGCGACATTTCTTATATGAAGCCACAAATCATTTTTTGATGCAATTTTTAAAGTAAGCTCCTCATTTTGTCTGTTGTTTCTTCCGCATAAAATCAAAAATCCGTCCGTAGACATAAATTCAAGCGGTTTTGAAACAGGCTGTTTCTTTTTAACATTGTTCTTTGTCTTCTCTTTTATATATTCACCAAAAACAAGTTCTTCTTTTATCTCGTCAAGTGATTTTTTATCGTTACATATTTCAACTGTATCACGAAGTTGAAATAAATATTCAAGCTCTTCTTGAAGTTCTTTTATCATTTCTGAAGAAATCTTTTCCATATTTTTTTCTTTATTATATTTTTCAAAATATTTCTTTGCATTTCTTGCAGGGGACATCGTTTCGTCCATCGGAACTGTTATAGGATTATTATTGTCATAATAATTCTCTAAAACCGCTTCATTTGAATTTTTCGTAAGTTTATACAGATTTGCTGTTATAAGCTCAGCATAAATTCTGTATCTGTCTTTCTTTTTTGCTTTATCTACATTTTTTGTATGAATATCAAGCTTTTTTGATGTTTTTGAAATGCTCTTTGAAATAACAGTATATAGTGATTGTTTCTTTTCATCAAGCTTTCTTTTTTCTTCCTTTCCAGAGTAGAAAAAATCCACACATTCGTTTACTGTATCAAAATATTTTTTCTCATAAAAATCACCATACTGCGCTATATCAAATATATATAAATCCTTAGGCTCATTAGTTTTTTTATCAATAAGGACAAGTGGGCTTTTTTCATAATTTTCAATTTTAGAAAGGTATTCCTTTAAAACGACAACACCTTTTATAGCATCATTTTGAGCTTTATATGCAATTTCTCTTGATAAAAGCGGTGACATTCCGTCAAAGCCTGATAAAATAATATTACTAAGGTCATCATTTGCATCTTTTTGTGAAAGAATGTCAAGCATTTTTACATTATCAGTTTCAAACGGGTCAGCCTTTTCGGATTTTGGCGGAAGCTCGTAATAAAGTCCTGGAAGCACCTGCCTTTTTTCCGAAACAGTAAAATCAACTCTTGATGCACAGTCTATTATTCGCCCGTCCTCATCGGTAAGAATGATATTTGAGTGCTTTCCCATAATTTCAACAATAAGTGTTCTTTTTGTAATTTCAAAAAGCTCATTCGTGCTTTCTACTTCTATTTTTAAAATTCTTTCATTCTTAACTGTAGATATATCAGTTATTTTTCCGCCCGAAAGATGCTTACGCAAAAGCATACAAAACACAGGCGGAACATCAGGATTTTCAAACCTCTGATTTGTAAGACAAACTCTGCCTTTTTGTGCATCGCACGATGCGTAAAGACGGTAATTTTCTCCAAGCGAGCGTACCGTGAGCAAAATTTGAGTTTTTGACATCTGATAAATCTTGTCAATTCTTCCGCCGTTTAATGTTTTATTAAGCTCATAGGCTAAAAATCTTAATGTATTACAATCAAGTGCCATCTAAAAAACCTTTCTTTTTTTATTATAGGTTCCCTATAGTATCTGCGGTCTTGCAAAAGCTGCCATCAGAACTTTTTTTCCAACAGTATCAAACATAATTTCAAGCTTTATGTCATTGCCAAGAGGCTGAACATCGAGAACTGTTCCGTCACCAAATTTTTTATGTCTTACACGCTGTCCCTTTTTATAATCAGGAATAGCATTAATTTTAATATCGGGAACCGCTCTGTCTTTATTTTGAGACGGTGCAATAATATAGCTTGGCTCTTTTTTTGCGGGTGCAGATGGTCTTTCGTATTGCACTTGCATTTCTTTTTCCAAAAATTCTTCAGGTATTTCACCTAAGAAGCTTGACGGACGGCAATACATCATATTACCAAAAATCATTCTTTCTTTAGCAGAAGACAAATAAAGAATACTTTTCGCTCTTGTTATTCCCACATATAAAAGTCTTCGTTCTTCCTCTATGCCACCGTCTTCTGATTTTGACTGATTTGAAGGGAAAATCCCCTCTTCAAAACCAACAATAAACACAACAGGAAACTCAAGACCTTTTGCACTGTGGAGTGTCATAAGAGTTACAGCATCTTCATCGTCGTCAAAATTGTCAATATCCGAAAGAAGTGCAACATTTTCTAAAAATTCAGGTAAGGTTTGCCCTTCGCTTTCCTTAGCCATTGAAAGAAGTTCTTTTATGTTTTCAAGTCTTGCTCTTGCTTCTTCCTTTCTGTCTGTCATAAGGTATTCCATGTAACCGCTTTTTGTAATAACATTTTCAACAAGCGTATATAAATCCGAAGTAAATTCCTTAAAAGAATTTATCATTGAAGAAAAATTTAAAAGCTTTAATTTTGCAGAAGAAATGTTATCATAATTTTCTGCCTTTTCACAAACCTCAAATAAAGATTTGTTTTCCGACAGTGCAATATCCTTAAGTCTGTCTACTGTTGTTTTTCCTATACCTCTTGCAGGTGTGTTTATTATTCTTAAAAAAGCTTCATCATCATAAATATTAAAAACAAGTCTTAAATAAGCAACTATATCTTTAATTTCAGCACGGTCAAAAAACCTTAGTCCGCCCACAACTCTGTGCGGAATACATTCCTTTAAGAAATATTGCTCAAATGTACGGGATAATGAGTTCATTCTGTATAAAACAGCAATATCCTTATACATATATCCCCGTCTTACAACCATATCCTCTATAAGCATTTTTATTCTTAAAGCTTCCTCATAACCACTATTAGGAGTGATATGGAAAACTTTTTCTCCGCCTGTAATGCTTGTCCAGAGTTTTTTGTCTTTTCTCTCTTTATTATTAGATATTACACCGTTTGCAGCACCTAAAATGTTCTGTGTGGAACGGTAATTTTCTTCAAGCTTTATAACATGAGTGTTTTTGAAATCTTTTTCAAAGTTAAGGATATTAGAAATATCCGCACCCCTGAAACGATATATTGACTGGTCATCGTCACCAACAACACAAAGATTTTTGTACTTATCTGCTAAAAGATGAACGAGCTTATACTGAATAGGGTTGGTATCCTGATACTCATCAACCATTATATATTTATATTTTTCCTGATATTTATCTAAAACAGCAGGATTTTTTTCTAAAATTTCAACAGTAAATAATAACAAATCATCAAAGTCAAGAGCGTTATATTTTTTCATTTTATTCATATAAAGCTCATATACCTTTGAAACCTTTATTGCTCTTATTTCCCCATTCGTTTCCTTTTTAAAATCATCAGGTGAAAGCCCTCTGTTTTTTATTGAAGAAATTATTGACGCACAAGCTCTTGCATCAAGTGTTTCTTCGTTTATATTAAGCTCCGAAATACATTCCTTTATACAGTTTTTTACATCCGTTGTATCAAAAATTGTAAAATATCTGTTATAACCAAGAACCTCTATTTCCTTTCTTAATATACGCACACAAAATGAGTGAAAGGTTGAAGCATGTACGCCCTCAGCATATGTACCGAGCTTTGAAGAAAGCCTTGCTTTAAGCTCGCCTGCAGCCTTATTGGTAAAAGTGATTGCAAGTATATTATATGGAGAAATCGGCTTGTATTTCAAGAAAAATTCTTCTTCTTTTGTTAATTCCCCATAACTCTTATTTTCCATAGCAGAAAGCTTTTCTTCCGTAAGCCCCTCTGGAATAAAATCGGTATTATAAGAGTTTCCGTATTTTATCATATAGCCTATTCTTGATATTAAAGTAGTCGTTTTTCCGCTTCCTGCTCCTGCAAGAATTAAAACTGCTCCCTCCGTTGCAAAGCAAGCCTCTCTTTGCGGTTGGTTGAGATTAGAAAATTCTTCGTTTAGTATTCTCTTTTTTATTATGTCAAATTTTTTGTTCATTTCTTATTCTCACATTTCTTTTAAGTATTTCCACGCCCTTATAACAAAAAGCAAATTCACCGTATTTTTTTTCAAATTCTTCTTCGGTTAAAGAAAGAATTTCTTTCTCCGAAAGAGAAAGGATAGGTTTTTTAAATTTTTCGATCTGGGTTTTCTTCGCATTTTTGTTTACGGGACAAGATGTCTGACAAATATCGCATCCAAAAATATAAGATGCTTTTTTAAAAAGTTGTTCTTCTTCTTTCAAAAGCTCTTTTTTCTGACTTAAAAAAGAAAGACAGTTTTCTTTTTTAAATCCGTCTTTAAGTGCATTTGAAGGACAGCTTTTTACACATTTTTTACAATGAGTACATAATTTCTTTTTTTCGTGCCTGTATTCTTCAATTTCTTCTTTAACAAGTGCTTCAGCTATAAAAACATATGAGCCAAAGTCTTCTGTAAGAAGAAGATTATTTTCTCCGATTTCCCCAAGTCCAAGTGTTTCGGCAAGCATTTTCTCATTATACGGAGAAATATCGACCATAATTTTATAGTCTGAAAAGACTTTGCCTATTATTTTTTCAAATTCCTCTTTTACTACCACATGGTAATCAGGTATACTGCAATATTTTGAAAACGGTTCGGTATTCCCCTCATAAAAATAACCAAATACTGCTACAATAAGTGATTTATAGCCCATATTGAGATATTTTTTGTTGGTGTTTTTTGTTACACCCCACTTAACATAAGAGGGGAACGCATCAAGGAGTTTCTTTAGCATTATCATCACCGTTTTCTTCAAGGTTTCCACGATATCTGCTATTTACAAAATCCTTGATAACTGTGTATATGACAGCAGTAAGCGGAACACCGATTATCATACCTATAAACCCAAAAAGTTTACTTCCGACAACGATACCGAAAATTACTCCCACAGGGGATAATCCTGTTCTGTTCCCTAAAATTTTCGGTCCTAAAATATTGCCGTCAAACTGTTGCAGCACGAGTACAAAAATCAAATACCATATAAGCATACGCGGTGCGTTTATAAGAATAATAAACGCTCCCGGGATTGCGCCAAAAATAGGTCCGAAATATGGTATAATATTTGTTATTCCGATAATTGCACTTATAAGCAAAGCATATGGTTTATAAATCATGAGCATAAAAGGAAATGCTAAAAATCCTATAATTGTCGAGTCAATAAGCTTACCCATGAAAAATTCAGAAAAGCAATTTCCTGTAAGCCTTGAAATATCGAGTACATTTTCCGAGTTTTTTCCAAAAATCACACGGGTTGTTTTTACTGATGCCTTAGAAAATCTTTCTTTATCATAAACGAAATATATTGAAAGAATAATGCCTATAATTGTATTTGTTATTCCACTTGAAAGGATTTTTGGGACATTTATTACCCAGTTAAGAAAGCTCTGTGCAAAAGAAGTGGCATAACTCATAAGCTCCGAATATAGCCTGTTGTGGTCAATAGATAACTTATCAAGATTAAATCTGTCAATAAATTCGGTAAAAAATATATCCATTCTTACAATATAGTCAGGAATATTATTAACAAGCGTCACTGCACTATCCATAATCTGAGGAATAAGCTGATAAATAAGAATGGTAAGCAAAATAATAACAAGAACATACACAACAAAAATAGAAAATGCTCTTAAAAGCTTGTTTCTGCCATTTATTATATTTGCATCTGTATTATCAGTGTCTTCATTATTTACCTTTTTCCCGTTCTTTTCACGTAATATCTTTATTAGAGTTTTTTCTTTCAAAAACCGACAAAAACTTTGGGTTTTTTCAACAAAAGGCCAAAGCATATACGCAATAACAAATCCTATTACAAACGGAGAAAGCACGGAGCTTATAAAGCCCAGTGCTCCAACAAATTCTCCTATTTTTGAAATCAGGAAATAAAAGGCTATCAAAACTATACCGACGATTACATTAGCCCATATTCTTTCGGAATTATTTTTAAAAAATCCTTTCATTTTTTCCCTCGTATTCTTGTATTAAAACCACTTTCTTATTCTTCAGGTACTACTGCTTCTTCCTGCGGCTGTGCAGCTTCTCCTGAAAGATTTGTTTTTTGATAAAGTACATCTTCAATCGAAAGCAACTGGTCGTAGTCTAAATATATTTTTGTTCCTTTTTTAGCTTCCTCTATAATCTTTTCAAATTCTTTATTCTGATAATATGAAAGTGCCTTTTCCTTGTTTGCAGTAAAATCTTCATCAGTAGGTGCAAGCCTTTTTATAACATGGTATCCGTAAGATGTTTCTATTACATCTGAAATTCCGTCAATTTTAAGTGCTTTTGTACCCTCATAAAATTCAGTTACCATTTCTCCCTCTGCAAACACATAACCCTCAGGCTGTGACTGCGAACCCGGGTCTTCTGATTCATCGGATACAAGCTTATCAAAATCAGCACCACCTCTTGCATCTTTTAAAAGTGCATCAATTTTTGCTTTAGCTTCAGCTTTCTTTTTGTCATCTACCGGCTGACCTGTCGCCTGGTCTGTTGTAAGCTTCAATATATGTTTTGCTTTTAAGAAATTTTCGTTAAAAAATGTTTTTAATGTTTCGTCATCAGGATTCATTCTTCCCTCTTTTGAAACATACTGTTCCATATAGTCTGAATAAATGTACTGCTTTTTCAAATATTCATCTATACTCTCAGGAGTAAGCTTAAACTGCTCTACAAAAAGCTTTTTTTGTTCTGCAATTCCGCTTGCTTCGATTGCTTCTTTAAGCTTTTCATCTGTATAATCAATTCCTTTTTCCTTACCTTTTTGGGAGAAAAGTGTAAGCATTATAAGAGTATCAGCAGCCTGCTTGTATATAAGCTCTCTGTAAGTTGAGCCGTCCTGGGCTGCCTGTGAGTCCAAAGCTGCATCTTTCTGCGCTTTTTCTGCCTGTTCAAGTCCCTGGTTTGCGTATATACTTGCAACATACTGTGACATAAGAAATCTTGTTTCTTCCTTTGTGATTTCTTCTTCGCCTACAACTGCAATTATACCATCATCAAGCTTTTTGTTTTCATAATCAAGACCAAGCTCAATTTCGTTTCCGTTTGTATCAGATAATGATGACGGTTTTTTGTTTCCACATGAGCATAGTCCCGCAATCATAAAAATTAAAAGCACTATTGCTGTAATTCTTTTCATATTTTCTTTTACCTCTTTCCTCTGCTTTATTAAAATCCTGTGTTTACAGGTATTTTACTGATAAGTGCATCATTCTGGCTTACTTCGTATTTTGATTTAAGCTCTTCTGATTTATTTGTTATAAAATCATTTTGGTAAGCTGTCGTAATTGTCGAAAGCTTTTCGTCTATATCACTTTCTAAAAGCGGAAGCCTTTTTATTATGTGAAATCCATATGATGTTCTTACAATATCCGAAATTTCATTTTCTTTAAGCGCCTTTGCACCCTCATAAAATTCAGTTACCATTTCGCCCTCTGTAAACACATAACCCTGTGGATATGTGTTTTTCCCTGGGTCATCCGAGTAATTCTGTGCAAGCTGAGAAAAATCCGCACCGCCCTTTGCCTGTCTTAAAAGCTTTTGTGCTTCACTCTCTTTTTTGGCAATTTCTTCTTCAGAAAGCAATTCGCCCGTTTGTTCGTCAGTTATTCCTATAAGAATATGCTGTGCTTTAAGATAGTCTTTTTCAAATATTTCCATAAGCTGTACATTTGTGGGAGTATATGATTCCTGCTTACTCAAAACTCTGTTTATATATTTTTCTTTCAGCATTTGCTTTCTCAAAATTTCTTTAATAGCATTTTTTGAAACGCCGTATGTTTTTTTAAAAAGTTCAAAATCAGACTCTGTAAAAGCCTTAGAAAGCTGAGTGTTTACTTCGCTTGATGTAACAGACAAATTTTCATCTTTAGCTGCCTGTGCGAAAATTGCATAATTTATTACTTCCGATAAAGCGTATTCCTTAATAAGCTCTGAAGGCTTTTTACCATCAATATCAGTCTGCCATTGTTCTTTTTTCTGTTCTTCTGTCAAAGACGTTGCCGAAAACTGTTTTTTTGTGCCCTCCACCATGTTTGCAATAACATAAGAAAGCTCGCCCTCTGTAACATTTTCTTCTCCGACAGTTACAACAACATCTTTTGATGAATTACTGCAGCTGCAAAACAAACTAAGCGCCATAACCAAGGAAATAAAAAAACAAATTCCTCTTTTCATAACCCTTATTTTCCTTTCAAAATTATTGTTCCGTGTTTTAATACATTAATTATACACTATTTACAGAAAAAAAGCAATATTTTTTAAAAATGTAACAAATATTTAATATTTTGTGAATTATGTAAAAATATTGTGCAAAAATATTGTAAAGAAATTTGTAAAAATTTTCATAAAAAATATTGCAAAAAAAGCATAAATATAGTATAATATAGACAATTATTTGTTTTTTGAATCAAAAAACACAAAAAAGGAGAAAAAAGAAATGGAAAAACTTTTTAAACTCAAAGAACACGGAACAAGTGTTAAAACAGAAATTCTTGCCGGAATTACAACTTTTCTTGCAATGGCTTACATTCTGGCAGTAAACCCAAACTATCTCGGCGGAATTCCGGGTGCATCAAGACCGGCAATATTCATGGCAACAGCAATTTCTGCTGCAATCGCTACAATTTGCATGGCATTCTTTGCAAACTATCCTGTAGCTTTAGCTTCAGGTATGGGACTTAATGCATTTTTCGCATACACAGTTTGCGGTGCGATGGGCTGTTCATATGAAGTAGCACTCACTGCTGTACTTGTTGAAGGTATTATTTTTATAGTTCTTTCTTTGTTCAAATTCAGAGAATCACTTGTAAACAAAATACCTACAAACTTAAAATTCGGCATTACAGCCGGTATCGGTTTGTTTATAACAATTATCGCACTTTTAAATTCAAAAGTAATCGTTGCTAGCCCTGCAACAACAGTTGCTCTCGGAGACCTTTCTTCTGCTCCTGTTGTATTGTCAATCGTTGGACTTCTTATCATCGGAGTTTTGCAGTACAAAAAAGTTCCTGGCGGAATTCTTATCGGAATTATAGCAACATGGATTTTAGGTATTATTTCAGAATTAATCGGTTGGTATCAAGTTGATGTTGAAAACGGAGTTTTCTCTGTAATTCCAAGTCTTTCATGGGATTCAATTAAAGCAAACTTTGCTGCTCCTGCAATGTTCAAATTTGACTTTGGCTTTGTTGCTAAAAACTTCTTCTCATTTGTAATTATTACTTTCACATTCCTTTATACAGATATATTTGATACTGTAGGAACACTTATCGGTGTTACACAGAAAGCGGGAATAATGAAAGAAGACGGTACTCTTCCTAAAGCAGGTGGCGCTCTTATGGCTGACGCTGTTGGTACAGTTGTAGGTGCTTGTCTTGGTACATCAACTGTTACAAGCTATGTTGAATCTTCAGCCGGTGTTGCTGCAGGCGGTAAAACAGGCTTAACTGCTTTAACCACAGGTATTATGTTTATCGTCGCTATAATCTTTGCACCGGTATTTCTTGCAATTCCATCTTTTGCAACAACACCTGCAATGATTTATGTTGGTATCCTTATGCTTAGTGCTATCAAAAATATGGACTTTGAAGGCGATATTGCTGATGTAATCGGAGGATTTTTAGCAGTTGTTATGATGCCGTTTGCATATTCAATCGCAACAGGTATCATGTTCGGTATCGTTTCCTGGGTTATTTTAAAGGTTGTAACAGGAAAAATCAAAGATATCAGTGCAATTATGTGGGTATCGTTCGTGCTCTTTGCACTCTATATTGCAACATTAATCTAACAGATAAAAAGAGGGAACAAAATGCATTATACTATTGACATAAAAGGAATGAAAAGAGATTTACCCTTATGCAAGGTAAATGACAGCTTATATATCGGTGCTTTTGTTATGTTCGGTGATGTTGAAATAACAAAACACGCAGCGAGCGAGCTTTTAAAAATTGCTCCAAAGCATGATATAATGATAACTGCTGAATCTAAAGGATTGCCTCTTTTGTACGAAATGGCACGCCAAAGCGGTGAGAACAACTATATCCTTGCAAGAAAAGGTCCTAAGCTTTACATGCAGGATGTGCTTACCGTAGAAGTAAAATCAATCACCACTGACCACAAACAGATTTTATGCATCAGCGGAGACGAGGTTGCAAAAATGAGGGGTAAAAATGTTCTCATTGTAGACGATGTTATTTCAACAGGAGAGTCACTAAATGCACTTTGCAAGCTTGTTGAACAAGCAGGCGGAAACATTGTTGGCAAATTAGCAGTTTTGGCTGAGGGTGATGCTATCGGAAGAGAAGATATAACATATCTTGCTCCGTTACCGCTTTTCAATCCCGACGGAACAGTTAAGTAATTTTAAAAGTTAATAAACTAAAAACGATGTCTTAAAATTATTAGGACATCGTTTTTTGTCGATTAAAAATCCTGTTTTATTCCGAACTTTTCTTGACATTTTATATATTTTATGATAAAATAGCTCTTGAATTTGAAAATGATTATCAATTTCATTTTAAAAAGAGGTATAAGGTTATGGCATATAAAACAAAACAAAAAAGCTTTGTTCTTGAATGTCTTAAAAAACATGAAAACGAAAGCATGAGTGCAGAAAAGCTTATTGAGTATTTAAAAGAGGAAAATATTTCTGTTGGAACAGCTACCGTCTACCGTCACTTAAATAAACTCACAGAAGCTGGAATGGTAAGAAAATTTATAACTGAAGATAACGAGAGTGCAACTTACAGATATTTTGATAAAAAAAGAGGCTGTGAAAGTCATTTTCATCTTGTATGTAACGGTTGCGGAAAACTCATTCACCTTGAATGTGAAAATCTAAGCTCTGTTTATGAGCATATTTTGTCTGACCACAATTTTAAGGTTGACACAGTTAAAACTGTTTTTTATGGGCTGTGCGAAAAGTGCGAAAAGTGCGAAAAGTGCGGGAAGTAGGGGTGTTATTATGAAATTCAAAAATACTGTTAATATATTTGTTATATTTATTATTGTTTTTTCGCTTTTTAGCTTAACCTCATGCAACAAAACAGAAACAGAAAAAAAAGACAAGCTTTTAGTTGTTACAACACTTTTTCCACTGTATGATTTTGCAAAAGCTGTAAGCGGAAATACCGCTGAAATTATATTACTTACGCAACCGGGTGTTGACAGCCATAGCTTTGAGCCAAAAAGCTCCGATATGATAAAGGTGAGTGAATGTGACCTTTTTATATACACAGGCGAAAATATGGAACTTTGGGCAAAAAAGCTTATTTCTTCAGTAAAATCAGAAAGTACGGTTATATGTGACACTTCAAAAGGGATACCCCTTGAACATACACATAATGACAAAGAAAGCACCCAACATTTACACAATGTTGACCCTCACATATGGACATCTCCAAAAAACGCAAAAATAATGGTACGAAACATATGTGAAGCTTTTTCAAAAGCAGATAAAAATAACGAAGAAATATATCAAAAAAACACAGATGAATACTTAAAAGAACTTGACAAGCTTGATAATGATTTTGAAGATACATTTTCAAAGCATATTGATAAAACCTTTGTATTCACAAGCCGTTTTCCTTTTTTATATCTTTCAAAAGATTATAATATAAAGTATATAAGTGCATTTGAATCTTGCAGTTTGGAAACCGAGCCTGATATAAAGTCTATGACAACTCTTATTGATACAATAAATAGAGAAAACATAAAAACTGTGTTTTATACCGAGCTTTCAGACACTAAAATAACAGATGCCGTGAAAAGCCAGACAGGTGTGAAAAGTTCACTTTTTCACTCTTGTCACAATGTTACAAAAGAAGAATTTGAAAGAGGAGAAACCTATCTTTCGCTTATGAGAAACAACATAAAAGCGTTGGAAGGACTGAAATAAAATGGAGCAGATAACACTAAAAAATGTTACAATTCAATACGAAAATAAAAAAGTTATTGATAATCTGTCTTTTTCAATCAATAAAGGTGACTATATTTGCGTTTTAGGGGACAATGGTTCGGGAAAAACCACTCTTATAAAAGGCATTTTAGGACTTTTGAAAATAAAAAGCGGAGAAATCAATTTCAACATAAGGAAAAACTGCGTAGGCTATCTGCCTCAACAAACTCAAATTCAGCAGGATTTTCCCGCTTGTGTTAATGAAATTGTAATGTCGGGACTAATTTCAAAAAAGGGATTAAGACCATTCTTTCTAAAAAAAGAAAAAGAAATTGCAGAAAAAAATATGGATAAACTTGGAATTTCACATCTAAGAAAAAAACATTTTTCCGAACTTTCAGGAGGTCAGCAACAAAGGGTGCTTATTGCACGGGCGCTTTGTGCAGGTGAGGAAATACTTTTTCTTGACGAGCCTGTAAATACACTTGACAACGAAACAGCTAGTGACTTTTATGCCGTTTTATCCCGCTTAAACCGTGAGGGAATAACCATTTTTATGATTTCTCATGATAAAGAGCTTGCTGTTTTTAATGCTAAAAAAATCCTCTATTTAAGCAATGAAGTTTTCTTTGGAACGAAACAAGAATTTGAAAAAATGAATTTCAAGGAGGCAAATTTTAAAAATGGAATTAATTGAAACATTTTTATCTCACGAATTTATAATGCGTGCTTTTATAGCAGGGATTTTTATGTGCCTTACTTGTGCACTTTTGGGAGTAACTCTTGTTTTAAAAAGATTTTCTATGATAGGTGACGGACTTTCTCATGTTGGCTTTGGTGCTTTCAGCGTTGCCCTTGCTCTTAATAAAACTCCTCTTATAATATGTATCCCTATTGTTGTAATTTCTGCATTTTTTCTTCTTAAAATAGGCTCAAGCTCAAAAATAAGAGGTGATTCTGCAATCGGACTTATTTCGGGAGTTTCCCTTGCTCTTGGCGTATGTGCATCTTCACTTTCGGGCGGACTTAATTCTGATGTTTACAGCTATATGTTCGGAAGTATTCTTGCGATGAGTGAAAGCGATGTTGTTATTTGTATTATTTTGTGCGTTATGGTGCTTTTATTTTTTCTATTTTCATACCACGAAATTTTTACAATTTCATTCGATGAAAACTTCGCAAAAGCAACAGGGACAAATTCTGATTTATATATCTGTATGATTGCACTTTTTACAGCACTTTGTGTTGTTATAGGTCTTAGAATGATGGGAGCAATGCTTATCTCTAATCTTATAATATTTCCTGCTCTTACCTCTATGAGAATTTTTAAAAATTTTAAGAGTGTAATAATTTCGTCAGGCGTAATAGCCGTTTTTTCCTTTATAGTCGGAATGATTTTTTCGTATATTTTATCGCTCCCCGCAGGTGCAAGTGTTGTTATAGTTAATGCATTTATGTTTATTGTTTTCCACTTAATAAAGAAAATAAAAGGATGTTAAAAATCAATTTTTTAACATCCTAATTTTTTAATATTTAATTACTACTTAGATAAAGCGGCGTTAAGCTTTTTAGCTACAGCAGATTTTTTTCTTGAAGCAGTATTCTTTTTAAGAATATTTTTGTTAGCAGCCTGGTCAATTGTCTTTACAGTTTTCTTGTATGCAGCTGTCATAGCTTCTTTGTCAGTACCTTCCAAAACAGCATCATAGTTTTTAAGTGTTGTTTTAAGGTTTGATTTTATCATCTGATTCTGTAATGTTTTAGTAGCGATAACTTTAACTCTTTTTTTAGCTGATTTAATGTTTGGCATTTTTAAATTTCTCCTTTTAAAATAAATGTAAAAACTGTTTTTATATAGTTTTGAGATGAGGAGAGGTTACAATCAAGAACGACTTGATTTATCATCTCAAATAACTTACATAATTTTAGATACTGAATTATTATATATGATTTTTCCAAAAATGTCAAGCTTTTTTTAAAAAAATTATTTTTTTGTGTTTTTTATTTTTAAATAACACAATAATAATAATGGTGATTATTGTGAATTTTATATATAAATATTCTATTATACTTTCCGGTGCACTGCTTTTTTCTGTGGCAGTAAATCTTTTTATGATTCCTGCAAAAATTGTAACGGGCGGAGTAAGTGGAATTGCAACAATCGTATACTATATTTCGGGAATTTCTCCGGGAATAGTTATGGGAATATTAAATATTATTATCGGAATTGCCGCCTACATTGAGCTTGGGAAAAAATTTGTTGTAGATTCTTTAGTCGGAATAATTGCAATCCCTGTATTTATGGAACTGACAAAAAATTTTGAGTTAAGATTTGACGACCTTGTTTTGTCAAGCGTCTTTGGAGGAATACTATGCGGTATCGGAATAGGAATGACATTTTCGCAGGGCAGTACAACAGGAGGTACAGATATTGTATCAAGAATATCTCAAAAAAGACTACCTTCCCTCTCGATAGGTGTAATTTTATCTGCGATTGACTTTGTTATTATTTCAATATCTTACTTTGTATTTAAGGATATAAAGCTTACAATGTACGGAATAGCAACGCTTTTTATTTCCACTTGGGTAATTGATTTTATTATATCAAAACTAAACGGTGCTGTTGTTGCATATATTATTACCCCAAAAGGAAACGGTTTTGAAAAGGATATTATCAATAAACTGGGCAGAGGCGTAACTGTTATTGATGCTAAAGGCGGTTACAGTACAGAGGGAAAAGAAATTCTTATGTGTGCTATGAAGAAAAAGGAGCTTACAGAGCTTAGAAAAATTGCAGAACATGAGGATTACAAGGCTTTTATTATTGTTTCTCCATCAACAGAAATTCAGGGAGAAGGATTTAAGTATTACAGGTAAGGCTGTAGTAAAATGCGTACATCACACAAGGCAAAAGAAAAGGCTTAATAAAGGCATTTTTTATATCAACTGTATCGAAATAATAAAAAATTCGTCATATAAAGAAATTCTTCTTTTTTTAATGCCTTGTGTTTTGAACAAACTTCACCTCTCGCTGTATCTATATACAGCTTCGGGTGTCCCCTACGGGTTCAGTTTGTCCAATCTACGCTATTTTCCGTCCAGCCCAAAGGAGCTGTAGCAAAATGAAAGCATTTTGCTACAGCTCCACCACGCCTTTTCATAATTATTTACCGAAAATAAGCCGTGTAATATCATTTTTAGTTATATAAAGCATAAAAAGAATGAGTAACATAAAGCCTATAAAATGTATAATAGCTTCGTGCTCGGTCTTTAGTTTTTTTCCTGTAAGCATTTCAAAAATTACAAACACGATTCTGCCGCCGTCAAGTGCAGGAAGCGGGAAAAGATTTACAACACCTAAGTTTAGAGTTATAAGTATCAGTATAAATAAAACATCCTCAATTCCTCTTTGTGCTGCACTCCCTATCTCTGTCACAATACCAACAGGACCTGACATATCATTTACAGACACATTTCCCGTAAACATTCCTATAAAGGATTTATAAGTAAGCTTTATTATGGTTTTTGCATAATTAAAGGAATATGCTGTAAGATTAAACGGATTTTTAGGAACTGCTCCTAACTTTATGCCAAGATACTTCCCATCGTTTTCTTCGCTTTTTAATTTTACATTAAATTCTTTTTGCTCACCATTTCTTATAACTATCACATTTGCAACATCAGAATCACCTGTTGCAAGTGAAATATCCATACTGTTACTTATTCTCTCGTTGTTTACCTTATAAATTTCGTCCCCTGCTTTTATTCCTGCCTCATAAGCACCGTAATCTGTAAGGACTTCGCTTATTGTTGTGGTAGGTATTACGGGATATGTTGCTCCGAAAAGAATAATAATAAAAACAATGCCGAGAATGAAATTCATAACTGCACCTGAGGCTAAAATTATCAGTCTTTGCCAGGGTTTCTTTTTTGAAAAAGAATTTTCGTCCTCCGAAGCCTCTTCCTCACCTTCCATTTTTACATAGCCACCCATTGGAATAAGCCTTAAGCTGTAAAGTGTATCGCCTTTTTGCTTTTTAAAAATGCAAGGTCCCATTCCTATTGCAAATTCATGCACCTTTACCTTAAAAAGCTTTGCAGTAGAAAAATGTCCGAATTCATGAATAAAAATTATGAGCCCGAAAACAATCATAACTGCAAGAGTACTGATGATAATTGACATAAAACTTAATCGCTTCCCTTTCAAAAATTAATTTTTCAAATTTGCTTTTGCATATTCCCTCGCCTCGGAATCGCACTCTAAAATATCATTCAAACTGTAATTATAAATCGGTTTTATTTTTGCCATAGTTTTCTCTGTTAAGACAGGTATTTCTTCAAATTCTATCTTACCATCCAGGAAAGCTTCAACTGCAACCTCATTTGCTGCATTTAAAATACATGGCATAGTTCCACCAATTTTAAGAGCATCATAACTAAGCCTTAAAGAAATAAATGTATCTGTGTCAGGCGGATAAAAGCTTAAATTTAATATTTTGGAAAAATCAAGCTCACCTGCAACACTTTCTCTTCTTTTTGGATATGTAAGTGCAAGCTGAATAGGAATAGCCATATCAGGTGTACCCATTTGTGCCATTACAGAATTATCACAAAATTCAACCATAGAATGTACTATGCTTTCTCTATGTACTACAACATCAATTTTTTTCTTTCCGAAAAGATGATGTGCTTCTATTACTTCAAGTGCTTTATTCATAAGCGTTGCACTGTCAATAGTTATCTTACTACCCATTGACCAGTTTGGGTGATTGAGTGCTTCTTCTTTTGTTATACCTTTTAATGATTTTCTTCCGAAAAAAGGTCCGCCCGAAGCTGTTAAAATTATTCTCTTCACATCTTTATCGCGGTTCCCAAGCAAGCACTGAAAAACAGCAGAATGCTCCGAGTCAACAGGCATAAGACAAATATTGTCTTTTTCCACCTTATTCATAATAAACTCGCCACCGCAAACAATGGTTTCCTTATTTGCAAGAGCGATTTTCATCTTTTTTTCTATTGCACAAACAGTAGGCTCAAGCCCCTGAAAGCCTGTTATCCCATTTAAAAATGTGTCTGCAGATGATGAAGCAATCATCTCAAAAAGTCCATTTCTGCCTGCATAAACTTCAACATCGTTCCCGAGCTCATTTTTTACATTATAATATTTTTCTTCGTCATTTATGTGAACTTTTTTAACATTATATTTTTTCGCCTGTTTGCAAAGTGTCTCCCAGCTTTTATTTGCACTAAGAGCCTCTACTTTTATATTATGCATTTCGCAGACCTTCAATGCCTGTGTTCCGATTGAACCTGTCGAGCCGGCTATAAAAACTTTTTTAGTCATAAGAAACCTCTTTAAATTAATAGAAAATATTATATGGTATAAGTGTCAATACATAGTAAACAAAAGGTGAAATCAGGCATAAGCTGTCCACCCTGTCAAGCATTCCGCCGTGCCCGGGCATAATTTTCCCAAAATCCTTGATATTATTTGCTCTTTTTAAAGAAGACGCAGTTAAATCCCCTATTTGAGAAATTCCTCCGCAGATAATTGCAACTAAAAAGTATAAAATATAATTGATTTGAATATCTGAAATTAATTTTATTATAATAGCATAAATTACAAAAGCTACAACTGAGCCTATAAAAGCACCTATACTTCCCGCAACTGTCTTTTTTGGACTTAGTGCCTCGCAAAGTTTTTTTCCACCTACCCCACAACCAATAAAATAAGCTCCGATATCAGCACCGAATGCACCTAAAATAGGTAACCATATATAATACACACCCATATCAAGTGCTCTTATGTAGATTAAATGCGAAAGCCCAAAAGGAATAAGTAAAATAAGAAAGCTAAGTGACGAAATATCCGAAACACTTACTGTCTTATATCCGAATATTGCAGAAAATGAGAGTAGCATAAGACATATCGCAAATACAGGTGCAATATAGTTAAAACCTATAATATCCATAAAAGGCATTATAACAGACCCAAAAACACCTGTAAAAACAAGAAATCTCTTTTTCTCCATTCCAAAACATCTTAATGCTTCAAACATACATAAAAGAAGTATTGCTGTTAAAGCTATTCTTATAACATATGTATGCATAAATAATATAGCTATTAAAATTACTGCGGCAACCACACCGCTTATTGTTCTTTTTAACATTTTAAAATCCCTACTTTCTAAGCTTCTTTCACTCCGCCATATCTGCGGTCTCTCTTCTGATATGCAATTATAGCTTTATCAAGGTCCTGTGGTGAAAAATCAGGCCATAAAATATTATCATAATAAAATTCACTGTATGCAGCCTGATACATAAGGAAGTTCGACAAACGATATTCTCCGCTCGGTCTTATAATAAGGTCAGGGTCAGGACAATGTGCAGTATATAAATTTTGTGAAATCAACTCTGGTGATATATCCTCTATCTCAATTTCACCATTTTTCACCTTTTCAGAAATCTTTTTAACTGCAAGTGTAATCTCGTCTCTTGAGCCATAATTTGCACATATATTTAAAAAACAGCCTGTATGAGCATATTTTTCAGTTCTTTCTTCTTCTTTTTTCAGCATCTCATAAAGCTTTGGTGAAAACCTTGTTACATCACCCAAAAACTTTACGCATACCTCTCTTCCCTCCATCAAAGACTCCATTTGAGGAATTTTCTCCATAGAAAGCTCCATAAGATTATTTACTTCGCTTTCAGGTCGTGACCAATTTTCAGTTGAAAAAGCATACACACTCAAAACCTTAACACCAATATCAAACGCATATCGTGCTATTTTAATAAGTGTATCAGCTCCCACAGCATGCCCTGCCGTTCTCGGAAGTCCTCTCATTTTTGCCCATCTTCCGTTTCCGTCCATTATTATTGCTATATGAGTAGGAATATTATTCTTATCAACCGTTTCGATATTTTTCTCGTTATTTTTCAAATTATTTTTTTTATTTTTCAAAAAAAACATAGTCATCTTTCCTTTCG
>JAZRFJ010000017.1:0-18534 GCA_045661305.1 Clostridia bacterium | reverse complement strand
GAAAGTGGGCATTTGATGCTATAATATTCATGGAAAATGTCTCCTTCTTGATACATGTTTTTTGTGGTTATTAAACATTATATCATATTTGGAGTTCATTTTCCACTTTTTTTGTCACCCATCAATTGTATCATAACAAATTTTAAAAAAAATTCAAAAACATTAAGGATTTTCAGGACTAAAGAAGTAAAAAAAACAGATAAAAATGTAAAATATACACTGAGTCCTGTTCCTATGAGTAAAAAGTGATACAGCCGAAGGTCAAAGGAATAATTATCGAAAAGTATCCAAAATGAAAACGAAATTGCCAAAATCCAAAAAATAAAATCACACAAAACACATAATAATACATTGTTATTCGTTTTTTTTCTTATCGCTCTTAAAAAATCATATAAAAAACCAATTCCGGCTCCCAAAAGAATGAGGTATAGCATTTTTCCACCTTTTTAAAAAAATTTATCTGAATATATTTTTTAATATATTACTCCGTTTCTCATTTGTTGAGTGCTCCTGGGGATAAATTATTTCGTCTATATATCCTTTAGCAATTATTTCACCTGTATCTGTGCTTAATTTTTCTACTTTTAAGTTTTTTCCTCTTATTTGCAGTATTCCTAAAACTGTATCAAGCACAATTTCGTCTTCATCAAAAGTTAGAATTTCCTTAACACCACCAATGCTTAATTTTTCTCTTGATTCTAAGATTATATTTGAAATCATATTTTCTGCCGACACAAAAACTCTCCTCTCTTTTTTATATTTTCTTATTTATTTATATTATTAAAAAGCTTTAAAAAGAACTGAAATTGCGTTATTTTGCATTATTTTCCCTTGACTTTTATACACTATGGTGGTATAATAATACAATAGGAAAATAATAATTTTATGAAAAGGATTTTTGAAAATGAAACTTGAAGTATTACAAAAAGATATGATTGCAGCAATGAAAGAAAAAAACAAGGAAGTAAAAGATGCAATATCTGCAACAATAGCCGCAATAAAAAAGGTAGCAATAGACGAGGGAACAAGGGATAATATCGGAGAGGAGCTTGTTGACAGAGTTATCTTAAAAGAGTTAAAATCCTTAAAAGAACAGATTGATACATGTCCTATTGAAAGAGAAGACTTAAAAGCACAGTATCAGAAAAGATATGACATTGTGTCAAATTATGCACCAAAGCTTATGACAAAAGATGAAATAAAAAAAGTTTTGGAAGAAAAATTCAAAGAAGTTATAGAAACAAAAAATAAAGGTATGATAATGAAGGCTGTTATGGCAGAATTAAAAGGCAAAGCTGATGGTAAGGACATCAATCAGGCGGTAAGTGAGTTTGTAGGCTAAGGAGAAATATAAAATGGCAATGAGCGTTATACTTTTGAATCAGGTTATAGTAGTTCTTCTTATAATAATTTTAGGATATGTTCTTACAAAAATAAAGTATCTTGATGATAACTCTACAAAAAAGCTTACGAACATACTTCTTATGGTTGTAACACCATGTATGATAATTAAAGCTTTCCAAAAAGAATTTGACTATACATATCTTAAAAATTTCGGGATAGCGATTGTTCTTTCAATCCTTGTTCATATTCTTGGAATGATATGTGCAAAATTGTTTTTTAAAAACGATGGCGGAAAAAGATATAAGGTTAACCGTTTTTCTGCTATATATTCAAATGCAGGCTTTATGGGACTTCCGCTTTTGAGTGCAGTTTTAGGTCAGGACGGAGTTTTCTACGGCTGTGCTTATCTTGTTGTTCTCACAATTTTATACTGGACTCATGGTATTTATATTTATACCCAGGACAAAAAACAGCTTTCAATAAAGAAAATACTTCTCAATCCCGGTGTTATAAGTACAGTTTTTGGACTTTTGTTCTTTTTTGCAAATTTTAAGTTACCCTATGTTGTTGACCAGACGGTAACACATCTTGCAAATATGAATACTCCGCTTGCGATGCTTATTTTGGGAAAATATTTGACAGAAGTTGATTTTAAGAAGGTTCTCAAAGAAAAAAGTATATATATAACTTGCTTTGTAAGACTTGTTTTTATTCCGGTAGTATTTGCGTTATTTTTAAGAATACTTGGGATTGATAAAATTGTTTCAAGTGCTGTGCTTGTTACATCTTCGTGTCCGATAGCTGTTGCGGCAACGCTTTTTGCAAATAAATATGATTCTGATGCACCTTATTCATCGCAGGTTGTTTCAGTTTCAACTATTTTATCGGTTATTACAATTCCACTTATTTTTCTTATCTTATAGTAATTGAAACAGGAATAAAAAAATTTTTTGGTGCAATAAAATTAATATATTAAATACAGGAGGTTTTTTAAAATGGAAGAAAATAATGTTTTACAGAATGACAAAAACGGTGAGGTTAAAGTCAGCAATGCTGTTATTTCTGTTATTTCAGGAATGGCACTTAATGAAATTGAGGGTGTTTATTCCATAAGCGAAGACAAGGAAACAGGAAACTATTCTAAAAAGCTTCTTTCAAAAGGTATTTCCATCGAGGAAAAAGGAGAGAAGATTGTTGTTACGGTTAAAATAATCGTTAAATACGGCTATGATGTAAACGAAGTTGCAAGAAATGTTCAGCTTAAAGTTAAAGACGCACTTGAAAATATGATAGGCTTTGATGTTGAGAGTGTGAGCATAGTTGTAAGCGGTGTATATGCAGAAGAAGAAAAGAAAGTAAAGGCTGATAAAGATATAGAGGAAAATAAATAAAAATACACAAGAACTTAAAAAAGGGAAAAAATATGAAACGAAGTGAATTGAGAGAAAATATTTTTAAATTGGTATTTTCGCTTACAAATGAAGAAAATATTAACGAACAAAGTCTTGAATTTTATTTTTCGGATAACAAGATTGAAGGCAAGGACAGCGAGTATATAAAAGAAGCAATTAACTCAATATATGAAAATTTAGATAAGATAGATGAAATAATAGCTGAAAATTCGCATAAGTATTCTGTTGATAGACTGTCAGCTGTTACTTTGAGTGTGCTTCGTGTTGCAATTTGGGAAATCACTTTTAAAGATGATATTCCAAATAATGTAAGTGCTTATGAGGCTGTGAAAATATCCGAGAAATATGATGATGAAAAGGCTAAGGGTTACATTAATGGTATTTTAGGTGCATATATAAGAAAGCTTGAGGGAAAAAATTAGTATGCAGGTAATTACGGTAACAGACCTTAATTTGTATATTAAAGGGATGCTCGAAAATGACTATGTGCTTAATAATGTGACGGTTAAGGGAGAAATATCGAATTTCAAAAACCACAGTTCAGGGCATCTTTATATGTCTTTAAAAGATAACGGCGGTGTAATAAGGGCTGTAATGTTCCGTACAAATGCGTCAAAACTAAAATTTGTTCCTGATAATGGTATGCAGGTTATTGTTACGGGAAGAGTTGGCGTTTTTGAGAGAGACGGTCAGTATCAGATTTATATCAATGAAATGATTCCTGACGGTGTGGGAGCACTTTATGTCGCATATGAACAGCTTAAAAAAAAGCTTGAGGCTGAGGGACTTTTTGATGTTTCACATAAAAAACCGATACCTAAATATCCAAACATAATAGGCGTGGTAACATCGCCAACAGGTGCGGCAATAAGGGATATTTTAAATATCTTAAAGAGAAGATTTCCATATACGAGAGTTTATATTTATCCTGTTTTGGTGCAGGGACCAGATGCTGCTGAGTCAATAGTACGAGGTCTTAAATATTTTGACGGTAAGGTAGATACAGTTATAACAGGTCGCGGAGGCGGATCTATCGAGGATTTATGGGCATTTAATGAGGAAATTGTCGCAAGAGCAATTTATGAAATGAAAACACCTGTTATTTCAGCAGTAGGCCATGAAACTGATTTTACTATTGCTGATTTTGTTGCAGACAGACGAGTTCCTACTCCTTCTGCGGCGGCTGAAATTGCTGTTCCGTCATCAGCTGAGCTTTCAAAATTTTTAAAGATTGTTGATGCAAGGCTGTCAACTGCACTTATAAATAAAGTTGAAAATTCAAAAAAGGATTTTGAAAACTTAAAAAACAGAGATGTGCTAAAAAATCCACTTGCAGTATTTGATATTAAAAGAATGGTGATAGATTCGTGTCAAACAAGGCTTGATAAGGCATATTATGAAAAAATGACCTTTCTTCGCGAACGGTTTTTGAAAGCCTTTTTCAAGTTTGATGCACTTCATCCTCTAAAAATTTTAAACAGAGGCTATTCAATGGCAACAAATGAAACGGGAATTCCTGTTTCAAGTGTTGGGAAGATTAAAAAAGGAGAAAAAATAATTCTTTCTTTTTCTGATGGTAAAGCTGATTGCACAGTAGAGGATATTAAGAAGTGTGATATATTAAAATGAAAGGTCTTTGATATAAAATGAGTGTAACAAAAAAAGAGATGACATTTGAAGAGGGCATGAAAGCGTTAGAGGAAATTGTTGTTGCAATGGAAAAGGGTGATGCACCGTTGGAAAGCTCAATGGAGCTTTTTGAAAAGGGAACAGAGCTTTCAAAATTTTTGCAAAAAAAGCTTGATGAAGCTGAAGCAAGAGTGAAAAAACTTACTGTAAAAGATGGTAAAATGGTAGCCGAAGATTTTGAGGCAGTGGAATAATTATGGATTTTTTAAAAGAATATAACTATAAAAAAGAGTTATGCGAAAAAAGAATAAAAGAAATATTTGAAAATGAAGATTTTGGGTCAGAAAGCTTAAAAGAAATTATGGAGTATGCTGTTTTAAACGGCGGAAAAAGAATAAGACCTGTTATTTTTTTAAGTGCATTTGAACTTTTGGACAATAATATTGAAAAAGCACTTGATTTTGCGTG
This sequence comes from Clostridia bacterium, assembly GCA_045661305.1. Classification (GTDB taxonomy): domain Bacteria; phylum Bacillota; class Clostridia; order UMGS1840; family UMGS1840; genus UMGS1840. The sequence continues at coordinate 13,681 of JAZRFJ010000017.1, read as the reverse complement.
TGCTTTGGAGTTTATACATTCTTACTCACTTGTTCATGATGACTTACCTTGCATGGACAATGATGATTTAAGACGAGGAAAGCCTACTTGCCATAAAAAATTTTCCGAATACGGTGCAGTTTTGGCAGGTGATGCACTTTTAAATTATGCTTTTGAAAAAATGCTTTCTAAGGCTGAGAATTTTGATTTGAAATATTCACTTTACGCTATGCGTATCATTGCTAACGCATCGGGAAACAAAGGTATGTGTGCAGGGCAGATGGCTGATATGAGTCAGGATATCGAAACCTTTGACAAGTTATTAAAAATGTATGAAAATAAAACAGGTGCACTTTTAAAGGCATCAGTTCTTGGAGGTTTTACGCTCGCAGGCGGTTTTCATAATAAAGAAAATGATTACTACATACTCGAAGAATTTGCAAAGCTTCTTGGTCTTATTTTTCAGGTTAAAGACGATTTATTGGATGTAGAGTCGACAGATGAGATTTTGGGAAAACCTACATTCAGCGATGAGAAGAACGACAAAAACACATTTGTTCGGCAATATGGAAAAGAAAAATGTAAAACTCTTATATGTGAGTATAAAAATAAGGCAACCAAGCTTTTAAGTTCTTTGGAGTATGATACTAAGTTTTTAAAAGAGCTTGTAGTTTATACAGCCGAAAGAGAAAACTAAAAAAAGAAAAATTAAAAATGTGACGCTGTATTCTAGTCAACCAATGTAGATTGAAGACGGGGCTAAAAATCCGTTAAAGAGCATATCGATGAAGCCTCTTGTGTTTGCTTTGAACGCCCAGTTCGGGGTGGATGCTGGGGGAAGGCTTTTTGGCTTACAGTTATGGGATAGCTTCCAACGGCATGGAGGTTTAATCCTATTTCTGTGGAGACCTGTCCTCGTGGGAACAGATTTCGGTTACAGAGACTGTTTCTACGGTTCAGGCTTGAACCTGTAATGCGGTGGACAGATAAATCTGTTACGCTGTGTGCAGAGTAGCTTGCCTTGAGTGAATGTCGGGGAGATGAGAAACGGATTTTTTGGAGAGGTACCCTCCAAAAAATTTAAAATGCTCATTGAAACGCCATTTGCAAAAAAGGATTAAATCTACACCATGTTGTTTGGGAAAACCTCTAGACAGAATAATGTCGGGGGATTAAAGTATGGACTAAGTGGTGATCGAGTGCGGTATTTTTGGTAACATTATCGGATACGCTTTAAAAAGAAATTGCTTCATTGGCGACAAGAAGTAGTGTATCGGGAAATCCAACTTGACCTAAGCCATAAGATTTACTCCGACATTGTCACATATTAAAATAAAAATAATTTAGGAAAATACGAAAGGAAAAATGATGAATAATTCTAACGAGCAAAAAGCAGACCCTAACGGGCGAAGTTTTATCAGATTAAGAAAAGAAAAAAGAAAAATGAGCTGGGCTGTAAAGGTTACGATAATAACCTTTTTTATAGCACTTATTCTGGGTTTTTTTTCAGATATATTATCTAAAAATCTGAGTTTTTTCCTTGCACTTTTAATACTTTTAATAATTATTTTAATAGGTATTTTATTTGATATTTTGGGACTTGCGATAGCGACAGCTGACGAAAAAGTTTTCAATGCTATGGCTGCAAAAAAAATAAAGGGTTCAAAGGAAGCACTATACTTAATAAAAAATGTTGAAAAGCTTACAAATATCTGTAATGATGTTGTTGGTGATATTGCAGGTATCATAAGCGGTGCGACAGGAGGAACAATAGGACTTCATATTGTTTTATTGTTAAAAGAAAGCGGAACAACAGAAGAAATTATAATTTTGAGTGCAGTTTCGGCAATTATTGCCTCTTTAACAGTAGGCGGAAAAGCAATAGGTAAGAAATTTGCAATAAAAAAAGCTAACGATGTTGTGTTTTTTGTATCGAGAATTATGTCATTTTTAAAATTTGTAAGATAGAGAAAGAAGCTATTTAATATGAAGAGGCTTGAAGAAATAAAAAACGGCAGGAATTTAAAAGAATTTAGTGATAATGAGCTTCGTGAGCTGTGCGATGAAATCAGGGAGTTTCTTGTTTGTTCTGTTTCTAAAACAGGAGGACATCTTGCATCTAACTTAGGTGCAGTTGAAGCTACTGTTGCTATGCACAGCGTTTTTGATTTTCCCGATGATAAGCTTATTTTTGATGTGGGGCATCAAAGCTATGTACATAAGCTTTTGACCGGGCGTATGGACTTATTTGATACTTTAAGAAAATATAATGGTATTTCAGGCTTTCCAAAATCAAACGAGAGTGAATATGATGTTTTTAATTCAGGACACAGCTCAAATTCAATTTCTGTTGCACTTGGGTTAAAAAGAGCGTTAGAGCTTTCTGATGATGAGAAAAGTGCGAAAAGTAAGGTTGTAGCCTTTATCGGTGACGGTGCTTTAACAGGCGGTATGGCTTATGAGGCACTTAACGATGCTGGCAGAAGCAATTCAAATATTATAATTATACTAAATGATAATGAGATGAGTATTTCCGAAAATGTGGGAGGGATTGCACTTCATCTGGCAAAAATCCGAACCAACAGAAAATATCTTATCTTAAAATCAAAAATATCTAATTTTGTGAAACACATTCCTATTATAGGAAGTATTATATATAAAGCTGTATCGAATTTTAAAAGACCGCTTCGTAATATTGTTACAGGCAGAAGAAACAATATTTTTGAAGCACTTGGATTTTATTATGCAGGACCGTTTGACGGTCATAATGTTGTTGATTTAAAGGAAGAGTTAATGACTATAAGTACGCTTAAAAAACCTTGTGTTGTTCATATTGTAACAAAAAAAGGAATGGGATATAAATATGCAGAGGAATCTCCTGATTTATATCATGGGGTTAAGAAGTTTGATACGACACATAAGTTAGAGAAGAAAACAGGAACTGATTTTTCATCAGTTTTTGGAAAGAAACTTGTAGAATTAGCAGAAAAAAACAAAAAAATTGCAGCTATAACTGCTGCTATGCCTGATGGTACAGGACTTTGGGAATTTAAAGAAAAATTTCCCGAAAGATATTATGATGTTGCTATTGCGGAGGGACATGCTGTGGGGCTTTCAGCAGGTCTTTCAATAGGCGGAATGGTTAGTGTTTTTGCTGTTTACAGTGCATTTTTGACAAGAGGCTTTGACCAGCTTTTAACCGATGTGTGCGGAATGAAGCTTCATGTGGTTTTTTGTGTTGACAGAAGCGGACTTGTTGGTGAGGATGGCGAAACCCATCACGGTGTTTTTGATATAGCATATCTTAATCTTATGCCGGGACTTACTGTTATGTCACCTGCAAGCTTTAATGAGCTTTCATATATGCTTGAAGACGCAATAGAAAAATATAATTCACCTGTTGTTATAAGATATCCTAAGGGGTGCGAAAAAGAAATAGTAACAAAATATCAGGAAGCCGAAAATTACTGTTATAGGGATAAAAAAGCACAAGTGCTTAAAGAGGGAAATGATATAACTATAATATCTGATGGCTCAATGTGTGCAGATGCACTTATTGCAGCCGAGAAGCTTTTGAAAAAGGGAATAAATGCTGAAGTTATTAATTTAAGATTTATAAAACCGCTTGATGAAGAAACTGTTTTAAAGTCCGTACAAAAAACAGGAAAATGTGCAGTTTTAGAGGACGGCGGGTTTTATGGCGGTATTCATTCTGTTATTTCATCAATAACGGGCATGAAAGTGCTTGGAATTAATACAGGTGATAGGTTTGTTTCTCACGGAAGTGTGGAAGAACTTAAAAAAGAACTTAAAATGGACGGAGAGTCCGTATGTGAGCGAATTATAAAGGAGTATTTTTAATTTGAAAGTAAGATTAGATGTTTTTCTTGTTGAAAAAGGACTTTCTCAAACGAGAGAAAAGGCAAAAGCACTTATAATGGCAGGAGATGTGTTTGTAAATAACCAAAAGGCATATAAAGCAGGCGAAATGATTGAGGAAGACAGCGAGGTTGTTGTGAAAAAAGAACTTCCTTTTGTATCAAGAGGCGGTTTTAAGCTTGATAAAGGGATAAAGACCTTTAATATTGACCTTAAAGATAAGGTTTGTATTGATATTGGTGCATCAACAGGCGGTTTTACTGATTGTATGCTTCAAAATGGAGCAAAGAGAGTTTACAGCGTTGATGTGGGATACGGTCAGCTTGACTGGAAGCTCAGAAGTGATGAAAGAGTTGTTGTTTTAGAAAGAACAAATGCAAGATATTTAACGGATGAGCATATCCCTGAAAAAGCAGATTTTCTTTCTGCTGATGTTGCGTTTATTTCACTAAAAACTGCACTTACAACTGCAGTTGATTTATTAAAAGATGATGCGTATTTAATGGTGCTTGTAAAGCCTCAGTTTGAAGCAGGGAAAGAATTTGTAGGGAAAAAAGGCGTTGTAAGGGATAAAAATGTTCATAGAGATGTAATTATTAATGTTTCAAATGCGATGAGGGAAAAAGGGCTTTCAATTTTAGGAATTGATTTTTCTCCTATTAAGGGCCCGCAGGGAAACATTGAGTATCTTCTTTATATGACAAAGAAAAATGTTGAGTCTATTGATTTTATAAAAAAGGCTGATGAGATTGTGGAAGAATCTCATAATATGCTTTCAGAATAAGAGGTTTTTAAGATGAATATTGGTGTTATTTTAAAAAATGAAAACAGAAATGAAATAAAAAAAGCTGTTGAGAAATTAAATAAAATTGCACAAAAATATGATAGCGAACTTTTCTTTTTAAAAGATAATTATGATAATAAAGAAAAGAATGTGCTTTTGGAAAAAGAATTTTACGAAAATGCAGATATGATTGTTTCTCTTGGCGGTGACGGCACAATTTTAGAATGTGCAAAAAAAGCTGCCTCAAAAAAGATACCTATTTTCGGCATTAATTTCGGCAGAGTAGGTTTTTTAACTGATATAGAAAAAGATGAAATTTCGCTTTTTGAGGAAGTTTTAAAGGGTGATTACATAATTGAAGAGAGAATGATGCTTGATGCCTCTTTTTTCGGTGAAAGAAACGGTAAAGTGAAGAATTTTAAAAAGATGACAGCTTTGAATGATGTTGTAATTTCAAGGGGAAGCTCACCTAAGATGCTTGAAATGGAAATATATGTTGATAACGAGCTTACGGACACCCTAAGAGCTGACGGTGTTATTTTTTCTACTCCGACAGGCTCAACAGCATATTCTCTTAGTGCAGGCGGCTCGGTAATTGACCCAAAATCAAGACTTATTGAGATAACACCTGTTTGTTCACACACTCTAAAGTCAAGACCGCTTATTATATCTGAGGACCGAAGAATAACACTAAAGCATATAAATTCTTTGGAAACAGATGTTTCGTATGTTTCTGCTGATGGTAATGAAATAAGTCCGTTTTTGAGAAGTCTTACTGCCAGGATTACAGTTTCTAAAAAGAAAACAAGACTTATAAGAGTTAAAAATCGCAATTTTTACTCTGTATTAAAAGAAAAACTTTAGATAAAGGATATTTATATAAATGAAGAAAAAAAGACAACAGGATTTAAAAAATCTAATAACAAATGAAGTTATACGCACACAGGAGGAGCTTACTGAAAAGCTTTCAAAAATGGGCTATGATGTAACTCAGGCAACTGTTTCAAGGGATATAAAGGAGCTTAAAATCATAAAAACAGCCGATGAAACAGGAAATTTAAGATATTGTATTCCAAACGGTGTTATAAAGCAGACAACAGATTTAGCATCATTTGTACATCTTATAAAGTCAATAAGAGTTTCCCTTAATATTATAGTTATAAAAACACATATCGGTATGGCACCGGGAGTTGCGGCTGTTATTGATGATTTGCAATTAGCCGAGGTGCTTGGAACGATTGCAGGCGATGATACTATAATGATAGTTTGTGACGGTGTTGAAAAAACTGAAAAAATTTACAAGTATCTGTATTCAAATTTGTCTTAAGGAATGATATTTCATGCTTACGGGATTAGTTATTAAAAATTTAGCTGTTATAGAGAATATAAGGATAGATTTTAAAGAGGGCTTTACGGCACTTACGGGTGAAACGGGAGCAGGAAAATCTATTCTTGTCGATGCACTTTATATGATTTTAGGTGCAAGAGTATCAAAGGATATTATAAGAAAAGGAGAAAGAAGTGTTTTTGTTGAAGCATCTTTTTATATTCCTGATTGCACCGAAGAAGTTTTAACAGATTATATATGCGATGATTATCTTATTATTTCAAGAGAAGTGAATATTGAGGGGAAAAATACTGTTAAAATTAATTCTCGACCTGCAAACACAGCGATTTTAAAGGAAATATCAAAATATCTTATAAGTATTCATTCCCAAAATGACAATCAGGTGCTTTTTAACGAAGAACTTCATTATAAATATCTTGATAATTTCGGAAATCTGAAAAATGAATATGAAGATTATCTTGAGGCTTTCAAAAAATATACAGAGGTTTCAAATGAGCTTAATAAAACCCTGGAAACAAAGACGGCTGATGAGGGAAGAATAGATTATCTTAACTATGTGAAAAAAGAAATCGAAGACTCGGGTATTGAGATTGATGAGGAAGAAAAGCTAAAAGAAAAAAAGAAAATAATAAAGGAGAGTGAGCAGATAAAAAGAGCTGTTGAAAGTGCATATTATGCACTTTTTGAGGGAGAATATAATGCTTGCTCGCTTATAAAAGAGGCATCTGATTTTATATCAAGAGTAGACAGCTTAGCTGTATTTTCAGAAAAACTTAGTGACTTAAGAGAAGAAATCCTTAATGTAACTGATGAAATTCAAAAGGTTTACGACGAGAGTGAAAACGAATATAATGATATAAACGAAATTGAAAAAAGACTTGATGTTATATATAAATTAAAATCAAAGTACGGCGGAAGTGTTGAGGAGATTTTTAGAAGATATGATGACGCTGTAAAAGAGATTTTTGAAACTGAAAATCATGACATGAAAATAAGTGAGCTTAAAAAAGAAAAGGGAAAAGCTTTTGAAATAATGGTTGAAAAAGCTGAAATTTTGACTAAAAAAAGAGAAAAAGCATCAAAAGAGCTATCACGAAAAATCGAAAAAGAGCTTCATGATTTAATGATGCCAAATGCAAGATTTGAAGTTTCGCTTATTAAAAATGAAAATTTCACTAAGTCGGGAGCAGAGCATGTTTGCTTTATGTTCTGTGCAAATGCAGGAATGGAGCTTCAGCCACTTATTAAGATTGCATCGGGTGGTGAAATTTCAAGAGTAAATCTTGCTATAAAGTCAGTTTTATATAACATTGACCCTGCTTGTGCATTTGTTTTTGATGAAATTGATGTTGGTATAAGCGGAAGGGCAGCACAAAAAACAGGTGAAAAAATGTATTCTTTATCAAAAGATAATCAGATTTTATGCGTTACCCATCTTTCACAGATTGCTGCTATGGCAGATAATCATTTGCTCGTTTTAAAGGACGAAGCTGACGGAATTACAAAAACAACAATAAAATATGTTGAGAATAAAAACAGAGCAGAGGAGCTTGCGAGAATGATAGGCGGAGTTGAGGTTACACCACTTACACTTAAAAATGCAGAGGAAACACTTATGCTTGCAGAAAATTATAAGAAAAACCTGATATAGAGGTGAAAAATGGAAGTTTTGGGCAGAGTTACACAAAAATTAGATGAAAATAATATAAAAGTTGAAATTTTAAGGGCATCAGCATGCGGAGGTAAGTGCGGTGAGTGCGGAAATAGCTGTGGAAGTAAATCATATGTTGTTGCGAAAAATTATGACGGTGCAAAAAAAGATGATGTAGTTAAGCTTGAGTCTTCGGATAAAAAGGTGCTTTTATTATCATTTGCGGTTTTTATTGTTCCGATTTTAGTGATTGTTGCAATTTTTAATTTCGGGGAAATTATAATAAAAAATGAAACTTTAAAAGCTGTTATTGCTTTTTTTGGTGGAATAGTGTCATTTATTATGACAGTTATTTTTTTCAGGCGTTTAAAGAAGCCTGTTTCAAAATTATATTACAGACATGAAACGAGCGAATATATGGATTAATTTGACATTTTTAGAGAAGAAGAAAAGAGGAAGAAAAATGGAATTTGTATCAGAAAGTCTTAATGTGAACGAAAAAGGACATCTTACAATCGGTGGAGTAGATACTGTTTATTTAAAGGAAAAATACGGAACTCCACTTTATGTTATGGATGAAGATTTAATAAGAAAAAATATGAGTGAATATAGAGTTGCCTTAAAAGAATATTACGGCGGTAACGGAATGGCTCATTATGCGTCAAAAGCTTTTTCGTGTAAATATATATACAAGGTTGCACAGGAAGAGGGGCTTGGTGCTGATGTTGTTTCAGGCGGTGAGCTTTTTACTGCTCTGAAAGCAGGGTTTCCAGCTAAGGATATTTGTTTTCATGGAAACAATAAAACAGTTGATGAGTTGAAAATGGCTGTAGAAAATAATGTCGGTCATATTATAGTTGATAATGAAACTGAGCTTTTCAGGTTAGAGGAAATCTGCAAAGAGCTTAACAAAAAGCAGGAAATTATTTTCAGAATAAAGCCTGGTGTTGACGCACATACGCATGATTTTATAAAGACAGGGCAGATAGATTCTAAATTTGGTTTTGCAATCGAAACAAATGAGGCAATAGAAATTGTAAAAAAAGTAAAAAGCCTTAAAAATGTTATATATAAGGGAATTCATTGTCATATCGGCTCACAGATTTTTGAGCTTGCACCGTTTATTGAAACGGCTGATGTTATGATGAATTTTATTAAAGAAATTAAGGAAAAAACAGGACTTGAAACCGATATTCTTGATTTTGGCGGTGGTTTTGGAATAAAATATGTGGCAGAAGATAAGCCAATAAGATACGCTGAATTTATAAAAGCAGTTTCAGAAGAAGTGAAAAAATTATCCAAAACTCTTGGAGTTAAAATTCCATATATTCTTATGGAACCAGGAAGGTCACTCGTTGCATCAGCGGGGATAACTCTTTATGAGGTAGGCTGTGTTAAACAAATCCCGAATGTTCGCACTTATGTAAGTGTTGACGGGGGAATGGGTGATAATCCAAGATATATTCTTTATGGAGCAAAATATTGTGGCTGTATTGCAAATAAAGCTGATAAAGAAGCTGATAAAGTTTACACAATAGCAGGGAAATGCTGTGAATCGGGAGATTTAATAATGGAAAATGAGAAGTTCCAGGAGGCTGAAGTTGGTGATACTTTAGCAGTTTTTGCAACAGGTGCGTATAACTATTCTATGGCATCAAACTACAATCGTATTCCTCGTCCTGCAGTTGTTTTTGTGAGAAACGGCGAAGATAAGCTTGTTGTAAAAAGAGAAACCTATGATGATATAATTTCACTTGATTTGTAGTAGAAAAAAGGAGAAAATAAAAATGTTTGGTATTTTTAAGAAAAAAGATTACGATTTTAAAGTAATAATTGATGGAATGCACTGCGTTAATTGTTCGGGAAAAGTTGAAAAGGCTTTAAATGAGCTTGATGGTGTAAGTGCAACAGTTGATTTAAAGAAAAAAACTGCTTTTGTTAAGGCAAGTGAGGATAAAAAAGAGTTGATAAAAAGTGCTGTTGAAGAGCTTGGATTTAAGGTTTTGGAGATAAAGTAGAAAATATAAAAAATTTAATGTACTAACGAAACGGAGACAAAAAATGAAGAAAAGAATTTTTGCAAAAATAACAGCGTTTTTATTATTAATGACGATGCTTTTTAGTATCAATGTATTTGCAGATGGATATAGCTATGGGTACTATGTCGATAATGTGGAATACATAGGCGATGGGAAAATAGAGGCAACTATTGTATTTGCTTCAAATACATATGGTAGTGATGTTGATGTAAAAGGCGTAGGTGTTTTAGCGGTTTATGATGAAACTCAAACACAGATTTTAGGCTTGAGTAGCATACAATATAATGAAGCCTCACCGTTTTTAAGTAATCAGCGTTTTTCTGTAACGCAGACGGTGAGCTTAACGGATTTAACTTTAGAACGCTATGTCGTTAAATTTATTTTGCTTGAAAGTATGGAAGATATGAAACCTGCTGCTTATGTTTCAACAGGTACTAACTGTTGGGTGCTTGAGGGTGATGAAATATCCGATGTTCCTGCTGATAATCCTCCAAGCGGTGGTGGCTCAGGCGGTAGCAGTGGCGGATATTTGCCTGATGAAGATAGTACGGATTTGGTGATTGCTCCAGAGTTGTTTGTAGATTTTGCTTATAATGGATACACTTGTGAGCCAAATATCAGATATTATAAAGATGCTGATGCTGAAACACCTAACGCAGCTTCAATGGTCGAAGCACCTTTTAAAGCATATATTAATAAAGGGTTAATATATAAATCAGGAAATGGTGATAATGAATCAGATGTTGCTCTTACTCTTAACTATATAATTGGTTCATCTGCTGTAAACAAGGTTACAACAAATAATAGAGCATATCGTTTTAAAGATACAGATAATAACGGAAAGTACGATACGCTTATTATTGAAAATTCAGCTTCGTTTGTTGTTGGGAAAATAATTGCTAATGATTATCAAATTTACAGAGATAATTCAGCATCAATTTTTAATTCCAGCTTATTATTTGACGGAAATACAAGATATAATTTTGCACCGTTAGATCTTGATACTACAAGTGGTATGGTATCTTATACAATCAAAGATACAGAGGGCAATGCTTTATCTTTTGGTGATATAAAAGTAGGTGATGTTCTTGATGTTGCAATGTCTGTAGATGGCAATAAATACCACTATGATATAGTTGTATCAACTGCTAAAGCTGTTACAGGAACAATTATGAGATGCTCAACTAAAAAAATTAAAGGTGGAGCTACAATAGACTGCTATGAAATCAATGGAAAAGCTTATAGAATAAATGGTGCAGCTTCAGCATCTAAGCTTGAGCCTGGTGTAAGCGGAACATTTTATTTAACTAACGATAATGCAATTATCAGCTGTGATATTACAAAAAATTATTCCTATGGTATAGTTATAGCAACTGGTGCTAAAACAGGTACATTCTCAAATGGTGTTCAGGCACAGATTATGGCAATGGATGGGGAAGTAAAAGTTTTTGATTATGCTGAAACGGTTTCTGTATTCACAACATATGAAAGAGTAATCACATCTACTGTTGATGCTGATCCGAGTAGAGCTGGCTTCCAGGCTTCTTCTGAATTATTAATCGCAGCTGGTACAATTGTAATCTATGAAACAAATTCAGCTGGTGAAATCAGAAGAATTTATACAACACAGGCAGCTATCGAAGAAAAAGAAAATGGTGATGTTAGACTTGGTGCACTTTCTTATTCAAGTTATAATGCTGATGCAGGAAAACTTAATGGAAAATATATAACAGATGAAACAGTTATTATAGGCGTTCCAAGTGCTGCTTCAGTAGGTAATAAAGATAAATATTTCCTATCTTCTAAAAAATCTTTAGTTGATGAGGAGTGTTATGAAGGTTATATTGTCTATAACACTGAGAAAGAAGTTAAATTGGCATTTATTACAAACCTTATTCCTACTGAGGTTGAAAATACATTTTCTTATGGTATAGTTATTTCAACGGAAGTTAATGCAACAGCTGATTCAAATAGTGTAAAAGCTACAATTATGACAGCAGAAGATGGAGTGCAAGACTTTGATTTTGCTGACACTGTTTTGTTTAATTATACAGATATAGATGAAACTTCAGTCGATATTGCATCAGGTACAGTTATAATTTATCAGAAAAATTTTGACGGTGAAATCAGAAATATATATACTACATCTTCTGCAATAGAGGCAAAAGAGCATGGTGAATTTGAAGTTGAGACTTTCTCATCAAGCGCTTATAGCGGTGGACTTATTTTCGGAAATTATATCACAGATGCAACAAAGCTTATTACTGTTCCGTCAATCACAGAGATATCTAACACGGATATGTATTCATATACATTAGCTTCTTCTTTAATAAATGGAGAAATTTATTCAGGTACAATTGTAACTGATGTTGATACCGGTGAAGTGAAGTTTGCATTTATTACTGACTTTATTCCGGCTGATTTTGAGAAAAACTGTGATTATGCTGTTGTTATTGCAGTAGGTGCTTATACATCTTCATTTAAAAATGGTGTGCAGACTCAGATTATGACAGAAAGTGGAGAAATAAAGGTTTTTGATTTTGCTGAGTATGTTGAATTTAATGCTTCAGGTTTAGATGTTGCTTCAAATGTAGATGCTGATGGTGCTACAGCAGGCTTCCAGCCAAATGCTACATTCAATATTCCTGCTGGTACAGTTGTTGGATATGAAGTAAATTCAGACAATGAAATTGTAAAAATTTATACAACACACGCAGCTATTGAAGATAAAGAAAATAACGATGTTAAACTTGCTACACTATATTCAGCTCCTTATGATGCATATTCAGGTAAGCTGTATGGAAAATACATAACAGATAAGACAGTCATTATCGGTGTTCCAACTGTTGCTTATGCAGGTAATAAGGATGAATACTTTGTTGCGTCAAAAAAAGCTTTGATGGATGGAGAATGTTATTCAGGTACTATTGTAGTTAATTCTACAAATGGGGAAGTGCTGTTTGCATTTATTACAAACTTATTAATAAGACCATCATATACTACTTCACCAATGATAGTGACGGAAAAAGCAACCGTATGGTTAGAAGAAGAGATAAGACAGGAATTTACAGGTTTGATTGATGGACAGGAAGTAAGATATGTGCTTGAAAACAGAGATGACCTCACAATTATTGGTATGACAGGCGAAGTTGTAACAAGTTATCCACTTAGTAAAGTCGCTGCTTTTGATATCGGTGTAAACGATGTTATTCAGGTTGTTACAAATGATAACAACGAAATCGTTGCGTACAGACATATTATGAAATATGATTATAATGAAGGGTATATTGCTATGGTAGCTACATCAGGAAACGAAGACAGCGATTATGTTCAGACAGTTGTCCTTACAAAACTTAGTGATGGTACTGTTTCAACTCATAACGCTGCAGTTGCAAATAAACAGATGTATGGTTATGCAGCTGCTGGTAGAGTAAACAAAGTTACAAGCAGAGGAATTGAACTCTTCATTGATCCTACAATTAATACTTCTGTTGCTATGTTGACATCACCTACAAATATCCTTGATGCTGCTTATGATCCTAATACACCTGTATATGTATATGGCAGATCGTATTCTAAAGTAAGAACAACAGTATTTGAAAGCATTAAGACATTTGATGTAGTATGTTCAGGTTTGGATTATAATGTTGCTATGGATATGGCAAAAGCTGATGATGTAGTTTACATTTACAGCTTTGACGGTGAAAATGTTCTTAATTTCATTGTTGATGTAAATAGTGATAATAGATAAGATCAAACAAATATAGAAAAAATTTAAATTTGATATTCAGAAACTAAATAATAAAACGGGATGAAAATTTTTCATCCTGTTTTATTTTAAATCTATTGTTTTAGATAATGAAAAAAGCACTTGCTTTTCGCAAGTGCTTTTTCTGGTGGGAACAATAGGGCTCGAACCTATGACCCTCTGCTTGTAAGGCAGATGCTCTCCCAGCTGAGCTATGCTCCCATAACATCGCTTTTTTCAAAGGACTTGTATA
>JAZRFJ010000016.1:0-8965 GCA_045661305.1 Clostridia bacterium | reverse complement strand
CAAATGAGAATGCAAAAAAATAAGTGACCGAAAACCTGAGGTTTCAAGCCACTTATTTGGTGCTCGAGGTCGGGGTCGAACCGACACGGGAATCTCTTCCCACAGGATTTTAAGTCCTGGGCGTCTGCCAGTTCCGCCACTCCGGCGCAAACTCATGCTCAACACTATAATATAATATCACATATTTAAAAATTTGTCAATAGCTTTTTTGGAAATTTTTATTTTTTCTTATTTTTCTTATTTCTATGTTCCAAAAACCACTTCATAACTCATTGTATGCTAAAAATTATGAATTTATACCTTATTTTTCAATAAGTCTGTTATAAATAATAATTTTGAACAGAAATCCAAGACTCTGTACATAAAGTATCATCGCTATTATATGATTATATCCAACAAGCACATCAACAGTCTTTACCATTGACATAACACCTGAAATAAGTTCAAAACAGCCTATCCCGAAAAACCAGTGAAAGCCCTTTATTCTCTCTTCTTTAAGTTCTTTTGAGTCTATAACCTTTAAAACGCCTGAAATAATCTCCCATACTCCAAAGAAAAACGGTATCATCACAGGCATAATCATTTTATTGAAAATAGGAAAAACAGACAGACAGGCTGTGCACATTCCATCTGCAAGAAGCCATCTTGAGCCGTGTATTTCCTTTTCCTTTCTTGCAAAAACAAAAATATTTATAAGTGATGAAATAAGCATTGCAATCCCTAAACGATTTGCTACTTCGATAAGTCTTCCGTCAGGCAAATTAAGCACCAGACACCCTGCCCAATAAAGCGTTAATCCTGCAATAAGCCATAAAACCTGTACCCATGAAAAATGGGGTGCATGAAGCTTATGTACTTTTTTCTCTTTATTTTCCTTTTTGTTATATCTCTCGCAATCCTTACATATTTCATGATTTTTAAATTTATACATTAATCGTTCTCCTCTAAAACTTAACAAATTTTTTTGCAAGCTTGCTTACCATTTTATACAAAACTCCCTCAAGCTCATTTTCGGCTTTTTTTAATTCTTTTCTTATTTCTATATTCTGAGGGCAATGTGTTTCACATTTTCCGCAACCAACACAATTTGATGCGGAAGCTGAATTTTTTCTTAAAGCGGTACACATAACATATTCTTTAAGTCCTGTAAATTTAGAGTCGGTATAAAGTCTGTTATACGCAGAAAAAGTTCCCGGTATATCAACTTTTTTCGGACAAGGCATACAATATCCGCAGCCTGTACAGCCGACCTTCATTGATTTATTAATCTCGGAAACAACTCTTTCAAAAAGCTTATTTTCTTCTTCCGAAAGCTCGCCTACATAAGATTTGGATGCAGTTTTCACATTTTCCTCCACCATTTCAAGTGAGTTCATTCCTGATAAAACTACTGTTACCTCACTCTGATTCCACAGCCACTTAAATGCCCACTCGACAGGGGTATGCTTTATTTTATAATTTTCAAATTCGCTTACTGCTTTTTTAGGCAGATTATTTGCAAGTCTTCCGCCTCTTAATCCTTCCATAATCATAACGGGAAGACCTTTTTTATTTGCGTGAATAAGACCTTTTCTGCCGGCCTGTGTATGCTCGTCCATATAGTTGTACTGAATCATGCAAAAATCCCAATCATACGCATCAACAAGCTCGCAAAAGCTTTCGGAATTTCCGTGATAAGAAAAGCCTATCTGTCGTATTTCACCGCTTTTTTTCTTGTTCTCAATCCACTCAACAATCCCAAGCTTTTTAAGTCTTTCCCATGTTTCAACATCAGATAACATGTGCATAAAATAGTAGTCAATATAATCTGTTTTTAGTCTTTTTAACTGTTCAAAAAAAAGCTTATCAAGATTTTTTTCATCCTTAATAAGATAATGAGGTAGCTTTGTTGCTATATTAACCTTTTTTCTTATATTGTTTTTTTCAAGAATTTCTCCCAAAGCACTCTCGCTTCCCGGATAAATATATGCCGTATCAAAATAATTGACGCCGTTTTTATATGCTGTCATTATCTCTTTTTCAGCCTTTTTTATATCTATTTTTCCGATATTGCCTTTTTTTGTTTTAAAACGCATACAGCCATATCCTAAAATAGAAAGCTCATTTCCATATTTATCCTTGCGATAATTCATCCTCTTCCCTCTTTTATCCATTAATTACCTTTATTTTACACTATTATAAGCAAAAAGTCAACACATTATTATTGACAAAAGCCGACATTTGTTATAAAATATTATAAGTATTATTACATAAGGGTGAAAAAATGAGAGAGAATAACAGTTTTACAAAAGGAATAAAAGACGGACTTCCGATATGCTTTGGA
This sequence comes from Clostridia bacterium, assembly GCA_045661305.1. Classification (GTDB taxonomy): domain Bacteria; phylum Bacillota; class Clostridia; order UMGS1840; family UMGS1840; genus UMGS1840. Next base: position 6,642 of record JAZRFJ010000016.1, on the reverse strand, counting down.
TATATTTCGGTAGCGTTCGCATTTGGAATTTTTGCAGTAGAAAGCGGTCTTACAGTTTTACAGGCACTTTTAATTTCAATGCTTAATGTAACCTCTGCGGGACAGCTTGCAGGAGTGCCGATTATGACATCAGGAGGCGGACTTATTGAAATTGCAACAACACAGCTTATAATAAATTTAAGATATTCGCTTATGTCGGTTTCTTTATCGCAAAAGCTTGGAAAAAGTGTGAGCCTTGCTGACCGTTTTATAGTTTCGTTTGTTAATACAGACGAGGTTTTTGCAGTAGCATCGGGAAGACGGGAGCAGGCAGGCAAAAAATATCTTTACGGTCTTATTCTTACCCCTTATCTTGGGTGGAGTGCCGGCACTTTTTTGGGTGCTGTTGCGGGAAATATACTTCCCGAAATGATAACCTCTGCACTTGGAGTTGCAATCTATGCTATGTTTATTGCTATTGTAATTCCGCCGTCAAAAAGAGAAAAAAACACAGCAAAGTGTGTTGTTTTATCAATAATTTTAAGTTGTATTTTTTATTATGTACCGCTTTTAAAAAGCGTTCCGAGCGGTTTTGTTATAATAATCTGTGCGACAGTTGCAAGCGGAATTTTTGCTTTTTTTGCACCTCTTGCACAACAAAAAGAAGAAACGGAGGCGGAATGAAATGGATAATTATAGATTTTTTATGTATCTTTTAGTTATGGCAGGTGTTACATATTTAGTAAGAATGATACCGCTTGTGCTTGTGAAAAAGAAAATCAAAAACAACTTTATACTTTCTTTTCTTCACTATATTCCCTACTCTGTTTTAAGCGTTATGACTATCCCTGCAATATTCTATGCGACATCAAACAGAATTTCTGCTTTTTTTGGATTTCTTACTGCACTTTTTCTTGCGTTAAAAGAAAAAAGCCTGCTTACAGTTGCCGCACTTTCCTGCGGAGCAGTTTTTATTGTGGAATTTTTTATGAATTTTATTCAATAATTGCATTTTTAACTATATATTCTGCATTATTTTCATCAGAAAATGCACAAAGCTCTAATGTATCAACATTTTGGAGATTAATTTCGATATTTTTTCCTTTTGTAAATTCATGCTTTTCAATATCGTCAATCAGAATATAAAATGAAGAAATATCGTTTTCTTCGGAAACTTTTACAAGGTCAAAAGAAAGCTTTTTGAAAAAGCCATTCAGCTGATATGTAGTATATGAATAAAACCTTTTTTCTGATGGAACAGTTTTAAAAATTATTTCTTTTTCTTTTATTTCACAGCAGTTTTGCGAAATGGGAGTACAAATATCACACAAATTATGTTTTCCACTTGGCATTTCCCCAAAAAAGACATTTTTTCGCTCACTATCAAAAGATACTTCCGTTTCAAGAACTTCCGAAACAAAAGTAATGGGAACATAAATAGTGTCTTTATAAATAAGAGCATCAGTAAGCTCTTTATTTTCATTTTTTAAAACAATTTGCTTTTTATCTACAAAAAAAGATATTTTTGATGATATTGCACTCACAATTTTTTCCCGTATATTAATAATATTTTTTAAATCAAGCATTTTCTTCACTTTCTATCAACTGCGAAATAGAATATTCACAACATTGAATAATAAAATTATTTAGAGATATACTTTCTTTCTGTGCTATTTCTGACATTTTTTCTATTAATGATTTTGGAAATCTAAAAGTTTTTGTAATATTTTCTTCAGCATGATGTATCTTAAACATATAATTTTCAGCTCCCCTTAGAACAATTATACATTTATAATACATTTTTTTATATACTCTATTTTTGCATTTATTTTAGCTTTGCAAAATATATGTGCTGATTGCAAAATACAAAAAAACTAACTTCAGCCTCGCGGCGTTTGAGCGATCGCTAGGAGGGGGTTAGGGGTCATAGGGGGACAAGGGGGAAACACCGAAAGGTTCCCCCATCCCCCTATAAAATTAACACTTGACAAAATTCTGCATATTATGATATAATATTTTTCAGTGTTTTATAAAATAATATTGTATAGACGGTCTGTACAGTAAAAAAGGAGTTTCAAAATGGAAAACAAAAACAATTTTAAGCCTTATATACCTGCTGAAAAGGTAACGGCTGAATTTACAGTTACCTCTATTATTATGGGTATTCTTCTTGCCGTTATATTCGGTGCTGCAAATGCCTATCTTGGTCTTAGAGTAGGTATGACAGTTTCAGCATCTATCCCTGCCGCAGTTATTGCTATGGGTGTCATAAGAGTTATTATGAGAAAAAACTCAATTTTGGAAAGCAATATTGTACAAACTGTCGGCTCTGCAGGCGAATCAGTTGCCGCAGGTGCAATTTTCACTATTCCTGCACTTTTCTTATGGGCAAGTGAGGGAATAATGAATAAACCATCAATAATTGAAATCACACTTATTGCACTTATCGGCGGACTTTTAGGTGTGTTTTTTATGGTACCTTTAAGAAATGCACTTATTGTCCGTGAACACAATACACTTCCCTATCCTGAGGGTACAGCTTGTGCTGAAGTTTTACTTGCCGGTGAAAAAGGCGGTGCAAATGCGTCAACAGTTTTTGCGGGAATGGGATTTGCAGCATTTTTCAAATTCATAATTGACGGTCTTAAAGTTGCTGCGGGTGAGGTTTCGCATACCTTCAAAGGCTTTGCAGGAACGATAGGAACACAGATTTACCCTGCTGTTTTAAGTGTTGGTTACATCTGCGGACCGAAAATTTCTTCATATATGTTTGCGGGCGGACTTTTAAGCTGGATGGTATTAATTCCGATGATTGTTCTATTTGGTGAAAATATCATTATGTACCCAGGAACCCAAACAATAGGCGAAATTTTTAAGACAAGTGGTGCAAGCGGTATATGGGGCTCATATATCCGTTATATCGGTGCAGGAGCTTTGGCGGCAGGCGGAATAATAAGCCTTATAAAATCGTTACCTCTTATTATAACAACCTTTAAGGATGCAATAAAAGGTATGGGAATTTCATCAGAAAAAACAAATGAGAGAACAGCTAAAGATTTAAGCATGAAAACCGTTCTTACTGCGATTTTAGTGCTTACAATTCTTGTATGGCTTGTTCCTGCAATCCCTGTAACATTTTTAGGTGCTGTAATTGTTGTTATATTCGGATTTTTCTTTGCAACAGTTTCTTCAAGAATGGTTGGCTTGGTAGGAAGCAGTAACAACCCTGTTTCAGGTATGGCAATAGCAACACTTCTTATTTCAACACTCATTCTTAAAATTACAGGTGACACAGGTGCGCACGGTATGAGTGCCGCTATCGCAATCGGCTCAATAATCTGTATTGTTGCTGCAATATCAGGTGATACCTCACAGGATTTAAAAACAGGATATTTGCTTGGTGCAACACCTAAAAAACAGCAGATAGGCGAAATAATCGGTGTTGTTGCATCTTCCCTTGCAATAGGCGGAACACTCTATCTTCTTGATATGGCATGGGGCTTTGGCTCACAGGAGCTTGCAGCACCTCAGGCAACACTTATGAAAATGATTATTGAGGGTGTTATGGAAGCTAATCTTCCATGGGCGCTTGTATTTACAGGAGTATTTATTGCTGTCGTAGTTGAAATTTTGGGAATACCCGTTCTTCCGTTTGCAATCGGTGTATATCTCCCTGTTCAATTAAATGCGTGCATTATGGTTGGCGGACTTATAAGACTTTTCTTTGACAGAATGAAAAAAGAAGAAGAAAAGAAGAAAGAAATTGTAAACGACGGTATCCTCTTCTGCTCAGGTATGATTGCGGGTGAAGGTATTGTTGGTATAGTTCTTGCACTCTTTGCAATATTCGGAATTGACAAAATTATTGATTTGTCAGGAATACTCACAAATATCGGAGTAAGTGCAGGCGTTTCAAATATATTAAGTCTTGTTATATTTGCACTTGTAATTCTTTCACTTTTAAAATTTTCATTATTTAAAAAGAGAGCAAAATAGAAATGAAAAAAGAAAAAAAAGAGAATTTTCTTGATATAATTCCAAAGAAAAATGAAAAAATCAGATGGACTAAAGAAGAAAAAGACGGAAAAACCGAAGTAACACTTGAAGTTGACAATGTTGGAATTATAAATAAAATCGCACAAAAATTATTAAAAAAGCCTAAAGTAAGCTACATTCATTTAGACGAAATGGGAAGCTTTATATGGCAGTATATAGACGGTAAAAAAACAGTTTATGAAATTTCAGAATATGTTTCGGAGCATTTCAAAGAAAAAGCAAATCCGCTTTATGAAAGACTTATAAAATATTTAAAAATTTTAGAAAGCTATGGATTTATAACGCTTAAATAAAAAATAAGCACTCTGATGGGAGAGTGTTTTAAAGGACAAAATTTAAAATAAATGGGGATGTTAAAAAAGTCCAGACCGTCAAAAAAGAGGTATAATCTTGAATTTACAAGGGTTTTGGACAATATTTCACTTTAGTGAAAGAGGATAAATGTAAAAAAATCCAAGTTTTTTTAAAAATTTTTCTTTTTTGACTATGAAAAAACTTCGCCTCTCCGCGTACTTTTGTACGCGTTCGGGTGTCCCAAAGCTTTGCTTTGGCTCAGTTTTTCCATTCTGAAGCTTTTTTTCCTATCCCCTAAAAAGAGGCTGTTTAAAAATCAATTTGATTTCTAAACAGCCTCTATTGATTGTACAAAAAAACAAAAAAAACGAAAAGCCGTTTGACTTTAGACAATCTAAAATCAAGCGGCTTACATTTTCTTATGAGGTTTCGACTTATACTTAAATTAAAATGACTTCTTAACTATAATTTCAACATTTTTGCCGCGAACACCTACGATAATATCGTCAGCAAGTTTTGCAACAATAGAGCGTTCCAGTTCTGCATATGCGTCTTCTTCATTTTCTTCAACTGCTGTTTTGTAGTTGTAAAGTGACCATGAGTATATATATCCTGTTTCAAGTGCAATTGTTGGATCAATATAACCAAAGCCCATGTTAAAGCCGTGATAATCATAAAACTCTCCATCAACAGGCATTGGCGGAAGTGTAGGATCAGATGCAGCAAGAAGCATTGTTTCCGCAACTGCTCTGATTTTACCCATAATGCCTTTTGCTGCGGCATTTTTGCCTGATTTTGAAACAGAAATAAGCTCATCTCTTAAATCAATGTTCATATCATCTGCCTTAAGTTCTACATGAAGTTCGTAGTTATCGCCATCATTTTCTGCCCAGAACTCACCGCTGAAGTTTTCAATAAGTCCCGGAAGCATTCCGCAAAGCTCTTCTGCCAAAAGACGAAGTCTTAATGCTTTTTTATCCTCAAGACCGTTGTATGTAGTTACTTTTTCTACCTCTGTAAGAACTGCTTCAAGGCAGGTTAAATCTTCATTTAATTTACAAATATTTGATTTCAATTAAATCTCCTCCTAACTTAATGTAATGACAAGAGTAAGTACGTTTTTGTCATCCGTATATTCATATTCCATACTTTCCGTCATTTTCTTAACCATAAATATTCCAAGACCTCCGATTTCTCTATCTTCTGCAGAAAGAGTTATGTCAGGCTCAGAAGCCTTAAGAGGATTGTAAGGAATACCATTGTCAGCAAATGAAATGCGGAGCTTTCCGCTTTCTATACTGTAAGAAATAGTTGCAAGGGTTGCCTTGCCGTAATTTACTATGTTTGCATAAATTTCATCAAACACTATATTGATTTTGTTTGCAATTTTCGGTACAATTTCAAGCTTTTTTGAAAGTGAATCTGCAAATGCACCTACCGCTACGCGAGAATCGCTATCCGGTACAACTGAAATACTTTCGTCACCGAGTATTGCATCAAAATCAAGCGCAAGCATTGTGATATCGTCAAACTGCGGAGCCGTACCAACAAATTTATCAACATCTTCTTTTATAAGCTTGCAAAGGCTCTCAGGTTCTGTTTTTTCAAGTGAATTTACAAAATCAAGCAGCCTTTGTTCACCGTAAAGTTCAGTGTTGTTATCCGTTGCTTCCGTAACACCATCGGTGTACAGATAAATTTTATCTCCCGGAGTAAGCTGCAGTTCGTTTTTGCGGTAGCGAATGCCCTCCATACCTGCAAGAAGCATTCCGCTTCGCGCTTTCATATACGAAAACTCCTCACCACATCTTTTGAAAAGCGGTGGGTTATGTCCTGCGTTTGCAAACTTCATAAGTCCTGTCTTTGTATCTAAAATACCGAGCCATGCCGTTACGAACATTCCTGCATCGTTATTTTCGCAAAGCTTTCCGTTTGCAATGGTAAATATTTCGTCAGGTTCAAGTCCTCGTTCTGCCAAATCTCTGATAACAGTCTTTGCTCTCATCATAAACATAGCCGCCGGAATACCTTTACCGGATACATCCGCAACAAGAAAAGCGACGGTAGAGTCATTTAACATATAAAAGTCGTAAAAATCTCCGCCGACTTCCTTTGCAGTTATCATCTGGGCATAAATCTTAAACGAATTGCTTTTCGGGAAAACTGTCGGAAGTGAAGAATACTGAATCTGCTTTGCAAATTCAAGTTCCTTGTCTATTCTTGCAGCCGCTTCTTTTATGTACCTTTTAAGTGTCCCAACCGTTTGATTGATGTCATCGGAAAGTGATGCAAATTCTTCATTGGAACGAACAT
>JAZRFJ010000015.1:0-41088 GCA_045661305.1 Clostridia bacterium | reverse complement strand
TCCATTGTGATACAGATTTACTATTGTTTTTTTGAATTCAGGTGTGTATTTTGTTTTATTATTCATTTTTATTTCCCCTTTCCTGTCTACTATTATATCATACTTCCTTTTTTCTGTCTACTTTTTTAGTATACATCCACCCCAATTCTCCGACAATTTTGGAAACTGAACTAAAGAAAATAATCCTATCAGGATTGCCACAGAATTCACTTAAGCTTTCAAGTATAAGTGAAATGATTAAAAGTGAAATCGGGGCTGTAATTTATAAGAATGAAAATGAGAACGAATATACAATAAAAAATAGAATAAAAAAATTTGAAAAAGAACTCAAGATATTAAATCAAATTGCAAACAAGGCAGAAGATAATATAGTTTATTTAGAAAGAATTAAAAAGTGTGAAAAAGAAATTACAGAATTAAATTTAAAACTAAATATATGTTCAAAAGGTGAAATGAAAAATATCGAAGAATTTATAAATGATAATGAAGTAAATATGCTCGAATACTTTGATGCAGTTGTGAAGGATACTGTTGAAACTGTTTTGATAAGTTCGCAAAATCAAATTATTATTAAATATGTGGGTGGAACGGAAATAACTAAATCATTTTAATATATTGCAGGATGCTAAAAAATAATACTTAATATTTCTCCCTATTGCCTATTGCAAAATTTGGAGAATTAAGGTATAATAAATCTAATATGGAAAATTAGAATGTGAAAATAAAATGTTAACACTAAGTTGGAAAAATTTTGGCATGGAATAGCATTTTATTGAACATTTTGTTCTGAATTACTACAGTATATATTTAAAATTACGTATTGATGGAGCATATACATATGAACAATACTTTAAATTCTTTTGTAAAGATTATAAATAATTTTGAAGGTGATTTTAATACCTTGATGCTTTTTCGATGCACCACGCTTAACTTTGCGGAGGAATTTTTAAAAACAGGGAATGTTAGATTTGCTACTCCTAAAGAGTGGATTGATGTATTTAAAAAAGAGGGTAATGGTAGAGGAGATTTAACAGAAGGTACATATGCAGGATTGTTAAAATATAATGAAGAAACAATAAATTTATACAAAACAATGAGGAATAAACCCATCATAAACAAATTGAGAAACGGGTTTGTGTATTTGCAAAGTGAAGATGTTTTAAATCTTAGAACATTATGCTTGTTTGGGTTACACAATAATATGTTTAACAATCATTCTGTTGCTGAAAATCATACAATGTACCCAACTGGAAAGATTACGAAAGAATATTTTGGAGATTTTGCAAAATATGTAACTAAAGAAAACTATGATTCTTTATCTCCTGGTGAAAAACCGGTATTATTGATGATAAATAACCCACAACTTTTTTTCTTGAGGGTCAAGGAATTCTTTAAAAATTTTGGATTATATGATAATGAGTATATAATACATCCAGTATCATATCGTAATAGATATGAAAATTTTGTTATTGGTGATGGTGAACCAGCGGAATTATTTTTGAAAGATACGACTTTTGAGCATCAAAGTGAAGTGAGAATTGTAATTAACACGAAGCGTAATGAAATTATTCATAAATTAAATTTGTGTGATGGTATTGTTAACTTAGGAAAGATGAGCGATATAGCAACTATTTATGAATATTATTTTGAAGATTTTAACATGCAATTACGTGGTAATTCTATTGTTTTTAACTTACCAAACCCCAAAACAGAGGACATAAGTGATCCTATGCAAATTATTGCATATATAATTTTAGCACTTAGTGATGAATTGCCACAATGTAATACTTTGAGAGATACAAAAAAATTTATACATGATGCCTCAAAGATGTTAACTAAACAATTTGGTTTTGTTTGTAATGTTAAAGAATTAAGATTTTATGATCCTAAGACGAAAATGACATATACGCCACCGTTTGATAGAATTTGTGATTGTTTAAATAGCTTTGCATATAAACATTACAATTATGGTGATTATAAAAAAGCAATTGAATTATATAGTCGAGCAATTTCAATGAATTCTGAAAGTGCTAGTTCGTGGTATGGTAGAGGGTGTTGTTATTTTCGTTTGAGAAAATATAAACTTATGCTTAGTGATTTTGATAAAGCAATTGAATTAGATCCAGAAAACAGTAAATATATTAACGAGCGCAATTCTATAGTTAAAAAATATAATTTAATATAAAATAATATGATTTAGTTTTTGAATTTTAGAATCATTTAATGATTTCATAAAAGGTGTCAAAATTGATACATATTAAGCTAAGAAAACTTGGATTCTATCAATAAAGAAATACGATAAATATTAAGTAGATATGGAAATAAATTAGATGATTTCTGAAAAAAACGATGTTTGATTATGAGGAGGAAATATGGAAGGCGTACGGCATAAACCAGTTGTATTTATAAGCTCGACTTGTTTTGATTTGAAGCAGATGAGGGAAGATTTAAAGGACTTTTTTGAAGAAAATTATGGTTTTCAAACAATGCTCTCGGAGTTTGATTCTTTTCCAATTGATCCATGTAAGGGGACATTTGAGAATTGTATCGAAAATGTAGATAAAGTTGCAGATATATTTGTGCTTATTGTGGGAAATCGCTATGGATATGTTATGGAAAATGGAAAGTCTATAACAAATTTGGAGTATCTTCATGCTAAGGAGAAAGGCGTTCCCATTTATGTGTTTGTTGATAAACAATTATACAATAATATGAAAATTTGGCGTTCAAATAAGAATGCTGATTTTTCTAATCTTGTTGATAACCCTAAAATTTTTGAATTTATTTCCGGTATATATGACGAATCTAAGCAATGGATATATACATACGACTCTGTTCGTGATATAAAGATGACACTTAAGCAGCAATTAAGTTTAATCTTTTTCGATGGGTTAACATTACAAAAAGTTGTTGGTGATTCATATAATCGAATTATCAATTCCGAGATTCCTTCAAATGCGGTACGTGTTTTTGTTGAAAAGCCATTTGCTTGGGAATACAAATTTTTTGCGTATGTTTTAAAAGGAGAGTTTGATAGATTGGAATCTCATAGATGGGACTTCAAATATGGCATATGTCAAGTTCATTCAACCAATTTAGAGTACATGGAACTAATTAATGATATTTCTGAAAAGTTGAATGAAATGCAAGATATATCTGATATATTTATGACATTATTAAATTCAGCTTTGCAGGAAGCAATAGGTGATCCCGGTGAGCCAAGCAATCTTGATATGATGATATATGTAGCTAAACAACTTGCTTCAACTTACAAGCGAATGATTGAATGGGGATTATATTTCAAATCTGTCCATACAGAAGAGGTTTTTAACAAACTGTTATCGATGTTATCTGAACTTCCAGGTTTTGTAATGAGCCAAATTGATCAATTTGTAGAAAAGGTATTTAATGAAATAACAGGCTTGCCAGATATTGAAGATGGTATTAAACGGAAAATTTCTTTAAAATGTGTTTTTGATGTAGCAAATACAGATGAAATTAATAAGGAAATTAAATATTTAACAGATATCCTTTGTTAGGAATTAATATAGCTGAGTTCATTAGACAGAATATTGGGATTTATGTGAAAGAAAGGTGAACAATTGGGGCGGGTAGAGTATTAGATTGAAATAAGGAATCGAAGAAATGTAGTGGTGCATAATGGTAGTATAGTGAAAAATATGTAATCGGATGATGCGGGTTATAATTATAAAGTTAAGAAAACGAAATTTTTATTGATTGTAAATATTTTAGTGAAAGTATTGTTAGTATGAAAAGGTTAATAGGGGGGAGACATGGGAAATAAGACTACTGAAATTAACTGTCTTGAGTTAGTTATTAAAGAATTTAATAAACAAAAAGGGATTTCTAAGTCGATTATTAAATTGCTTTGTGGTGAAGAAATAGTAAGGAAAGTAGATGAACGTCCGGATTTTTTGAAGTATTATAAAGCGCATAACTCAGACGAAAAAAATACAATAATAGGGATAGAACATTTTAGAATAGACCACTTTTCAAAAGAATTAAAAGGTAATCGTATCGGTTCTTTTGGTATAGGATATGAAAAGAAAATTAAAAAAGCAGCTGAAGAATGGGTAGTGCAAATTAAAGAATGTAATGACATTCCTGAGAGAATGTTGGTGGATATGGGTAGCCTTGTTAAAGAGAACTTAGAACTTCATCTTCAATCTACATATAATGCTTTTATAGAAACATTCAAATATACCTTAAATAAACATATTCAATCAATCGATGACTACTATTCTGTAATTAATGAATATGCTGTGAATTGTGATGAAAAATTAGCTTTTTTAATAGAAATACATTCTAACTTTAAAGAATTGTTTTTTCATGATAAAAAAGGGATTCATCACAACAAAAATATAGTTCCAATGTTTGAAGAATTAGTAAACATTCTTGAAAAAATCGATTCACATAAAGTTCATTATTTGATTTTATGCTTTGGAGAAATTATATATAACGATGATGTTAAAGTCATAGCTGTTCCGACACATAACTTACGAAAACAACTTTTGAAAAGACATTTGACAATATATGATTATGTAGGAGAAGATATCTTCCTTTCAGGCTTTCAAACACCACGATTGGATATGAAAACATCTGAAGAACACAAAATAGATGGTGACAATATTCGTTTTAAAGTTTGCGTTAATTCAAGAGAAATAATGGAAGAACGACAGTTAGAAATGATAATAAAATGCTATAACTATATAAAAACTTTAGAACAATATAATCATTGTTATGCAACAACATTCTTAATTGAGTTGTTCTATTTTTGTTTTAATGAATTCTATACTTTTATTGCCGATGATTGTGGGAACATTAATATTGAATCTCTACGATTAATAAAAAATGAAAACAAAATCAAAATTGAAGAAAAATTAGATGAATTTAAAAACAAATGGAACATAATTGAAAATAGTGATATTTGATATTAAAGACACAGCTATATATCACCTAATCTTTAAATATCAGGCTTTTTTGCTTTCAAAAACAGCATAACCTATTGACAAATAGGTTATGCTGTGCTAAAATAGGATATAATAAAAGGGGGCATAGGAAATGGAATCAAACAAAATAGCAGGAAAAATTAATGAAATTAAGCGTGCGATTGCAGAATTGCCTATCGGATATATATCTAAGAAAAATATAAACGGTAAAATACGATACTATCATCAGTGGACAGAATTAGGTAAGATTAAAAGTAAATATATAAAAGACGGTGAGCTTGAAGTGTTGCAGGATAAGATAGAAAAAAGGCGTAAGCTCCAAGCTGAGCTGAAGAATTTGGAGAAGGAGGTGCCCAAAATGAAGAATATACCTGTATCAGAATTTTATACAAAGGTATCATCAGGAGAAGAACTTCTCAAAATGACTGCATCTGTTAAAAATTATGAAAAGAGAAATTGTTATAAAGCCATACAGAAATTTTTGAATATTCCTGCAGAACCGAGAGTATGCGTAATATACGGTCTTCGAAGAACGGGAAAAACAACAATGATTTTTCAAACTATAGGAGAAATGAATACTGAAGATTTATCGAAAACAGTATATATAAAGGCGAAGCCAGAAGATACAATGCGAGGTCTAGATAAAGATTTAAATTTACTGCAAAAAAACGGAATTAAAAATGTCTTTATTGATGAAATAACATTAATTAAAGATTTCATAGATTCAGCTGCTGTATTGTCAGATATATATGCGGCAATGGGCATGAAGATAATTCTTTCAGGTACAGATTCGCTTGGTTTTTGGCTTGCAAGAAATCAGGAGCTTTACGACAGAGCGTATAGTATTCATACAACCTTTATACCATTTGAGGAGTATTCAAGATTACTAAAAAAAGACGATATAGATGAATATATCAGATATGGCGGAACACTTCGTGCTGGAGAAGTTGATTTTGATGATGAAGAGTTACTCGCTGTAGAATCTGCGTTCCGAAGTGATGAGTCAACAAGAAGATACATTGATACAGCAATAAGTAAAAATATTCAACATTCGTTGGCATGCTGTCGTGACGGAGGACAATTCAGACATCTGTATAGTTTATATGAAGCAAAAGAACTGACAAGTGCAATTAACAGAATTGTAGAAGATATGAACCATAGGTTTATTCTTAAGGTACTTACAAAGAATTTCAAATCAAATGACTTGGCTCTTTCTGCAAGAAACTTAAGAAAAGAAACTAATCCGGAAAAGAGAACAACTGTGCTTGATGATATTGATGTTCAGTCTGTAACCAAAAGACTTATGGAAATTTTAGAAATACGCAACGAGGAAGAAATGTCAATTGGTATTACCAATACTCACATTGAAGAAATTAAAGAGTATTTAAAGGCACTTGATTTAATCTATTATACTTCGGTTGAAACCAATATTTTAGGAGCTGAAAGTGAAGAAAACATAGTGTTTACACAGCCGGGAATGAGATACTGTCAGGCACAGGCACTTGTGCATTCACTTATGAAGGATGAATTGTTTAAAGAACAGGACGAGACGATAAAAAATCTTGTCAGTGAGCGTATTCTCAGCGAAGTAAAAGGCAGAATGCTTGAAGATATTGTTCTTATGGAAACAACTAAAAAACTGAATCCGAAGTTATATAAGGTGTTTAAGTTTATAACTGCCGGTGGCGAATTTGATATGGTTATATATGACCGAGAAAAAAATGTCTGCGGAATATATGAAATCAAACACAGTGATAAAGTAGATGAAAATCAATACAGGCATTTGATGGATAATGAAGAATGTGCTATGGCAATGAGAAGATTTGGTCGTATAGTAAGTAAAACTGTTTTATATCGGGGAAGTAATTTTGAAACAGAAAATGGTATTAAATATAGAAATGTTGAAGAATATCTAAAAGATACGATATATAATTTCAACCTTGATTTTATCGAGGATGAAATCACGATGGATGATGATATGAAATTAATGTAAAATTATAACTAAATACCAAAATTAAAAATGAGGTGGAGACAATCCCAAATTTTGTGTAAAGTATTTACAAGACCTCCAAGATGATATATAATAAAAATATCAATTTGGAGGTTTTAAATATGCCAAGGTACAAATTAAGTCCCGAAGAAAGGGCAGCAGAAAAAGAAAGAAAAGAAAATTTACGAAACATTATGAAAGGTCTTGATGTGAAGAATTTTGAAGACCTTAAAGATGTATTCAAACTCATGGTCGGAGAAATGCTCGAAAACGGTCTTGAAGGCGAGCTTGACGATGAACTCGGCTATACCAAATATGACTATCGTCATAAAGAAGGTGAAAACAGTCGTAATGGGTATTCTAAAAAGACCTTAAAGACAAGCTTTGGAGAAGCAGAAATAAAGGTCCCAAGAGACTGCAACGGAGAATTTGAACCACAGCTAATAAAGAAAAATCAAACAACACTTACAGGCGATATAGAAGAAAAAATATTGTCTATGTATGCCAAAGGAATGACAACAAATGATATAGAATCACATATTCAAGAAATATATGGCTTAGAATGTTCAGACAGTACAATAAGCAGAATAACGGATAAAATATTACCGGTTGTCAGAGAATGGCAGTCCAGACCGCTTGAAGACGTATATGCAGTTGTGTTTATGGATGCGATACATTTTCATGTGAGAAGCGAAGGACAGATTGTTAAAAAAGCTGTTTACATAGCAATCGGTATCAATATGTATGGATTGAAAGAAGTGTTGGGCATGTGGGTTGGAGAAAATGAAAGTGCAAAATTTTGGCTTACGGTTATGAATGGTCTGAAAAATCGTGGATTACAAGATATTTTAATAGCATGTGTTGACGGACTTACAGGCTTTCCCGCAGCTATAGAAGCAGTATATCCAAAAACGGAAATACAGCAATGTATAATTCACCAAATACGCAATACAACCAAATTTGTATCATACAAGGATATAAAAGCATTAATGGCAGATTTGAAAAAAGTATATACAGCAGTAGACGAACAGACCGCATTATCTGCACTTGACGACTTTGATGAAGAATGGGGTAATAAATATCCTAAGATTGCTATATCCTGGAGAAATAATTGGGCAAATCTTTCAACATATTTTAAATATCCACAAGAAATAAGAACTCTTATTTATACAACAAATTCTATTGAAGGATTTAATCGTCAGCTCCGAAAAGTTACAAAAAACAAAGGAGTTTTTCCTACAGATGACAGCTTACTAAAAATGCTTTATCTTGCGATGATGGATATCACAAAAAAATGGACAGGTAAACGTAAAGAATGGGGACAAATACATTCACAATTAGAAATCTATTTTGCTGATAGATTAGAAAAGTAGCATAAAATTTTCGACAAATCAAGGGTAAATTGCACGCCCTTTTACAAGGGCGCCCTTGACATGCCGATAATTTAATGTTATAATACACCCAAGGGATGAAATCCAAAAATGTGGATTTCACCCCTCGTAAAATTCTTAGATTATATTATCATTTTGGAGTTTACACAAAATCGGGGATATACCCATGAGGTATTCAAATTACTCTAACAAGCCAAAATCCGTACACATTTTGTGTGCGGATTTTTACTTATTGTGAATACAACAAGGTTCTCCGAAATACTCGCAATTTTAATTGCGTAAGTATTTCGTGAGGTTCTTATTACCTATTCACTTTTTACTATTCCTTAAAAGAAAGTTTACGGATTTTTGGCAGGTAATAAGTAATAGTGAATAGGGAATAAGGAATAAGTCTTGCATAGGTGAGCATATTACAAAAATATTTAATTATGTATCTTTATGATTTTTTTAGTATTATTTGATTATAATTAATCCAACATATTTACAGCATCTTCTCTGTGATGCTCTTCATCAGTAACAAAATTAGTGTAGCTCTGTGGCACATCACCAATAACAACAGTTTCGCTTACAGGAACTGTTGTTTCTATTTTTGTACTTGTTGTTTGCTTGTTTGCAATGAGAAGAGCAGTTGAAAGTTTTACATTAACAGTTACTTCATGCCGTGTTTGATTTATTCCTGCTTGCGTAAAGCTTGTTTTAAAATCAATTTGTGTTTTTCCGTAGGGAATAAGGTTAAAGTTTACTCTCGGACCTAAATTTGAAAGATAGGGAATACCTGTCAGGCTTCCTATTGGAATAGAGATTCTTGAATTAGTTGTTTTTTTCATTTGTTCATTTATTTCAATAGCGATTTTTGCTTTTAACTTATTCATTTCTTTTAAGTCTGGTATTACAGCAGTAATTTTTCCTTGCGAATCCTTTTCAATGTTTAAAATATCATTCTCAAGTGCGTCATTTTTGGAGAGAACATTTTCTATTGCAGTATTTATAACATTTTGTCCGACAGAAGCCGCTCTTGACGTACCAAGCTCGTATAAGATAGGTTTAATATTCATATTGTATGAATAAAGGCAAAATATAACAAAAATCAATATAGTTAAAAATAAAATTTTTCCGCCTACATTGAAAATTCTCATCTTATATGAAAGCCTGTTTGACATCCTTCTAAAATTAAGATTAGCCAAATTATCACCCCCGCTTTATATCAATTTATGTATATTTACAAAAAAACGGAACTTTTTTAGAATTTTTTTATTTCTTTTTATTTTTTTTCAAAAACTATTTACAAATTGTTAAAACAGTGCTATAATATATTTGTATTATTATAGATATTGAGGTGCGAGCATTATGGATTTTGAAAATATCTTATCTTCAGGTAATAACAGGGATAAACTTCGTATTGTTCAGGAACTTGTTCCAGGCAAGCAGATTACAATTTCTCATGTTATTGCAAATCCTGATAACGAAATATATGTTAAACTCGGGCTTGACCCCGCTGTTGATTATTCAAGAACAGCAATAGGGCTTATGACAATAAGTCCCGCAGAAACAGCCGTTATAGCAGGGGATATAGCTACTAAGGCTGCAAATGTTGTATTAGGCTTTGTTGACCGTTTTTCAGGTACACTTATAGTAACAGGAAGTGTAAGTGAGGTTGAGGCTGCTTTAAGAGCTATAAACGATTATTTCAAAGTAACACTTGGCTTTACTGTATGTCCTATTACAAAGACTTAAAAAAGAGAAAAACGAAATGAAAAAAATAATTCTTATGGGCAGAAGTGAATGTGGTAAAACAACACTTACTCAGGCACTTCGAGGGGAAAAAATACAATATCATAAAACTCAATACATAAATCATTACGATGTGGTTATTGATACACCGGGGGAATATGCACAGACACAGCATTTGGGAAGAGCACTTGCTCTTTATGCTTATGAATCTGATGTTGTGGGACTTTTGCTTAGTGCAACAGAACCTTACTCGTTGTATCCGCCTTGCGTAACTGCTTCTGCAAATAGAGAGGTTATAGGAATAGTAACAAAATGTGACCATAAAAATGCAAATGCAGACAGGGCAGAAAAGTGGCTCAGGCTTGCAGGCTGTAAAAAAATTTTTCGTGTAAGCTCTTATAAAAATCAGGGTGTTGCTGAAATTTTGGAATATTTAAGAGAAGACGGCGATGTTCTACCTTGGGATGAGGACAAAAAGAGTGTAGAGGAAAAATAATAATTAAAAAGTGAGTGTAAAAAACAAGTTTTTTACACTCACTTTTTTTAGGGGCTAGGAAAAAATGATTCAGAACGGACAAACTGAACCAAAGCATATGCTTTGGGGGACCCGAGGCCAAGCCAAAACCAAAGGTACTTTTCTGCGATTTTATAATGCTGATTTCCTCCTCAACTACGTTAAAATACTCGCAAATATCTTTATATTTGCTGTGTTTTTGTCTTGTTGAGCAAAAAATCAGCTATTATAAAATTCTTCGACTCAAAATGAGCGATATTTCGAGTAGATATTGGTACGGAGGATGCAATGAGGCAAATGCCTTATAAAGACGACAAGGCAATATATGCCGAAATATCGTCATTATGGGCGTATAAAAGTTCCTTTGATTTTGGCAAGTACAGCGAGAGGTGAAGTTTGTTCGTAGCAAAAAGGATTTTCATTTTAAAAAATTATTATAAGGATGATTTTACAAATATATAGTTTTTATATTTTTAATATGCCATATAACAAGGTTTTCTCTCCTTTTTTGCGTTCTGGACTTTTTTTACAGCCCCTTTTATTATGCTATCTTTATTCCCAGTACAGTTATGTCATCGTCTTTCTTGTCGCTGTCCTGCTGTGCAACCGAATAAATAAGGTCAATACATTCATTTAAGTCTTTTGAAAGATTTTTCTTTAAGATATTTTTTATCCAGCTTTTATCAGGTAAAGCATCTAAAGCACCGTCAGATGTCATAACTATTATATCATCTTTAAAAAGATGAATGGTTTTTATATAAGGCTTCTGCCATTGAATGCCTGCAGGTAGTGATTTGTTTTCTACTGTAAGAACTTCCCGTTCATTTCGTTTTATATATGTTGGGCATGCACCTTTTTTTACTATTTTTGCTACCATATTTTTTGTGTCAATTACCATAAAATCCATTGTTGTAAAACCAAGTCCTGAAAGATTTGATATTACAAATGAGTTAATCATTTTATAGGTTGCTTCTTCAGAAAAACCTGCTGCAAGCATATTTGATAAAAGCTCGGTTACATAGGAGGAAATTTCCGAGGCTTCTTTTCCGCTTCCCATACCGTCGCAAAGTGCAACAAGGTATTTATTAGGACTTATTCTGTTGATTATATAACTGTCACCTGCAGGGCATGAGGAATTTTTAGATATGTTATAAACCCTTTTTTCAAGCTTTCCAATACTTCCTTCCCGAAATAAAAGATTACATGTTTTATCACTGCATCCGCCGTCACATTTCACCATGTATATTCCCAAAACATCTTCAATAATATTTTTTATTGTTTCCAAACAGCTTTTTTTCTCGTAGCAATGCTCCAAAGAAATTTTAACAAAGAAAGCTCCTGTTGCGTCTTTTATAACGATAACATCTTTTACAATGTATCCCTCGTACGATATTGCAGCATAAATATCTGCTGAAAGCTCTGCTTCGTAGTATTTATTTGTTTCAATAGATTTTTTCATATCGCATATAATATCAGACATTTCAATAAACTGTTCTTTGAAAGCCTTTGAATTTTCAAGCATTTTGCGTTTCCAAACAGCATTTACCTTTAAAATATCGTAAAATCCGTTAAGCGAGAATATTATTTCCTCTATTTTTGTACATCTTCCTAAGAAATGTGAATCAAAATCCTTCTCGGATATTTTTCCTTTTTGAGAAAATATATTCATAACATTTTGCAGGGTTTCTACTGTGTAGCTTCTGTCTTTATCCCAACATATATTTTTGAGTGTACATTTTGAGCATACTTTTTCGCATAAAAAATCACACATTGAATCAGTATTGAGATTTACCAGATGTTCTTTTTTCGGCGGAAGAATATTGATTTTGTCAGACAATGAAAAAAACGATTTTGATAGGCTGTCAAGTCTGCTTGCTGCAACGGAATTTACAGTTGAGAGCATATTTGAAGTGTTTTTTGTTTCTGTATAGCGTTCAAAGTAATCCTTTAACATTTTTTTAGGTGTAACAAGAAAAATACATGAGGAGATAATCATTTCTTTATATGTTATTCCTGTAAAAAAGTCCTGCATATAAACATATGAAAACATATAGGTGCAAAGAAGACCGAGAACAGTTGTCAGTTTTGAGAATTTTGCAAATATCCCACTCATCAGTCCCATAAGTGAGTAATAAGCCATAGAAAAAGAAGAATCCTTGTAGCTTGTCCCACTTAGTATTCCGATAATTGCACCTGCTCCAGAGGCTGTTCCTGCACCTAAAAATACGGAACATAATAGAATTATATATATCTTTAAAATATTGGAGAAATCAAGCGAGAAATATCTAATACTGTTATTTATACCTGTTAAAAAAGCAAAAAGCAAAAAAATGGAGCAATAAGTTTCCTTTTTAGTAAAACGAAGAGCTTTTGACTTTAAGAATTGTGCCTTACACGCAGTTTTTAATGGATAGTATGCACCTATTGAAAGAAGAATACATACAAATCTTAAAATGATGTCATAAAGATTAAAATCATTTTGTGTTATAATCGAAGTATATACAATTACTCCGCTTACAGATAAATTTATAACATCGAATTTATCTTTCTTTAAAAAGATTTTCAGTGCATAGGCGGTAAGTATGTAAAAAACTGCTTCAAAGCTTTCTATTGTATATGCACCCAAAAGGGAAGCTGCAAAGGAAAAAAAGTCACCGCCGAGAGCAAGCATGACAGGTGGTGCAAAGGGATTAAGCTCAAAAAATATGCTTGTCCTTGATATGAAAAAAATCAAAATCAGTTTAATACATTTTTTGAAAAATGTTTCGACACTTTTACTGTTTATTTTTTTTCTTTCTATTCTTCCTTTTTTTTCTTTCTTTTCCTTTATTACTGTATTTTCTTTATTTTGTTTATTTCGTTTAACTTGTGATACCAAAAATAACACTCCTTTTTTATTTTTGTTAATTATATCACTGCGTGAAAGAAAATGCTGTTGCAATGTGTCGAGAATTTTAAAAAACTAAAAAACTTCTCGACAAATAACCATTTTTTAATATTTATACTTGTTTTTTGTGTATTATTATGATAAAATAACAAAATAAAGTCTAAAAAACAAATGAGAGGATTGAATGCTTATATGAGAATGAGAAAGAAGAAATGTACGCCAAAAAGGCTTGAGATGTATAAGGATTTTTTTATACACCCGCAGGAAGGTGAAATAATAGATGTTAAAAAGGTTTTTGGGAATGATAATCCTGTAATGATAGAAATAGGTGCAGGTAAAGGCAATTTTATAACACAGCTTGCAAAGCTTAATCCTGATATAAACTATATTGCTTTTGAAAAATGTGCAGATGTTATTGCTATTGCAGCTACAAAATCTGAGGGGATAACAAATTTAAGGTATGCTAATACTGATGCTTCTCTTATTGATACAGTCTTTATGGAAAAATCTATTTCTGGACTTTATCTTAATTTTTCAGACCCGTGGAAAAAATCGGGACAGAAAAAGAGAAGACTCACACATAACGGTTTCTTAAAAAAATACGAAAAAATATTGAAAGACGGTGCACAGCTTCAGTTTAAAACTGATAATGTTTTGCTTTGGGAATTTACATTAGAGGAAATAAATAATTATCCTATGAAAATTTTAGAGCTTTATAATGACCTTCATAATGAAAAACCTGAAGGGAATATTATGACAGAGTATGAAGAACGCTTTTCATCTCAGGGGGTTCCTATTCATAAAGTAACTGCTGTTTTTAAAACAAAGGAATAATTATCCAGCTTCGTTCATATATTTAGTGTAACAGAACTTGAACTGAACATGGTTTAAAAATAGAAATTTTGCATAATACCGCAGAAAATTCTACAAACATACGACAGTATAATTTTTGAACTTCTTGTACTTTCTTTGTCTTATATCAAAATTTCTTATTTTTAAACTCTGCGACCTTAAACGCAAGAAAATTTGATGTAATTTTGATGCGGAGGTTGCAGCAAGGCTGTCGCCTTGTAAAACCGACAAATTAAAAGGACACAAATTTAACAAGTTTAAGGCATGTTGAGTTCGAGTCCTGTTACACTTGTATAAAAACTATATTTTTTTAGGAGAATTTATATGAACGAAACAATTATTACAAACAACATTTTTAAAAAAAGCATTTCAAAAAAATTGGAATGGGATTTGAATGTACCTGATTCAAAAGGTGATGTATTAAAAATTCTTTCCTCTTATTCGGAATGTTTTATAACCGATTATTCTTTTAATAGTGATTCGTGTAATCTTAAATTAGAGGCAATCTCAAAAATTCTTTATATTCCTGAGGATGCCTCAAGCGAAAACATCTGCGTTTTGGAAACTAAAGAAAATTTTACTATGGATGCAGATATTCCTACAGGACTTTCATGGGATAATGAGGATATACATATAAAGTGTTTTAATGAGCCGTGTATTCTTATAAATTCAAGAAAGCTTGGTGTAAGACTTAATGTAACAGCATTAATTGACCTTTACAGTAATACTAACCTTAATGATTTTATGGAAAACGAGGATATTTGCTGTCAGAAAAAAGAGCTTTATTCAACATGTATTCATGGCATAAAGAATGAAAAAATAAGTATTTCACCTGTTTTTTCTCTGCCGTCAGGAAAACCTTCAATAAATGAAGTTATTATGCTTGATATAACTCTTCCCGAAAATGACCTCAAGCCTATAACAAATAAAGCTGTTTTTAAAGGAAATATTTGTGCAGAGCTTTTATATATTTCTGATATTTCAACAGTTGAAAGTGTAAGATTTGAAACACCGTTTACCGAAATTATTGATATTAACGGTATTGATGATAAAATGACACTTATGTATAATGCAGATGTGAAAAAAGGCTCATGTGACATTATAAGAGGAGATGGAGCTTCAGGTAACGGAGTAACTGTGAATGGTGTTATAGAGCTTAGGATAAAAGCGTGTACAAGAAATAATATCTGCTATGTAAACGACGCATACTCACCGTATTATAAAGAGGATATAAATAAAACTACATTTAATACACCGCTTTTTTCAGATATATTTACAGATTCTGTTTCAATTAAGGAATTACTTGAATTTGAGGATACTGTTATAAGTGAGGTATATTGGGTTAAAGCAGAGGCTATGACAAGAAATGCACAGCTTGAAAACGGGAAAATAGCTATGTCATGTGTGCTTATGTGTAAGGTGCTTTACAGAACACAAAGCGGAATAAGATGTGAAACGAAAAATATAAACTTTGATTATGCACAACCTATAAAATCAGATTGTAATTATGAGAATATAGATATTATGTGTAAGTGTGAAAATCTTTCTTATGTGATAGCAGGCAATAATATGCTTGAAATCAGATGTAATGTCAGATTATCTTCCTATCTTTCACAAATGAATGAAATCACATCAGTTGTTTCCGTTACTCTTGACAAAGATTCGCCTAAAAAATTAAACAGAGCACCTGTTGTTGCATATTATCCTTCAAATGATGAGGATGTTTTTATGGTTGCAAAAAAATATCTTACAACTCCCGATAAAATAAGGGAACTTAATTCTTTTTCAGGGGACTTTTTAAAAAAGGGAAATTGTGTAATAATTGAGTAGTACGCACTGAAAGTATTTAAAAAAAGTTTTTCAAAAACCACTTGACAAATGTTTTTTACTTTGTTATAATGTTGTTAGCACTCGATAGACTAGAGTGCTAACAACATTTTTTTAACATTACTAAAAGGAGATGTCAGTAAAAATGGCAACAAAGCAGTTCAAAACAGAATCTAAGAGAATATTGGATTTAATGATAAATTCAATATATACCCATAAGGAAATATTTTTAAGGGAGCTTATTTCAAACGCAAGTGATGCGATTGATAAGGTTTATTATAATGCTCTTGCAGATGAGAATGTTGATTTTGATAAGTCGAAGTATTTTATAAGAATAGAGGCTAACAAGGATTTAAGAACACTCACGATTTCTGATATGGGTATCGGAATGACAAAAGAAGAACTTGAAAACAACTTGGGAACTATTGCAAAATCAGGTTCTTTAGCATTTAAGAGCGAAAATGAGAAAAAAGATGAAGTTGATATAATAGGACAGTTTGGTGTAGGTTTTTACAGTGCATTTATGGTTGCAGACTGTGTAAGTGTTTACTCAAAAACCAAAGATTCTGATACAGCGTATAAGTGGGAATCAAAAGGGACAAGCGGATATACAGTTTCTGAATGTGAAAAAGAAGATATCGGCACGAAAATTGTTCTTCGTATAAAAGATAATACTGATGATGAGAATTATGATGAGTTTTTAGATGAATACAGACTTAAGGGTATCGTAAAAAAATATTCTGATTTTATAAGATATCCTATAAAAATGCTTTCTAAAAAATCAAAGCTTAAAGAGGGAACAGGTGTTGAAGGTGTAGATGCAGAGTACGAGGAGTATTTTGAAGACGAAACACTAAACAGTATGGTTCCTATCTGGAGAAGAAACAAAAATGAGCTTAAGACAGAGGATTACGAAAATTTCTATATGGACAAGCATTTCGGCTATGAAAAACCGCTTAAATATGTTCATGCAAATGTTGACGGTTTAACAAGCTACAATGCGATTTTGTATATTCCTTCCCGTACGCCGTATGACTTTTATTCAAAAGAATATGAAAAAGGCTTGGAGCTTTATTCAAACGGCGTGCTTATAATGGAAAAATGCGGTGATTTGTTGCCTGATTATTTCAGCTTTGTACAGGGGTTAGTTGATTCAGCCGATTTATCACTTAATATTTCCCGTGAGCTTTTACAGCACGACAGACAGCTTCAGTTTATAGCAAAAAAGATAAAGGAAAAAATTAAATCAGAGCTTCTTTCGATGCTCAAAAACGAGAGAGAAAAATATGAAGAGTTCTTCAATAATTTTGGGAAAACCATAAAATTCGGAGTTTATAACGGTTTTGGTGCAAATAAGGAATTTTTGCAGGACCTCTTGATGTTCTATTCTTCTAACGAGAAGAAATATGTTACTTTAGAAGAATATGTAGGAAGAATGAAGGAAGACCAGAAGTATATATATTATGCATGCGGTGAAAGTATGGATAAGCTCGAAAAACTTCCGCAGGCAGAGCTTGTTATGGATAAAGGATATGAAATTCTTTATTGTACTGATGAGATTGACGAGTTTACACTTCAGATGATGATGAATTTCAGCGAGAAGGAATTTAAGTCTGTTGCAAATGGAGATTTAGGTTTAGAAAACGAAGACGAAAAGAGTGAAGAAGAAAATTCCTTGTATAAAGAAATGTTTGAAAAAATGGGAAGCTTTATCAAAGAAGAAATAAAGGAAGTAAAGGTTTCCAAAAGACTTAAAAGCCACCCTGTGTGCTTGTCATCAGCAGGAGCATTATCTATTGAAATGGAAAAGGTATTAAGAGCAATGCCTAATTCCGAAAACATAAAAGCTGAAAAGGTTCTTGAAATAAACGAAAATCACGAAGTGTTTGCAGTTTTAAAGGATGCTTATGAGAAAAATGATGAGGCTAAGCTTGAAGCATATACAAAGCTTTTATATAATCAGGCGCGTCTTATTGAGGGACTTTCTATTGAAGACCCTGTTGAATTCACAAACAGTATTTGTAAGCTTATGAAATAGAGTGTTTTTAATATTCACTTTGTATCAATAAAAAATTATTGTATCGGGAAAGCGGACTAATATATCTGCTTTCCCAATTATCATTATACATTATACTTTTTAATAAAATAGAAAAAAATGTGTTTTTCTATTGACAAATTAAAATAAATAGTGTATAATATCATCGTTGTGAAAAAATATAGGGGTATAGTTCAGCTGGTAGAGCGACAGTCTCCAAAACTGTAAGTCGTGGGTTCAAATCCTACTGCCCCTGCCAAAAATCCGTACACGAAAGTGTGCGGATTTTTACATATTACCTATTCCTTCTTCACTATTCCCTAAGAAGTATACAGATTTTTGGAAAGTAATAAGTAATCGTAATTATGGAATAAGTATGATTTATCTGAACCTGAATTATTATAATTTGAAAAATTACATATTAGTAAATAACGCATATACTTGACAAATATGAAAAATAGTAGTATAATCAAACATATAAATTATTTCCTATTACACTATGAAAGAAGATGGGATAAAATGGCAAAAAAACATGGAAAGAAAAATCACAAACAAAATAATATTATATATACTTTAATTACTGCGATTTTAATAAGTGCAGTGTTTTTGTCAACGATAGGTTATTTTTATAATAATGTTGAGGATGAAGCGTATGAAATGCTTCATATTCAGACAAAGCAGATTAAAGATGAGATTACATTACAGCTAAAGTCGGACAGAGAAAATCTTGTTACAATGGCAAACTTTGCTGCTAAACTATATTCAGATGGTGAAAGCTATGATCGTATGTTTGAATCTTTTAAGCCGATAGGATTATTTTCTAATATAGGAATTTTAAATCCGGATAATACTTTTGTCAGCAAGGCAGGAATGATAGATTTAGACGGAAAAATTTCTTTTGGGGCAGAAGCTTTAAGAGGTGAATACATAAGCGGAAGAATTCCGGACCTTACAAGAGAAGGATTAGAGATTATAAGAAGTGCAGTGCCGATTAAATCGCAAAATAAAGTAGTCGGTGTGCTATACGGTGTTATTAACATAAAAACCATAAATGAAAAATATAATAAAATGGCAAAGGAACTTGATGCTCAGTTATTTGTTTATGATAAAGAAACAGGAAAATTCGTTATAGACACTATAGATAAAAACCCCGGAGAATTATCGCAGTTGAAAAATCGTACATATAATGAAGGTTATTCTTATGAGCAGTTAGTATCTACTGACAAAGGCTATACTTCGTTTAAATCTATATTTACAGGCGAAGATTTGTATGCACACTATTCTACAATTGAGGATTTTGACTGGGGTATTATGCTTGCACGATATGAAACTCAGGTGTTTGCAGAAATGCATAAGATATCCATAATTATATTTTATGCTTTTCTTGTTATGGCTTTAATTATATCATTTTATTTGTGTTTAGTATTAAAAAAAGAAAGAGAAAATACGAAGCTGACCGGAGAGGCATCTAATATCAGGAAGATTCTTTTAGAAATTAACCAACAATCTAAGAATATAATTGAAGCTTTAAAAAGAATACGGGATTTTTCATTTTCCAGGTCTGTATTTTTTGTTGATACTGACGGTGAGGATTATTGCTATATATTACCTTCACTTGAGGGAGAGCTTTTAAAGGGAGCAGAAAAGAAATATTTTGAAAGTGAGCTTTTCAAATATGCTGCAAATAGTAATAATGATGATGATGAATCTGCTATTATGGTTATGAATATTATTCCTGATGCCAATCTTGTAAAAATAAATTTAAAACTATATAATTTTCTCAGAGAACATCGAATTAAAAAAGTTTCTTTTGCCATTATTACTGATAAAAATAATCATGTTAGTGTTTTGGGAGCCATTAATCCAAAGAAAGACTATATTGCTGAAAGACTTCTAAAGGATATTGCCGTTTGTTTTTCAATTGCTATATACAATAAAAAGCATCTTAATAAAACTGAGATTGCTGCAACAACAGATTCACTTACAGGAGTTCTTAACCGTGTATCATATAAAAAAGATGTTTTAGTGTTGGATAATGAAATTTTAAAAGAAATTTCATGTATATATATTGATGTCAATGAACTACATTTAAGAAATAATAAATATGGACATGCTGCCGGTGATGAAATGCTTATTTTTATTGCCAATACTTTGAAAGAAGTCTTTTTTGGACATAGTGTTTACCGCATGGGGGGGGATGAATTTTTAGTTTTTGTAAAAAATACTGATAATAAGAATGTTCAAAGAAGTATTGCTTCGTTTATAGAACAGTTGAAGCCGAAGGGATATAATGTAGCTATTGGTACATCTTATAGAAAACAAAGCTTTAATTGTGAAGAAATGGTAAGAGAAGCTGAAATAAGAATGTATGAAGCAAAGGCACAGTATTACCAAAACAAAGAACAAACAAGTGTATCAAAAGACGAAGATAAAAGCTATATGCAAATAAAAACGGGAATAAGAGAAATTGACACAATGATATCTGTTCTCAAAGAGCATTATAATGGAATTTACAGAGTATCTCTGGAACTTGACATTGCTAACCGCATACTCATGCCTTCTTATCTTGGCTACAACGAAGAAGAGAAAAATTTTTCAAAATTATTGACAAAATACATTGATGAGATTGTACATCCTGATTTTCACAGGTCTGTTATGACTTTTTTGAATTACGATGCTATTAAAAGGCAATTATCATCTGGCTCTATTCCAAAAATAACATACAAAAAGGTTAATGGTGAAACTGTGATACTCAGTGTATATAAATTGGATGAAAGTCAGGAAATTATTAAAGATACTCTTTGGGTTTTTGCCAAAGATTAATATAATTATCAGTTGAATATTTTTAAAAAAATAGTTACCATATGCAAAGAGGCGGATGTTCTCTACTATGACATTCCGAAAGCAACAATAGAGTCTCTTCAGACTTTTTATTGTTGCTTTTTGTGTTTTTAAAGTAGGTGAAAAATATTACGAAATGTTTAAAAATTCATATTTTATAATATATGATTTTAATTATTAATAAAATAAATGTTTTTTGAAAGAGGGGATATGGAAAAGTGAAGAAAATATTTTTTATTTCTATTATTGTTTTGTTGCTGCTTATAATTTTTTTGCTTATCTATATATTAAAGATGCGAAAGAAACTTGTAGCTGATAAAACAAGAAATTCACAAAGTTTATACTGTCATAATCATTCTATAAATAGTTTTATGGAAGAAAAAGAATTTACAGAAAGTATTTTAAAAGGTTTTGAAGACAATGAGTTTAAGCTGTATCTTCAGTTCATTGTCGACAATTCAACCAAAGAAATTTTATCTGCTGAGGCTCTTTCAAGATGGGACAGTAAGAAAAAGGGACTTGTCGGTCCTGGTGAATATATTAAATATATGGAGAACACAGGTCTGATAAGCAGACATGATTTTCTTATGTTTGAGCTTGTCTGCCGTCAACTTGAAAAGTGGAGTAATACTGAATATAAAAATATTTCGATTTCATGTAATTTCACAAGAATAACACTTTCAGAAGAAACATTTATTGATGAGATTTCAAAGATTTCAAACAGGTATAATTTTGATAAATCAAAGCTTGCTATTGAAATAACCGAGGATGCTATTGAGAGAGACAGAGAAACAGCAACAAACAATGTGATACTTTGTAAAAAATACGGTTTCAAAGTTTATCTTGACGATTTAGGAAGCGGATATACATCTCTTTCAAATCTTTGTGATTATCCGATTGATGTTGTTAAACTTGACCGTGATATTCTTTTAAAGGCTGATACCGAAAGAGGCAAGGCTCTGTTTTGGGGTATTATTGCTCTTGCCCATAATCTGAATATGGAGGTCATATGCGAGGGTGTAGAAAATGAGGAGCAAAATCAGTTAATATCTTCATCAGAGTGCGATTATATTCAGGGATGGTATTATTCTAAGCCGTGTCCGATTGGGGAATGTGAAGAATTTATAAAAAATTATAAAAAATAATAAAAAATGAGGTTGTTTAAAAATTAAGATTAATTTTTAAACAGCCCCTTTTAATTTCACTTCTTTTTTAAAAATGCATATAATGTTTTTAAAGGAGTGATGAGAATGAAAAATGAAAATGATATTAAGAATGAAAAAGTAAGACACTATTTTCCGGGTGGAAATACATCAAATGGTTTTGTAAGCTTTTATAATAATATCTTAAGGAGTACCTCTGTCGGAAAGCTTGGGATAATAAAGGGTGGCCCCGGAACTGGAAAATCAAGCCTTATGAAAAGAGTCGGAAAATTTTTTGAGGAAAAAGGGGAGTATGTGCATTATCTTCACTGTTCAAGCGATTGCAACTCTCTTGACGGTGTATATCTTCCTAAATTTAATTCAGCAATTATTGACGGTACATCTCCTCATACTGTTGATTGCAGATATGCAGGCTGTTATGATAAGATATTTGATGTTGGGATATATATAGATGATAATATAAAAAATTTCAGAGAAGAAATTAAGGAAACTGACGATAATATAAAAGCTCATTTCTCAGCTTCTTATGAATATTTAAGAGTATCAAAGGCTATTTTAGACATTATGGAAAGAAGAAGTAAGGACGCTCTTGATATGGGAGAAGTAAATAACTTCTGCTTAAATATAACAAAAAGAGTTATGAGTAATAACGATAGCGGAAAGGTGCGCAAAATGTTTCTTTCAGCTATAACACCGCAGGGACTTAAAAACTATATTAATACTGTAATGCATGATAAATATGTGATAAAGCTTGATTGTGATGTTGGTGATAACGCAGGATTTATTCTAAAAAAAATACTTTCTTATGCCCAAAACCAGAATATTGATACCGATATTTTTTACTGTCCGCTAAATCCTGATAAACCTGAACATATTGTTTTTGTTAATTCTCATCTTGCACTAACGGTATCAAATAAATTTCATAATACTTCATACGCTGATGAAGTGGTATATTTTAGCGATTTTGTGAAGAAAGATTACAATAATCAAAAAGAAGCCGAGGAATATGAAAAGTATATAAAGAAAGCGATAAATGAGCTTGTAAAAGCAAAGAAGCTTCATGATAAACTTGAAAGTTATTATGTAAAAAATTTTGATTATAGCAAAATGGATGTTTTTTATGAGAATATCATAGATTTTATGAGCTTATAGAAAATTTAAAAAAGAGTATGAAAGCAAATTAATGGAAATTTTTCCATTTTATTTGCTTTTTTTGTTTTTTTGTGTTTTTTTAAGGAAAATACTTGCTAAATTTACAAATATAATGTATAATATATATCAAATAATAAAGATATAGGAGATATTAAAATGTTGGAATTTAACAAAGTAAAAGCTGCTGACCCAGAGCTTTACAGTGCTGTTATGAGCGAGCTTTCAAGACAGCAGAATAAAATAGAACTTATAGCTTCAGAAAATTTTGTTTCAGAGGCTGTTATGGAGGCTATGGGAACACCGCTTACCAATAAGTATGCAGAGGGATATCCTTCAAAAAGATATTATGGCGGTTGTGAATGTGTTGATGTTGCGGAAAATCTTGCTATAGAAAGAGCAAAAGAGCTTTTCGGTGCTTCTTATGCAAATGTTCAGCCACATTCCGGTGCACAGGCAAATATGGCAGTGTTTTTTGCACTTCTTATGCCGGGTGATACCGTTCTTTCAATGAGCCTTGCACATGGCGGACATTTAAGTCACGGAAGTCCTGTAAATATGTCAGGAAAGTATTTTAATATTGTTCCTTACGGAGTAACAGAGGACACTAACACAATAGATTATGATGAGCTTGAAAAGGTTGCACAGGAGTGTAAGCCTAAGCTTATATTAGCAGGTGCATCTGCATATCCAAGAGTTATAGATTTTGAAAGAATTTCTCAGATTGCAAAAAAAGTCGGTGCATATTTTATGGTAGATATGGCACATATTGCAGGTCTTGTTGCTGCAGGATTACATCCAAATCCGGTTCCTTATGCTGATGTTGTTACAACAACAACTCACAAAACTTTAAGAGGACCAAGAGGCGGACTTATTTTAGCAAATGATGAGGAGCTTGGAAAACTCTTTAATAAAGCAGTATTCCCTGGAATACAGGGCGGACCTCTTATGCATGTTATTGCTTCAAAAGCACTTTGTTTTAAAGAAGCTTTACAGGAAGATTTCAAAGAATATCAGAAGCAGATTGTAAAAAATGCGAAAGCACTTTCAGAAGCTTTGGTAAAAGAAGGCTTCAAGCTTGTTTCAGGTGGAACAGATAACCATCTTATGCTTCTTGACCTTACTGATATGAATGTAACAGGAAAAGAAGCAGAACATATGCTTGATGAGGTTGGTATTACAGTAAATAAAAATGCAATTCCTTTCGATACAAAAAGTCCGTTTATTACAAGCGGAATAAGAATAGGAACACCTGCAACAACATCAAGAGGCTTTAAAGAAGAAGATATGATTGAAATTGCAAACCTTATTAAGCTTGCTATTACTGATTTTGAAAATTCAAAAGATGAAGTAAGAGCGAGAGTTGCTTCCCTTTGTGAAAAATATCCTTTATACGCATAAATTTTCAAAAAATGTTGATTTTTGAAAGAATATGCTATATAATGTAAATATCATATTTTGTATAAAAAAGGAGAAACAAAATGAAAAAACTTTTAGAAGAATTTAAGGCTTTTGCAGTAAAAGGCAATGTTATTGACATGGCTGTCGGCGTAATTATCGGCGGTGCGTTCGGAAAAATTGTAACATCATTGGTAAACGATATAGTTATGCCTCTTATTGGTGTAATACTTGGCGGAGTTCAATTTTCAGCACTTATGTGGAAAATAAACAAAGCAGAGATTAAATACGGTGCTTTTATACAGAGCGTTATTGATTTTCTTATAATAGCTGTATGTATTTTTGCTTTTGTTAAAATGATTAATACTCTTTCTGAGTTAAGAAGAAAAAAAGAGGAAGCGATAGAAGAAGCAAAAGTCGAAGAAGAACCTAAAAAATCTGATGAAGTTATGCTACTTGAAGAAATAAGAGATTTACTTAAAAAATAGTTTGTTATAAAAAATCCCCCTGTTATCAACAGGGGGATTTTTTAGTACTCTGTTCCGTTAAATATGTCTACTGCTTCTTTCCATGATTTTTTTTCTTCATCTGTCCATTCTTCGTTTGTATATCGGTAATCGCTTTTTCTTTTCACCTCGGAAAGATGTCCATTTAAAACTTCATATTTTTTTAAAGTTTCTTCTGTAAGTAAGGCAACTGTCTTTTTATTTGTAAATTTCAATTTTCTTATTGCAACAAGATGGGGAACACAGATTATTGAAGAAGAAATATATTTTTCTTTGAAATCCTTGTTATCAAAAAATTCCAAAAACGCTTTTGTATAATCTTCCTCGTTCATATTAAGTCCCTCACAAAAGAAACACCCTTTATGCTCATCATAAGCTACTTTATTTTTCTTATCAGCTACATTATGTATAACATTATACATAAAATCGTGATATAAAATGGCGTGTGAAAGAGGATTTTCCTGTTTTAAAAGCTTATGTGCATGACGAGAACAAAAACCATTTGCTTTTTCGATTTTATATCTTAAATGAGGAGAGTTCACATTTTCGTAGAAAAATCTTTCCATCATTTCATTCATTCTGAATTTTACCATTGCACATATCGGACATTTATTTTCATCCATTTTTTCCATAAGATTACAAAAAGCGGCTTCTTTATCTATCATTTTTTGACTCTCTTTCTTATTTTTTCATTTCCAACGCTCTTTTTGTGCATTTTTGCATTGCTTCATCAATCAAATTGTAAAAATCTTTTTCTTTAAGATGATTAACTGCCTCTATTGTTGTTCCGCCTTTTGAGCATACTCTGTCAATAAGAATTTCAGGTGCATCATCACTCTCAAGAAGTAATTTTGCACTTCCAAGAACAGTTTTTGCAGCCATAATAAGCGAAGTTTCATAATCAATTCCCTGACTTGCACCTGATTTTGCAATAGCATCAATAAACATATACGCATATGCGGGAGATGAGCCTGAAACACTTATTATACTGTCAAGATTATCTTCTTCCATAAAAAATGCTTCTGAAAATGAATTGAGAAGAAGTTTTACAAATTCCTTTTCTTCGTCTGTAAAACCATCGGAAAAGGTGTATGCAGTTACTCCTTCGCCTACCAAAGCAGGAGTGTTTGGCATTGTTCTTACAACTTTTCTTTCTTTTTCGGTAAGCTCTTTGATATAATTAATTGTTATTCCAGGAGCAACTGTAATTATTATTGTGTTTTTTGGGATTTCCATATTTTTTATAACATCTTCATACACCTGTGGTTTAACTGTCAAGAAAAGATAGTCAGACAGCTTTGCTGCATCTGTTGAAGAGGAGGTAGTATTAAGGCCTCTTTTTTTAAAAGCTTCAGTCTTATTTTTATCTGTATCAAAAATATTAATATTTTCTTCTTTTATAAGTCCTGATTTTAAAATACCGTTAATTATTGCAGTAGCAATGTTTCCTGTACCTATAAAACCGATTTTTATGTTTTTGGTTTCCATATGTTTTTCTCCTTATTATAAAGCTCCTCTGTAATAGTGACCTCTTGTGAATTTTGTCAGCGGATTTTGATTAGTTTTAAAACAATGCAGGATTTCTTCAACCTGAGCTTTGTTTTCAAAAGTAAAGTGTATTCTGAAAGAACCTATTCCTGCATCCATAATTTCTTTTAGCTTGTCCGCCATCATAACAGGGTAGGGGTTATAGATAACATTTTTGCTGCAATCTTCGCAATCAACAATAAATTCTTCGCCTTTTCTGTCTTTTATAATAATAGGATTTTTGTCGCATTTATTTTTCTTGAGATTTGATTTTATACATGATTCTGTTATCATAAGCGGTATATGACCATACGCAAAAGCACTTAAAATCATATTATCTGTATTTAGTGTTTTTAGGTTTTTAAGATTTAGTTCAACTGACGCATTAATATTTTTAATTCCAAGATTTTCATAAAATTCTGCTGCAAGTGAGTTTGTCATATTAAGCGTAAAATCACCGTAAATTTCGCATTTATCTTTGAATTTTTCAACTGTTCCTAAATTTCCTGCAAAAACTTTTGTAATAATTGGATGTGCCTCTAAAAATTTCTCATCATAAGACAAAGATTTTTCGCTCGGTATTCTTTCGCACATAAGACCGATGTTCTCATCAATTTTTGCATACTTTGTTTCATATTCGCGTATTGTTTCTCTTTTTGCAAAAATAAGAACATTTTTCCATGCTTCGCGTACCCATTTAATCTGAGGTGCTGTTTTCACAGTAACATAAAAGGTTTGTTCAGTAATTTCTTTGTTATTTTTTGTAGGTGTATATGAAAATTTATTTGGCTGTATTTCAGTATTGTGAATATCGACAGTAAACTGACTTATTTCTCGTCTAATAGCATTAATTTCGCTTACAGGAAGAAAAACATTCTCTTTTTCCAAAGAAATTTCTATATTTTCAAAATAGAAAGGCTCATTTCCCGTTTTTGAAAGCTGTGAAGCAATTTTTTCTTCAGTTACAGGTGCATTTATTGCATCCTGTGCCTTAACATCGGAAATAAATGAATAAGTTTGTCCCTGATATAAAAGTGTTATTTCGATTTCATTATTTTCCTTAATTGTAAGTGCTACATCAACAGGGAGCTTATAGAAATCACCTGTCTGTCTTAATATGCTGTCATAATGCTTTTCAAGCTTTTTAGTATCATTTGAGTAAGGATTTTCTCTTTTTTGGAAATTAAAAAGGTTTTTATCTTTTATGTCTTTGAAATATCCTTGTGTATATCCGCCACGCATAAATGAGGCGTTAAGGATAGCATAATCTTCTTCGGTTGGTTTTTGTGAACGGTCTGCAGTTCGTCTGTACACATCAGTAACTGCAGCAGTATAATATTCACTTTTTAATCTGCCCTCGATTTTTAAGGTGTCAACTCCGATTTCTCTTAGTTCGGAAAGAGAGTCAATAAGTGATAAATCTTTAGGGGAGAGAAGATAACCTTTTTTCTGCCCATATTCATATACCAGACGGCACGGCTGTGCACATCTGCCTCTGTTTCCGCTTCTCTCACCAATAAAGCTTGAAAAATAGCATTGACCGCTATAACACACACAAAGAGCACCGTGACAGAAAACCTCTATATTTATATCAGTTGCTTCTTTTATTCTTTTTATTTCGCTTTTTGAAAGTTCACGAGGTAACACAACGGTATCAAACCCCATTTTTTCAAGCAACTTAACACCGTATATGTTATTTATTGTCATTTGTGTAGATGCAACGAGCTTTAATGATGGAGCAACCTCTTTCAAGATTTTATAAACGCCCCAATCCTGCACAATTACACCGTCAGCATTTGCTTTACAAATTTTATTGATAGTTTTTATTATCGAATTAATTTCGTTGTCATATACAAGTGTATTTAGTGCAACAAAAACCTCGACACCTCTTTGGTGACAATATTTTACACCTTCTTTTAATTCTTCGGCAGTGAAATTCTTTGCGTTTTGTCTTGCACTGAATTCTTCTAATCCTAAATATACAGCGTCAGCACCGAATTTTACGGCAGCCTCCAACGCTTTTTTTGAACCTGCAGGTGATAATATTTTCATTTTTTTCTTTTTCCTTTTACATTATTCTTAGTTTCTTTAGTTTTGAAAGAATTGCCTCTCCTTTCGGAAGAAGAAGTATTTCATCTTCTGAAAGTCCCTTAAAAAGTATTATTGATATAAGATATACTAAAGCGGTAATTGCAACTGAAAGTGCAATAGCAATTACAATATGAACATGCGGACTTATTAAATAATACGAAAAGCCTGCCGAAAAAGCTGTGATAGCTGATAATAAAAGAGGCTTAAAAATAAAATCTAAAAGGCCGTATTTTACTTTTGTGCATCGTTTTAATGCAATAAGATTTAGTATCATTACAATGATATAGCACGAAAGTGTTCCTATCGGTGCACCGTTTATGTTAATTTCGGGCTTTGATACAAGAATAAGGTTTATTGCAATTTTAAATATTCCGCCTATAACCATATTTATAACAGGCACCCAAACCTTTCCGAATGCCTGCAAAACTGCATTTGAGGTTTGCACAAGTGTTACGAAAATTACTGCTATTCCCATAGCGTTTAATAAAAATGAATTATTTGTATCATTGTAAAAAAGCTCTAAAATTGGAGAAGCCATAACACAAATGCCAACTCCGCAGGGGATAGCAAGTGCTAAGGTTATTTTAAAGGCAGAGCGTATGCTGCTAATAGCTTCTTTATGTTTTTTCATAGCTACAAAAGAAGCAATGTAGGGAACAATCGAAATTGAAATTCCGTTTATAATTGTAGGGGGCATATTAAAAAATGTGATTGCACGGTTAAGATAACCGTATAAAGATGTAACCTCTTTTTCTGAATATCCAAGTCCTGACAAAGTATTCATAACAGTTGCCATATCAATAAATGATGTAAGCGTAAAAACAGATGCACCGATTGTTATAGGTACTGCAATTTTTACAAGCTTTTTTAATATAGAGTATTTGCTTTCCAAAATAGGTGCATTCTTGAAATCTTCAAGCGAAATAACCTTTTTTCTTTTATTATCTCTTAAATTATAAAAGCTGAGGAAAAGAACACTTAAAAGTGTTCCTATTGAAATTCCTGCTATTGCACCTGCTGAAGAAAGGAAGTAAGTATCAAATTTAAGCTTTACAATATATGCTATACTAAGTCCGAAAACAAGCTTTGAAAGAGCCTCGATAACCTCGCTTATCGCAGTAGGGTACATATTCTGATGTCCCTGATAATAACCTCTGTAGGCACTTGCAAGTGCGACAAAGAAAAGGCTCGGTGCCATAACCATAGTAGTATAATAGGAGTTAGGAGAGCCGATAAGATTTGCAAAAATCTTAGAGCCGAAAAACATTATAATCGCACAAATAAGTCCGACTGTAAAAAGAAGTCTTTTTGCAACTGAAAAAATAACTTCCGATTTTTTGTAATCCCTGTTTGCATCGCTTTCTGCAATCATTTTTGAAATAGCAACAGGCAGGCCTGCAGTAGAAATTACAAAAAGAAGATTGTATATAGTATAAGAAGCACTGTAAACACCAAGTCCCGCAGTTCCTAAAATATAGCGGTCAAGCGGAATTTTATATACAGCACCGATTAACTTTACAACTAAATTTGATATTGCAATTATAATAGCACCTGTAACAAAACTGTTTTTTGTACTTTTCTTTTGCGACAATTTTAATCATACCTTTCATATTGTTCATAAATATCTAACCTATATTATACAATATTATATTGCTGTTGGTCAAGTAAAAATGCAAATTTTTAAATAATATTTTGTGTTTATAAAAAAGGGGAACACTATTTTTGGATTTTAGTGTTCCCTTTGTATTATTTATTCAAAAAGCTTTCTGCATTTTTTATCGCTGTTTCAACAGCTTCAGGTGCAGGTCCTCCGTAGACCTTTCGTTCGTTAACACAGGTTTCCAAAGAAATTGCATCATAGTAGTCATCTTCAATAAGAGGTGAAAATTCCTTTAATTTTGAAAGCGAAATTTCATCTAATGTGATTGAGTTTTCAATAGAGTAGCTTACCATTTCACCGATAATTCTATGTGCATCTCTGAAAGGCACACCTTTTTTAACAAGATAATCAGCGGCATCAGTTGCATTTGTAAATCCGCCTTTTGCGTTATTTTTCATTTTATCTTTATTAACGGTCATTGTTTCAATCATTTTTGAGAAAATAGGCAAGCTCATTTTTACAGTTTCATAAGCATCAAATAATGCCTCCTTGTCCTCCTGCATGTCCTTGTTATATGCAAGCGGAATACCTTTTAAAACTGTAAGAATTGTTATAAGTGAGCCGTAAACTCTGCCTGTCTTTCCGCGTGTCAACTCTGCAATATCAGGATTTTTCTTCTGTGGCATTATGCTTGAGCCTGTTGAATAAGCATCGTCAAGTCTTATTAGTGAAAATTCATCACTGCACCATAAAATTATTTCCTCGGAAATTCTTGAAAGGTGCATCATAATCATAGACATATCAAATATAAATTCACATACAAAATCTCTGTCGGAAACACCGTCCAAGCTGTTTTCCGTTACATTTTTAAAGCCGAGAAGCTCTGCAACATAATGTCTGTCAAGAGGGTAGGTTGTTCCTGCTAAAGCTCCTGAGCCAAGCGGCATATAGTCCATTCTTTCATAAGCGTCCGAAAGTCTTTCATAATCTCTTTTAAACATTTGAAAATATGCCATAAACCAATGTGCAAGTGTTATCGGCTGTGCTTTTTGAAGATGTGTATATCCGCTTGTGATGGTGTTTTTATGCTCTTTTGCAAGATTAAGAAGAACATTCATAAGATTTTTTAATTCATCTTTTATATCCAGAACTGCTTTTTTTGTGTACATTCTTACATCTAAAGCAACCTGGTCGTTTCTGCTTCTTCCTGTGTGAAGCTGTTTTCCAATATTTTCTAATCTCTTAATCAAAATAGTTTCAATATTCATATGAATATCTTCAGCTTCATAAGAAAATTCGATTTCGCCCGATTTTATTTCATCTAATATTTTTTTAAGCTCAACAACGATTTTCTCTGCATTTTCTTTTGGTATTATATTTTGTTTTCCAAGCATTGTAACATGTGCAATACTTCCTGTAATATCTTCTTCAAACATTTTGCAGTCAAAAGAAATTGAACTGTTAAAATCGTCAACTGCTTTATCTGTTTCTTTGTTAAATCTTCCGCCCCATAATTTCATTGGTGCTTCCTCCTAAAACTCATAATTACGCAAGATGAATTATACCATAATATAGCATTTTTGTCAAGCCTTTTGCTTTTTCACACTTTTACAAAAACACTTGACATAATTTGAAAATGTGGTATAATAAAAGTGCGAGACAATTTAAAAAATATATTTCGAGTTCTGTTATTACTATGGTAAAAATACAGGCTTTATTTTCAGTCTCGAAATATATCTATTTTTCATTGAAAGTTGTCTCGCAGCAACAAAGCCTTGTATTTTTCGGTGTACAGGTCTTTGTTGCCTGTACACTTTTTTAAATTTTTCCGGAAATGTATTTTGTATATAAGGGTATTAATGAACGGAAAAATATCTTTTTATATCATCGAAGACTATACATATTAATGAATTTAAAAAGTGTATAAAAAGATTGTTGCTACACACACTTTCCCACGAGAAACAAAAATAACCCGTTTTGAACAATCGGGTTATTTTTGTTTAGTATGTACTTAATTATTACTTATTTTTAGCGTCAACAATAGCCTTCATTTTTGTCTGAAGTCCGAATAAGTTGATAAAGCCTTCAGCGTCTTTCTGGTTATAAACTTCGTCTTCTTCAAATGTTGCATATTCTTCAATATATAAAGAATGTGAAGATTTTGCACCTGCTGACATGCAGTTTCCTTTGTAAAGCTTTAATTTAACTGTACCTGTAACATTTTTCTGTGTTTCATCAACAAATGCTGCCAAAGCTTCTCTAAGAGGTGAGAACCAAAGTCCGTCATAAACGAGTTCAGCATATCTTACAGCAACCTGTTCTTTATAGTGCATTGTAAGCTTATCTAAACATAAGTATTCAAGCTCTCTGTGTGCATAGTAAAGAATAGTTCCGCCCGGTGTTTCATAAACACCTCTTGATTTCATACCAACAAGACGGTTTTCAACGATATCATCAATACCAACACCATGTTTTGCACCGAGTGCGTTTAATGTTTCAACAACTTTAAGCGGAGACATTTTTTCGCCGTTTACAGCTACCGCTTCACCTTTTTCAAATTCAATTTCAACATATTCCGGTTCATCAGGAGCGTTGAAAGGTGAGTTCATAAGCTTTAAAAGTGAATCATATTTTGGCTCATTCCACGGGTCTTCCAAATCCATACCCTCGTGTGAAAGATGCCAGATATTTCTGTCCATACTGTAATTGTCTTCTTTTGCAACAGGGATAGGAATATTTCTTGCCTCTGCATATTCAACTTCCTGTTCACGGGATTTAATATCCCAAATTCTCCAAGGAGCAATTATTTTCATTTCAGGTGCAAGTGCTTTTATTGTAAGCTCGAAACGAACCTGGTCGTTTCCTTTACCTGTTGCACCGTGACAAATTGCAACTGCACCTTCTTGTTTCGCAATTTCAACAAGTCTTTTTGCAATACATGGTCTTGCGTGTGATGTTCCGAGTAAATATTTACCTTCGTAAACAGCACCTGCTTTAACAGTCGGATATATGTAGTTTTTAACATAATCCTCTCTCAAATCTTCTATATAGCATTTTGAAGCTCCTGTTTTTATAGCTTTTTCAACAAGACCGTCAGTTTCTTTACCCTGACCAACATCACCGCAAACAGCGATTACATCGTAATCATAATTTTCTTTTAACCACGGAATTATGATAGAAGTATCAAGTCCTCCTGAATATGCTAAAACAACTTTTTCTTTCATCTTGCATTTCTCCTTAACATGTGTTATAATAAGATTAAATAAATTTATTGAGTTAATTATACAACACTATTTATAATTATGCAATAGTTTTTTGATAAAAAAAATATTTTT
The DNA here is from genome assembly GCA_045661305.1 of Clostridia bacterium. GTDB lineage: Bacteria > Bacillota > Clostridia > UMGS1840 > UMGS1840 > UMGS1840. The sequence goes on along the minus strand of JAZRFJ010000015.1, from coordinate 7,281 downwards.
GTGAAAATCTACTAAAAGGAGATAGTATATAGATGAGAATATTAGGCATTGACCCCGGCTATGCACTTGTCGGAATGGGTGTTATTGAATATACAGGGAATAAATATACAGTAATTTCACAAGGCAAAATTGAAACCTTTCCAACTCAGGAAATGAGCGAGAGATTACATACTATTTATAACGAAATGAATTATTGGCTAACGCAGACAAAACCTGATGTTGTGGCTATTGAAAAGCTTTTTTTTAATACTAATACAACAACAGCTATTGCTGTTGCACAAGCCAGAGGTGTAATCCTTTTGTGTTGCGAGATTATGCACATAAAAGTGTATGAATATACACCCCTTCAAGTTAAGCAAGCAGTTGTAGGCTACGGTAAGGCAGAAAAAAGACAAGTACAGCAGATGACAAAAACAATACTTAACTTAAAAGAAATTCCAAAGCCCGATGATGTTGCCGATGCGTTAGCCGTTGCGATATGCCACACAAATAACAGCGGTTACAATTCGATTATGGAAAAAATAAAATAGAAAAACTTAACAAAAATGTAATATTTCTGTTCTTGAAATGTACATATTTTTATGTTATACTACTATATATAACAATAAATGAGGAAAAATTTATGTATTACAGTATCACTGGTAAAGCAGTATTAAAAGAAAATTTTGCAGTAATATATGCAGGCGGGGTAGGTTATAGGATATATACCTCTAATACCACGATGTCTAAAATAACAAACAATGAAGAAGTTACGCTATATACATATCTTAATGTCAAGGAAGATTTGATGCAGCTTTTTGGGTTTATTACTGAAGAAGAACTTAATACCTTCAAAATGCTTATTGCGGTTTCGGGAGTTGGTCCTAAAATGGCACTTTCAATTCTTTCTGTTCTTTCACCCGCAGAATTTGCAATGAGTGTTATAACCCAGGATGCAAAGGCAATCACAAGGGCACACGGTGTCGGCAAAAAGCTTGCTGAAAAAATAATTGTTGAATTAAAGGACAAGCTAAAAGGCGTTGAGCTTTCTGATGTTGTGGAAGAAAGCGGAAAAAATATCTCTTATACACAGGATAATAATATTATTTCCGAGGCAATAAACGCACTTATGGTTTTAGGATACAGCTCAATAGAGGCAAAGAGAGCAGTTTTAAGTTCGGCAGATGAATCTGATTCTTTGGAAGATATTATAAAAAAAGCATTAAAACGCGTTAGTTCAATACAGTAATTAAAAAGGTGATTATGTATTATGATGGAAGAAAACAGAATAGTTTCGCCCGAAACTTTAGGAGATGAAAATGAGCTTAGCTTACGACCGAAATATTTAAACGAGTATATCGGGCAAACAAAGGTAAAAGAAAATTTAAAAATATTTATCGAGGCTGCAAAAAAAAGAGGGGACAGCTTGGACCATACTCTTTTATATGGACCTCCCGGACTTGGAAAGACAACTTTAGCTAATATAATTGCAAATGAGCTTAATGTAAATTTGCGTATAACATCTGGACCTGCTATTGAAAAACCCGGTGATTTGGCAGCTATACTTACAAACTTAGGTGAACATGATGTACTTTTTATTGATGAAATTCACCGTTTGTCAAAGAGTGTGGAAGAAATTTTATATCCTGCAATGGAGGATTTTGCACTCGACATTATAATAGGAAAAGGTCCTGCTGCAAGAAGTATAAGGCTTGATTTACCCCATTTTACTCTTATTGGTGCAACAACAAAGGCAGGAAGTCTTACAGCACCGCTTCGTGACAGATTTGGTGTACTTCAAAGACTTGAACTTTATACACCTGACCATCTTTTTGAAATAATAAAAAGGTCTGCAAAAATCTTAGGTGTTGTTATAGAAGATGACGGTGCTATGGAAATTGCGAAACGCTCAAGAGGAACACCCCGTATTGCAAACAGACTTTTAAAAAGAGTGCGTGATTATGCACAGGTGTTGTCTAATGGAATAATAAACAAAAAATCTGCTGACGAAGCACTTTCGATGCTTGAAATTGATAAAATAGGACTTGATAAAACTGATAAGGCTATGATTAAAACAATTATAGAGGTTTTTTCAGGCGGTCCTGTAGGTCTTGAAACCTTGGCGGCAACAACAGGAGAGGATTCAAATACAATAGAAGATGTATATGAGCCTTATCTTATGCAGCTTGGTTTTGTTCAGCGTACTCCAAGGGGAAGGTGCGTAACAAAGCTCTGCTATGAATATTTTGGGATACCATATACTTCCGAAACTTCTTCAGAGCAGATCTCATTAAGTGATATTAAGTAAATTTTTTATTTTTTTAAAAAGAGGTGATGTGTTTGAAAAAAATTATATGTCTTTTCTTTGTTTTTGTAATTGTGTTTTCATTAACTTCGGCATATTGTTCAGATTCAATCAAAATATACTATAATAAGAAGCACATAACCTGTGATGTTGAAGCATTTATTGAAAATTCCCGTACACTTATACCTGTCGTTCTTTTAAATCAGATGGGATATAAAACAGAGTGGAATGGAAAGAAACAAACTGTAACTATTACAAATTCCGACAAAAAAATCATTCTTACTATCGGAAGCAGTATTGCTATGGTTGACGGAATGACCATTAAAATGGATACAAATGCAAAGATAGTAAGCGACAGAACATTTGTTCCTATACGATTTATATCCGAAAATTTTGGATATAAAGTTACTTGGGATGGTGAAACAAAGAGTGTTCATATTTCCGAAAAGGGAATAATGATAACTAATATGTATACTGACCGAGAGGATGATGCTTTTCTTATAAAATTAGAGGCTGACAGCGAAATCAATGATGTTGAAAAAATGGTGCTTACAGAGCCACTGAGGTATGTACTTGACATCAAAAATGCTATTTTGGATGTCCCTCAGGGTGCTACAGAGGTTAATTCGGATATAATTGAAAAAATCAGATATTCACAGTATTCTACTGAGCCTTACAGTGTAAGACTTGTTATTGACGCAAAAAAAGAGACAAGTGTAGCCTATAAATATAAAGACGGATTTTTTACGATAAGTATAGGTGATGACCCTAAAACACCTAATATAAATTCAATTAAAGCAGTTAAGGTGAAAGATGGTATTTCATTTAATATAAAAGCTGACAGAACTTTGCAATATGATACCTATAAGCTTTCAAATCCTACAAGATATTTTGTTGAATTTGAAAAAGCCCAAATTGATGTGAAAGACTTTGAATATTCGGGAGAGCTTGTCGAAAAGGTTGTTTTTGATGAACAAAAAGAAACAACAAGAATTATTTTTTACATAGCAGGAACGGCATCTTTGAGTATTTGTGATATAAAATCATCTGACAAAGAATACATAGTAACTGTTAAAAAAAGAGAAGTACAGACAAGCGAAAATGAGAATAAAAGCAAAAAGCTTATTGTTATTGACCCTGGTCACGGCGGTGAAGAGCCTGGAAGTGTTGTTGAGAAAGATGGGAAGGTTATTCTGTATGAAAAAGATGTTAACCTTGAGATAGCGATGTATGCTTATGAAAAGCTTCTTAAAGATGGTTATAATGTCATTGCGACAAGAACTGATGATTCAACAGTTTCACTGGTTAAGAGAGCAGAAATAGCAAACAGTTCTAATGCAGATTTGTTTATTTCAGTTCACAATAACTCTTTTGAAAATCCTAGTGCTAAGGGAACTCTTACGATGTATGCGTATGATAAGCCAAAAGAGGGAAGAATTATGACAGACAAGGAGCTTGCTGCATCTATTCAGCCATATATCGTTTCTGCAACAAAAAGTCAGGACAGAGAGCTTATGGAAAATGCGAAAATATATGTTCTTGCTAAAACAAACATGCCAAGCTGTCTTGTAGAATGTCTTTTTATGAGCAATAAAGATGACTTTGTAAAGCTTACAGACAAAGACTATATAAGGCAAATGGGAGAGCAGATTGCAGTAGGTATTGAAAAAGCAGTTGAGCGTTTAGAGCAAAAAGAGGCAGAAGACTTAGAAAACAAGGGAGAATAAGGGGAAAAATTGTAATTTTTGTACAAAAAAACAAGAAAATACTATATAATTTTGCTAATATTTCTAAAAAGTAAAAAAAAAGCTTGAAATTTATGTATATCTGTGGTAGAATGAAAATATAAAATTAATCGAAAGGGGGCGTTGTTAGTGAATAAAACAGAATTAATCGCTGCAATCGCAGAAAAAGCTGGATTAAGTAAAACAGCTTCTGGTGCTGCTCTTGATGCTATGATAGAAAGTATTACAGGAGCGTTGAAAAAAGGAGATAAAGTTTCTCTCATCGGCTTTGGTACATTTGAAGTTAGAGATAGAGCTGCTAGAGTTGGTCAGAACCCACAGACAGGTGAGAAGATCAAAATTGCTGCTTCAAAAGCACCTGCATTCAAAGCTGGACAGGCACTCAAAAATGCAGTAAATAAATAATAAAAATGGAAAACGACCTTTTACGGTCGTTTTTTGTTTTATTGTGAATACAACAAGGTTCTCCGAAATACTCGCAATTTTAATTGCGTAAATATTTCGTGAGGTTCTTATTTGTTCCGCAAAAATTGTATAAATAATAATAAAATAACTTGAAAAAGCTTTTAAAGTATGTTATAATAAATTAAAATAATTTTAAATTATAAATTTATCCTTTAAAAAATTCGAGAGGGAAAAATAATGGAAAGAAGAGATAAACAAAACTACTATCTTGATATTGCAGAATCCGTTGTGACAAGAGGCACTTGTTTAAGAAGAAATTTCGGTGCTATTATTGTTAAAAACGATGAAATAATTTCAACAGGTTATACTGGTGCTCCAAGAGGCAGAAAAAACTGTAATGAAATAGGTGAGTGTGTAAGACAGAAACTCAATGTACCCAGAGGCGAGCGTTATGAATTATGCAGAAGTGTTCACGCAGAAGCAAATTGCATTATAAGTGCAAAGAGGTCTGATATGATGGGAGCAACATTATATTTAGTTGGAAAAGAAGCTGATACGGGAGAATATGTTAAAAATACAAATTCATGCTCAATGTGCAAAAGGCTTATTATAAATGCAGGAATAGAATATGTTGTAGTAAGAAACACAAAAGATGATTTTTCAATAATTCAGGTAAGAGATTGGGTATATAATGATGATACTTTAGGAAGTTCATCATATTAATATATAAAACATAATAATATAAATCTTGAAAGGAACGAGGACATGAGTAAATTGACAGTTGATTTTTCAAAACTTAAAGGCTTTGTTGCAGAGGAAGAATTTTCAAAAATGGCACACCTCACAAAAGCTTCAGCAGATATCTTAGAAAAAAGAGAAGGAGCAGGTAATGATTTTTTAGGATGGATGGATTTGCCTGTTAATTATGATAAAGATGAATTTGAAAGAATAAAAAAAGCAGCTAAAAAAATTAAATCACATTCAGATGCGCTTATTACCATAGGTATCGGAGGCTCATACTTAGGTGTAAGAGCAGCGATTGAATTTTTAAATGGTCCGCTTTATAATTTTAAAAACAGCGATTTTCCACAAATTTTCTTCGCAGGAAATTCAATAAGTCCTGAATATCATAATGACCTTATAAAATTAATGGAAGATAAAGATTTCTCTATTAATGTTATCTCAAAATCAGGTACAACAACTGAACCTGCGTTAGCTTTCAGAATTTTTAAGGAAATTATTGAAAAGAAATATGGAAAAGAAGGTGCAAAGGACAGAATTTTTGTAACAACAGATAAACAAAAAGGTACACTTTTGGAACTTAGTAAAAAAGAGGGTTATGAAACATTTGTTGTTCCCGATGATGTAGGCGGAAGATTTAGTGTCTTAACCGCTGTGGGACTTCTTCCTATTGCTTGTGCCGGTGCGGATATTGATAAGCTTATGGAGGGTGCTCAAAAAGCAAGAGAAGATTTTTCATCATTAGACGCTGAGGAAAATGTTTGTTTAAAATATGCAGCTGCAAGAAACATTCTTCTTAAAAAAGGAAAATCAACTGAAATACTTGTTTCTTACGAGCCGTCACTTGCTATGCTTTCAGAATGGTATAAACAGCTTTTTGGTGAAAGCGAAGGAAAAGATAAAAAAGGTATTTTCCCTGCATCACTTAACTTTTCAACCGACCTCCATTCTTTAGGACAGTTTGTTCAGGAAGGCAGTGCAAATCATTTTGAAACTGTTATCAGCGTAAAAAATCCTAATTCTGATATTATTATTTCAGAAGATGAAGTAAATGCTGACGGTCTTAATTTCTTAGCAGGGAAAACAGTTGATTATGTTAATAAAAAAGCTGCACTCGGAACGATTTTGGCACACTTCGACGGAGGTGTTCCTAATATCGTTATCAATATAGATAAAAAAGATGAGTATAATCTTGGATACTTGTTCTACTTCTTCGAGAAAGCTTGTGCTTATTCAGGATATATGCTCGGTGTAAATCCTTTTGATCAGCCTGGTGTTGAATTTTATAAGAAAAATATGTTTGCACTTTTGGGCAAAAAAGGATATGAAGATTTAAGAGAAATACTTCTTAAGAGAATAGAAGAAAACTAAACTTGTAATATAAATAAAATATTAAAATGTTAAAAATAACTATTGATTTTTTTTCTAATATATGTTATAATGTAATAAAGCAATAAACAAGAAAGGGTTTCGGGAGATTTTCTCGGAATAGCGGTAATTTATTATGATCAGAGTTCTTATCGGACCAAAAGGAACAGGAAAGACAAAAACATTGATTTCATGGGTAGAAGAGGCTAGTAATCAGGAGCACGGTCATGTTGTTTGTATCGCTAAGGATGACAGATATAATTACAGCGTACCCCATGATGTAAGATTGATTAATACAAAAGAATTTGTTCTTAACAGTCCTAAAATGATGTACGGATTTTTATGTGGTGTTATCTCAATGAACTTTGATGTTACACATATCTTTATCGACAGCTTATCAACAATCATGAAATCATCTGTTGCAGAAGTTGATAGCGTGATTCCTTATCTTGAATCACTTTCAGAAGATTTCAATATAAGCTTTACATTACTTTTAAGCGGTGAAGAAGCTGAAGCGTCAGAACTTACAAAAAAATATATTGTAAAATAAAACAGTTTTTTTGTTAAAATAAGAGGGAGTCTAAAGCGACTCCCTTTTTTATTATTGTATAATATGAAAAAATAGAACAATTTGAATGGCTTTTGGCGATATACTCGCTCACGCTCGTTCGATATATTTATTTCATAAATTCGATATAACTCAAATTCCTTTTGTTGCGATATGATATAAATTCCTTT
>JAZRFJ010000014.1:0-5046 GCA_045661305.1 Clostridia bacterium | reverse complement strand
TTTTTATCAAACTCTGCAAATGAATATGCTATGTTAATGCTTGATACGGTTTTACCAACACCGCCCTTTAGATTAATTAAACTTATAACCTCACTCATAGTCGATTTCTCCTTATAAATTTTTTAAAATATTTTCTAATTTATCACCTCATTTTGCTATAAATTTTAGACTTTAAATGAAAATTGAGCTTGTTCTTTTTGCAAAACAAAAAGAGACAAGTCTTCGAAACCCTTGAAATATCAAGGTTTTCTTGACTTGTCCCTATTATAGCACAATGATATAAAGACTGTATAATCTAGATGCCAAGTTTGTTAAATGAATTGACAACTGAAGTTGTCATGAATTGGATTTCATCCATAAATTCTCGCTTCGCTCCATGAATTGAATTGCCTTTACAATGCACCGCAAGGTGAAATTCATGAGCCAACGGCTCAATTCATGAAATCTTTGATTTCAATTCATGCCGTAAGGCAATTCATTGCGGTCACAGACCGCATACACTCATAACCAATCAAGACAAAAAACTTTTATTTTCAGTATTTTACGCTAAAAAATAATTTTCCATATTGAATTTATACTATTATATCATAAAAACATAGAATAGTCAATTTATATTTTAAATTAGTGTGTAAACCTTTGCAAAAACAATCCTGTAATATCTTACAGAATTCAGAATAAATAAGATGAGACAGCTTTTAAAGCAAAAAGATTCAAAAATATATCAGGTTTCTGAAACTGTGGATTACACAAAAAACTTTCATAATAATAATGTTTTTAAAAAGCATGTAGAATAAGTCCTTATGAGTACAGAGAAAAACATAGAAAATAAATTTTTAGATAAAAAATTAAAAACAATACGGGAGATTATAAAAATCCCCCGCACTGTTTTTTGGCATATTATTGATTTTAAAAATATGCCTGTTATTTCTTCTGGAATGATAAACAATCGGTACACTGGTCCTCAGTAGGATTTTGTTCATGTGTTCCGATACTTACACAATCAAGTGAACAATATTCTTTATCCTGACAATGATTTCTGCACTGTCTTACTGTACATTTAATTGAAGTATTTGCATTGTTACCCATATTTTTTCTCCTCCGAAATTTTTTTCACCAAAAAAGGTGTATGAGATATCTATTTCCATACACCTTTTCTTTTTTCTTATGATGTACGGGATAAGTATATCTCATACATTATTATTGACATAAAAAGCTTTATTATACACTATGTAAAAAATTTTATAAAAATAAAACAAGAGCAAGAATTCCTATTGTTATAATATTATCTTCGCCCTCATAGAGCAAAAATAATATAACACCTATAAGAATAAGGTCATCAATTTCAATATTCTTAAATAAGTCACCAAACAAACTGCCAAGAGGATTTTTATTGCAATCTTCTAAACATTCAGATGAACATAAAGCTTTTTCTTCCGAACATTCCTTTTTTATTTCTTTATCAAATTTTTCTTCTTTTTTGCAATTAATATTTTTATTATTATCGGAAAAATCACATATGTCATTTATTTTTTCTGTTTTTCCTGAATTTTTTTTATTTTCTTCACAAAAGTTTTTATTCATCTGAGGTTTTATAACAGGCATCGCACTGTTAGATGAGCATATTCTTCTTTGAGGAAAGGATTGGTACACAATATCACCTAACTTTCTTTTTTCATATCATTAAACACATTTATAATCTGCAAAACCTTAAGACAAGAATCAATGTGTCCTCTCCTTGCAGCTCTCATATACGGCTTCAAGGCAGAAAGAAGTACAAATTCCTTGTTATTCTTACAACGGTTCATTCTGTCAATAAGACCTGTCATTTTTGTCATTATTTCAGCTGTATTAAGAAGTTCAGAATTAGAAGAATATGAAGAATAATCCATACTGCCCTCTTCACTTTGCTTTGTATCTGAAGTCTTATTGTCAGACATTAAGCTGTTTAAAATATTCATAAGACCGTCTTTATCAAAATCAGCCAATATCTATACCTCCAATCTCTTATATCAAATTTACAAATTATTTTTTATTAATTTTATAAGCTCGGCATTATCGGGACTCAGAATTTCATTAATTAGTCTTTTTTTATCGTCACCATTCATATTTGAAATAATGGATGCAATTTTTTTTGAATCCATTTTTGAAAAAGCCTCATATATTTTGGGATTTTTTGAAAGGACTTCTGCTTTCTTTATTGCATCTTCGAGCTTTTTAGGGTCTACACCTGAAAACATATTTGCAATTTTTTCACTATTGTTCATATAAAATCAATCTCCTTAAACTTTAGTTATTTAAGGCTGTATCTTTTTTTAGTTTCACACTAATTATAATATGATACAGCCTTAATATTTATGTTACAGTTAATTTTTCAAAAAATTAATAAAATAAAATTAAGAAAACAAGTATAAAAAAAAGTAATGATGAATCAGATTTCATTTTTCTCGCTCCTTTTCTCTTTATTCAATAACAATATATGTCAATTTAGAAAAAATGTTATAATAAAAAATTTTAATGTTCAAAATATATTTGGACAAATAAATAAAAGAGAGGTAAGAAAGCGGATATGAAAGTAACAGAAGCAATTTTATCAGAAATAAAAAAGCAATCGAAAGAACAAAAAAAAGATTTGTTTTGGGACTTATTTTTAACAACAGGAAGAATTGATGCTTACCTTTTATTAAAAGATTATGTTGATGAAAAAAAATGAATTAAATCAATAAAAAACTAAAATATGATATACATCTGTACTTTTAAAGGTGTATATCATTTTTTATATTAGAATATATAATATGAGGCAAAAAGTATATGCTTTTTGCCTCATATCTTATTTATCGTTATTTTTCGGTTTTAAATATTATCGTGTCCTTTGTTACATCTCCGTATTTGATATCTTTGATTTTTTCACCCGAACATACAAGCACAGGTGTTGTTGTATCAAAGCCTGATTTTCTGATTTTTTCCAAGTCCGCTTCACATATAAGCTGACCTTTTCTTACTATTTCGTTTTCCTTAACTAAAACCTTAAATGGTTCTCCGCCCAATTTAACAGTATCAATTCCAACATGAATAAGAATATCTTCACCATTATCGCTTTTTATTCCTATTGCGTGCTTTGAATCAGAAATATTATCAATTTTTCCTGATACAGGAGAATATATTTTTCCGTCCTTTGGAATTATGCCTATTCCATTTCCAATCATTCCAGAGGAAAACGCTTCGTCATTTATTTCTTTTAACGCTATAACTTTACCATCAAGCGGTGAATAAATTTCTGTTGTTGAAGAATTATTTGTATTTACATTAGTGTCATTTTTTGTACTTTTGAGATTTTTTATATAATCTTCAAGGTCAGATTTAATAACCGTTACCTTAGGACCGTAAATAACCTGAATACCGTTTCCTTTTTTTATAACTCCTGCTGCACCGCTTTGTTTTAATACATTTTCCGATACAACTTCGGGATTATGAACTGTTATTCTCAGTCTTGTCGCACAGCAATCGAGGTCAGAAATATTTTCTTTCCCGCCAAGACCTCTTAAAATCAGTTCTGATAATTCATTTTTCTCACTTTTTGCACTTTTCGCACTTTTCCTTGCTTCTACATCTTTTCTTGTATAAAGCTTTGTTTCCTCATTATCTTCTTCTCTTCCAGGTGTTTTATAATCGAATTTTTTAATTAAAAAGCTAAATACAAAATAATAGATTACAAAATAAATAAGTCCAACCCATATTACATTAAGCCAGTCTGTTTTTGCATTCCCCTGAAGTACACCAAAAAGGAACAAGTCTATGATACCGCCTGAAAATGTCATACCAACACCAACATTTAAAAGGTGCATAAGCATAAATGAAAGACCTGCAAAAATACAATGGATTATATAAAGAAGTGGTGCAACGAACAAGAATGTGAATTCTATCGGTTCTGTTATACCTGTAAGCATTGCAGTAAGTGCTGCTGATAATAAAAGACCGCCTGCAATTTTTCTTTTTTCAGTTCTTGCACATCTGTACATCGCAAATGCAGCACCGGGAAGACCAAATATCATAAATGGGAATTTACCTGCCATAAATCTTGTAGCATTTACATTAAAATGTTCAATTCCCGCTGTTCCAAGCTCTGCAAAGAATATATTCTGCGCTCCCTCAACAATCTTGCCACCAACCTCTGCAACACCTCCCAAAGCTGTCTGCCAGAATGGAAGATAAAATACATGATGAAGACCAAACGGAATAAGAGCACGCTCTAAAACACCATAAATCCATGTTCCTATATAACCTGAATTTAAGACAAGATTTCCGAGTGCGTTAATTCCCATCTGTATTGTAGGCCATATAAAGAACATAATTATTCCTACAACAAGATACACTATACCAGATATAATAGGAACAAATCTTGTACCTCCGAAAAACGACAGCACTTGTGGAAGCTCTATCTTATAAAATCTGTTGTGAAGCGCAGCAACACCAAGTCCTACTATTATACCGCCGAAAACACCCATCTGAAGAGAAGTCAGTCCAAGAACTGATGCAGTTGAACCGCTGAGCATATTTTCAACGCCGCCGTTAGCCTCGATAAGCGCACTGATTGATGCGTGCATAACAAGAAATGAAATCGCACCTGAAAGTGCTGCAACTGCTTTTTCACTTTTTGCCATACCGATAGCGACACCTATTGCAAAAATGAGTGGCAAATTATCAAATACAACGGAGCCTGCCGCACTTAAGACAAGAAGAACATCATAAATAAATGTTCCTTTCCCCATTATACCTGTAAGACCGTATGTTTCAAGCATGGTTTCATTTGTAAAAGAACTACCGATTCCTAAAAAGAGTCCTGCTATGGGGAGTATGGCAATAGGTAACATAAATGACCTTCCGATACGCTGAAGAACTCCAAAAACTTTATCTTTCATAAAAAAACATCCTTTCTAATTCTATTAATTTCTAAAATTTAATAATTTATACATAAAAGTGAAAAAGCAATTTTTATTTACGAATATTTTTTTATTTCAAATAGTATAATATACATAAACAAAAAGTTTT
>JAZRFJ010000013.1:0-59718 GCA_045661305.1 Clostridia bacterium | reverse complement strand
CTTATATAACAAAAAACATATTCATTTTATTATATCATACTTATAAAAAAAAATCAATAGTTTTATACAAAAAAAGCCGTCAAAAAACGGCTTTTTTTCTCACTTTATATAATTTACGCTATTTTTTATTTTCTTAATTTTTTTCCTCTTTTGTTGGACATACTTTTTCTACTTCCTTCCTTTTTAGCTGGAGGTTTCTTCTGTGTCAGAGCTATATCAACAGATAATATTCTTCCTTTAAAAGTCATCCCGCAAAGATTGTCGCATATTTCTTTTGCATCGTTGTAAGGAACATCAACAAAGGAATACTTATCAAAAACATCAATGTTCTCAACCTTTATACCTCTTAATGTCGGATGGTCATTGAATAAATCTTCAATGTTTCTTCTTCGCACCTTATCTAAGCTTCCCACATTAAAGAAAAGCCTTGCAACATCATCTTTCTTTGTTTTTTCCTTTTTAGAAGTTTTTTCTTTTTCGCCTGATAGAGAACTTTGTTTTACTTTCTGAGGCTTTAGCTTCATATATAAAAGCGATGCGGTTATTTTATTTATATCAAAGCTCTTATCTTCTTTTTGTTTTTCTTCTAAAAGAGAAGAAAAATATGAAATATCCTCCGTCTTTGAAATTTCTATTGCTTTTTTTATAACTTCTTCTGCTTTTTTATATTCTACTTCATCGAGAGACGGTCTTTTTAGTGGAAGAATATTAGTCTTTGTGTATTTCATTATTTCCCTAAGTCGCCACATTTCTTTATTTGAAAGGAATGTATATGCAATTCCCTCTTTATTTGCACGCCCCGTTCTTCCTATTCTGTGCACATAATACTCATCATCAAGGGGAATATCGTAATTAAAAACTGCATCAATATCATCAACATCAATTCCTCTTGCACAAACATCAGTAGCAACAAGGATATTCACATATCTTCCCCTGAATTTGTTCATAACTCTGTCGCGTTGAATTTGTTTCATATCTCCGTGAAGTGCTTCAACCTTATAACCTGATTCTGATAAATCATCACACAGCTCATCAACTCTCTTTTTTGTATTACAAAAAACAAGTATTAGCTCATATTTGTTTATATCTATCATTGCTTTTAGAAGGTCAGCTTTTTGGGCATTTTTCACTTCAAGATAATACTGCTTTACAGTTGAAACAGTAACCTCTTTTTTTGTTATCTTTATTTTTCTGGCATTTTGCTTCTGGAATTTTTTTGCGATTTCAAGAATTTCTGGACTTAAAGTAGCAGAAAACATAGCTGTATGCACGCCGTCGGGAACATTTTTCAAAATGGTTTCAATATCATCTCTAAAGCCCATATTAAGCATCTCATCAGCTTCATCAAGCACAACTGTTGAAAGTGATGATAAAAAGATTTTCTTTCTTTTAAGATGGTCCATAAGACGCCCTGGTGTCGCAACAATAATCTGTGGCTTATCTCTTAATGCACTTATTTGTATTTCTATATTCTGACCGCCGTATATAGCAAGTGCTTTTGTTTTCTTTTTATATTTTGTAAGCTTATTAATTTCGTTTGTAATCTGGATAGCAAGCTCTCTTGTAGGGCATAAAACAAGTGCCTGAACTGTGTTTTCATCTTCACAAATTCTTTCGGCAACAGGTATTCCGAAAGCAAAAGTTTTTCCTGTTCCTGTAGGTGCCTGAACTAAAATATCTTCAAAAGAAAGCATCGGTTCAATACTTTCCATCTGCACCTGTGTAGCTTCAAAAATTTCCATTTCAGAAAGCGATTTTTTTATTTCGGGTGATATATCAAGATTTTCAAAAAATAGATTGTTCGAATTACTCATTTTTTCTCCTTTGTATTTTCAAATTTTTCCATATATATTATAACACAACTTAGAGTAAAGTCAATATTTTTCAAACAAAAAGGGCTGTAACTTTTTATCACAGCCCATTGGGAACGAAGAAAAAAATAATAAATAATTACTCAGTTTCTATAAGTCCATATCTTCCGTCTTTTCTCTTATAAACTATATCAACATTTCCTGTATCAACATTTTTAAAAGCAAAGAACTCGTGTCCGAGTAAATTCATCTGCAATATTGCCTCATCTGCACTCATTGGTTTAACAGGAACTTTTTTCGTTCTTACAATTTCAAACTCTAATTCTTCCGCACTCTCATAATCAGGCTCAAGAGAGAGAAACGCATCTTCCATTGAAGAACGCTTAACTGTTTTTTCAATTTTTGTTTTATATTTTCTAATCTGCTTTTTGAGGTCTTCTATTATTTCATCCATACCTGCCCAACAATCATCGTTGGACTCTTCAACACGGAATATAGCATTATTATAAAAAATGGTAAGCTCCAGTATATATGTATCTTTAACAACTGAAGCAGTTACGGTTGCTTTGGCTGTTTCATCAAAAATTTTGTCAAACTTATTAAGCTTTGCACAAAACTTTTCCTTAAAAGTATCTTTTAATGTTACCTTTCTTTCTACAAATGTTACCTTCATATCTCATGTCTCCTTTTCTTCTTCCAGACTCTTCATAAAGCCTGAATCCGAAGAATCCGAAAGCTTTTTTAAAAGATATACCTATCTTCGTATTTATTATAATACAAAAAACGGTAGTTTGTCAACACTTTTCACAAAAATATAATATATTTGTAACATTTTTTGCAGACAATATACAAAGATTTTTGTTAAAATTATACAAAAAAACTGCGAATGTCACTTTCGCAGTTTTTTAAAAGTTTAATCAATTTGTTTATATAAAGTTGATGCGTCGTCTTTGCGAACAACCTCTTTCGTATCTGTAACCTCTACCTTAATTGTCCTTGCACCAAAAGTAAGGGTAAGTATATCCCCTGCCTTAACCTCGCTTGAAGGCTTGGCGGTTTTACCGTTTATCGTTACTTTACCACCCTCGCACGCCTCTTGTGCGACTGTTCTCCTTTTAATAATTCTTGAAACCTTAAGATACTTATCTATTCTCATAGTTCCTCCGTTTTTTAAATGTTCAATTTAAGAATTACAACAATCAAAGTCAGGTTTGTATGTGTCAACCATACGGGAAATAATTCTCTTTATTTCCATTTTATCAGGATTGTTTATTGCCTCCTGTAATTTATTCAGTTCAGCCGTAAGTGCCTCAAAATCAGTAAATATCGGCTTTCCGATAAAAATTTTAGAGTTCTGTGTATTCTTAAGACCTTCCTCATCCATGAGAAGCTCCTCATAAAGCTTTTCACCGGGTCTTAAACCGGTAACCTCAATTTTAATATCCTTATCAGGCTCATAACCGGATAGTTTTATGAGTTTTTCAGCAAGGTGATATATTTTAACAGGCTTGCCCATATCAAGAACAAAAATTTCTCCCCCCTCAGCAAAAGCCGACGCCTGCAGAACAAGCTGAGATGCCTCAGGTATAGTCATGAAAAATCTGGTAATATCCTTATGCGTTACAGTAACAGGTCCCCCGTTTTGAATCTGCCTTTTAAAAAGAGGAATTACAGAGCCGTTAGAGCCCAAAACATTTCCAAATCTTACAGCAACAAACTCCGTCTTTGATACTGTCTGAAAAGACTGCACTATCATTTCACATATTCTCTTTGTTGCACCCATAACATTAGTAGGGTTTACAGCTTTATCGGTTGAAATAAGCGTAAATGTATTAACACCGAATTTATCTGCACATTTTGCAACATTAAATGTTCCGAAAACATTGTTTTTTATAGCCTCATCAGGTGAAAACTCCATCAAAGGAACATGCTTATGTGCAGCGGCATGGTAAACCATGTCAGGTCTGTATGAATCAAATATAAGTTCAAGTTTATCATAATCACGCACAGACGCTATTACAACATCTAAATTAAGATTAGGATGATTACTTTTTAATTCGTTTTGTATATCATAAGCATTATTTTCGTATATATCAACAATTACAAGCTTACCCGGGTTATACTTTACAATCTGTCTGCACAACTCAGAGCCTATTGAACCGCCTCCACCTGTAACAAGAACAGTTTTTCCTGTAAGAATTTCGGAAAGCTGTTTATTATCAAGCACTATCGCGTCTCTTTCCAACAAATCCTCTATATCTACATCTCTTACATTTTTGGCAAGTTCTTCTTTTGTTAGTCTCCCCTCAATAAACTCCTCATATTTTGGAAGCACCTGTACCTTACAATTTGTTTCACTGCATATTGTAACAAGCTTCTGCATTTCAGCAGTTTCCATTGACGGAATTGCAATAATAATATTGGTTACATTATATTTCTGACATACCTCAACAATCTCACTTCTTGAGCCAAGCACCTTAACCCCGTTTATTCTGTTACCGTTTTTTTCATCATCATCATCAATATAACCCACAACATTATAATTCAGACTTTTACTGATTTGAGTTTCTTCAAATACCATTCTTCCTGCACTTCCTGCACCGACAATAAGAAGATTACCCTTAGTTGCATTTTTGTTATTAAGACTTACATAATTTGTATAATATTTTATTGCCATTCTAAAAAATATTGAAGACCATATCATAATCATTATTGCAATAAACTGATATTGACCGCCAATAACATGTACTTTAAAGAGTACCGCAACAGGATTGATTAAAAGAAGCGTACAAAAACCTACCAGTGCAGTTTTTAATATTTCCTTAGCATTGGAATACTTTAAAATATTTTCATAACGCTTAAATAAAAACATCAGTAAAATATGGATACAAATAGTGAGTAATATAAGTTTTCTTCCCGCACGGCAATCTGTATTACCATGAAAAATCAAAGGTAATATCGAATAGGAAAAAACTACAAGCAACGCATCAAAGAAAACGAGTGAATAGCGTTTATACTTTTTTAAAAAAGACATATTTAAACTCCTCCGGCACCGAATTTTAGTAAAAAGTGCCATTTTGTTTTTATTTTCAGTCCATTTTAACAGTCAATTTATATAATACACCTTTTTTCAAAAAAAGTCAAGTTTTTTCTAAAACACCCTTGTTTTTTTTATCATTATGTTGTATAATATGAAATAATGTTATTATTTTGCACAATACATAAAATTGTTCTAAACTTACCAGAAAGGAAGTATTATATATGGCAAGACATTTTTTTACATCAGAATCAGTAACTGAGGGGCATCCTGATAAAATCTGCGACCAGATTTCAGATGCTGTCCTTGATACTATACTGTCTTTAGACCCTACGGCGAGAGTTGCATGTGAAACAACCTGTACAACAGGAATTGTTTCAGTAATGGGAGAAATTTCCACTAACTGTTATGTTGACATACCCAAAATTGCAAGACAAGTTGTTCTTGATATAGGCTATGACAGAGCAAAATACGGCTTTGATGGAAACACCTGTGCAGTTGTTACTTCAATAGATGAACAATCAGGAGATATTGCAATGGGCGTTGACAGCTCGGACGACGATAACTCAACCGGTGCAGGCGACCAGGGAATGATGTTCGGCTATGCCTGTGTCGAAACACCTGAGCTTATGCCTCTTCCCATTTCTCTTGCTCATAAGCTTGCAAAAAGGCTTACCGAAGTAAGGAAAAATCATATACTTGATTATCTCCGTCCTGACGGTAAAAGTCAGGTAACTGTTGAGTATGATGGGAATTTGGTCAAAAGAATTGAAGCTGTTGTTATTTCAACACAGCACAGCCCTGAAATAACACTTGAAAAGTTAAGAGAAGATATCAGAAAATATGTTATAGATGAAATAATTCCGTCAACTCTTATAGATGAAAACACAAAATTCTTCATCAATCCGACGGGAAGATTTGTTATAGGCGGTCCGCAAGGTGACAGCGGACTTACGGGAAGAAAAATAATTGTTGATACTTATGGCGGATATGCGCGTCACGGCGGCGGTGCTTTCTCAGGAAAGGACCCTACGAAAGTTGACAGAAGTGCGGCTTATGCGGCAAGATATGTTGCAAAAAACATCGTTGCATCAAAAATTGCCTCAAAATGCGAAGTTCAGCTTGCTTATGCAATCGGTATTGCAAAACCGGTTTCAGTAATGGTTGATACTTTCTCAACAGGAAAAATTTCTAACGAAAAAATCGAAGAAATTGTAAATAAAATTTTTGATTTAAGACCTGAGGCTATCATAAAAGAGCTTGATCTTAGAAAACCTATTTACCGTCAGCTTGCATCTTACGGTCATATGGGAAGAGAAGATTTGAATGTTAAATGGGAAATGACAGATAAAGCACAAATGATAGCACAAATGGCAAAAGAATAAATTATGATTACAGAATTAAGAAATGTTGATGTTTTCTATGGTGCAACACAAATTTTAGAAAACATAAATTTCAAAATTGAAGACAAAGACAGGATTGGACTTATCGGTGCTAATGGTGCCGGGAAGTCCACTCTTCTTAATGTTATCACAAAAGAGCTTGATATAACAAACGGCGAAATCATCAGTATGGGAAAAACAATCGGGTATTTAAAGCAAAACAGTGATTTTGTTTCCGATTATACAGTTGGCGAGGTTTTAAGAAATGTTTTTTCACATCTTTTAAAAATCGAAAATGAGCTTAATGAGCTTTATGAAAAAATATCGCAATGTGATGAAAACAGTGATGAATACAGAGCTTTAAATTCCCGTTATGCGCATCTGCAAACACAGTTTGAACAGCAGGACGGATATAACATCAATGTAAAAATAGATACTGTACGGACAGGTATGGGTTTTTCAGAAATTGATTCCAACAGAAAGGTTTCCACACTTTCTGGAGGCGAAAAAACAAGATTATCTCTTGCGTCACTTCTTTTATCTGAGCCTGAGCTTCTTATTTTGGATGAGCCGACAAACCAACTTGATTTTAAAACACTTAACTGGCTTGAGGAGTACCTGATGTCCTATAAGGGTGCTGTTCTTATGGTATCCCATGACAGATATTTTCTTGATAAATGCGTAAACGAAATTGCAGAAATATATAACGGAAAATTAAAACGCTATAAGGGAAATTACAGTTCATTTGTTGTAACAAAAAAAGAAAATATCAAAACAATGCAGAAGGAATATGAGAAGCAACAGAATGAAATTGCATCTTTAAAAGATTATATCGCAAAAAACAAGGTAAGGGCATCTACCGCAAAAAGTGCAAAAAGCAGACAGAATACGCTTGATAAAATGGAAATTTTGGAAAAACCTTCCGATTATACAAAAACCATAAAGCTGAATTTTGATTATAAACAGGAGCCTGTAAAAGATGTTCTTTCAGTAAAAGAGCTTAGTTTAAAAATTGGTGATGCTACCCTTTTTGACAATATCAATCTTCATGTTATGAGAGGCGAAAAAATAGCCATTGTTGGAGAAAACGGTGTTGGAAAATCGACATTTTTAAAATCAATTCTCGGTATTTACAAAGCACAAAAGGGCGAAATAAAATGGGGCGGAAATGTAAAAAAATCATATTTCGAACAGGAAACAACGCTTATTGACGGCAGTAAAAGTGTTATTGATGAGATACACGACCGCTACCCTCTTATGTATGAACAACAAATAAGAGATATTTTAGGAAAAGTTTTAATAAGAAACGAAGAAATATATAAACCGATTGAGGTTTTATCAGGCGGAGAAAAAGCAAAAGTAAAATTTACACTCATGATGCTTGAAAAAGGCAATGTTCTTATTTTAGACGAGCCGACAAACCATCTTGATTTATCAGCCAAGGAAGTTCTTGATGAAGCATTAAAGGAATTTTCGGGAACAATTATTATGGTTTCTCATGACCGTTATCTTCTTAACAGAGTACCGACAAAAATAATCGAGATGAAAAAAGATGAAATCAGCTTTTATGACGGAAATTATGATTATTATGTTGAGAAGAAGAAAGAACTTTTGCAAAGAGTATCAAACGAAATAAAAGAAGAAAGCAAAAACACAGAAAACAAAAACAAATTTTACCGTTCAAAAGAGGAACGGGCAAAAAATGCGAAAAGACTTACCCGTTTAAAAGAAACAGAAAAAAAGATAGAGGAAACGGAAGAGCTTATTTCTAAGACTGAAAGTGAAATTTCTTCCCCCGAAAATTCTTCTGACTTTGAATTTCTTAAAGAAAAATGCGAAAATCTTGAAAACCTGAAAACAGAGCTTGACAGACTCTATGAAATATGGGAGGAGCTATCTATTGATGAGTGATTTTCTTATAAAGCATTTTATAAAAAATTACGAAAACACAAAAAGCAATATGGTGAGGGAAAAATACGGTCAATTAAGCGGAATTGTCGGAATTTTGGCAAATGCACTTATAAGTGTTCTTAAAATAATTGCAGGACTTATATTTTCAAGCATAGCAATTTTAGCCGACGGTGTCAATAACTTATCCGATGCTGCAAATTCTGTTATAACCTTAGTAGGCTTTAAGCTTGCCTCAAAGCCTGCAGATAAAGACCACCCGTTCGGACATGCAAGATATGAATATATAACGGGGCTTCTTATTTCATTTGTTATTCTAATAATAGGATTATCTCTTTTAAAAGATTCTGTATTTAAGATACTAAAGCCTCAGCTATCAATTTTCAGCTTTATCACAGTTTTTGTTCTTGTCTTTTCAATTATAATAAAATTATGGCTATATTTTTTCAACAAGAATATATACAAAAGAATTGACTCTCTTACGGTACTTGCCACCGCAAAAGACAGCTTGAATGATGTTTTTGCAACCTCGGGTGTTCTTTTATGTATATTTATTGACAAATTTTTTAATGTGAAAATTGACGGAATTGCAGGAACAGCTATATCTCTTCTTGTTATATATTCAGGAATTAAGCTTATTTTAGATACTTTAAGTCCGTTAATCGGAGAAGCACCTAATGAAGAGCTTGTTAAAATGCTTGAAAAAGAAATTTCATCATATTCTTCTGTTATAGGCATCCATGACCTTGTTATACACAACTACGGAAAAAACAAATGCTTTTTAACTGTTCATGTTGAGGTTCCCGCAAAGCAGAATATAACTATAAGCCATGATATAATTGACACGATTGAAAATGATATACAAGAAAAATATAATATTCACACAGTTATCCATATGGACCCTGTTGAAACGGATAATATTGAAGTTGTTTTTCTGAAAAATAAAATTACTGAGAAAATAAAGGAATTTTCTCCTGAGCTTTCAATCCACGATTTTCGTGTCAGCTTCGGAGATACACAAAACAATATAATTTTTGATGTCGTTGTCCCATCGGATTTTTATTTAAAAGACAATGCTGTTGAAGATAAAATGAATGAAATTGTAAAAGGTATTGATAAAAAGAACAATGCACTTATTAAAATAGACAGAAAGTACAAATAAAAAACAATTTTATATTTAATACTTGCTTTTTATTGATATATATGATAAAATATTATAAAGGCGGTGAGAAGATATGACTCTTGAAACAAAGATTGCAGATGTTTTTATAAAATTTAGCGGTGACCTTAACGAAGCTTTTATAGAAAGAATGACACCGTATAAGGAAGAAATTAAATCTTCTGATTTTATAAATGTTGAATATCATGTTCGTGATGAGATAAATTTGCCCGAAACCTATGCACTTATAAAAATAGACAACGACAGAACCCGTTATTATAATAACCAGGGTTATTACTGTTACAGTGATTATAACAAAGAAATCGGAAAATATATGATGACAACCGCAATAAAGAATAATCATGTAATAATAGAAACTTATAATTTAAAAGACGAAGATGAAATAAATAAAATAAATGAAGCTTTGCGTCAATATAAAAAAACGCTTCCCAATCCTAAAGAACAGCTTGAAGCCCAGAATGCTGTCTACAATCCGAATTGCCCTTTACTTAACTCAACAGACCAGGCACTAAGGTATGTTCTTATTTCTCATGGAGTTTTTTCAATTCATTCTTCTGCAATAAGCTATAACAACAGCGGAATTATTTTTTCTGCTCCATCCGGAACAGGAAAAAGCACACACACATCGCTTTGGCAAGAAAATATTGAAAATGTTGAAATAATTAACGACGATATGCCTCTTGTTTCAATCAAGGACGATAAGATTATTCTTCACGGTGCTCCCTGGGCAGGCTCAACCGGAATAAACAAAAATGTTTCCGTTCCGCTAAAAGCAATTGTTTTTCTTGAACAGGCAAAAGAAAATTCAATCGAGAAGCTTATGACACTTCCTGCATTGCAAAGACTTTTAAGAGAATTTTATGTTCCCTCAGACCGAGAACTAATTGATAAAACATACGCATTTTTAAATCTGCTTTTAACTAATATTCCCTGTTATGTTTTAAAATGCCTTCCTGATAAGGACGCTGTTTTTACTGTAAAAAATGAGTTGTTCTGAAAAATCTAAAAAAGGAGCTACAAATTATGCATTTTGCGATAATATCAGAGATAATAATGTTTCTTACAAATTTATCCATTGTTATCAATAACAGAATGGCACTGGATTTTTATAAGATTTATTATATGTCTATCCCTGTTGTTTGTTATACCGGATTTTTTGTTATATTTTATATTATGCACTGGAAAATGCAGCTTGAAGAAGAGGACTATACCATAAGCACAGCCGCAACAGCAGTTGCAATACTTATAAATATATTTTACTGCGTTATTGAAACAGTAATTGAGGACCCTAACAACCCCTGGCTTTTCTTTATATGTACCGTATTCATTCAGCTTGTAAATATACTTTTCATATTCAATATAATAAGAAAATCTGCCAACGAGGTTACAACTCCTTCAGGTGCTATTGTTCTTCAGATTTTCAATTATATCACGCTTTTTGGAGCAGCTTATTCTATGTATGCCGCTGTTTTTACAAATATTATCCTTACTGCAATAGTAATGATATCTACCTGTGCACTTTCAGCACTGACAATGGTTATACACTTTATGGCTGTAAAAAATCAAATCAGACTTGAAGTTTTAAACTCAATGAACGAAGAAGAAGATATTTTTGCAAGCGAAGATTATGATGAATATTAATTAACTAAATGACTAAATAAAAAAATGCTGTTGTAAAACAGCATTTTTTTATTTACATTCGTCTAAATTTTTCCCCTCACCAAGCGATACAGTAAGCGGTACTTTCAGCTTTGCGGCTTTTTCCATTTCTTCTTTTAAAAGAACCTCAATTATTTCTTTTTCTTCCTTTATGCAATCTATAACAAGCTCATCGTGTATCTGAAGAACAAGCTTTGATTTTAAATTCTTTTCTTTTATCATATTAAAAACATTTATCATAGCAAGCTTAATAATATCAGCCGCAGTTCCCTGTATGGGACTGTTGAGTGCTGCTCTTTCCCCTGCTGCTTTTAAAGGTCCTTTTGCCTTTAGTTCAGGAAAATATCTTCTTCTTCCGTAAGAGGTCTTTGTATATCCCTCTTTTTCAGCATCTAAAACAACATTTTTCATATAATCGCGTACTTTAGGATATTTTCCGAAATATCTTTCGATATAATTTGTTGCTTCTTTTCTCGTTATTTTCAAATCCTTTGCAAGCGAAAAAGCACCTTTTCCGTATATAAGTCCGAAGTTGATTGCTTTTGCAGCACGCCTCATATTCGGTGTAACCATTTGGGTATCAAATATATTTTCAGCAGTTAAAGTATGAATATCAACATCGTTTTTAAATGCGTTTATAAGGTTTTCATCATCGCATATATCTGCAAGAACACGAAGCTCGATTTGTGAGTAGTCAGCCGTAACAAAAAAATCATTTTTACAAATAACAACACTTCTTAACTTTCTTCCCTCCTCTGTACGAACAGGGATATTCTGCAAATTCGGCTCGGTTGAGCTTAATCTGCCTGTTTGTGTAAGTGTCTGATTAAAGGTTGTATGAATAATACATTCGCTGTCCATTTTTTCCTTAAAGCCCTCTATATATGTTGAAATAAGCTTTGTGAGCGTTCTGTATTCCTTAATATATTCTATTATTTCGTGTGTTCCTGAAAGCTCCTCTAAAACCTCTGCATTTGTTGAGTAGCCTGTTTTTGTTTTCTTTATAACGGGAAGTCCAAGCTTTACAAACAAGATTTCACCAAGCTGTTTCGGGGACGAAACATTAAATTCTTCACCTGCAAGAATATATATTTTTCTTAAAAGCTCATCTGTTTTATTAAGAAATTCTTTTTCAAGCATACTAAGCTTTTCACTATCAATCTTAACGCCATGACACTCCATATCAAAAAGAATTTTTACAAGCTTGTGTTCAATATCGTTTATAAATGAAAGCTCATTTTCCCCGATTTCATTTTGAAGCTTTAAAAAAAGCTCAGGCAAAAAAGCACTTGCCTCTTTGATGTCATTAACTTCAACTTCAAGATATTTTGAAAATAATTTCAAAAAGTCATTAAAAGTATTTTTAGGGTCTACGACATAACCCATAATGCCTATATCAAAAAACTCACCATCAATCTCAAAACCGTTATGAAGCTGTGATTTTATATCAAAAGAAACTTTTTTGATTTCCCTATTTTTTAAAATAGAATTAAACTTTTCGTTTTTATTGTCGACTAAATAAATATTATCATTTACAGTTATATATACTTTATCTTCACAAATGGTATAGAACACTATATCTTTTGCATTCTCATTTTCAAAATTTTCTTCTGAAAAAAGCTGTATTTCCTTTTTCTTATTTTCACCTTTTTTAGCAGTAAGAGATAATCTCTCAAGAATTTTTTCAAAATTAAGATATTTAAGTATTTCTGTAAGTGCCTCTTTGTCATATTCTTTAACAGCAAAATCTTTGATTTCTTTATCTATCTCAAGGTCGCATTTAATAGTTCCAAGCTCTCTTGAAAGAAAAGCATTTTCTTTTTCCAATATAAGCTTATTTTGTAAGCTACCCTTTATATTATCAATATTTTCATATATATTTTCTAACGTTCCGTATTCTTTTATAAGATTTATTCCTGTAACCTCTCCAACGCCCTTTACACCTGGGATATTATCCGATTTATCACCCATAAGTGCCTTTAATTCAACCATTTGAGATGGTGTAAGACCGTATTTTTCAAAAAGGGCTTTTTTATCCATAAGATTTGTGTCAGTTTTGCCCATTCTTGTTATAATAAGCTTAACAAAAACATTATCACCTATAAGCTGTAAATCGTCCTTATCACCCGTTAAAATAACGCAATCAGTACCGTTTTTTTCGCATTTTTTTGAAACTGAGCCTATAATATCATCAGCCTCGAAGCCCGGCATTTCAAGAACTTCTATATTCATTGCACGAAGCACTTTTTTAAGAGGCTCAAACTGTTCTTTTAATTCCTCGGGTGTTGCACCTCTGGTAGCTTTATACTCAGAGTAAAGTTCTGTGCGGAAGGTTACACGCGAAACATCAAAAGCACACGCAATAAAGTCAGGCTTTTCATCATTGAGTTCTTTTAGAAGAATGTTTAAAAAGCCATAAATTCCATTCGTATTAAGTCCGTCCGCATTAGTAAGCGGTCTTATAGCATAAAACGCTCTATTTAAAATACTATTTGCATCTATAATTAAAAATTTTGACATAAGCATTTTCTCCTATACTTTTACTTTATTGCAAGCTGTCTGTTTGAAAAATCAACACCCTCACGGGCATCATATATATATATTCTATCTTTTGTTTTTATCATATATGCAGGAAGTGCCTGCGAGGTAACAGCATTTTCATAGTCGGAAAGGTAGCATCCGAGTTTTATTTCCTCTACTATTATTTTCTTGTTTTTATTAGTATGTTGCTCATTTCTGCTGAAATTGAGAAGAATTGTTTCTATATTTGAAAGTTCAAAATTATATCCGTTTTTAATATCAGGTATATTAAGAGTTCCGTAAATCTTATGTATACCGTTTGTTGAAATAATAAAGGTGAGATTAGAAGAAAAAATTTCAAGTTCACCGATTTTAAAAATACAGCTTACTGTGTATTTATCTTCATTTTTTGTTACGGATTTTATCTGTGCATATTCCTCTATACCTAAAAGCTTTAGATATTTCTTTAAAATTTTCTCTGTATTTTTATCATTCAAATCTGAAAAACCTTTAAAATGCGGAGATTTATTTTCATAAAAAAACTCATTTCCGTCAGTCTTTAAAATGGATTTCTTATCCTTTGATGAATATCTTCCGTCAGAAATTTCATCATAATTTCCAAGAAGTGTTGTTTTTAGTTCTTCAGTTATCTGTGCCTTTTTACACTCATATACAAAAGCATACTTTTTGTTCTTAACAGAAACAGTATCGCCAATTTTTATATTATTAGCGTTAAGAACAGGTAAAAGGCTTTCAAAATCAACTTTATTATTACCGTAATTAGAATAAATATTATAAGCTAAAAGACAGACATCTATGACAATAAAAAGCCATATCAATATAGTCTTTGCTTTTTTCCATTCCATAAATACCCGCCTTTCTTTTTTTGTTTTTTATTTTATTATAAATACTCGAAAGTACCGTCTGAAAATTCAACACACCATTTCTGCAGTACACTTCCGTCTTCGTAAATTACATTTACAGGATACATTGAAACAATCTCATGCTCTGCTTTTGAAACATTAAGTCCCTCATTATAAACTGCATCATAAGCATTTACAAGTGAGCCGACAGAAAAAGTTTCATGTGTACTTACTATATTCATAAAACGCTGTTTGTAATATATAATATTTCCGTCTTTAACTCTCATAACAACATCACTACCCTCTTTTGAGGAAAGGATGTTAGAGCCTATGGTATAACAAAATTCATACTCTTTTATGCCGTCATATGATGAAATATTTTTTAAGGAAAGAATAACATCGTTATCAAAACAATCTTTATAAAGCGAATTTACAAACAACACAGCATCTTCAATCTCGTCGGAGCTTCCAACAGAAATACCGTTATAATTTTCTCCCGCCTCATAAGTAAAACTTGAATTTTTATATATTTTTAGAGTTGCGTGGCTTTCAATAAAGCTTATAGTATTTTCGTTATCCGTATATGAGCGTGCGGAATTTTTCTTTATATTAAACTTCTTAAAAATTCCGTCATAAACGCTACTTGAAATATCATAATTCAAAAACTCGGCGGAAAGCTTATAAATAAATCTTTCCGATAAAGTTACAGGCACTAAGCTTTCAACAGGTATTCTCTCAACATCTTCGTTTTTCTTATCAAAATTAAGCTCAAAGCTGAATGAATCGGAAAGCGAAGATGCTTTTATTTCGGGACGGATTTTTTCAACGATTTTCTGCGAATTAAAATCAACAGGTAATCTGTAATTCTGATTTGTTTTATAATCATAAAAATAAAGGTATTTTGCCTGCGAATCCTCCGAAACAGTTATGAAAACACAATCTGCATAAGGACGGGTTAATATATCAAAAAAATCATTACTGCATTTTAAATAATCAGTTAACGAAATCTGTGACAAAAACTTTAGTGCTATGCCGTTACCTTTAAATGCGTTTTTATAATCACTGTCACTGACATATGAAATCGTGCCTGCTCTTGAAATGTTTCCTTTTATGTCCTCTATGATATTCAAAAATCCTTCAAAGCTTTCCTCACCTGAATAAACAATATTTCTCGAACTGTTTTCACAAAGGGAAATCCACTCCAATGCGTATAAATCACTTTTGTCAATCTTAGTCTTTGGAATATATTCCCCCGTTCCGTCTTCCGAAAAAATATACTTTAGATTTTCTGCATTCTTTATATTACGAAGAAAAGAACTATAATCAAAAGACCATAATTCTTTTCCACTCCATATTGACGCAGTTAACAAAACCGCAAAAATAACCAAAAAATAAAGGAGCATCGTTTTAAAAAATTCTTTTTTCAAAACAAACACTCCTTTTTCTTTTCACAAATATCAAAGTTTAATTAAACTTAAAAGCTTTTAAGCCTGATTTAATTGAAAACAATGATGCACTAAGCACATTTATATGCATTGATACATTCTGGAAATTGTTATCTTTTTCCGCCCTTATAATAAGATTGTTGCTTCCTGAAGAAAGCTTAAGCGGAATAACAAACATTCCAGACGCTCCTGCTGTCACACTAAGAGGTAAGCCGTTTTCATAAGAAAGCTTATACACATCAGCCTGAGCATCATAGTAGTATATATATATTTTTGCACCTGATTGTGCAAATCCTGAAAGCGTGCATGATTTTGAATATGTAGTAGTGTATGATTTATCGGGATTAGTAACAGTAATTATCCCGTTTGCACCTAAAGTTTCATACATGCCTATTGTTTCAGGTGCAGCAAAAGACAGAGAGGTCATCATTAAAAAACACATAATAAATACAATTATCATTGAAAATATTCTCTTCATATTTATTCACCTCTCCTTTCTTTTTTTATGCTATTTTCATACACAGCATATCATTTAATCATATTTTACGAATTTATTATAGCACAAATATTGTTACAAGTCAATTACAAAACCCTTACAGTTTATGTTTTTTTGTTTTTTTCGTTCGGTTTATCAGTAAATCTTATTCTGCACATTGCTTTTTCCTTGCATTTCGGACATTTTAAGTGTCTTTTTAAAGGTGTATGTGTACTAAGAAGATAAGAAAACAAGCTTGGCTTAAAAATCTTTTCACAATTCGGACATTCATAAAAGCTTAGATTGTAATCCACAGCAACAGATATACAAAGTGCAACAACAAAATTTACAAACGAAAGCACTATAAGGATACTTCTGTCTCTTATCGTAAGATAGTCTTTAACATAAAAGCACATTGCAAAAAGAAAACCTGCCAGTATAAGATAAATTATTGACATAAAAATTTTAAATATACTTTTCATAAAATCACCATCCATATCGATTCGTATATTCATTATACACTTCAAAATCAAAAATGTCAATTATTGATTTCATAAAAAATGAAATCAATGAATTGCCTTGCGGCATGAATTGAAATCAAAGTTTTCATGAATTGAGCCTTATGGCTCATGAATTGCACTTCGTGCATTATAAAGGCAATTCAATTCATGGAGCGAAGCGAGAAATCATGGCAGAATGCCAATTCATGACAAAGAAGTTGTCAATTCATTAAAATAAAATCACCAAAAAATCTTCCATTGATTGACAATATAAAAAAAATAAGTTATAATATAATAAATAAGTATGTTTAGGAATAAGGGGTGATTAAATGGATGAGCTTTCAATAAATGCTGATGTATGCCTTGAGGGGACAGTTGAAGAAATTGTTTTTTATAGTAATGACACAGGATATGCAGTTATTTATCTTGATGTTTTTGGCGAATACATAAGTATAGCAGGAAATCTCCCTTTTATTTCCGAGGGTGAAAGCGTAGCGGTATATGGAAGCTGGTACGAGCATCCAAAATACGGACGACAGCTAAATGCCCTCTACTATGAGCCTAAAATTGTGCTTGACGCACAGGGTGCATACAAATATTTAAGTGGCGGAATAATAAAAGGAATAGGACCGATTACGGCTAAAAAAATCGTTGATAAGTTTGGTGATGAAACCTTTTATATAATGGAACACGATTATGACAAGCTTATTAAAATAAACGGAATTACCCCTAAAAAAGCAAGGTTAATTCACGAAGAATATATGAAAAAAATCGAGCTTCAGAATGTTGTTACTTTTTTTAATCAATACGAGGTTTCCCCCGCTGTTGCAGTAAAGGTTTATAACACATTCGGGAATATGTCAGTTTCAATCTGCAAGAAAAACCCCTATATACTTTGCGAAAGAGTGGAAAGAATAGGCTTTCCGACAGCCGATAAATTAGCTAAAAAGATGGGCTTTTCAGACGATGCTCCCGAAAGAATAAATGCAGGTATTATCTATACACTAAATAACGCCGCCCTTAGCGGACATACTTGTCTTCCAAATGATATTTTAATACAAAATACAGCAGTAACGCTTAACATAGGTGAAAAAAGTGCTGATGACCAGATTACAAGACTGCTTGCTGAAAAAAGGCTTGTTTTAAATAATATAAACGGCACAACCTATATTTCACTTCCGATGTATTATGAGGCGGAAAGCTATATTGCACTTAGGCTCGAAGCTTTAAAAAAAGTTAAGGTTGATGATTTATCAAAAAAAGTGAGAATATCAGACATCTGCGAAATAGAACTTGCACAAAATCAAAAAGAGGCAGTATGCGAGGCTTTAAGAAACAATCTTCTTATTATAACGGGCGGTCCGGGAACGGGAAAAACTACTGTTATAAAAACGATAATTTCTGCCTTTGAAAAGCTTAACAAAAAAGTGATTTTAGCGGCACCGACAGGAAGAGCGGCAAAAAGAATTTCCGAGCTTACACGAAAAAATGCGAAAACAATCCACCGTCTTCTTGAGCTTACTTATCATAAAAATCAAAAGCCTGAATTTGAGAAAAACGCGCAAAATCCGCTTATATGCGATGTAGTGATAGTTGATGAAATGTCGATGACGGACACACTTTTGTTTCAGGCACTTTTGTGTGCATTAAAGGAAAGCACTCGTATTATAATGGTTGGTGACTGTGACCAGCTTCCGCCTGTGGGGGCAGGAAATGTCTTAAAAGACCTTATTATGACAAAAGCGATAAAACGAATTACATTTGACGAAATTTTCAGGCAGAACGAAAATTCGCAGATTGTAACGAATGCACATAGAATTTTAAAAGGTGATATTCTCGAATATAACGGAAAAAATTCGGACTTTTTCTTTATGGCGTCCACTGAAACACAAGAAACAAAAAATCTTATAAACGAGCTTCTTACAAAAAGACTTCCGAAATTTTTAAATACAACACCTGATAAAATTCAGGTACTTACACCGATGAGGAAAACCTCTCTTGGAAGTGTTGAGCTTAATAAGTCAATAAAAACAGTTGTAAATCCCATAAAAAAAGGTGATATTACAAAAAATGCAAACGGATATTCCTTTTCTGTTGGCGACAGAGTTATGCAGACAAAAAACGATTATGATGTAGTATGGAAATCAAAATACGAGTCGGGCGAAGGAATTTACAACGGCGATATGGGAATTATAACTGCGATAAACAACAAAAATTCCGCGATGACGATTTTGTTTGACGATGAAAAAACTGTTGAATATGAATTTTCGCGCTTGGAAAATTTAGAACTTTCCTATGCGATAACCGTTCATAAAAGTCAGGGCAGTGAATTTGATGCTGTAATAATTCCTCTTGTTTACGGATATGAACAGCTTATGAGCAGAAATCTTTTATACACAGCTATAACAAGGGCAAAAAAATTTGTGTGTATAGTTGGCACAAAGGCTTGCGTTGAAAAAATGATTGCAAATGATATTGAATTTAAAAGATATACTCTTTTAAAAGAATTTTTTAATTCGGATGATTAGAAAGGTAAATGGTAAAAAAATGTATTTGATAGTAGGTTTGGGAAACCCGGGGAAAAAGTATGAATTTACAAGACATAACACAGGATTTTTATTTCTTGATTTTTTAGCAGCGTCATATAATATAAAAATAAACAAAATAAAATTCAAAGGTGTTTTTGGTGAAGGTAAAATTGAAAACGAAAAGGTTATTTTACTAAAGCCGTCAACCTTTATGAATTTAAGCGGTGAGTCTGTAAGAGAGGCTATGGATTTTTACAAGCTTACAACAGATGATATAGTAATTGTTTATGACGATATTTCACTTCCACTTGGAAAGCTTCGTATCAGAGAAAAAGGAAGTGCAGGCGGACACAACGGAATAAAAAATATTATCCTTCACACAAAAAGCGAGAGCTTTAAAAGAATAAGAATAGGAATTGATGATATAAATAAAAAAGAAACCGACCCTGCTGATTTTGTTTTAAAAAGCTTTTCAAAAGAAGATTTGAAAAGTTTGGGAAAATCGGTTGACGACGGTGTTGAAGCACTTAAGCTTATAATTAAGGGCGATATATTAAAAGCGATGAATTTATATAATTAAAAAGGAATTATAGTATGAGATTTAAAGGTTTTCAAAGCATTTTTGAGGGCTATAAACCCTTTTTGGAATTAAAAAAATTCGCTTTGGCAAATGAGGGGAAAATTGCAGGTGTTGACGGTCTTTGTGACGGTGCAAAAGCACATATTATATCTACCCTTACAGAAGAAATTAAAAAGCCGTGTCTTTGGATTTTGAAAAACCAAAGAGATGCACGGAAGCTAAAAAGCATTATAGAATTTTACGGAATTGATGTTTTTCTTCTTCCCGACCATGAATTTATTTATTACGAGGTTTATGCCACAAGCGAGGACGAGAAAAAGGAGCGTATTAACTTCTTTGAAAATTTATATAAGAAAAAAGCAGGTATTTATCTCGTAACACCTGTTTCTTTTCTTGCACCCGTTCCCGAAAAAGAAGCTTTTTTATCACAAACCTTCAGTATCTCGGTTGGTGAAGAAATTTCACAAAAAGAGCTGATAAAACGACTTGATAATTTTGAGAGGTGCGATGAAACACAAAACCACGGTCAGTACAGCATAAGGGGCGGAATTGTCGATATTTTCCCGTACACTTCAAATTATCCTTACAGAATCGAGTTTTTTGGTGACGAAATTGATTCTATAAGAACCTTTGACACGATAACAAAGCTAAGTATCGAAAAGAAAGAAACTGCAATTATTTCCAATCTTAGTGAATACACAATAAAAGATAAAAACAGACTTAAAGAGGAAATAGAAAAAAGGTTACAAAAATCTAAAAACGAAGAGCTTAACAAGATTTTAGGGCGTGATATTGAAAGACTCCAAAATAACGAAAATCTTCACGCATATGACAGATATTTTCCACTCATAGAAGACAGTCTTTCATCATTATGCGAGTATATTGACAATGATTTTACAATAATTATTGACAGCCCGAACGATATATATGAATACTGTCTTACAATCTATAAAGAGCATATTGACTATCTTGGTGAGCTTACAGAGCGAAACATTATTTTAAAAGAAAATATAAAATTTTTCAAAAACCCACAGGAAACACTTTTCTCACTTTATGAAAATAAGAAAAACAATATTATACATTTTGGCTTTTTGAAAAACAATTTCGGAAATAAAGTACCCGATATAAAAATAGATATTCCAAACAAAAATGTTATGTCTACAAGCGGAAGCATAACGATTTTTGCGTCCGAAATAAAAGAATTTTTAGAGGAAGACTATTTTGTTCTTATCCCGGGAAGAACGAAAGAAAAAGCAGAAAGATTATCGTTTACACTTTCAAACTACGATATAAATGCGGCTGTTATAAACGATTTTTCGGATATTACAAAAGGGGTTAGTATTCTTCCCTTTTCAGGCTTTTTGGAAGGTTTTTGCTACCCTGAATTAAAGTTTGCATATTTTTCGGATATATACAGTGACACTAACAAAAGAAAAAGAAGAAAAGAAAGTAAAAACGAAAATGCAATCACAAACTTTTCAGATTTATCACCCGGCGACTGTGTTGTTCACCCTGTTCACGGAATAGGTATGTATGAGGGAATAACAAGGCTCAGGATTGATAAAGAAGAAAAAGACCTTATAAAAATCCGTTATCACGGAAATGACAATCTTTATATACCTGTAAATCAGCTTAGCACACTTTATAAATATGTTGGTGACGATTCCAAAACGGTAAAATTAAACCGTCTTGGCGGTGCTGATTTCTCAAGAGTGAAAAGCCGTGTAAAGAAGAGCTGTGAGGACCTTGCCGAACAGCTTATCGAGCTTTATAAAAACAGAGAAAATGCTGTGGGCTTTCAGTTTTCCGAAGATAACGATATGCAAATTCAGTTTGAAAGAACTTTCCCATATGAAGAAACTCAGGACCAGCTTGACTCAATCTATGATGTGAAAAAGGATATGCAATCCCCTCACCCTATGGACAGACTTATATGCGGTGATGTTGGATATGGAAAAACTGAAATTGCACTTCGTGCGGCTTTCAAGGCTGTATGTGACGGAAAACAAGTCGCATATCTTGCACCTACAACTGTTCTTGCAAAACAGCATTATAACACATTTTCTGACAGAATGAAAGATTTTCCTGTTACAATAGGTCTTTTATCACGCTTTTGCACAAGAAAAGAAATAACAAACACAATAAAAGAGTTAAAGGCGGGTCTGTGCGATATTGTAATCGGAACACACAGACTTTTGTCAGATGATGTCGGCTTTAAAGATTTGGGCCTTCTTATAATTGACGAGGAACAGCGATTTGGTGTTAAACACAAAGAAAAAATCAAGGCTATGAAAACAGGTATTGATATTCTTACTTTAAGTGCGACACCAATACCCCGAACACTCAACATGGCTATGGTCGGAATACGAGATGTTTCCACCCTGAAAGAACCGCCGTGTGACAGACACCCTGTAAGGACCTTTGTTATGGAATATAATGAGGGTATAGTTTGTGATGCTATTAAAAAAGAGCTTGCAAGAAACGGTCAGGTTTTTTATCTTTATAACAGAGTTGAAAGTATTCATTCAGTTGCCAAAAAGCTTTCTGATAATTTTCCTGATGCTGTAATAAAGGTTGCACACGGAAAGCTTTCAAGAGAAGAAATGGAAAAAATATTCTACGAAATGTCTTTGGGTGAAATTGACATTTTAGTGTGTACTACTATTATTGAAACAGGGCTTGATATTCCGAATGTAAACACGATGATTGTTGAAAATGCAGACTTTTTCGGACTTTCACAGCTTTATCAGTTAAGAGGAAGAGTTGGCAGGTCGTCACGCCTTGCCTACTGCTATCTCACCTACCGTCCTTTTAAATCAATTTCCGAGGTAAGCGAAAAAAGGCTTAAAGCTATAAAAGAATTTACCGAGTTTGGCTCAGGCTTTAAAATTGCAATGCGTGATTTGGAGATAAGAGGTGCGGGAAATATTTTGGGTGCCGAGCAACACGGACACATGGATGCTGTGGGATATGATATGTACCTTAAGCTTCTTGACGAGGCAGTTAAAGAAAAAAGAGGCGAAAAGGTGGAAGAAAAAACACAGTGCCATGTTGATATAAAAGTGAGTGCATTTATAGATTCTTCCTACATTTCCGACCACAACACAAAAATGGAAATCTACAAAAAAATATCGCTTATTGAAAGCGAGGAGGATTATCTCGATTTATATGACGAAATGACAGACAGATTTTCAAATGTTCCAAAAGAAACTCTTAATCTTCTTGATATTTCGTATATAAAATCACTTTGCGAAAATATCGGAATTTTTGAAGTTACAGATATAAATTCTTCAATCACATTTAAAATGAAGGAAATGGATAACGAATTTGTGAGAACTGTTTTAACAACAGACAGAAAATACAAAGGAAAAATCCTCTTTGGTGCAGGAAAAACTCCTTATTTTACATTAAAGCTTATAACTCTTGATAAAACAAAAGAGATAAAAGAGTTTATTGTTGCACTTATAAATGCGTTAAAAGAACAAAATAGTTAAAATTTATTAGTCCGATTTTACATATCATGTAAAATCGGATTTTTTAATTCGTAATAAACAAAAGAATATCCATAATATATTTTGATTTAGAAGCTATTTTCAAAAACTCATATTAATTTATTTAGATTTAAGTTGACAAATCAAAATAACTATGTTAAAATATACTTGAAATTTTGAGTTAAGAAGGTGTAAATATGCAAAAAGCCGGAGAATACATTGCAAATTTAAGTGGAGAGGCTGAATACAAGTCGTTTCGTCCTACACCGCTGCCCATAGATATAAATATGGATGCAGAAATGATTTCCTTGCTTACAGATGCAACAAAGGCATTAGCGACATTAGATACATTGTCAAGGTATATCCCAAATATGAATTTATTTGTGTCTATGTATGTTCGTAAAGAGGCATTGTTATCATCACAGATTGAGGGAACACAGGCAACTTTGGAAGATGTGTTAGATCCCTTGATTGAAAAAAATGCGAATCAAAATGTAGTTGATGTTATTAATTATATAAAAGCAACCGAATTTGCTCTCGAAAGATTAAGCTCACTCCCACTCTGCAACCGACTTATAAAAGAAACTCACGAGATTTTAATGCGTGATGTGCGCGGTCAGGAAAAGAATCCGGGAGAATTTAGATATTCTCAAAACTGGATTGGTTGTGCTGGGAGTACATTAAAAAATGCACGATATATCCCACCTAATCCCGAAGATATGAAACAGGCAATGTCTGATTTGGAAAAATATATAAATTCAGATGATGAATTGGATTTGTTAATTCAGGCAGCTTTAATTCATTATCAGTTTGAAACAATACATCCATTTTTAGATGGCAATGGTCGTGTAGGCAGATTGTTAATTACTCTGTTTTTGATGGAGAAAAAGAGATTAAATACTCCTGCACTTTATATCTCTTATTACCTCAAAAACAATCGAATTGAATATTATGACCGTATGAGTGAAGTAAGAAACAAGAATAATTACGAACAATGGATAAAATTCTTTCTTCGTGCAATCAAAGAATCCTCAGAAGATGCAGCCCATTCAATCAACAAATTGTCTGAATTACACGATAAGAATATTGCAATTATCGAAAAAATGGGAAGAGCTTCAAAAACCGCAAAAAATATTTTTGATTATCTTGAAAAAAATCCTATTATAGACATAAAAAAAACCTCGGAAGAATTATCACTTGCATTCAGCACAGTTTCTACAAGTGTAAAAAGATTAGAAGAATGTGGAATACTCGTCCAGACAAATAATGCTAATCGTAACCGTGTATTTGCTTATGAAGATTATCTTGGCATTTTGAGAAAAGATACCTAAAATATCCATTTTAGAGAACTAAAGAACGATTATATGACAAAAACGAGCCTTGAAAATTGTAATATCAAGGCTCGTTTTAAGCTATTAGTTTCTAATCAGTAAGGACAACGATTTTGCTATTTGGTAATAATTCATAAAGTTTATCCAAATATTCTTCCTGCCTTTTTATATCAAACTTTGGACTAAATCTTATTTCAAATGCATCAAAGGCGGTTTCATCAAGTTTAACAGCAATTTTAGGATAAAAGAACTCAAAACTCTTTTCTGTTGTAGGTCCTTGCCAAACACCAATTTTTAATCTGATTTCTTTTTCACTTGTCCAATCCTTTATATATGCTTTTTGACCAAATCTTTCGCATAATCCCTTTTTCTTTTTTACGATTCCAGCTATTGTGGGGTTTTGTGCAATCGCTACATATGTTTCGCCCTGCATATTCATTGACCCCTCATTTTCGATATTGCATATCAAATCATCATCGTAGATTATTTTGTAAAAATCAAAATCAAATATTGAAAAGGGATTGAAATGCTTTCCGCTTTTTTGAGCTTCGATTTTTTTATCAAGTGTAATTTTTGAAGAAGGGAAAATTTTAAAATCTTCTATATCGGTCTTATAATTATCTCCAGACATAAAAGAAATATCTTTTAAAAACCATTCTTTCTTTACACTAAATAATATTCCATTTTCGTTATTTCCATATTCAATCCAATGCTCATCCGGAATTGCATTTTCGTATGTAAAGCATGCAACATAATATGAATTTTCAAATTTAGGAACATCAATTCGATTTTTTTCATCTTTGTCATTAACCCATTTTAGAGTATTTAACCAAAATTCTTTGTTTTTTATAATACTAATTAAAGCATCCGCATTTGTACAGTGGTAGAGTTTGTCATATTGTTTTGCTCCTTGTTTAGACCGATTTACTACATCTTTATCAGGGATATAGAGAGTTGAGCCTTCTAATTGTTTAAAGTGATTCCATATATCTTGAATAGAATGCATAACTGTTCTCCTTAAAATTTACATAAAAACTACTGAATGAGCTTACTGCAATTTATTTCATTTTCTGCGTATTCCAAAACAGAAATTTTTTCAACTATTCCATTATCTCTATATACACGAACATATATTGTTTCTTCTTCACGGTTGTATCCACCGAATCCGTTTTGTGCAGAATAATCTACATTGATTATAAAATAATTTACATTATTTTCAACATCCAAAAATGTATCTTCCACTGTTGAGTTATTTATAATCATCGATTCAGGATTTTTAAGTTTCTGCTTTACAATATTTTCAGAATACATAATTGCATTATATGAATCAGATGTCCTGTTCGCGATGAAATTACTTGCAAACAGAACAGCAAAAGCATAACATAAAATACAGATACAAATAAAGACAGATTTTGATTTCCTTGTTTTATTAAATAACAATTTACAGTTATACTTGTATAACAAAACATGAACTACAAGTGTCAATAATATAATGCATCCACCATGTATTGGCTTTTGATTCGCTACCACCCATAATAAGCCAACATAATAACAAAAAGCTATTAAGAAATAAGATAAGATGTTAATAAAAACTTCTACAAAAGATTTTTTGCTATAACTTCTGCAATTTGCACAGAAACATTTTGTATCTAACATACCACCACAACATCTACAATATTTCTTATAATTCTTTTTAGTTTTCATCTGACAATGAGGGCAGATTTTTAATGAGCCTACTGATTCACCACAATTTGTACAATACGGTGGTTGTGTTGCCGAGTTGTCGGTTTGAGTAGCAGTATTATTATCAATGACTATTTCGTTTTCATTACTTAATAATGATTTTCCGCAAGAACGACAAAATTTGTCATTATCATCAATTTTGTTTCCACAATTTGGACAATGCATAAAATTACCTCCCATGTAATAAAAAAGTGCATAACCCATATTTCAGAGTGATGCACTAAAAACGCACAAGCTCTGAATGATAGGTTGCTAGACACTAATCAATATACTTCTATTTTTTCCCTAGAAAGCATTCTCAGAGCGTACGCTTTTAACATTAGCGTACACTTCCTAAGGACAAAATATACTAACCCAATATATTGATTTTATAGTATCTAGCATAATTATTTTATCATATCTGTTTAATTATGTCAATAATTTTATAAAAGAAAAAACTGTGATAATTTTTTAATTCTTATCACAGTTTTTCTTTGTTACAATATCTTACTCTTTCCTGCCTTTAAAGAACACAGCAACAGCACCAGGACCGCCATGAGTTCCTATAACAGAATCCATATATTCAACAATAAATTCCTTTATTCCAAATCTCTTTTTAAGTTCATTTTTTAATTCATCAGCAACATCAATACAATCTCCGTGTGTTATTCCAACAACCTGATTTTTATTTTTATCAAAATGTTCGCCAATGCCATTTATAAGTGTTTCAAGAGAAGATTTTCTCCCTCTTACTTTCGCATTAGGTATTATTATGCCGTCCTTTGTAACATTCATAACAGGCTTTATTCCAAGCATCGTTCCTAAAAAAGCAGATGCAGAGCTTACCCGACCGCCTTTTTTTAGATAGTAAAGCTCGTCAAATGTAAACCACGAGCAAATATTGTATTTTTCTTTTTCGAGATACTCTTTTACCGAAGATATATCCTCGCCATTTTCTCGTTTCAAAGCGGCTTCATAACATAAAAGTCCTTCGCCTAGTGATGCGTTTAGAGTATCTACTATATGAATATTTACATTCGGATATTTTAACATAATTATATCCTTTGCTATTTTTGCCGATTGATATGTTCCGCTTAATGTAGATGCAATAGTAATACAAAGTATGTCTTTTCCCTCTTTTGCAGATTTTTCAAAAAGCTTTTCAAATTCTTCAGGTGATGCAAGTGAGGTTGATATATCGGCTTTATTCCTCATCTTTTCATAAAGCTCTTTTAAGTTTATTGTATCTTTTCCGTCATGAGAAAAGCATTTTTTTGAAACGCCCTCCACAATACAATTAAGAGATGCAATTTTTATATCATACTTTTCTATAATTTCTAATGGTAAATTAGAACAACTGTCTGTAATTATCTCAAAACTCATACTTTTCTCCTTGCTATCTAGTATTTAATACTATTTTAGCA
The DNA here is from genome assembly GCA_045661305.1 of Clostridia bacterium. GTDB lineage: Bacteria > Bacillota > Clostridia > UMGS1840 > UMGS1840 > UMGS1840. Next base: position 31,862 of record JAZRFJ010000013.1, on the reverse strand, counting down.
CATTTTTTATACAATGTCAATATTTTCTTTTTCTTTAAATCATATTAAGTTTTTCCATTTTCCTCTTACTTTATATACGCATATCTTGACAATAATTTTTTTTCATGTTATAATTCATAAAAAGCCATAAAAAAACAGATAATACAAAAAAACATAAAAAGAGAAAGGAATATGAAAATGAATAAAACAGACAGCACAGTAATGTTTAATTTAAGCTACGGACTCTATTTATTAAGTGCAAGAACTGAAGAAAAAGACAATGCCTGTATTATAAATACAGCCTTGCAGGTTACATCAAATCCTCTTAGAATATCAATTACACTTAACAAAGACAACTACACTCATGATATGATATTAAAAACAGGCTTATTTAATGTAAGTATTCTTTCCAAATCAGCAACCTTTGAAATTTTCACTCACTACGGTTTTCAAAGCGGAAGAGATACTGACAAAATTATAGACAGCCCTCATCTTACGAGAAGTGAAAACGGGCTTTTCTATTTATCTGCATGTTCAAATTCTTTTATAAGTGCAAAAGTTGTCGAGAGTGTTGACTTAGGCACACATACTCTTTTTATCGCAGATGTAACAGAAGCTAAAAAATTAAGCGATGAGCCATCTGTAACATACGAATATTACCATAAAAACATTAAGCCAAAGCCTGAAAAAAAGGACGACAAAAAAGGCTTTATATGTAAAATATGCGGATATGTTTACGAGGGAGATGAAGTTCCTGAAGACTTTATATGCCCTATATGTAAACATGGTGCAGCAGATTTTGTAAGGCTTTAATAAGGGATGTTAAAAAAGTCCAGACCGCAAAAAAGAACTTAAAAAGTATGAAACAAAACAATTCGCTATTTTAAAACATAATTAAAAAAATTCTTTTTTGCTATGAACAAACCTCGCCTCTCGCTGTATCACATACAGCTTCGGGTGTCCCAAAGCTTTGCTTTGGCTCGGTTTGTCCATTCTGGAACTTTTTTTCCCTATCCCTTTTCCAAATATCACTACATAAAAGAGGAATGTGATTATATGTTTTTGAATAAAAAAACAAAAGAATTTATTTTAGCAGGCATAATTCTTATTCTTGTATTTACGGGAATTAACCATATAACAAAAATATTTTCATTTTTAAAAATGATTATCGGCTTTATATCTCCTTTTCTTGTTGGGGGTGCTATTGCGTTTATAGTTAATATTCCTATGAAAAGAATTGAAGACAAGCTTTTTGGCGATAAAATAGCTAATGTTCAAAAAACAGGAAAGGCAGAAAAGGTAAAAAGGCTGAAAAAAATAAGCCGTATAGTTTCTTATCTTATCACTGTATTTATTATTCTTGTTGTGCTTTCGCTTGTTATATTTGTAGTAGTTCCTCAATTAAAAGAGGCATTTAAAAGCTTATCAACGCAAATTCCTGAAGCATACGAGAATTTTAAAAGCTTTTTAAAAAGCTACGGTTTTGACTATCCTTTTATATCGGAATGGTTAAATGAGCAGAATATAAACTGGAACGAGTTATTTACAAATCTTTGGAAAAACGCATCAAAAACTCCTTTTGGATTTGTTCAGACGGGAATAGGTGCTGTAACAAGAATGTTCTCTGCAATTGCGTCATTCTTTATAGGAATTGTAGTTTCAATTTATATTCTTTTCCAAAAAGAAAGGCTGTTTATTCAGTCAAAAAAACTGCTGTACGCTTTATTTTCCGAAAAAACTGCAAAAAAGGTTGAGCGTCTTGTAAAGCTTACATCGCATACATTTTCAAGCTTCTTTACAGGTCAGTTTTTGGAGGCACTTATCTTAGGCTCAATGTTCATCGTTACAATGCTTATTTTAAGACTGCCGTATGCGTTTCTTATAGGACTTTTAATTTCAGTATGCGCACTTATTCCGCTTGTCGGCTCGTTTATAGCGTGCTTTGTGGGAATTATTCTTATGATAATAGTGAGTCCTGTTAAAATGATAATATTTGTTGTGATGTTCTTAGTTCTTCAACAGATTGAGGGACAGCTTATATATCCGCATGTTGTAGGAAAAACAATCGGACTTCCAGGCATTTTTGTTCTGTTTTCCGTAATTGTAGGCGGAAGAATTTTCGGTGCAACAGGAATTTTATTATGTATTCCGACCTGCTCATTAATATATTGTCTTGTTGGAGAATATGTTAATAAAAAGCTTTATGAAAAAGGTATTCAGGAAGAAAAATAGTAAATAAAATAATGGCAAGATGTTTTTTTATTTCATCTTGCCATTTTTATGGGAATAGGAAAAAAAGCTCCAGAATGGACAAACCGAGCCAAAGCAAAGCTTTGGGACACCCGAAGCTGTATGTGTATACAGCGAGAGGCGAGGTTTGTTCATAGCAAAAAAGAATTTTTTATCATGTTTTAAAATAGCAAATTTCTTTGTTCCCTATTTTTTTAGTTCTTTTTTGCGGTCTGGACTTTTTTAACATTCCCATCTTATTTTGCCTTTATCTTAGTATAAAGTTCATCACGAATTTGATTCTGTCCCACATCTCTGTAAAGCTCGCATTTTTCAAGATATGAAAGAGGTGGATTTGTTGCAGGGTCATTCTTCTTATCTTGGGGAAGCTCATCAATAACCTCTTTCTGCGGTGAAGAATAATTAACATATGCTCTGTTCATCTCTGCAATATCTTTTCTGCACATAAAATTAATAAACATTTCTGCAGCCTCTTTATTAGCGGCAGTTTTTGGGATAACCATTGAATCTATAAATACATTTGTTCCCTCTTTTGGAAGAGCAAACTTCATATCAGGATTAACATCAGCTGTTGTTATAGCGTCACCTGCATACATAACTGCAAGCTCGCCCTCTGCATTCATCATCTTATCCTTAACATCATCACCAACATAAGCTCGAACTAACTCTTTTTGAGCCATAAGCTTATCCCCTGCCTCTTTAAGTTCCTTTTCGGAAACAGAGTTTAAAGAATAACCAAGTGATTTAAGACCTATACCAAGTATATCTCTCTTTTCGCCGTACATAAATATCTTGCCGTCATATTTCTTATCAAATAAAATATTCCATGTCGAAGCATCTTCGGCTGATATTTTTGTTTCGTCATATACAATTCCCAAAATTCCCCAAAGGTAAGGAACACTGAATTTTCCGTCAGGGTCAAACGCATCAAACGGTGCTTTTCTGAAGCTTTCTTCTATATTCTTTGCATTTGGGACATTGTTGTAATCAATTTCATAAAGAAGGTCTTCAGAAATCATTTTTTCTATCATATAATCGGAAGGAATACAAACATCAAAGCTTTCGTTACTCTTTGTAATACGCTCATACATAGCATCATTTGAGTCGTAAAGAATATATTCAACCTTTGCACCTGTTTCATCTTCAAAAATAGTGAGTACATTCTCGTCTATATAATCGCCCCAGTTAAAAACCTTGAGTGTAACACCGCTAAGGGGCAGATTTTCGGAATTATTATTTCCGCACGAACAAAATACTGTAAGTGTCATTGCAAAAGACAATATAATACAAAATAATTTAACTGTTTTTTTCATTTCATATTCCCTTTCTTTTTGTACATTTTTTATTCTAAAAGTTTTCATTTGTCTGTTTTTTCTTATCGTTAGCACCCATAAGATTGATTATTACAAGAAGTGCCAGAATACTTAAAAACATGAGTGATGAAAGTGCATTAAGAACAGGTCTTTGCCTTTGTCCTCTCATCGTATAAATTATAATTGAAAGCGTGCTTGTCGAGCCTGCTGTAAAGTAACTGATGATAAAATCATCAATAGAGAGTGTTATAGCCATAAGAAATCCCGAAAGGATACCTGGCATAATTTCAGGTAAAATAACCTTGAAAAACGATTTTACGGGATTTGCACCCAAATCAAGTGCCGCTTCAAACAAATTCGGATTAAGCTGTCTTAATTTTGGCAAAACCGAAAGTATAACATATGGTATATTAAACATAATATGCGACAGCAAAAGTGTTTTAAATCCAAGATTTATGTTAAAAAACACAAACAAAAGAAGAAGCGAAACACCTGTAACAATTTCTGGATTCATAACAGGAAGATAATTTATGTTAAGCATAAGCGACTTTGTTTTCTTCCCAAGATGATGAATACCAAATGCCGAAATTGTTCCCACAACAGTTGAGATTACAGCTGAAATTAAAGAAACTGCAAGTGTGTTTACAAGTGCAGGCATTACAGTTCTGTTCTTAAAAAGCTCTGCATACCATTTAAACGAAAAGCCTGTCCACTTTGAAAAAGAGGTGGATTCGTTAAATGAAAACACAATAAGCATTATAATTGGGGCATATAAAAATATAAATATAAGTCCCACAAAAATATTTTTTAATGCTTTACTCATTACATTATACCTCCCGTCTGATTTTTATCTTCAGATGAGGTAAGAACCTTCATAAAAAGAAGTATAATAATGATAATTACTATTGAAATTGCAGACCCAAAGTTCCAGTTATGGTCTGTTTTAAACTGCTGTTCAATAACATCACCAATAAGCTGGAACATATCTCCGCCAAGTATTTTTGAAATCGCAAAGGTTGTTATTGATGGAAGAAATGTCATCGTTATTCCCGACATAACACCCGATAATGTAAGCGGAAAAACAACCTTGAAAAAGCTCTGCACAGGGTTTGCACCCAAATCTCCTGCAGCCTCAAGTAAGCGTTTATCAAGCTTTACTATAACTGAATGTATCGGCATTATCATAAACGGAAGATAGTTATACACCATACCAAGAACAATAGCTCCCTGAGTATAGAGTATATCAATTTTTTGAAGTCCAATTAGTGATAAAATTGAATTGAGTGTTCCGTTTGGCTCCAAAAGTGCAAGCATTGCATAAGTTCTGAGCAAAAAATTCATCCACATCGGAAGAATAAGAAGAAGCATTATAAAATTCTGCTTTTTCTCATTTAGATGTGCAATAATATATGCTGCAGGGTATCCAATAAGTAAGCAAATAACAGTACTTATAAGTGCAAGCATAAAGCTTCGCACTAAAACACCTATATAAATTTCATCACTGAAAAATCTTTTGAAATTTTCTAAAGTATAGCCTCCGTCTGCATCAGTAATGGCAAACCAAAAAATAAGGATAAGCGGTACTACAACAAAAATGGCAGACCATATCATATACGGAAACGAAAGCAAGCCTTTTTTATTCATAAAAAGTCCCCTCCCTATTTTCCCGCTTTTTCTGCTTTTTCGTTGTTTTTCATAATGTGTATATCATTAGGATAAATATCAAGTCCGACATCACTTCCGACAGGCTCATTAACAGTAGAATGAACAAGCCATGTAAAATCGCCCGATTTAATTCTCATTTCATAATGAACGCCCATAAACACAACGGACTCCACTTTTCCTTTTAACATTCCGTCTTCATACGGAACAACCTTTATATCTTCAGGGCGTACAACCACCCATACATCTTCATTTTTATCAAAGCCCTTGTCCACACATTTAAAATCATGCCCGAAGAAATTAACTAAATAGTCATCGAGCATAACACCCTCTAAAATATTACTTTCGCCTATAAAGTCAGCTACAAAAGGATTTGAAGGCTCATTATAAATATCCTCAGGTGTACCTATCTGCTGAATTACACCGTTATTCATAACAACGATTGTATCAGACATTGTAAGTGCTTCCTCCTGGTCATGAGTAACAAAAACAAATGTTATTCCCACCTGCTGTTGAATTTTTTTAAGCTCTACCTGCATTTCCTTTCTGAGCTTTAAATCAAGTGCACCGAGTGGCTCATCTAAAAGAAGAATGTCAGGGTCATTTACAATCGCTCTTGCGATTGCAACTCTCTGTTGCTGTCCGCCTGAAAGAGAGTCAGGCCATCTTTTCTCAAAACCTGAAAGTCCGACAAGATTTAAAACCTCGCCTACCTTTTTCTTTATAAGCTTATTGTCCATTTTTTTGATTTTAAGACCGAATGCTACATTATCTGCAACATTAAGATGCGGAAAAAGTGCATACTTCTGAAAAACGGTGTTCACCTTTCTTTTATAAGGCGGAACATCATTCATAATCTTATCACCAAAATAAACCCTACCGGTATCCGGTTGCTCAAAACCGCCTAAAATTCTTAATGTAGTGGTTTTTCCGCATCCTGACGGACCAAGTAAGGTTACAAATTCATTTTTCTTAATCTCTAAGCTTATATTATCAAGAACAGTTTGTGAATCAAAAGCTTTTGAAATATTTTCCAAGCGTATCAAGACGCTCTGTGTTTTATTCATTTATCAGCCCCCCTGCAAGAGAAAATTAAAACACGCAAATTTTCTCGTAACTATGTAAACTATACATATCATAAGTAATTAATATAATACAATTTTTGTAGCAAAATGTCAATGGTTTTTCAAAAATATTTATTTTTTTATACTTTTTTTTATTTTAATCTCTTCAAAACAGTTTCATATCCGCCCTCACCGTACTGAATACAGCGGTTTACACGGGAAATTGTTGTTGTTGAAGCGCCCGTTTCATTTACTATTTCATTAAAGGTTTTCTTTTCTTTCAAAAGCATGGCAACTTCAAGCCTTTGAGATATTGCCGAAAGCTCTGTAATTGTGCAGATATCATTAAAAAACTTCTCACACTCCCTTACATCTTTAAGTGTTAAAACAGCCTCATAAAACTTCTGTCTGCAATCATCATTTACTTTTTTACCCATGCTTATAATCACCTCTGTTTTTTAATCTAAAATTTTTGAAAGGAATGCTTTTGTACGCTCATTTTTTGGATTATCAATAACTTCCTCGGGTGTTCCCTCTTCCAAAATAACACCATCGGACATAAAAATTATTCTGTCTGAAACATTTTTAGCAAATTCTATTTCGTGTGTTACGATAACCATTGTTATATTTTGAGAAGCAAGCTCCTTTATTACCCTTAAAATTTCTCCTGTAAGCTCAGGGTCAAGTGCTGAAGTAGGCTCATCAAAAAATAATATTCTCGGCTTTAAGGCAAGCGCTCTTGCAATAGAAACTCTCTGTTGCTGTCCGCCTGAAAGCTGACAAGGATAGTTATCCTTTTTATCATAAAGACCTACTCTTTTTATAAGAGAAATTGCTTCTTCTTCAATTTCAGCTATAATCTGATGCTTATTTTCCTTGTAATCTTCTCTTTCCTTTGCAAGCATTTTTGGTGCAAGCACAATATTTTCAAATACACTGTATTGCGGAAAAAGGTTAAACGACTGAAAAACAAGTCCGAAATTAAGCTGATTTTTCCTGATTGCCTTTGCAGTTAAGCTTTTCTTATCTGCACCGTCAAAAATAGTCTTTCCGTCTACAATAATCTTTCCGCAATCAGCAGTTTCCAAAAAATTTATGCAACGAAGAAGTGTTGTTTTTCCGCTTCCTGAAGAACCGATTACTGAAATAACCTCACCCTCGTTCATAGTAAGGTTAATGCCCTTTAAAACCTGAACGTTGCCAAATTTTTTCTTCAAATCTTTAACTTCAAAAATAGCCATTTCCAAGCCTCCTAAGATTTAAAATAATCAAGCTTCTTTTCGATAAATCCAAAAAGAAGTGTGAGAAGTCCGTTAAAGAGAAGATAGAAAACACCTGTGTAGAAAAGAGGCCACAAAAGACCGTCTGATTTTATAAACTTCTGTGCATTCCATATTATCTCATAAACCATAATAATTCTTGCAAGAGAAGTATCCTTGACAAGTGTTATAATTTCATTACTCATTGGCGGAACAATTCTTTTTATAACCTGAAGAAGTATAACCTTAAAGAAAACCTGTGTCTTTGTAAGACCAAGCACCTGTCCTGCCTCATACTGACCTTTGGATATACTCTCTATACCGCCTCGGTATATTTCGGAAAAATAGCAGGAATAATTGATGACAAAAGCAACCATTACTGCAAAAAATCTGTCCCACACTGTCCAGTCTGCAAAAAATTCATAGAAAAAATTACTGTTTCCCGCATTTATTGCATTTGTTGCCATTGTACCTAAAAGTCCCGGACCGTAATATATTACAATAAGCTGAAGCATAAGAGGTGTACCTCTTATAATCCATATAAAAGTTTTTACAATCCACTTAAGAGGCAAAAACTTACTCATTGAGCCAAAGCTTATGATAAGTCCCAGAGGAAGTGCAAACAAAAGTGTGAGTGCAAAAATTTTGAGGGTTGTTGCAAACCCGCCGAGTAAACTTAAAGTAACCTCGCCAAACATAACTGTTTCCTTTCCTAACCGATAAACCGCTAAAAATGCAGAAAGCAATTTTTTTACCGCTTTCTGCATTTAGTTGTTAAATAATCTTATATTTCTAATTAAAATGCTAAAGTAAGCTCGTATTTTTCAGCTAAAGCATCGAGTGTGCCGTCAGCTTTTAATTCATCAATAATTGTGTCAACTTTTGCTGTAAGGTCTGATTTCTGTCTGAAAGCAATACCATACTCTTCTGTTGTAAGCTCTAAAACTGAAGTTAAATCAGCATAGCTTGTGCCTTCGCCTGTCATAGCATTTGCCATTGTAATATCAATTACACACGCATCAGCTGAGCCGCTCATAACCTCCAAAAGTGCATCTGTCTGTGCATTAACTGCAACATAGTTTGCATCAAGACCGTTATCTTTTATAGCTGCTTCGCCAGCACTTCCTGCTTCTGCAACAAAGCTTAATTCTTTAAGGTCTTCAACTGATTTATAATCTTCTGCTTTATCTTTTTTAACTACAACAACCTGTGCATTTTTTACATATGCTTTTGAAACATCTGCATTAAGCTTTACTTCATCAGTAATTGTCATACCGTTCCAGATACAGTCAATAGAATTTGATTTTAATTCTAAGAATTTATTATCCCAGTCAATTTCGATAAATTCTGCTTCAACGCCAAGTTTTTCGCAAACAGCCTGTGCAAATTCTGTATCAAAGCCTGTTAAAACACCGTCTTCACCATAGAAATTCATCGGTGCATAATCTGTCATACCGATAACCATTTTTTTGTTTTCTGTTATGTAAGCAATATCTTCTACTACTTCTGTTTTTCCAGTATTGTCATTATTTTTAGTTTCATTTGAGCAAGCACTGAAAAGTCCCGCAATAAGCATAACTGCCATTAAAAGTGATAAAAGTTTAATTTTTTTCATGATAAAATTCCTTCCTTTTGGATGATTTTAGTTCTGCGTTTATTTACCGCTATAATATATTACCACTTTACAGCACTAAAGTCAAGTCTTTTTGTAAAAAAATTTAATTTCTTTTTATTTTTTTTCATTAAATAAAAAGAGGCTGAAAAAATCAACCTCTTAAAAACTATTTTTTAAATTATATTAATTAAAAAACTTTTCGTGTACTGCCTCTACTGCTTTTTCAGCATTTTTCACATTTACCAAAACAGAAACCTTGATTTCTGAAGTTGTAATCATATGAATATTTATTCCTGCTTCAAAAAGTGCCTCAAACATAGAAGCAGCAACGCCAGGATTTGATGCCATACCTGCACCAACTATTGATACCTTTGAAAGCTCATTGTTTGAATCAATTCTTTCTGCTTTTATTAAAGAATTATTTTCTTCTAATATTGCAAGTGTATCTTCAAGCTGTGCCTTTGGAACTGTAAATGAAATATCTTTCTTGTTTTCTCTTCCGATAGACTGCAAAATAACATCTACATTTATGCTCTTCTTTGAAAGAAGTGAGAAAATTTTATAAGCCATTCCCGGTGTATCTTCAACACCTACTATTGACACTCTTGCTATATCGTTATCTCTTGTTACACCTCTGATTAACATCTTTTCCACGTTTTCTACCTCCTTAACCTTGGTACCTTCTATTTTCTGGAAACTTGATTTAACTTCTAAATCAACATTATATTTCTTAGCAAGCTCAACTGAGCGATTATGAAGAACATTTGCACCGAGTGATGCAAGCTCAAGCATCTCATCATAAGATATGTCTTTAAGCTTCTTTGCAGTAGGAACAATTCTTGGGTCAGTTGTATAAACTCCGTCAACATCTGTATAAATTTCGCACAAATCTGCGTGAAGTGCAGCAGCTAATGCAACAGCTGTTGTATCCGAGCCGCCTCTTCCGAGTGTTGTGATGTCATTTACATCGTTTATTCCCTGGAAACCTGCAACTATAACAATTCTGCCTTTATCAAGCTCATTTTTAAGTCTTGTTGTGTTTATTTTTTCTATTCTTGCAGAGCCGTAAGTCATATTTGTTTTTATTGGTGTCTGCCAGCCTGTGAGTGAAACAACAGGATATTTTTTCTCCTCTAATGCCATAGCAAGAAGAGCTATTGTTATCTGCTCACCTGTTGAAAGCAATACATCCATTTCTCTTTTTGACGGTTTTTTGTTTATTTCCGCCGCTTTTTCAATCAAATCATCTGTTGTGTCGCCCTGTGCAGAAACTACAACAACGACGCTGTTTCCTTTATCGTATTCGTCTGCAATTCTTCCGGCAACATTAAAGATTTTTTCAGCGTTTGCAACAGAGCTTCCGCCGAATTTCTGTACTATTAAAGCCACTTTTTTGTCCTCCTTAACATAACTTTAAGTATTTTATATAATCCGAGGTACATTCGCTAAGGCTACCCTCTTTTATAACATCTGTAATAAGACCGTATTCACCGTCTTTAATTGAAATTTTATTTACAATTTTAAATTTGTTTTCAAATACTTCAGGTTTTGTTGTTCTTATAAAATACTGACCTTCGTTTTCTTCTTTTGGAGCAACGAAATCGTTTTCTCCCTCACTCCATGTATATTCATGATGTTTATCTAAGTTTCTAAGACAATCAATAATATCTGCAACAACTGCACTTGCAGTAGGAAGCTTACCTGCTCCCGGTCCGTAAAACACAACCTCTCCGATTGCGTTACCATTTACAACAATGCCGTTAAAGACATCGTTTACATTGGCAAGAGCGCTTGATTTTTCTAAAAATCTCGGTTCAACCGAAATATAAACCTTATCATTTTTCTTTTCAGCCTGTCCGATAAGCTTAATAACATAGCCAAGCTTTTCAGCATATAAAACATCTTCCGATGTTATATCTGTAATACCTTTTGTCTTAATTTTATCACAATCAATGGTTTTTCCAAAAACCAAGGATGCTAAAATTGCAATTTTTCTGCACGCATCAATTCCCTCAACATCTGCTGTCGGGTCCTTTTCAGCATAACCCTTTTCCTGTGCTTCTTTTAAAACAGTTTCAAAAGCAAGGTTTTCACTAAACATTTTTGTAAGGATATAATTTGTAGTACCGTTTAAGATACCTGTTATTTTATTAATTTCGTTTGCAGCTAAACAGCTGTAAAGCGGTCTTATAATCGGAATACCGCCTCCAACACTTGCCTCAAAAAGATAATTTGCGTTATTTTCTCTGGCAATTTTCAAAAGCTCAGCACCATGCTTTGCAACAAGCTCCTTATTTGAAGTACAAACACTCTTCCCTTTTAAAAGAAGCTTCTTTGTATAATCGTACGCAAAAGTCGCACCGCCCATAACCTCGGCAACAACCGAAATTTCAGGGTCATTTAAAATTTTCTCAAAATCGCCTGTTATTTTACTATATTCAGGGTCACTTTCAGGAAACTCCCTTATATCAAGAACATATTTTACTTCAACACTCTCCCCAAGCTTTTTTGAAAGTGCCTCATTATTTACTCTTATTACTTCACATACGCCGCTTCCTACAACACCGTATCCCATTACAGCTACTTTAAATGCCATTTTCTTTCTCCTTTTTTATCTATTCATTTCCAACAGCCGAAAAACTGCTTATATGCTCAATGCTCTTGAGCTTTTTTTCTAAATACGCAATATCTTTTTTCGTGCTTTGCATTCCGCCTGTATCTATTGAAATCGAAATATTTGCTTTCCCGTTTACAGGAATATTCTGATTTATTGTAAGAACATTTGCTCCCGTTTTTGCAATTATATTAAGCACGCTTGATAAATTGCCCGCAACATCATAAAGCTCCATAAAAAGCGTTACAACCTTATTTAGCTTTAGCGGTCTGTACGGCTTTATCATATCTTTATATTTATAGTAAGCACTTCTCGAAATTCCTACCTTTTTAACAGCATCAAGCACACTCAAATTTTTGTCATTCTCCAAAAGTGCATTAACCTCATGTGCTTTTATTAAAGTATCGGGAACTGCTTTTCTGTCAATAATATACGCGTCATATTCAAACTTCATGTGTCCACGCTCCATAAACATTTGTTCACAAGCGGTAGTATAGCATATTTTTACATATTAAACAAACAGATATTTTTTTGATTTTAAGCAAATATTTCAAACTATCACTATTTTTTCATTTTTTTCTTCGTTTTTCTCTGTTTTTCAATACTGTTAAATTGACTATCTTATGTTATTATAAGGACAATTTTTAATGCATATACCACAAACACTTCCCCGTCCTATCTTCATAAAAGCATTTTTCATATAATCTGAACATGCTTTCTTATCAATAAGTATTTTATCAGGATTGTTAATATCAAAGCTTTCTCCCGATATTGCCTGTGCAGGACAGACAGAGGCACAAATTCTACATTCTTTACATACATTTTCCAAAATAGGTGAGCCAAAAGTAAGAGGCATATCAGTAAAAACTGTTCCGAGCCTTACCTTTGAGCCATATTCTTTGTGCATAAAAAGAGCGTTTTTACCTATATACCCAAGACCACTCATAAATGCAACCTTTTTATGTGAATACTCCCCTGCCATTGTTTCATGGCCGTTCACAGTTTGAGAAGCAGGAATAGGCATATATCTGTATCCGCATTTTTCTATATAATTTCCAACTAAAACTGTAAGTCTGTCAATAAGTGCATTAACAGTTCTGTAATGCGAAAAGTAGGTATATGTAGGCTTGTCTGTAATCTGTGATAAAACAAAATCGGATAATTTTACACCAAAGGAAATTGCACCTGTAAGACTTTCATAAGATACATCTGCAAAACCGACAAAGCTTGCACCGTTATCAATAAGAATTTTTTCTATCTGCTCATTGTAGCTCATATCTTTATATTATCCTCTTCAAGTTTTTTCTTTAATCCTCTTAATGCTTTTCCTCTGTGGCTGACACTGTTTTTTTCTTCATCACTCGCCTGGGCAAAGCCTTTTTTCAAATCGGAAGAAAAGAATAACGGGTCATAACCAAAACCGTTTTCTCCTTTTTTTGAATGTAAAATAAAGCCCTCAGCACTACCCTCGCTGAAATAATGTTTATCTTCTGACATAACAAGATAAATTGCACACTTAAATCTTGCACTTCTTTTTTCATCGGGAACATCTTTTAATTTTTCAAGTAGAAGTCTGTTATTTGCTTCGTCATCACCATGAACTCCTGCATATCTTGCAGAATATACTCCAGGCTCACCAAAAAGTGCATCAACCTCTAATCCCGAATCATCGGAAACTGTGGGAATACCTGCTATTTTGAAAACTTCTTCTGCCTTTATTTTTGCGTTTTCCAAAAAAGTTTTTCCGTCTTCCTCTACATCAATATTTATCCCCATATCTTTAAGAGAAACACACTCTATTCCAAGCTCACCCAAGATTTTATTAAATTCTCTTAACTTCCCCATATTATTTGTTGCAACAAGTAATTTCATTTTATTTTCCTCGCTATTTTATTTTTTTCGGCATAAACTCAAGATAATCCGCAGATATAAGCATATACTCAGTACCATTATATTCACCGTTAAATGCCGTCTGGATACCTTTTGAATGTAAATGCCCGTAAAAACATTTTTTCACATTATACTTTTCAAATAATTCTGTAAAAACATTATTGTTTTTTATATCCTTTAAAACAGGCGGATAATGCATAAAAACATATATTTCTTTATCGGGATATGCTTTTTTTGCACCTGAAAGTGACATTTCAAGCCGGATTCCCTCGCGGTTAAGAATTTTTTTGTCTTCTTCGCTCCCCGAAGTTACCTCCCAGCCTCTTGTACCCGTTATTAAAACATCTTCTTCAAAATAAAAATTATTCTGCAAAATTTTTATCGTATTAAATTTATTTTCTTCTAAAAATTTACCCATTTTTGACATAGTTGTAAAAAAATAGTCGTGGTTTCCTTTTGTAATTATTTTTTTTCCGGGTAATTTATTTATAAAGTCAAAATCACGGTATGCGTCTTTTAAATAAGTTGCCCACGACAAATCTCCGGGGATAATAACAGTATCACCCGGATTAACTGTATCAAACCAGTTAGCATATATTTTATTTGTATAATCTTTCCACACACTTCCAAATATATCCATCGGCTTATTGACGCCAAATGGAAGATGCAAGTCTGCTATTGCATAAATTGACATATATATTCACCGTTTTTCTGACAAAAATAATTATATAAAGGAGGTTTTTATATGATTCCGTTCTTGTTTTTGCAAAACCCGTATTTTTTGGGAATGACAAAAGAAGAATACAATAAATATCAAAAAACAGACAGGTATCTTGACGAGCCACTCAAAATTCCGCCTGTTTTACTGTATTTTGCATTTAATTACAGATATAATAATTACTGGTGGTATTAATTCTTTTGTAATGCGTAATTTAAAACAAAAATTACGCATTACAAATTTCTATAAAACTATCCCAAAAAATCTAAGATAACTTCTTTCTGTTTATCCTTTTCGCAGAAAGATGTAAATCTCTTTTCAGCTGTTTTCAAGCTTAAAAGACTTTCAGGAATAGAAAGTGATGACTTTTTATTTAAAAGCTCTAAAAGCTCAAATTCATCTTTACCGCAAATGTCTTCTCCAAGTGCTTTTAAAACACTTGTGTTAAATTTGTAAGGACTTGCAGTTGAAGCAATAATAACAGGTGTGTTATCATTTGTTTTTTCACGGTATTTTTCCATAACCTTGCCTGCAACAGCAGTATGAGTATCCATAAGATAGGCTGTTTTTTCAAAGCTTTGTGCAATCATCTGTGCTGTTTCCTCTTCAGTTGCAAAATCTGCAAAGAAATCTTCTTTTATAATTGCTTTTAATTCGTCTGTAACCTCATATTTGCCTTCATTTTTAAGCTTATCCATAATATCCGAAATATATTTATCATCATTTTTTGAAATATCAAAAAGGTATCTTTCCAAGTTTGAAGAAATGAGAATATCCATAGACGGTGACATTGTGAGAATAAATTCTCTGTTTCTGTCATAAACGCCTGTTGTTAAGAAGTCTGTAAGAATATTATTGCTGTTTGAAGCACAAATAAGCTTATTTATCGGAAGTCCCATTTTCTTTGCATAATATGCAGCTAAAATATTTCCGAAATTTCCTGTCGGAACACAAACATTTATTTTTTCTCCAAGCTTAATTCTTCCCATATTTACAAGGTCAACATAAGAAGAAATATAATAAACAATCTGCGGAACAAGTCTGCCCCAGTTAATTGAATTTGCGGAAGATAAAACCACACCTTTTTCATTTAAAAGTGCATTAAATTCTTCATCTGTGAAAATATTTTTAACGCCTGACTGTGCATCGTCAAAATTTCCGTTAATTCCGCTTACAAACACATTTTTTCCTTTTTGTGTAATCATCTGAAGCTTCTGGATTTCGGAAACGCCGTCTTTAGGATAAAAAACAATAATTTTTGAACCCTCTACATCAGAAAAACCATCTAAAGCGGCTTTTCCTGTATCACCGCTTGTAGCAACAAGGATTGTAACTGTTCTTGTATCTCCCTCTTTTTTAGCAGAAGAAATAAGAAGATGCGGCAACATCTGAAGTGCCATATCCTTAAATGCACAGGTAGGTCCGTGCCAAAGCTCTAAATAATATGTATCTTCATCATATTTATGAATTGGAGTTGTATCTACAGGGAATTTACCGTTTCCGTATGCTTTTTGTGTATATTCTTCAAGTTCTTCAAGACTAAATTCGCTAAGATACTTTTTTAATATATACGCTGCACGCTTTTTATAATCAACTTCCTTTAAATAATCATAATCAGCATCTGTAAGGTGAGGAAATTCTTCGGGAACAAAAAGTCCGCCCTCTTTAGAAAGTCCTTCCTTTATCGCAAAAGAAGCACTCACCTTTTCAGCTTTATTTCTTGTACTTTGGTATTTCATATTATAAGCCCGCCTTTTTTAAAAAATAATACTCTTTATATTTTACTACATATTTAAACTTTTTTCAAGTCTGTTTTTAAATTTTTTCAATTTTCTATGTTTTTTTAAAAATAAATCATTTATTATTAAAAATTCATCAGAGTTTAATACAACATTTTTATTATATACAAATCCAAAAGCATTGTCAACTGTTTTTGAAAAAAGTCTGACTTTTAAAGATAATAATAAAAAATAAGCTTCTCCCAAAAAGGCTGTCGTAAGTTTATACATGATTAAGTCCTATCAAAATGATACGGCTTTTTTTATTTATCCAAATAAGGAGACCTCTTTGAAAATATCTATAAAAATCAATAAACCAATTATTCTTCTGGATTGCATATCATACATGGTTTGTACCCCTTATTTATAGCGTCGTCTAATTTGATTTCTGTCAAATTATTTTTATACTTAATGGTGATACAGCGTTTTCGATGATATTTTTTTCCTGCCGATGTTACAAAATATGTAGAATCATAAAGTGCATAGTTTGATACGGGTTTTGTTGGTTGTATCATCAAAGACTTAACAATAAAATATCCCCCTAAGACACAAGATATTAGTGCCATTATACCGACTAATAGTTTCCGTTTTTTTATTATAAGAAGATAAAATTTAAATATAATACCAGGATTTTTAATATAACAGGAAAATTCATTTGCAAATTCTTCTTTTTTAATTTGAGAATAATGTGCATTATTATTTTTTAAATCAGGATCACAAATGTGTCCAAGCTCATGACGCAAAATAGAACATTTATCTTCCTCAGGAATATCATCATTTATAAATAAAAATTTAAAGTTGTTTTTTATATATAAGAAACAGTTATTATGCTCAATTTCATTCTCAATATTTAATCTTTTTATAAGTTCATCTACATACACTGAATTATTATATTTTTTATACTCAATAATCGTAAACTGATTAGATTCAATAATGCGTTTTAAATCATTGTAATCAACCAATGAGTAAAGTTTGTTTTGAATTAATATTTTGAGTGCCTTTTCTTTTGCTAAATTATTTGTCATTGTTATCCTTTTTTATTTTGTCTATCAGGTCCATAATTGTTTTTTCTTCATCTGTCAGGGATTTGCCGGAAGTAATACTTCCATAAGCAGCAATAATAGCATCTTCTAAAAATTCAGGATGAAGCCGTCTGTACTCGGTTTCTGCCACTGAAGTCACAGTATGTTTTCCTACATCGTCAAGTGAACTATAAATTTTTATAAAATCTATGAGTTCATCATCAATGACCACAGGATGTTCATTAACAGAATGAATATCCAGTTCTTTTAAAATTTTAATTACCATAGCATAATTAGATGATGATATTCCGTTTTTTAAAATAAAATTTATTGTTGTACGCGGAATGTTTGTATGTTTTGAAAAATTTTCTATAGTATTAAATTTTTCTTTTATTCTCATACGAATCAAGTTTTTATACAAATCCAAAAAAATCACTTCCTTAGGTATATTGTACAACACAATGTCAAATTTGTCAATAAAATCAAAAAAACAGTTGACAATTTATTGTATGCTGATATAATAAAAAGACAATATAATGTACAATTGTCAAATAAATGACGGTACAATGAATTGTTTTCGTTTTTTTGTAAAAAAACAGTGAATTTTTGGCAACTTCATTGAATATTATTATGTTCGTGATAAAATAATAATATAAATATAGAAAGGAAGTTGTACAATGATAAAAATTATAACAGATGATTTAATTGAAAAATTTAAGGATTTTTTAATTAATGAAGAAAAAGCTTCTGCTACGCTAGAAAAATATATGCGTGATATCAGGGCTTTCTCTCTATGGACTTCAGGCTCTGAACTTGATAAGAGGAAGGTTCTTGATTACAAAGAATATTTGATAGGTAAATTTGCTCCTGCATCTGTAAATTCTGTTTTGTCCTCGCTCAACAGCTTTTTCGAATTTAACAATTGGTATGAGATGAAGGTCAAAATGCTTAAAATTCAAAAACAGATTTTTGCACAAAAGGATAAAGAACTTTCAAAAGCAGAGTACAATAGATTGCTTGATGCTGCAAAGAAAAAGAGTAATGAAAGATTATATTTGTTAATGCAAACTATCTGTTCAAGCGGAATCAGAGTATCGGAATTACAGTATATAACAGTTGAGGCAATAAGATTAAGAAAGGCAACTATTAATTGTAAGGGTAAAATGAGAATTGTTATTTTACCCAAGGAGCTTTGCAGAATGCTCACAGAATACGCGAAAACCAAAAAAATAACAAGTGGCTCTGTATTTGTTACCAAAACAGGAAAGCCACTTGATAGAAGTACTATATGGAAAATGATGAAAGCACTTTGTGAAAGTGCAAAAGTATCTAAGTATAAAGTGTTTCCACATAATTTAAGGCATCTTTTCGCACGCACTTTTTACACACTTCAAAAAGACATTGTAAGACTTGCAGACATTCTTGGACATTCAAGCGTAAACACCACACGCATATATACAATGGAAACCGGTGAAATACACCGTAGACAAATTCAAAAATTAGGACTATTACGGCTTTAAAATAAAAATACCACATAATCGAAATTATGTTGTAAGGCATAACTAAAAATGACATCTAGAGGAACTAAACTACCATATGGCACAGACATATTTTTCTAAAAACAGCATAATTTTTAGACCGGTTATTGTTAGTTTTGTAATCCCGGTCTGTTTCATTATGTCTTTTTTTATACATTTTGATGATTTTTTTATAAAATAACTGTAAATCATTGACAAACACTCCTGAATATGTTATACTATGTACGCTATTAATATTGAATACGGCTATAAAATACCACATAATTTCGATTATGTGAAAATGCCAAACCACATAATTTCGATTATGTTGCGGGCATATTTTTTTTGAGACCACTTGTAATGAGCATTACATAACAGTAAAATGTGGCGACAAGTACAAAAAGAAAGGGTTGAATAAAAATGGACAGTTATGATATGTCCGACAAGAAAAAAGTAATTATTGCGACAACTTGGGAATACCTACTTAAAACAGGTTTGACAAATGCCTCAATAGGAGATTTGTGCAGAGAAGCAGGACTTGCGCAAAGCAGTCTTTACTACTGGTTTGAAAACAAAGACGATATATGGATAAGTGCCGGAAAGTACGGATTGTCAAAAGTCGTTGATGCACTCTTCACTTTTACCCTCAACCACACAAATGATATACGCAAATATTTTGACACCCTTCTTAGTGAGGTTGAAAAGTATAAGTATGAATTGCGGCTTGCGCTTCAGATTACCACCAGTCCGGTTTTTGGTGAACGTATGCGAGATAAATCCAAAGATTTCAGACTTCTCTACGAAAAGTATGCAAAAAAAATCATGGTTATTTTTGAATGCACACATTATCAGGCTGAAGTTTTTATCTATACAATAATTGCGTCTGTAATTGATTATGCAATATGGGATGATGGCGAAAAAACACAAATGCTGCTTGAAAATCTATACACAAGGATAATGGAAAAAATAGATATAGAGCAGTAACATTATTAGCAAATACAACTATTTGGAGATAGGGACTATGAAATTAATAGATGCAATAAAAGTACAGGCTCAATGCGAACAGAATAGTGAATTAATTAATTTGTCTTCAGAAAAGAAAAAAAGATTAGCAAAATTAGTTGAAGAAAGGGTTCCAAGCGGTTTGGCTACTCTTGAAGAATGGAATGAAGTAATACTCTGTTTTAAAAACACAGACCTGGAAACAGACAGCAGAAAGGCAAAAAGGAAGCTGTTGTCCATACTTCGTGCGGATGATTGAGAAATTATTTTTAAGATAAAACACTATATGAAAACGGAGGAAACAAAAAATGTATTTTAAATGGTTCAGGAAAGTTGGTTTCGTTATACTTTCAGCAATGCTGGTATTCGGGATACAAACAGAAGCTTTAGTATCAGCGGAAGAAGATAATATAGAAATTATATTGACTGATGTTACTAAGGACGAACAGACAACACTTCTTGGCGAAGCAAAGATTAAAGTCAGTGTAAAGGGTGCAGGCGGTAGTGTTACTGCAGTTCAGGTTGCACTCAAATTCGATGGTGACCTCAAATATAAATCTATTGACTTTTTGAAGGGTGTAAACAACCCACCACAGTGCGCTCTTATTGCACCTAATGCTGCCCTTGCAAATGCAACAGGAAAAATTCTTCCCAGTATCGTTACAAACAGCGCAGGAAGCATAACACTTACTGATGAAGAAACAACTTTATTTGTTCTCACTTTCACAGGTAATCCTGGCGATAGTATAACAGTTGGTCTTGACAACGAAAGCGCAGCCGGAAGCTATGTAAAAATTGGAAATAGTTATATTGAAACAGCAGATGGTGCAACTGAAGAAGAAAAGGCTATCGCAAGCAGCGAAGATAATGCAGGTGTAAGGGCTACTGTTAAACTTACAATGGACAAGATTGATGATTTTCAGGTTTCAGATAAAGATGGATATGCTGACAGTAAAATTATTCTTACGATTACAAATGAGAGAACAGGTTCAACAATCCATACTGTCCTTAATACAGTTTCCAATACAAAGGGCGGACATTATGACTCGAGCTCATCAGTGCCTACATTCATTGTAGAAAATACTGTTGTTGATGGAGCTACATATACAGTTGAACTTAAAGGAAACGGCTATACTACATATAAAAAGACTGGTGTCACATTCAATAAGACTCTTGAATTAACTAATGCAAACTTTATCCCTGGTGATGTAAATATGGACGGTAAAGTAGATTCTGAAGATAAAGCAGCTTTTGAAGAAATTAAAAACGGCAGTTATGATGATTGCGCAGACTTTAATCGTGATGGTAAAGTAGATAGCTATGATGATATTTTTGAAGGGATTGAAGCAGTTACCAAAACAGCTCCCGCTAAAATGGCTACACCTACAGTTACAGGCGGTATAAGGAAAATTGATGTTAGCTGGACCTTCCCTGAAAATGGTGGCTCTCCGATAACGGGATATACTATCAAGTATGGAACAAATCGTTCTTTTCTAGATAAAACAGAAATAATTACAAATCCGAGTGCCACAACTAAGGAAATTATAAATCTTTCTGATAATATAACTTACTATGTACAAATTGCGGCAAGTAATGAAATAGGTTTAGGCGAGTTCTCCGATATTGCAGAGGCTAAGACTGTTGTTATCACTGGCGATGATGATGGCGGCGGTGGCTTCGGAGGCGGTGGCGGAGGTGGCGGTGGCGGCAGCACCGCACCGAATACTCCTGTAACACCTGTTATACCATCTGAGACAACTGAAACATTTGTTGACCTTGGAAATCATGCCTGGGCAAAAGATTCTATATATACATTAAAGAAGAAAGGTATTATCAGCGGTGTAAGTGAAAGAGAATATGCTCCTGCAAACAATATCAAGCGTGGCGACTTTATTCTTATTTTAACAAGAATGTTGTCAATAGGCGATGCATTTACAGAGAACTTTGCAGATGTTCCTGCTTCAAGCTATTACTACAATGCAATCGGAAGTGCAAAGGTAGCGGGCATTGCTCAAGGTAGCGGTGAAAACTTCATGCCTGAAAATACAATTACAAGACAGGATTTAATTACACTTGCCTATCGTGCTTTCCTTAAAAAAGGCTATATTACAGAAACTGATGATATGTCCTCGCTTGATGCTTTTACAGATAAAGGAACTATTTCAAACTACGCTTTAGCTCCTATGGCTTCTATGGTTAAGGCAGGTATCATTAAGGGGTCAGACGGAAAGGTAAATCCGCTTGGAAATGCAACAAGAGCCGAGGTTGCTGTAATGTGTGCAAGATTGATGGGGTTAATGAACTAATATGATAGATTTTTACAACATGGAAAACGATATATTCATACTTGCTGGTCTGTTAGCAATAATCTTCTTTGCTATATCAGCACTTTATCTTGAAGTTATAGCTCCCATTATTGATGATCGAGAGTATATAATAATGAAAATGAGATGTAGCAGCAGCAAAGAAGAATATGATTATTGGCGATGGGAATTAAGACGAGTATATCTAAGGCATATACCTATAATCGGTAGGTTTTACGATGATTAAACAGCTTAGGCTGATTAATTATAAATAATAATTTAAGGGAAGAAGGATTTTTTTCTTCCCCCCTCTTTCAAAGCATATAACCTGTTCTTGCATCATTAGTTTTAGCATCAACAGTTTTCGCATCATCAGTTTTTTACATCCTTAGTGAATGGGTTATGTGCTTTGAAAGGGGATATAATATCTTCTTAAAAACGCAATCAGGCTGAAAGTAGTAACTACTGTCAGGCTAACAGGCAAATACTGAAGAAAGGAGGAGGTCCTTAAATTAATGCCTGTGCGTAAAATTTTTTAAACTTTTCAAACTTTTTTTAAGAAACAAAAAACAAAGAAAGAAGGACAAATTTAATTATGAAACTTAAAAGAATTTTAGCTACAGTTCTTGCAGTTGCAATGGTACTTAGCATGATGAGTTTTTCTGTGTTTGCAACTGCTTCAACTATTACAGTAAGCAATAGCGATGAGCTTATCGCAGCACTTGCAGATGAAGATGCGAATGTTACTATAACTATGTTGAATGATATTACAGTAGAAGCTGGATTAAGTAATGCTTATGGAAAGACTGGTATCAACATATTATACGGTCAGACACTTGATGGCAATGGTTATACTCTTACAGTTGAGGGTGCAAATGGAACATGGGATTCTGCTATCAGTACTACAGGCGGCACAATCAAAAATCTCACAATCGACAGTGGTTTTCGTGGTGTATTTGTAAACCATAACAGTACTTACAGTGCATCTGTAGTTCTCGAAAATGTTGTTATCGACGGACCTACATACACTATAAGCTGTGACCAGGCTACAAACAACGGTCTTATTGCTACTAATTCTACATTTAACGGTTGGACCAGCTATGCAGCAACAATCGGAGAGGTTAAATTTATTAATTGTAACTTCGGTAAAGGTGCTGGTTATGCATTCTGTCGTCCTTATGCACCTACAACATTTGACGCATGTAATTTTGAAGAAGGCTACAAAGCCGACACTCGTGCTGAAACAGAAATGACATATTGTAAATTAAATGGAGAGCTTATTACATCTGAAAATATAGGTGCACTTTGTACATCAAATGTTGAAAATGCCACAGCTAATGATGAAGCTGTAGCTGATAAGGTTGCATATATCCCGGGTGTAGGCGGTTTTGACACTTTTGAGGCAGCCCTTAAATCTTTAAAAGAAAATTCTGTACTTGAGATTTTATCAGATGTAACTATTGATTATAAATGGGATAATAGAAATACTGGTGCTAAAATCAAAGTTCCTGTAACAATCAACGGTAATGGAAAAACTATTAAATTTACAAATATTGTAAATGATGGGTATAACTATCTTTCTGCGTTCAGATTTGAAGCTGCAGCAACAGTTAATAATCTTACAATTGATATGAGTGAAGCAATTTCAGAATTTCAAGGTCGTTTCCGTGCTATTTCTGCTAAATCAGATTTAACAGTTGATTCTTGTAACTTCATAGGCAGCACAGCTTACAATAATACAAGAGCAATCATCTTCGGAGAAGGAGCAGAAGATGCTATTGGAGATGTAGAAGTTAATATTTCAGACTCTACATTCACAAACTGGAGAAGAGGTGTTTCTGATAATGAGAACAAACAGGACGCAAAAAGTGTTGCTGTTACAGACTCATTGTTCACAAACGCAAGCATTAATGTAAGTGCTTCTGAAGAAGTAACAATCACAGGAAATGAAATTGACGGAAGCTACTTTAATGTTACTTCATATACTCAGCCTAACGAGCTTTTTGTTACAGTTACAGGCAATAATCTTGATGAAGAATATGCAGATTACAATGCTATTCAGGCTGGTAAAACAATAGATGCTCAGGAAGATGTTGTAATGCCAAAAGTAACTGCTGTATCAAACAGTGAAACATATTACTACAGCAAACTTAGTTACGCACTTGCTAATGGCGGTGAAATCACATTAAATGCAGATGCAACACTTGAAAGTGCAAACATTAAAGCTGATACAACAATCGACCTTAATGGAAATACATTGACAGTTAATGCTGTTGGTATTATGGATAACGCTTCAGGTGCTACAGCAGCAGTTCAGGCTTGGGCTGATGTTGTAATCAAAAACGGTGATATAGTTGTGACAAGTGTTAATCAGATTGGAAATGGTGTTTTCTATATTTCAGGAAATGGCAATTCTTCACTTACAATCGAAGATGTAAATATGACAGCAACAAACACAAATGGAACAGATTTAGTTGTATCATGTTCTACAGGTGCACTCAACATTATTGATTCTGAAATCAATGCAACAGGTGTAAGTAAGCTTGTAAATGGTGGTGACAATGGTACTGTTGTTATAAATAACTCTAATATCACTGTTTCTGACAGCAAAAGAGTTATGGTAAATGTTGTTCTTGATGCTGACGATTCTTCATTTATGATTTCAAATCTTTCTGACAATGCGTTAAGAAATATTTCTGGTACTATCACAAACACAAAGATTGATGCACACGGATATGAGAATGGTATTAAAAATGATGCAGGTCTTGCACTTACTATTGATGGAACATCTGTTGTAACACTTACAGGTGCAAAAGATGGTGCATACGACATTCACCTTAAAAACGGTGCAATACTTACAATATCTGACACAGCAATCGTAGAAGCTGACGATACATTTATCGAGGGTGAAAATGCTGTTACGGGCAACATTGTAAATAAAGCTGACAGTATTTATGTTCAGTATAGAAAAGTTGATAAAGATACAGAAAACAACGATAACCTTGAAGGTGCAGACAAATATGAAATTGTTTTAGTTGGTGCAAACGAAGAAAAAATCAATGAGCTTGCATCTGCTGATCTTACATTTGATTTTGTTGGTACTCCATCAACAAATGCTGCTATGTCATACTTTGTTAAAGAAGCATATGGTGTTAGCCTTACACAGCTTGGTGACAGATTTATGTTTAACTATGACGGTGTAACCAAATATCAGCAGTCAGGTCTTGAAATTGTAATTGGTACAATCACAGTTGAAGGTTACGGCTCATATACACTTGGAACAAAAGATGTTGATACAAACGCTGTTTATGCAACAGAAATCAGAAATAACATCGTAGATGGCTTTGAAGATGCTGCAACACTTGTTATTAATGATACTCATAACCTTTTTGGTGAAGATATGAATGGTAAGATTGAAGATGGCAAAATTGCTATCCCAACAAGAACACTTACAATCAACATCGACTTCCCAAATAAAGTTGAAGACCAGAATAAAGCATACCAGGATATGAAGGTTGAAATCACAGGTAATATTGATGGTAAAAATCAAACTGTAGAATATAAACTTGGTACAGATGGTTATAAAATGGACAACGGTTCTTATGTTGTAACTGAAAACAGACTTGTTCTTAACAACGCATACACAGTAACAGTATCAGGTGCTGGTTACAGAACAGCTCGTTACACTGTAACAATGACAGAAGATAAGACAATTAACTTCTGGAACAACGTTATGGATAATGATACTGTAGTAGAAGAAGATAAACATTCTGAAACTAAAAACTTCTTAGCAGGCGACATTGTTAAGGATAACAAAATCAATATCTATGACCTTTCTGCTGTAGTTTCTTACTTCGGTACAGAAAATCTCGTAGCAGAACATCCGGAATATGCTAAATATGACTTAAACCGTGATGGCTTAATTGACTCAAAAGATGTAGCTTATGTTCTCGTTTCTTGGGGTGAATAATAACACATTTTGAGGAGGGAAGGATTTTTTTCTTCCCCCTCTTTCAAAGCATATAGCCCGTTCTTGCATCATTAGTTCTCTACATCATTAGTGAACGGGTTATATGTTTTGAAAGGGGAATATTTTTCTTTTTGAAAACAAAACGAAGGAGCAAATAACTTATGACACGCAGTAAAATCATTTCACTATTATTAAGTATTGTTATGCTTATCGGAATATTTTCGATGAATATATCAGCCTATGATGATAAGGCTATGCGTTCAGTTTACCTGCACGCACAGGGAGAAAATCCAAAGATAACAACGAATAACAGTATTGTATATATGGGTGAGGACGCAGATATATATTTTGCAGTAGATAATCCAAACAAAGGACTGTATGAAAACAACACGCATAAAGAACCACAGTACGACATGAACGGCTACACGCTTCGTATTTGTTTTGATGCAGATTATTTTGATTTTGCGGGCAATGATAACAGCGCTCCCATTGATTATGAAATCCCAGATAAAGGTTTCGGAACAACTGACAAAGGTGATGAAGAAACGGGAGATGGAGTTGAAAGCGATGTTCCCCAATCGACGGGTTACTATGTTTATAAACACGGCAGTGGCACTTATAGCCTTGGTACAAAAAATTATAAAACTGCTTATATTACTGTTTTTTACAGTGGCGGTTATGTTCCCCAAAAAGAGGCCGGTCAGATTTGGTATAACCTTGCAAAGCTTTCTTTAACGCCTAAAAAGACTGGAAGTACAGATGTGTTTATCGACATAGACAGCGGTGACGAAGATTATGCTCTTGAGCTTTTCGCTAAAAACCAGTCTGACGAGCTTTCAGAGCAGACATTCAGCTTTAATGCAATAAACGGCGGTTATCATAACATTTTAATTAAAGATAAATCAAAACCAACTCCGCCTATAGCAACACCTACTTCGGGCAGTTATGTTGAAAAAGTTACTGTAAAGCTTACACAGGAAAACAATCTTCCAATTTACTATACAAAAGACGGAAATGAACCAAGAGGTAATGCAAGTGCAATTTTATATACAGCTCCAATCGAAATTAATATTGATACAGAAATCAAAGCTTGTGCATACCGCGTGACTGACAACAAGTATTCAAACACTGTGACATATGAATATAAAATTTTACCTGACAGACCGTATTTGTTTGATGATACTGCAAAAAAGCAATTATTGCCAGATATAAACAGTTTAACTACATCTACGGATGTTTATGTTTCGGATAAAAATGTTTTCGGTAATATTGCAGATGACAGTGAAGTGTATTACACATTTGCAAATCTTGATGCAGAAAATCCTGTAATTGGTACTAATCCTGAAACAAGCTGGGTTATTGTTTCAAAACAAAATCCACTCATCAAGATTGACAAAAACAGAACTGTCAGACTGATTACGAAAAAGTTGGAGGAATACAGCGAACCTGCTATATATTATTTCTCAATTAAACCTCTTCCGCCAGTATCAAATTACAATTCAGGTGAGTACAATTCAAAAATTGATATTACGCTTACAACTCAGACAGAAAATGCAACGATTTTCTATACCATAGATGGAAGTGACCCGAAAACAAATGGAATTGAATATACAAATATTCCTATCACTCTTGCAAAAGATACTACTCTTCGTGCAATAACCTACTTTGATGGTGAGTGGAGTGATAAAGTTTCTTACTATTATTTGTTTAGTTTTTATGATGATTTCGGTGTGGATGCATTCTATCCATCGGGTGTGTATGAAGGAAGCGTTAATGTTACCCTGACGCCTAACAACCCTGATTATAAAGTACAGTATCACACCGGTGACGGTCAGTGGAAAGATTACACGGATGTCCTGAAGTTGGATGCAGATACAGATATAATTGCAAGAGCAGTTAAATTAAATCCTGACGGAAGCGTTACTGAAGGTGAACCGTACACATTTACATACAAAATAAAACCTTTACCGCCTGAATTTGCTCCGGAAAGTACACAGTTTACAAATGCAAATAAAATTACTGTTTACACTCCTGAGAGTACAGAAAGCACAACAAGCAGATTTAAGCTTTATTATACGCTTGACGGAACAGACCCGATAACAAGCAATACTCGTATCCTTGCCAACGACACATCTGATACAGCAGTTATAGATATTACAAAATACACTGTTGTAATTGCGGTAGTATTAAAGGATAACGAAAGCTATTCAAGTGTTGTTAAGCATTCATACGATATTGTAACATTAAAACCTGTTAAACCGCTTACTACACTTTTACCAGGCTATTATACACATAAAATTGGTGGAGAAAAATATTCTACTCAGTTCATGCCTGTTCCTAAGGGAACACAAATTTACTACACAATTAGTTATGATGGTGGACTTTGTCCTGATCCTATCCCCAATACAGATGGGACATATTTGTATGATGGCAGCTCATTTATTGATATAAAGGGAGCCACCGTTATTAAAGCGGTTGCAGTTAATGCATTTGGAGTAAAAAGTGATGTAGGTATATTCTCTTATGTGATAACACCTGAAGCACCGAAGGCTGCTCCTTCAGCAACAATCAGCGGAAATAAATTACCTGTTGTTCCTGTGGATGCAGTTAAAGGAAGCACAGTAAAATATGAAATCGGCGGATTTACAAATGAATTTGTTAATTTAGATGATGAGAGATTTTATATTGTCACCCAAACAGGTATGGCATATCGTGATGAAGAATGTACAAAGCAGCTTGGCGATACAAGCACGACAACCAATTCTGAAAGTGTAACATTAGAGATTTCATCTATGCTTGACGGTGTAGAAAGTGATATGAACAGATACACATACGCTACATCGAGTAGCACAGTCCTTGCACCGCCTTATGCAGATAAAGAAACAGGAATATATGAAGAAATAAAAATTGATGATAATAACAACATTTTAAAGGTAATGCTTTATTCTTTGAACAGTGGCGGAAAAATTCAGTATAGAATTGACAACGAAGGTTCTTGGGAAGACTATACCGAGGGAAGCGGATTGTTATTCAAACAGGATACAATACTCCAGCTTCGTTATGAAAAGGATGGCAATTACAGTTCTGTTGTAAGTTATGTGTACAATTTTGTTCCCCTTGCACCGATTATCGAACTTCCTTCAGGTACATATCTTGCAAGCGATAGCAAAACAACAACTATCAGACTTAACGATAATGCTCCGTCCGACAAGAATTACAGCATTTGGTACAGACAGAATGGTGATGCTAAAGATTTTAAATATACCGGTCAGGAGCGTTCTATCACTCACACAATGTCATTTAAGGCGTATGTCTTAAATGAAGATACAAAAAGAGTAAGTGCCAACACAATTCATTACTACATCATAGAATCAGGTAGTGCGGTAAGTGGAAGTGTGTATATTGCATATCCGTATGATGTAGAGCGAATCAGTGCATATCTGCTTGGAACAGGTGATTATGCTGAGGGTATAAAGTTGCTTTCACAGAATAAGACAGCAGATATTCACTATTATTACACATATACAAAATATACAAAAAAATCGGATGGTCAGACAATAACTACTAATACAGCGATTTATGATGTAACACATCCTATTATTCCTACAGCACTCATGGACAATATTACAATTGTAGCTTGGCTCGAAGATGAAAATGGCAAAATAGAAGGTAGCGACGGTTTGTTTGAAATTGACTTTGTACACTTAGCTGTTCCTACTACATCTCTTGAAGCAAGCGGAAAAGTTGAGTTTCCGAAAGGAACAAAATATACATTTATCAATGATTATCCTGCGGATGAAAACATTATTCTGTATTATACTCTTGATGGAAGCAACCCGGCAGATGAACAAAACTCAAAGCGTATTGCATACAATGGTGAAGAATTATCTTTAGATGCAGCAACAACTGTTAAAGCCGTATATTACAGTGTTTGCGGAAAATGTGTTGAATGTAAAGTGCCTAACAAGCCCGGATGCTGGCATGGTGTATATGGCGAAGTTGGCACCTACAAATACACAATTCCTACAACTGTTCACACCGGCGGTGGTGGTGGAGGCGGCGGTTCCACCATTGATAAAACTAGAAAATATACTAAGGATATTTTTGGTAATGAACACCCGACACATATAGGATATATTAACGGCTATCCTGATGGCAGTGTTCAGCCTGAAGGTAATATAACTCGTGAAGAAATTACATCAATTCTTTACCGCATAACAAATCATGAGTACGAAAAACCGTTTGTAGCAACAGGCGATATATTCCCCGATATTGAAGTTAGCCGTTGGTCAACTCATGATATTGAGTATATGGCAGATAAAGAAATTGTTTACGGTTATCCTGATGGAGAATTTAAGCCTTCGAGAAATTTGTCGAGGGCAGAATTTGCGGCACTTATATTTAGATTTACCAAAATCAAAAAGGCTAATATCGAAAATCCGTTTACGGACATTGATGGAACACATTGGGCTTATGATGAAATCCTTGCTCTTACAAGCAACGGACTTATCGAAGGTTATCCTGATAAGACATATAAGCCCGAAAATAACATAACTCGTGCAGAGGTAATGACAGTTATAAATAAATTGCTCGGCAGAAAGCCTCTGGAAAGTTATGTTAAATCGCTTGAATTCAATCCATACAATGACCTTTATGAAGATAAATGGTACTATGTAACAGTATTGGAGGCAACAATTACACATAACTACTGGCTTGATAACAAAGGTTATGAATACAAGTGGGAAGACTGGAAGTAATATCAGCTGCAAAGCAACCTTAACTTCTTCCTTATTCACTATTAAATATTACTTTCCAAAAATCGACAAGGTTTTTAGTGAATAGTGAATAGGTAATAAGAACCTCACGAAATACTTACGCAATTAAAATTGCGAGTATTTCGGAGAACCTTGATACTCGCAAGCTCGTATTAAATCTCGTTGCCGTAAGGCAACATATCGAGTGCGTCAGCACATATCGAGTCATTCATGACATATCGAAAATCTCGGCAGAGATTTATATCGATGAAAAAAGACAGATTTCTTTGTCGAAATCTGTCTTTTTTTCTGGTTGCGGGGAGCGGATTTGAACCACTGACCTTCGACTTATCACTTCGTGCCGGTTTGCGGTGCCCAAAATCTCTGCCCGCTCCTTTGTCGCTTTCGATTTTGACCGCTGCACCAATTTTCCCTCGTTTCTTCTGCCTTGCAGCACTCGGAAAAATTGCCCAACGAGCCACGCTCGTCGGTCTCCATACTTCTGTACTTTTCCACTAATGAAAAAAGCACCGACTTTGTCGATGCTTTTTTTGGTTGCGGGGAGCGGATTTGAACCACTGACCTTCGGGTTATGAGCCCGACGAGCTACCAGGCTGCTCCACCCCGCGTTATTTAGTTAGGGTTGAGCATGATTGGTGCCGGAAACCGGAATCGAACCGGTACGGGAAATTAATCCCACAGGATTTTAAGTCCTGGGCGTCTGCCAGTTCCGCCACTCCGGCACGTCATCACTGCTAACTGTGTTATAATACCACACTTATACTCTTTTGTCAAGGGGAATAAGAAAATTTATATAAATATTTTTCCCAAAAGGGCTGCATACATTTATTATATGCAGCCTTTCTCTTTTCTATTCCTAACTGTTCATAAAAGCCTTGTAACCCTTATATGCCATATATATATCGAACTTTCCGGCAATTTCATTTGGAGCGTGCATACCAAGGAGAGCAACGCCGCAATCAATCACGTCAACATCGAGATTTGCTACGAACTGTGCTATTGTTCCACCACCGCCAATGTCAATTCTTCCAAGTTCTCCGGTTTGCCAAACAACTTCATTATCCTCAAAAATCCCACGAATTTTTGCCATAAACTCAGCACTTGCATCACTTGAACCGCTCTTTCCTCTTG
>JAZRFJ010000012.1:0-9936 GCA_045661305.1 Clostridia bacterium | reverse complement strand
TATTGTTTTTTTGAATTCAGGTGTGTATTTTGTTTTATTATTCATTTTTATTTCCCCTTTCCTGTCTACTATTATATCATACTTCCTTTTTTCTGTCTACTTTTTTAGTATACATCCAGCTTGAGGTTAAGCGTAAATTTTACGCTTAACCTCAATTGTCCTCTAAAAGCTGCCAAAAAAAATTTTTTCTCCTAAAATTTTTTGTGCTTGTTGAAAAAAGTTGATATAATGAAATAAGAGAACAAACCAATTTTTTAAGGAGGAAACAATTATGGCAAAGAAAATTTTATGTTTAGTAATGGTGGTTTTAAGTCTTTTTGGAGCAACAGTATCAGCAAACTGTAACAGGGAAGGATTACCAATCGGATATTACAACATTGTATATGCAAACAGATACTTATTCTTCGCAACAGACGGTGGTTCAACTTTTAAACCTTTAAAACTTCCTCGTGGCACAAAAGTCAACCTTAACGAATATATTCCGACAAAAGAGGGATGCGAATTTGAAGGATGGTATTCTTCTCCGAGAGAGGAAGTCGAAAGATTGACCGAAATCACACTTGATGAAAATACTGTTGTGTGGGCAAAATGGAAAATCAAAGACAGCTTATCCAAAAAGCAGATTGAAAGTAGTATCGTTGCAAGAGAAGTTATCGGCAATTATGTAGTAATACAGACTGCCAAAGATGAAACACTTATTGCTCCTGTAACAGATTTATGGATTGAGAGAAATAAAAGACTTGAACAACTGATGAAGATTTATAATCAGAAATTTAATAATTAATTCAAAGAAAACCCCTTTGTTTTTATCAAAACACATTGACAAGTGTAAAAAAATATGGTATATTAATATTGAAAAGTGTATAAAATTACTTTGAAACCATATTGAAAAGTGTGAAACGGAGGGGTTTCTTTATGTTATTCAGAAAAATTCAAACATATATTGATGAGTATTTTAATTCAGATTCAAATAAGATTCTCTTAATTGAGGGAGCAAGACAAATCGGAAAAACCTATATTATTCGTTATGTTGGAAAAAAGATGTTTGAGAATTATATTGAAATTAATATGGTTCAGGATTTTGATGGCCCTAAGCTGTTTGCAAATGTTAAAACTGTTGAAGATTTTTACTTGCAGGTTAGTATGCTTGCCGGAGGTAAGATGAAAGATAAAGACAGTACTCTTATTTTCCTTGATGAAATTCAAGTTTATCCGCATTTGATTACTATGCTAAAATTTTTGAAGGATGATGATAAGTTCAATTATATTGCAAGCGGTTCGCTTCTCGGTGTAACACTCAATGAAACAACATCTATTCCCATTGGGAGTATAGAAAGAAAACAGATGTACCCACTTGATTTCGAGGAGTTTCTTATAAGTCAGGGATTCAATTCATTTTCTATAAATGCGTTAAAAAGCAAATTTAAAAAACAAGAAAGCCTGGATGAAA
This sequence comes from Clostridia bacterium, assembly GCA_045661305.1. Lineage (GTDB taxonomy): Bacteria > Bacillota > Clostridia > UMGS1840 > UMGS1840 > UMGS1840. The sequence goes on along the minus strand of JAZRFJ010000012.1, from coordinate 8,486 downwards.
CTACGCATGAAAAGGTGCTTGATTTATTTAAGAAATATTTGCTTGTAGGCGGACTTCCTGATGCGGTAAATAATTATATTAAAGACAAGAATATTGTAAATGTAAGAACTATACAAAATGAAATTCACGGATATTATGGGGCTGATGCTTCAAAGTATGATAGTGAAAGAAAGCTTAAAATACGAAGAATATATGACCAAATCCCGTCAAACCTTGAAAACAAGAAGAAACGAGTGGTAATTCAAAACATTGAGGGTATAAAAGGCAAGAGATTTTCTGATTACGAAGATGAGTTTGACTATTTAATTAGTGCAGGTATTGCACTTGAGGTAAAAGCAATTTCAACTCCGACATTTCCGCTTATTGAATCAAGCGGAAAAAATTTGTTGAAGTTATACTTAAATGATGTAGGTATTCTTACAAATATTTTATATAAGCATAATATACGGGCAGTTCTTGATTCTGAAAAGAGTATAAATTTAGGAACGGTATATGAATCTGTTGTTGCTTCTGAATTAAAAGCACACGGACATAAGCTTTACTATTACGATAATAGAAATAAGGGGGAAGTTGATTACCTTATAGACGATTATGATGAATTATCTGTTGTTCCTATTGAAGTTAAATCCGGTAAAGATTATACAATTCACAGTGCACTTAATAATTTTGTTTCAAATGAATCGTATAACATAAACAAAGCTATTGTGTTATCCAACGAAAGAGAAATAACACATAAAGGTAAAATCACATATTTACCGATATATTTTGTTATGTTTATGTAGTTAAATAAGTATTTTGATTTGGGAGTGGTTAAAAAGATCACTCTCTTTTCGATTTTAGGAGGTGGTTATGTTGAACAGACAAAACGAAACTAAAACTCTTATAATTTTATTTATATGTCTTTCGCCCGTAGTTGTATGGCTTGCGCTAATTATTTCAGGGTGTTATCGGGAAGGAAACAATCTTTTTGAACTTTTAGAGAGAATTACAATAGCACTTGAAAATCCAATGCAGATAACCTTTAATGAGTATAGTCTGAAGACCGTACTCGTTTTTTTATTCTTCTATATAATGGGGATAGGTGTATATTTTTCTTCAAGAGAGAATTACAGATTGGGAGAAGAACACGGTTCAGCAAAATGGGGTGTTGTATCTCAGATTGTAAGAAGATACGAAGACAGACGGGATATAAGCAGAAATCTAATTTTTTCGCAAAATATGAGATTGGGACTTAACGGTAAAAAACATAGACGAAATCATAATGTTCTTGTCGTTGGTGGTTCGGGTGCAGGTAAGACACGATTTTATGCAAAACCAAATATAATGCAATGTAATACATCATTTGTAATTGCTGATCCTAAGGGCGAACTTCTTCGATCTACTGCACTTCTATTATTGGAAAAAGGATATGATGTAAAAGTTTTTAATCTTATAAACCCCGAAAATTCTGATGGTTATAATCCGTTTTCATATATCCGTACTGATAAAGACGTTGTGAGTCTTATAACTAATCTTATCCAAAATACTACACCTAAAAATTCATCACAGAATGATCCGTTTTGGGAGAAAGCGGAAATAGCACTTGATTCAGCACTTATGCTTTATTTACTGCATGAAGCTCCACCGGAAGAACAAAATTTTGAAACACTTATGTTTTTAATTGAAAATTCGGCAGCTATGGAAGATGATGAAGATTACCAATCACCTATGGATATTATTTTTCAGGGACTGGAAGAAGAAAATCCTAATCATATCGCTTTGAAACAATACAAAATTTTCAAACAGGCAGCAGGTAAAACTGCAAAATCAATTCTTATTTCTGCGGCAGTAAGACTTGCTGCATTTAATCTTCCGGAAATCGCAAGAATAACATCTTATGATAATCTTAATATTGGCAGTATGGGAGAAAAGAAAAAAGCAATTTTTTGTGTTATTCCCGATAGCGACAGCTCATTTAATTACATTATTGGAATGCTTTATACGCAAGCATTTCAAGAGTTGTATTACTGTGCCGATGTAATTCATAAAGAAACGGGAGAGCTTCCTGTTCCGGTTCATTTTATACTTGATGAATTTGCCAATGTCGCACTTCCTGATGAGTTTGATAAAAAGGTTTCTACAATGCGTTCAAGGAGAATTTTCGTGAGTATTATTATTCAGAATATGGCACAGTTAAAGGCACTTTTTAAAGACAGTTGGGAAAGCTTAGTCGGTAACTGCGACACAATGCTTTATCTCGGCGGTAACGAGCAATCTACGCACGAATATATTTCAAAAATGCTTGGTAAAGAAACAATAAATACAAAGTCGAGAGGTGTTACAAAAGGCTCACACGGTTCAAGTAATACCAATTACCAAAATGCAGGTCGTGAGCTTTTAACACTTGATGAAGTAAGGCTTTTGGATAACAGTAACGCACTTATTTTTATGCGTGGTGAAAAGCCTATTATGGATAAGAAGTATGATATAATGTCGCATCCAAATGTTAAGCTTACAGCCGATGGTGGCACAGCACCATATAAGCATAATAAAAATAATAACTATCTAAGAAAAGATTTGTCGTTTTCAGATTTAGAAAATGTTGAAATTATAGAACTGGGGGCAGAAGATGAAAAAATATGATGTAACAAAAGAAATAAATGGAGGTAACTGAAATGAATAAAATAAAGATTAAAAAAATAAAAGAGAAACTTCGTAAATTAAAAAATCTACTTACAATTGTTGTAATTATAATGTCAGTAATGACAAATACAGTTCTTGCAGCAGATCCACTTGCTACAATAAATGGCTTGTCTGACTTTATCTTTTCTGCAATAAAAGCAATCGGTCTTATTTTGCTTGGGTTTGGTATTGTGCAGATTGGTTTATCCCTTAAATCTCACGATGCTTCGCAGAGAGCTAATGGCTTTCTTACATTTTTTGGCGGTGTAATCATTGCATTTGCAAAAGATATACTCGATATGATTATGTAATGTTTCTTGTTGTAGAGCCACTCTTTAGGGTGGCTCTGCCCATTGAAGGAGGTGAATACTTTTGAGTGATAATTGGATTGTTGCCAACTTGGAAAATGCTTTTGCTACTTGGAATGATAAAATGACAGAAATATGGACTTTAGTAACAACTTCACCCGAAAACTTTAAGGGTGGAACTGTATGGGGTGTTGTTCAAGGAATTAACGGAGGACTTCAAGCTATCGGACTTGGCTTGTTAGTTCTCTTTTTTGCTATGTCCATATTTAAGAGCACGGCATCCTTCCGTGATTTTCAAAGACCTGAATATGCACTAAGACACTTTATTCGTTTTGTAGCTGCAAAGGTTGCAGTAACATACGCAATGGACCTGATGATTGCTCTTTATAAAATATGTGGAGGTGTTGTATCTCAAATTGCCGGTTCTCTTGGCGGTGTCGGTTCGGCAGCAGTAACACTTCCGTCTGCTATTGAAACTGCTGTTGAAGATGCAGGTTTTTGGGCTTCTATTCCATTGTGGCTTGTTACAATCCTGGGAAGTCTTTTCATAACAATTATGGCATTTATAATGATAATGTCGGTTTATGGAAGATTTTTCAGACTATATATGTACACGGCGCTTGCTCCAGTTCCATTATCTTCTTTTGCCGGAGAAGGTACATCGGAAATGGGAAAACACTTTGTAAAATCTTATGTTGGTGTATGTTTGGAAGGTGCAGTAATTGTACTTGCGTGTATAATTTTTACTGCTTTCTCAAGCTCAAGTACACCAACACTTGATACGAGCATAACAACAGTAACTATGATATGGAAATATATTGGAGAAACGATTTTTAATATGCTTGTATTGGTCGGACTCATTAAGGGTTCAGACAGAATAATTAAAGAAATGTTAGGAACATAAGGAGGATAAAATCTATGTTTAACAATGTAATTAAAAGTAATGATTATAATGTGGTAACAAAGCTTCAGGAAAATATTGAAATGTTAGATAACAGACTTAAATATATGCAATCAGTAAATGACTATTTTAAGCAGAATAACACAACATTCGGTCATCCCGAAGTACCAAATGAGACAGTTATGGAGCTTGATAAAAGAGTGAAAGACGGTCAGACAACACCGTATCCCGGACAATTCTTTACAAATAACCGCAAAGAAATAGACAGACTAAAAGCAGTTATTGAAAGAATACAGACAAAACCTGAAACTGTTTTTAAGAGCTGGGAGTTTAATGGTGGCGAAGCCGTAGTCAATCTTGCTAATAACAGACTTCAGCTTAACTTTTTGGAAAAACCGTCTGATGAAAAAATAGATGTTCTTAAAAAGAATGGCTTTAAGTGGGCACCGACTCATAAATCTTGGCAAAGACCTCTTACACATCAAACAATGTCGTTATGCGACAAGATTGATTTTATAAAACCAAAGGACGGTAGAAAGCCTACGGATATTCAGCCGAAAGCTCCAAATAAAAACGAGCCTGAAAGATAAGGAGGTTTTGAGCTTTGGAAATTCGTATAAACAAAGAAATAAAAGATTACCACGAAAGCCTGTTTATGGGACTTTCAATGAGGCAGTTTATTTGTTCGCTCGGAGCAGTTGGTGCTGCAGTCGGGATCTATTTCGGATTAAAAAATGTTTTAGATAAAGAAACTGTGTCCTGGCTTTGTATTGTGTGTGCAGCACCATTAGCTGCGGCTGGTTTTTTCAGGTATAACGGTATGAATTTTGAACAGTTTGTAATCGCATTTATTTATAGCGAATTTATCTGTTCAGGTGTTCGCACATACAAGAGCGAGAACTATTTGTATGATGAATATAAGGAGGTGTTAAAGGATGTTTCTGTTCGGAAGAAGAAAACAAAAAAAGGAAAAAAGAAGAATTCCCAAATCAGTTCAACAATCAATACTGATTGATAAGGTGTATAAGAACGGAATTTTTAAATGTGGGCATAAATATACAAAGACATGGCGTTTTTCGGATATAAACTATGCAGTTGCCTCCGATGATGACCAATTATCAATGTTTCTTGCGCATTCAGCACTCATAAATGGATTTCCGACTGATGCAATGGCAAAGATAAACGTGTTTAACAGACAGTTAAGCCATAAGGTGTTGTCTAGTCTTATTATACCGAATGATGAAGCGGACTATACTGTATATGCAAATGAACTTTCGGGAATCTTTTCCGATAAAATGGCAGACAGTAATAACATAGTTCACGATAAGTTTATTACTATTTCTACAGAGAAAAAGAATGCTGAAGAAGCAAAAATATTCTTCACTCGTGTTAATAATGACTTAACTGCCGACTATGCAAAATTATCATCTAAAATTACTGAGCTTGGATATAAAGAAAGGCTTCGTATTTTTTATGATTTTTTCAGGAATGGTGATGTAAATGAATTCAATCTTGATATGAAAAAGAAGATGGCAAAAGGAAGCTCATTCAAAGACAAGATTTGTCCTGATAGTATTGAGTTTAAAAGCGACCATATCAAGATGGGGGAAAAATTTGCAAGAGTAATATTCTTAAAAGAATACCCTTCGTTTTTGAAGGACAGTATGATTTCAGAACTAACGGATTTTGCACGAAGTATGATGCTCAGTGTTGATATTCAACCAATACCAACAGATGTAGCGGTAAAGATTGTTCAGAAAAAGCTTTTAGGAGCAGAAACAGAAATTGCAAAATGGCAACGACAGCAAAATATGAATAATAACTTTTCTGCAAATATTCCGTATGATTTGGAGCAAATACGAGACGAAACAAAAGAATTTTTAAAAGACCTTACTGAACGTGACCAAAGAATGATGTTTGTAACCGTTACTCTCGTTCATGTGGCAGATACACTTGATGAGCTTAACAACGATACAGAAACTCTGTTATCCATCGGCAGAAAGCACCTTTGTAATTTTGCAACACTCAGGTATCAACAAGAGGATGGTTTAAATACAGTCCTTCCTTATGGTCTTATGAAGCTAAAAACAGAGCGAACTCTTACTACAGAAAGTACAGCGGTGCTGATGCCATATAAGACACAAGAGATTATTGATGATGGCGGTCTGTATTATGGTGTCAATGCAATATCCCATAATCTCTTAATGTGCAACCGAAAATTGCTTTTGAATGGTAACGGATTCGTGCTTGGTGTATCAGGTTCGGGTAAATCATTCGCTTCAAAGCTTGAAATGGCTTTAGCTGCAATATTCTCAAAAGACGATATTATCGTAATTGATCCGGAACGGGAATATGCTCCGCTTATTAAAAATTTGGGCGGTGAAAACATCAAGCTTTCTGTTTCGTCAGCAAACCACATCAATGCAATGTCTATAAATAAAGACATTGATGCAGATGACGACAATCCTGTATCGATGAAATCCGAGCTTCTTATCTCTATCTTTGACGAGCTCTTAAAAAGCGGTTCAACCCGTATGGGAGGTGGAATAGGAGCAAAGGATAAATCAATTATTGACCGTTGTACCATTAGAGTATTTGCAGACTATATGAATGGCAGAACTGATAAAGAACCTACATTTATTGAGCTTCGTGATGAACTTTTAAATCAGCCTGAAAGCGAAGCTCACGACCTTGCAGTATGTATTGAAATGTTTACAACGGGAAGTCTTGATGCGTTTGCTCATCAAAGTAATGTGGATGTCAACAAACGAATAGTATGCTATGACATTTTAGAGCTTGGAGAACAGATGAAATCTATCGGACTTCTCATTATGCTTGATAATATTATGAACAGAGTTATTGAAAACAGAAAGCGTGGGATATACACAAGAGTATATATTGATGAAGCTCATTTATTCTTCAAGAATCAGTATAGTGCAGATTTTTTATTAAAGGCTTGGAAACGCTTTAGAAAGTATGGCGGATTATTAACAGGAATCACACAGAATATCTCGGATTGTCTCAATAACGAAACTGCAAGAGGAATGTTAGCAAATAGTGAATTCTTGTTGATGCTGAATCAGGCCCCATCTGATAGAAAGGACTTGTCAGAGCTTCTTAATATTTCTGATACACAAATGAGCTATATTACAAATGCAGGAGCCGGACGTGGACTTATTAAAGTAGGTGGCTCTATTGTTCCGTTTGTAAATGAGTTCCCGACAGACACAGAGCTATATAAGCTCATGTCGACCAAGCCGGGAGAAGTGAAATAGAGGTTTTTTATTATGAGTGAAAAAGATATTAAGACAAAACAATCCCCAAAATCTAAAGAAACTGCAAGTATTCCTAAAATTAAAGTTAAAAGAAAAGAAACAGTTGTAAATACAGTTAAAGATACTAAGGCTGCTATGAAAGACATCTTGGTTAAAAAAGTAGTTGATTCAAAACTTGGAAAAAATAAGGTATATTCAGAACCACCAAAAGCTGATACAGAGGCTTCTGAAAGTGTTGAAAATACAGCTTATACAACTGTTAATGTAGTTTATCTTAAAGGTAAAGCTTATGCACAGAATAAAATAAAGGAACACAGACAAAAGGTTAAAACACGGGAAAATGAAATTCTGGAAAATAAGGAGCCTACACCGGAAGAATCTGAAACTCCTGACAAAGAGCCAAAGACGGTTAAAAATGAGCCTAAAACGGACGAAAATGCACCAAAAACGAAGGAAAAATTCAACGACAACGAACAACCTTTCAAAAATCAAAAATCCGTAGAACAAGCTAAAAGCAATGCTCAGGAAAAAGCAACTCTCAAGACCAGAGAGGAATATTTAAAATCTCAAAATGAAAAATTTTCTCACGGTGTAAAGACAAAGGAAAACTATATAAAGCAACATACACCTGAAGATGCGACAAAAGGTGTTAAGGGTAAGGAGCCGTTAAAGGCTCCTTCTTATGATTCTGTTGTTTCGTCTAAAGATGTCCGAAAAGAATATGTTTCTAAAAAACTAAAAACAAAAGCTGAATATCGAAAAACACAAGCTGAAACAATAAAATTTTCTTGTAATAACATACCGAAATCAAAGGAAACTGCAGCTTCAGTTAAAAGGAATGCGGCAAATTCAAATAAAACTTTGAAAACCCGTGATAATGTTGTTGGAAAACCGAAATCTGTTGTAAAAAGCGGTAGTCCCTATATCGCTAAAACTGCAAAGAAGAAACCGTCTAAAACAACCAAGAAAGTTGTAAAAACTCAAAAAGAAGTTACGAAAAAAGCCGTAAGTGAAGCAACTATAAAGGCGGCTAAAATAGCAAAGGCTGTCGCGATAAAAACAGCTAAAACAGTAGCGAATATCAGTAAGACTATTGCGACTGCTGTATCAAAAGCGGCTACTGCATTTTTCGCTACCTTTGGTTGGATAGGTGTTATAGTTGTTTTGGTAATCTTAATCGTTATAATCATTGTTGCGGCTATTGCCGGAAGTCCTTTTGGTATTTTTATCTCAGATGAAGCAGCCGATGCAGACAGTATTCCCGTTTCTTCAATCGTAAATGAGTGTAATATAGAACTCTCTGCTCGGCTAACGGAAATCGAGGACAACACCACCCATGAC
>JAZRFJ010000011.1:0-3901 GCA_045661305.1 Clostridia bacterium | reverse complement strand
GCTTATTGAAGCATTTGCACACCATTCTACCGTATTCATTTTTTCAACTTCTTTTCCCATAGAAACCGTTTTAAGAACACGAATTGGTGTTGCGTGAGTAACAATACAAATTGTTTTCCCTTCATTTTCCTTTGCAATATTGAATACGCAATTTTTTATTCTTTCAAAAAAATCGCATACTTTTTCTCCGTTTTCCGGCACGCATTTACCGATGTCATTTCTCCATAAGTCATATTGTACCGGAAATAAATTCTCAATTTCAGAGTATGGTTTTCTTTCCCAATCTCCTGCAAACAATTCACGAAGTTCTTTTATTTTCTTTACTTCTAAACCATGAACTTTTGCAATTGATAATGCTGTATCATAGGCACGAATCAAATCACTTGAATAAATTTTATCAATATTATATTTTTTTAAATATTCAGCTGCCATTTCAGCTTGCTTTTTTCCTGCCTCAGTCAATTCTACATCCCAATTTCCTGCAAAGGTATTTGTTACATTCGTTACACTGTTTCCGTGCCGTACGACAATTATTGTTGTTTTCATTTAAACCACCTTTTATTTTACAATTACTTTTTCCATATATCTAAAATCTTCAAAATTTTGTTTTAGTCTTAATACAAAATTAAACTTATTGAGTTCCGTACACATATGAAAATCTTTTTCAGGAAATACATCGTTTTGAGCTTTATCAAAGAATTTAGCTCCTGAAGTAAACTTCAAATCTTCAATTTTTTCTGAAATATCTTGTTCTCTTCCTTCTAAAATACTTTTTATGTATTCAGCACACAAAGTATCTTCATCAGTTGGTTCTTTTGCCTCAAGTCCCATACAAACCAATGACACATTAGCTGGATTAAGTCTTTTTATATATTCAGCCGTAGCCTTTGCATTTAAAAGACTTGCGCCCAAGATTTCGGCTGCATTTTGTGCATTTGCTATCCCCTGTGTTCCTGCACTTGTTGTATGTACAACGGTTTTACCCTTAGTGTCCATTTTTATAAGTTCAGAAGGTGAGTTCCCAACATCAAATCCAGGCAAAATCTTTCCGTGCCTTTCTCCTGCTAAAATTATTTCAGAATTTTCTTTCTTCAGCTTATAAGCTGTTTCAACACTTCCTACAGGAATAATTTTATCAGCACCATTTTCCATAAAATATGCTTCTACAGAAAATGCTCTGAACACATCAATAATAACAGTTATACCTTTGGCTTTTTTTGCACCTTCAATTAGTTGTAAAATTTTTATTTCCATTTTCTCCTCCTGATTATTCCTTTTTAAAAATATTCTTCTATCGTATTATACAGATTTTTACAATAGCATAAAAAACCATCATCGTTAGGATGAAGTCTCAAATCTGCAAAATATTTACACTCGTGCGGAATAAAATCAAATCCGTCAATGAATATAATATTTTCATCTTTCTGTGAAATTTCTTTTATATAATCAGATACTTCACGAAAATCCCATCCATCAAGTTTCTCCTCGCTTTCCTTTCGCCATATCGGAGAAACAACAAAAATTTTAACAGTTGGATAGTTTTCTGTTAAATTAATAAAAAATTCTTTAGAATTCTTTTCAAAGGTTTCTCTATTTGTTTTATACCAGTCGTTTGTACCATAGGAAACCATAATATAATCAGGAATAAACTCCTCTTTAATTTTTGCTAGTTCAGGAAAAAAACAGTCTCCACCGATTGCCTTATTAATTCCTTCTAAATTTAATGATTCACAAATATGCGAAGCATAGGTGTTTTTTGGATTATACGCATCATACCCTTGCGTAATTGAATCACCAAACATAAGAATTTTTTTATTGCATTTTATTGGAATCAATGTCGCATCGTCATCAATCGAAATTTCTTTTATTGAAGCAGAAACTGACCAGGGCATATAAACAGTAATTTTCTTTTTCCCTTTCTCAAATTTAAAAACTTTTGAAAAATCTCCTAACGGAAATTCAGCTTTCAAAGTCAGATTATTTAGTTTTGTCTTGTCAAAATTATTTATTGCCCCTATATACTTATCATCGGAATAAACACTGACAGAAAAATATTTTCTTGAGGATGCTTGTTTTACATTTATACTCATTAAAAGATTTACACTGTCCGTCTCAAACATAAGTTTGATTCCTGAATTTGAAAAAACTTTACTGTAAAGGTCATATTTTTTCTCCCGGTACAATTCTTCTTGTTGCCTTGTGAACCTATGAAAAGAAATACATCCGTTTTCGCTGGATAAATATGTATCGCCGACAGTAATACTTTTTAATTCTTCTAATTTTAATTTCCTCATTCTATCATATTTACTCCTCTTACATTATTTATTTTAAATTAATTATTAAAATACTTTTCAAGCATACAAAGTGCATCATATCCGTGTATAAAATATGATTTAAGCTCTGTTTCCATATTATAATAATCAATTTCAAGAGAAAATGCTCCATTATATCCGCATTTTTTAAGTGCGGGCATTACATTTTTCCAGTCTATAGTCCCTAATGTTGGAACTACATGATCATCATGAAATCCGCAATTATTATGCATATGAACAATTTTTATTTTATCTCCTAAAATTTTAAATGCTTTTTCCTGTTTTACAGGCATAAGATTAGCATGTCCAAAATCCCAGCAAATACCAATTTTATCAGATTTAAAACTTTCAGCAAGGTAATTGAGTTCATCATAATTTGCTGAGAAAAATTTATATTGTGGACAATCAGGAAAAATAGGAATATTCTCAATTGCTATACCAACATTGTATTTTTCTGCTTCCTCTAAATATATACTTATCTCATTATAATTATCTTTTATTGCAGCTTCTGAACTATAATTAGTAGTAAATGAAGTTCTCGGATGATATGCGCCCCACTTACAACCCAAAATTTTCATTGCTTTTATTGAATTCAGAAGAGCCTTTTTCATATCATCAGGAATTATTTCCGAAGACAAAAACAAATCATGACAAGGTAAATGCACCTGCAAACATTCAAGATTATGTTTATCAATAATCTCTTTTATCTTATGTATATTTTCTTCCCACTTGTCATCAAGCATAAATTTTATATCAGTAAGAGATATATCACAACCTTCTAATTTTGCATTTTTTATGTACTCATAAATAGTATCACCAAATTGCCAGTCTTTTCTCACGATAATTGATTTTTTCATTTTAGTCTCCTTTATCAATCATTTGCAAATCAATATTTTACCAATTGTACCGTAACCTGTTCCGCCCCTTGGTTTTGTGTTTGGATAATCAGGATTTAATTGCATTTTAACTTCTCTTATTAAATCTTCCTTTTCATCCGCTATTCCATCATTAAAAGAGATATTTTTGAAATAAATATCCTCAACATGGCATACTGCATCAGGAGCAAAAACCTCTCCCCAATCATCCGGATTATCAGAACCGTTTGTCCACACTGCAGATAACGGACCTACGCTTACAAAGCTCATATTTTTACTTTTAAGAGCATCTTTAGTATACAATATTTTTATATCCTCAAAATGCAAATCATGACAATTTGCACATATATCAAAAACACCATTTACAGGTAAATTATTAAATCCACTCTGCTTATTTTCATTTATTTCAATGTTTTTGAACCAAACATTATAAATATTACCAACTGTGCCTGATGTATCATTATAGCCTTTTGTTATTGCGTTTTCTATATTTGGCTGACAATAAAGCTTAAAAGTATAAATTCCTGAGAGATTTTCCAAAATACAATCTTTAATATCACATTCTGAAAAACAGTCTTTATACATTTTTCGTCCGGGAAGTAGTCTGAGTTCATTATTTGTGCTTTTATTATCATGCACATAAAGATATTCAATGGTACCGAAAGTAATGGCTGATAAATCCCAATCCCAGGCATTTAGTGCAACCATATCATC
>JAZRFJ010000010.1:0-1702 GCA_045661305.1 Clostridia bacterium | reverse complement strand
AAAAAAGTACTAAATCAAGTTCAAACAAAACTTAGCTTAACTAAAACTTATAAATATAATAACTTTAAATGCAGTTTAAAATTATAAGTTTAGTTAAATATCCTGACAAGATATATAAGTTTTAATCAGGAACTTGAAGACAGAGCTTTATAACCGATAGCTTTAAATGGAGTGAAGGAAATAAAGTAAAAGTCAATAATACGAATTGTGAGGTAAACAAAAGATGTTAGATACCAAGAATTCAATGAAGTAAGTCTTAACTGATTGCAAGTGACAGGTACAACAGTTAAGACTTACTTCTTTTTTTTGATGGACTAGGCTACATTCGCAGTTGACGATTCTGTTCGGGCATATTTTAGCCCGGGCTTTTTTATTGCCCTTTGAAGACCATTATCCGGATCAGCTCCGGGTAAAAAGAGTTGAGGCCTGAATTCAGACCTCAACATATTCAGACTACTACCAGTCAGCTATAAAGTCAATACAGAATGACCGCCTTTTGCGGAAATCTGTTTTCTGCACAAAAACAGAAGCTGTTTTTTAGGCAGTCTTGGGAATAGACAAAAAGCCTTTCCGGTGTTATATTCTAGACACAGGAAGGGTGATACCCGATGTACAAGTAAGTACAAAAAATAGAGCTTAATCAATAAGCTCTGCGGCAAAAACTTTGACAGTGAAAACACAAGGTTCTGACAGTCTCACTTAGAGATATATAATTGAAATTAAACCTTTTGCGATGATTTCCAAAGCAAAGCGATTGCCTGAAATATATAGAAATGTGAGGTAAACAAAAGATGTTAGATATCAAGAATTCAATGAAGTAAGTCTTAACTGATTGCATGTGACAGGTACAACAGTTAAGACTTACTTCATTTTTATATACTTTTTCAACACTCCGTGGAGGGGTGCTTTTTTTATGCCCTTATCCATTGATTTTATTTTAAATTAAAGTATAATAATCAAAAAAAGGAGGGGAGCACAATGGATTTTGAATACAGCCTTGTTGACGGTGCTGTACACATTACGGCATACAAGGGCCGCAGCGAAAATCTGTGCATCCCCGACTGCATAGATGGCAAAAAAGTTACTGTAATAGGAAAAAATGCCTTTAACGGTAACCGCCATATAAAAAAGCTCTGCATGGGTGAAAATGTCCGTGTTATTGAAGACCATGCATTCTTTTATTGCACTGAGCTTCGGGAGCTTAGCTTGAATTCAGGCCTTGAAAAAATAGGCGACTTTGCTTTCCACAAATGTCCCATTGCTCAGGTTTTGCTGCCCAAAAGCCTGCGTGAAATAGGTCAGAAGTGTTTTCACTCTATGGAAAACTATGACGATTTTCGTCAGAACATCGAGGTGGAAGCAGGGAATGAACACATTTTCACCGATGGCCACGCTATATACACAAAAGATGGTGATGAAGTTGTTTTGTTTGCCGTGTTCTCGGCAGATATAAAGGCTTTCAGATCATTTAGCCATGATGTTAGATATGAAATATATCCTGCTTGTACCCGCATAAAGCGCCGTGCTTTTGCCAACTGCCGCAACCTTAAATCGATTATCTTGCCTGAGGGATTAAAGGTGATTGAAGACGAGGCTTTTATGGAGTGCATTTCCATAGCCGAAATCAATTTACCAAGTAGCCTTTGTGAAATAGGAAAGGATGCCTTCCTCAACACCAATATTGCAAATTTCATTTTACCTG
>JAZRFJ010000009.1:0-100289 GCA_045661305.1 Clostridia bacterium | reverse complement strand
GAAAGTGGGCATTTGATGCTATAATATTCATGGAAAATGTCTCCTTCTTGATACATGTTTTTTGTGGTTATTAAACATTATATCATATTTGGAGTTCATTTTCCACTTTTTTTGTCACCCATCAATTGTATCATAACAAATAACAAAAAAGCTATGCAAGCATAGCCTTTTTATTATTTTACAATTGCGACAATTATTCTTACTCTTCCACCATTATTTGTGCTTTTATCATAATATGCATTAACTGTATAATCAGTTGTGTTTATATCAGAAAGGTTTGAAAGTGTATAATTGTAGTTGGCATCTCTTTTATAAACTGTAACCTTATCACTTACAGAATATGTAGCTGATGAAGTTGTAAGCTTAGTAGGCGTTAATTCTTTTACAACGCCGTCAGCTTTTAAAAGTACCTTTACATAGTCTAATTGACCGCCTGAATTGTAGAGTAAAGATATCGGGGTACCTGATGCTATACCGGTAAAAGAAGTTGAGCCGTTGTAACTGTAATCTGAGCCGTTTATATTATAGCGAAAGCTTGATGTTGAGTTTGATTTTGAAGTGGTTCCATCTTCATGATGAACTGTATTTCTTGTAACATCAGTAACAAGTGCATATGTATAGGCATCACCTGTCACATCAGAGAGTATAAGCTCGGTTATCTCATTATTTGAATTTTTTTTCATATATAAAACCTTATTATTTAAAGATAAACCGTCAATTCTTTGCGGAAACACACTTATGTATGCTGATTTTTTTAACTTATCAGTTGTTGCAACATCTAATATTTTTATATTTTGTGATAATTTATAATTTCCGAGAGTTTTTGAATCCCAATCAAAATCACCGTATTTAGTGGTTGTTTTTGTAAGTGATGATGCTCTTGCTATACCATTTTCAAAAGTAAGCTTTACAATAGAGTTAGCTAACATATCATAGCTTTTATTTGTGATATATTCATATTCGTTACCGTCAGGAAGAACAATTTTTATATAATAGCCTGTGTAGGTCGTGGTATCAGGCTTTTGTATTTCCTTTGTACCACATCCTGTTACATATCCTACAATTTCCCCTAAAACCGAGGACTTATCGGGAGAAATAACATCTGCAATTTCATTATTTTTTCCTAAAAGAAGTGTTACTGTGTCACCATAATTAAATTCTCCCAACGAAGAAAGCTTATTAAATGCTTCACCGCTTTCAATCACATAGCTTTTTCCTGAAACTGTAACAGTATTTGGAATATCCTTATTCGGAGTTGCATTTTCATATATACCTGTAATTTTATTGCTGTAAGCAAGCACCATATTCAAATCCTTTAAGTAATATACAACATCAAACTGTTTGATTTCTGATTGTGATACAGAAACACCGTTTCTCATTACCTTTACAGATGAAGCGTCAGTTGTGAAGTCATACAGCCAATTTTGATTTAAAACAGTCTTCGGTCCTATAATATTTCCTTTTATATATGAAACATAATCTATTGTATTATCATAATTTCTCTTAACATATAAAACATCGCCCATTTCAATCTGCGTCTTTAAAGAAGCAAAAGTGGTTTTTAGGGTATCATTATAAAAAACTGTTGAATCTTCAAGATTTATTTCTGTTCGCTGACTTCCATTATATACTACAATAGATTTATCAAGAACCTGATAAACATTATAGCTTTCAAGCTCTTGTCCTGACTCATCATCAGGAATAAAACAGATTATATCGTCACCATTTTTTACATATAAATCTCCTTTTTTTCCTACATAGCTGTAATTAAAAGATGAATTTATATCATAAAATCCGTTTGTTGTATAAACTTTACCGCTTGATATACTGCTGTTTTCATTTTTTGTAGAAATGAGTGTTACATCTTCCACCAAAGTACAATCAAAAATACTAATAAGCTTTGATTGTGAAGATTTCATCTTAGCATCAAGTGCATTGAAAACAAGTGTGGCAACCTGTCCTCTTGTAAGCTTATCTCCGATAGCTGCATCAACATTTTTTGTTATATCTAAGTTGTTAGCCATTCCAACCTGTCCGTATGGCCAGGAAATTCCAAAATCAGCATCAGTATAACCAAGAACACGAAGAAGCATAGTGACAGCTTCTTCAAAAGAAACAAGATTATCAGGTTTAAAGGTTGCGTCTGTATAGCCCTCACAAATTCCGTTCAAAACAGCAACCTGAACATACGGTGCTGCCCAATGCTTATATGTTACATCGGAAAAAGGAGAAACTCTAAGTGCTATTGCAACAGAATTTTTATAGCTTGATGCATTAACAGCAACTTTTGAAAATTCTGCACGGGTAACATAATCATTAAGTCTTAAATTTCCGTCAGGGTCACCTGACATAATCTCAAGTTCTGATAGTAATTTCATAACATCAGTTTCATTTTTTACAGCTGCAAATGAACAAATATTTGCAGAAAAAATTACTAAAACAGTTAATACTAATGATAAAACTTTTTTCATATTTTCATATACCTTTCTATTTAGTCATATCTTAAAGCATCGATAGGATTTAATTTTGATGCTTTGCTTGCAGGAAGATATCCAAAACCGATACCTATTGCAACTGAAACACCAAACGCAAGCATAACGGCACTTGCTGATGGTAAAACAGTTATATTAAGAAGCTTTCCGACAAATGAGGAAACCACACATCCGAATATTATTCCCAATATTCCGCCAAGTCCGCTTACAGTTCCCGCTTCAATAACAAACTGCTGAAGTATATTGATGCGTTTTGCACCAAGAGCTTTTCTTATACCGATTTCTCTTGTCCTTTCGGTTACAGTTACGAGCATTATATTCATAATCCCGATACCGCCTACAAGAAGTGAAATCCCAGCTATGCAAACAAGTGCCATCTTTAATGTATCAGTTATTGAAGAAACCTCATCTAAAACCTCTTTCATAGCAGTAACAGTATAAAAATTACTGTTTTGCAATATTGAATAAAGCTTACTTTCAACAATCTTGACGCATGCTTCAACAGCATCCTCCGAAGCTGCTGAAATCGTATAGCTTGTTATAGTTGACATCCAGGACATTTTTGTTGCTCTTGAATACGGAATATACACACGGTCGTCTGTACTTCCCTCTTCACTGTCTGCCTTTTCTTCCAAAACACCAACAACAGAAAACGGCTCGCCGTTGAGCTTTATAGTCTGACCTATTGAATTATTTACTCCACCGTAAAGCTCTTTTGCAACATATGAGCCTATAACTGCAACCTTACTTCGCTGTGACATATCAGTGTACTGAAGAAACCTACCTGATTGCACTTCAAGGCTCGATATCTTATCATAATCTTCTCCAACACCTGTAACAGTTGTACGCTCAAGAGATTCGTTACTTTCTCTTGATTTAACATTACATCTTTGAAGTGAAACATTCGGAGTAACATATTTTACAATATTTGGATATTTTTCCGTAAGCTCGTACAAATCGTCTGCCTCGACTATTCTGTTTCCACCTCTCGGAACGATATTTACTGTCATATTGTTTGTACCCATGCTCTCAAAAATATCTGTAACCTGCCCTGTTACACCATCCATAACGCTTACAAGAATAATAACAGCACCAACACCGATTATAATTCCAAGCATCGTTAAAAAAGACCTCATTTTATTTGAGATGATGCTTCCGATTGCAAGCTCAAAAGATTTTTTAATTTTCATATTTTTCACCATCTCTTTCTTCAAAAGATGTAAAAACTGTCTTTTTAATAATAGTATCGTTTTCAGGAATACCGTCGTAAATAGCTTTTCCGTCAGAAATTCTTATAACTCTTTTTGCCTTTGCAGCAATAAAATTATCGTGTGTAATAAGAACAATGGTATTTCCCTGTTTATTCAATTCCTGTAAAAATTCAATTACCTCACGGCTTGTATTCGAGTCTAATGCTCCTGTCGGCTCATCTGCCAGAATAACAAACGGGTCGCCTGCTAATGCTCTTGCAATAGAAACTCTTTGTTGCTGTCCGCCGGATAACTGTGATGGTTTGTTCTTACATTTATCTGAAAGTCCAACTCTTTCGAGTGCTTTCATAGCCTTTTCATTTTGTTCGCTTTCTTTAATTCCTCTGTACATAAGCGGTAATTTTACATTATCAAGCACATTTAATTTCGGCAACAAATTGTATTGCTGAAATATAAAACCAAGCGTTTCATTTCTTATCTGTGCTTGTTCGTCGTCTTTTAATGTACTTACATCTTTGCCCTGTAAATAATATTTTCCGCTTGTAGGAACATCAAGACAGCCTATTATATTCATACATGTTGTTTTTCCGCTTCCGGATTGACCGATAATTGCAACAAATTCACCCTCATATATTTTGAAACTTATTCCGTCAACAGCATGAACATCGGAATCACCCATATGATAAATTTTATATATATTTTCAAATTCAATAATCGGAGTCATTATTTCTACCTTTCATTAAAATATTAAGCGTTATCTTCCGCCCATACTTCCCATATTTCCGTGAGGAGATCTCATCCCACTCATGCCATTCATTCCGCCCATGCCACCCATCATTCCGGGCATCATTTGCATTCCACCATTTTGAGAAACACTAAGTGCATATACAACATCGCCTTCTGTAAGTCCCTTTTTGATTTCTATAAAATTATCGTTTGATATACCGGTTTCCACTTCAACAGTTTTGAAGCCTTCAGGAGCCATATCTTTATCGTTTTCTTTTTCGCCCTTTACATAAACTCTGTTTCCTCTGTTTACAGCACCCACAGGAACAGCTAAAACATCTTTTACTTCTGAAATAACAATCGTTGCGTCTATATTCATTCCGGGCAGTAAATCATCATCAAATTCAGTTATTTCAACAGTAATAGGGTATGTTGTTACACCATTTGAGGTTGTTCCGTTTATACTAACATTAGTTATTGTACCTTTATAAGCTTTTCCGTTTAAAGCATCGGCAGTAACAGTAACACTCTGTCCTACTTCAACTTTATTAATGTCAAGCTCATCAACGCTCATTTCAAATTTTAAGAGTGACATATCATATATAACTGCAAGCTCGGTTGAGGCATTTGTATTATCAATCTTATCCCCTGCTTTTACATTTTTTCTTACAACTGTACCTGAAATTGGTGCTTTAATGCTGTAATCCTCAAGATTATCTTTCATCTTTTCCAAAGAAAGCTTTGAATCTTTTAAATTAAGTGTTGCGTTTGACATAGAGGTTTCTATTGAATCGGAAGAAAGTACAGCGACAATCTGTCCGTTTCTTACAGTTGAACCCTCAGAAATATTAAGCTTTTCAACCTTTCCTGAAGTTTTTGCAATAATTGCTGAAGTTTCGTAATACTGGAAAGTCCCTGCGTCGTTACAAGCATAATCACCTATTATAGCAGTTGCTTTATCAGTAGTTGTGAGAGCCATAGGATTATATACTGTGATTGTAACATCTCTTACCATCATATGGCCTGTTTTTATGTAGCTTGCTGATGCAATTTCAGAAACAACACCTTCAATTTCATTGCCTGTTCCCACAACATTTAAAATTGCCCTATCTCCAACTGAAATATAATTTGCATCGTTATCATTAAAAGGTATTTTTATCTTTAGTCTTGAATTATCGTTCACCTCAGCAATAACAGTACCATTATTTACATTATCGCCTTTTTTCACATTTACCTTTGTTACAGCACCTGAAATATCACTTGTTACATTGAGATTATTTTTTGATTTAACAGTTTCATTATAAGAATTTTGTGTTTTTTGTAATGATATTTCGGCACTCTCTATATTTTTTTCAATATCCTTTGAATCAACCTGATATAATATTTCGTCTTTCTCAACAATGTCGCCTTCTTCAAAATAATCACTGATTACATCACCTTTAACAAGTGAAATAATTGAATATGAATTTTTTGGCTGAATTGTTGCAGTTCCTGTTATGTAAGTCTGAATATCTCTTTTTTGAACTGTAACCTCTGTTGCAGAAGCCATCATATTTTTAGCCATATTATTCTTTTTTGGTAAAAATAGCGAAATAGCAATAAGAACAACTATGATTATTGCTAAAATTATTAGTAGCTTTTTTGATTTCATCTTACTTAAAATTTTCATTTTCATACCCCTGTTCCATAATTTTCATTTATAATATAATACACAAATGTGTTTTGTTTGTGATTAGTAATCAAATTTTATGTAAAAAGTCTGCATTTTTACAAGCAAGCTAACTTATAAAACTGCAGACATTTTATTTATTCAGTTATCTTCGTATATTCCACAGGATTTATTTCTATATTTTCCTCTCTTACTTCAAAATGAAGATGTGGTTCTAAATTTGCTTCAAAGACACCGCTTTTTCCTATCGTTCCTATTGTATCTCCTGCATTTACTACCTGTCCTACTTTTACAATTTTATCGCTATCTAAATTTTTATATACGCTAACTACACCGTCATCATGCTCAATTTCAACTATATATCCCTCTTCATAGTCAAATTCATTTTTTGTAATTATTCCCTTTTTAACAGCAAGTACCGGTGAATTTAAAGGTGCCAAAATGTCAACACCGTTATGTGTTCTGTAATCACCGTACATTTCGTTAAAAACAAGAACAGTATCAGTAAATTCTGCTATTATTTTCCCGCTTTTTACAGGAACAGATACATCCTTAATTACTATTTCCTCTTTTTTAGTATCATTTAAAGATACATCAGTATTTACATTTTCCAAAACAGTTTCACTTTTTGTACTTTTTTCTTTTATTTGTTTATTAAGCTCATATTTTGCACTAATCTGTTCATTTGTTCTTATTGCTTCCTGTTTTAGCTTTGTGTTTTTTACTGTATTAACGGAAACAAGTGTAAATGCACAGGCAACACTGCACAAGCACGCTATTGTAAGTAGTTTATTTTTTTTCATGACAATATCTCCTTTTAAACTCATTTAATAGAAGTATTATCAATTTTTTACAAATTTATTCATCCATTTTCTTTATTGTAATTCCTGTATAATACTTTTTTAAAATATCTTCATATCCGTAACCTTTTTTTGCCATATAGTTTGCACCGTACTGACTCATACCAACACCATGACCGTTTCCTTTTGTTTTAAAAATAATTTTATCAGTTATTGATATTTCAAAATTTGTTGAACGCAGAGAAAGAATATTTCTTATCTCTGTCCCTTTAAACTCAGTACCGCATATATTTAATGTATTTACGCTACCACTTTCATTTTTTTTGATATTTGTAATCCAGTTTTTTGGATTATCGGAAAAAGTGATATTTTTAGATTTTGAAATTAAATTTTTAAAATCCGAAAATGAAAATTCTCTCTCCTCTATAAATCTTGGAGATTCTTCCTCTCCCTCGGATTTTACTGATACGAGATAAGGCATATCACCGCCCCATACATCTTTACTGTTTTCTGTTACTCCGCTTGAAGTTGAATGAAAAACAGCACTTATAGGCTCATTATTATATGTTGCAATTATTCCGCTTGTTTCATCAACAGATTTTTTAATTTTTAAATAATCCTCACCTAACCACTTTTCACCGTATTTTTCTTTCAAATCATTTTCGGAATAATATGCCTGACAATGTGACGGATTATCACATACATCTGCATTTTTATGGTCTTTATTTTCAAAAGATTTTTTCTTTACTGCTTCCGTTCTTGCAGCAACCGCCTGTGCCTTTAGTGCTTCTTCTTCAAAGCTTGCAGGCATTTCTGCAGATACAACTCCATATAGATATTCCTTAAGAGAAAGCTTTTTTACATCGTTTCCGATAAGAATATTTACAAAATTTTCTTCATCAGTTTTGACAGCTTCCTTATCTTCATTTTTCGAAGATGAATAATTTTCTCCCAGAAAACCACATGCACAAGTAATTAAAGTAAGAAAAAAGTAAAATAATGTAAAAAACATCGGAAATGACAGAATTTTTCTTTTCATACTACCACCTTTTTTTCATATACGCTTGACTTTTGACATAAATTTGTTGTATAATAAAAATGATATGTGTTAATCATATATATTTTATATTCATTTCTATAATCACAATAAATATATATGAAAATTAATTTCACATTATACAATAAAGGAGGAAAAACCATGACAGAAAAGAAAAACAATACTCCTGAAACTACAGAAGAAATAAAAACAGTAACTATACCAGTTCTTCCACTCAGAGGACTTGCAATATTTCCGCATACAACTATGCATCTTGACGCACAAAGAAAATTTTCAGTTAAAGCAGTTGAATATGCAATTTCACACAATGTTCCGATACTTCTTCTTACACAGATAGACCCGTCAACAGAAAAACCAAAGGAAGAAGATTTTTACAAAACAGGAACAATAGCAAATGTGAAACAGCTTATGAAGCTTCCTAACGATTGCGTAAGAGTTCTTGTAGATGCACAAGTGCGAGGCGAAAGCAAGTGCATTTTTGAGCAAAACGGCATACTTTTTACAAATGCAGAAATAAAAAAACAGGTTTACACTTATAAAAAGACAAAAAAGCTTGAAGCACAAATCCGTTCTTTAAAAGATTTATATGCAGAGTACTTTCATATTATCGGAAGAATTTCACCTGAGGTTATGCACAGAGTTGCTCCGCTTGATGATGTTGATATTTTAACCGATACAATAGCCGGAAGCATGCTTCTTGACTACGATGATAAAGAATATCTTTTAGAGATAACCGACCCTAAAAAAAGACTTAATGAGCTTTTGAAAATTCTTTCAAATGAAATTGAACTTTTAAAAATTGAAATTGACATTCAGAACAAAGTAAAAGAAAGTATGGATAAAAACCACCGTGATTATTATCTTCGTGAACAACTAAAAATCATAAACGAGGAACTCGGTGAGGGTGATGATATACAATCGCTTTCGGAAGAATACGAAAGAAAACTCAGTGCACTTACAGTTTCAGAGGAAACAAAAGAAAAAATTCAAAAGGAAATAAACCGTTTTTCACATCTCCCTGCTTATTCACAAGAAGCATCTGTTTTAAGGTCATATCTTGATACTGTTTTTGACCTTCCCTGGTCTAAAAGAACAGTTGAAAAGGTTGATATTAAAAAATGTATGAAAATTCTTGATAGTGACCATTACGGACTTATGGATGTTAAAGAAAAGCTTATTGAGTATTTATCTGCAAAGCAAATAAATCCCGAAATTCATTCACAGATACTTTGTCTTATAGGACCTCCGGGTGTAGGAAAAACCTCAATAGCCCGTTCTATTGCAAAAGCACTTGGAAGAAATTATCAGAGGATGTCTTTGGGAGGCGTTTCTGATGAAGCCTCAATACGAGGGCACAGAAAAACCTATGTAGGCTCTATGATGGGAAGTCTTATGAGTGCCGTAAGAGCATCAAAGGTTAAAAATCCTCTTATTTTGCTTGATGAAATTGATAAACTCGGCTCAAATTATAAGGGAGACCCTGCAAGTGCACTTTTAGAAGCACTTGATAAAGAGCAGAACACTACTTTCACAGACCACTATTTAGATGTTCCTTTTGATTTGTCGGAAGTTCTTTTTATTACAACGGCAAACAACGCTGATACAATTCCTGCTCCGCTTCGTGACAGAATGGAAATTATTAATCTTTCAGGCTACACAAGATACGAAAAATTCAGGATTGCACAGGACCATCTTTTAAAGAAACAATATAAAACTCACAAGATTACAAAAAAACAGATTTCGATTGATGAGAGTGCTATATATTCTATAATTGATTTTTATGTCCGTGAAGCAGGTGTCAGAAATTTAGAAAGAACAATAATCAATCTCATAAGAAAATGTGAAAAGGATTATATTTTAAATAATAAACCTATTAAAGTAACCAAGGATAATTTAGAAAAATTTTTAGGAAAGAAAAAATATCTTACCGAAAATAAATTTGAATTTCCACAAGTTGGTGCGGCTATGGGGCTTGCGTGGACAAGTGCAGGCGGTGATACACTTTTTTGCGAGGCTGTATGTGTTGACGGAAGCGGTAAAATTGAAGCAACAGGAAGCTTGGGAGATGTTATGAAAGAATCTACCAAAATTGCTGTTACACATATAAGAACTATTGCGCCTCTTTTAAATATTGAAAATGATTTTTATAAAAAGAAAGATATTTTTATTCACTTCCCTGACGGAGCAACACCTAAAGACGGACCATCAGCCGGAATAACAATAGCACTTGCCGTTACTTCTGCACTTACAAACAGAAAAATCAGATGCGATGTTGCAATGACAGGTGAAATTTCCATAAGAGGTAAGGTTCTTCCTATTGGTGGTCTTAAGGAAAAATCTATTTCTGCACACAGAGCAGGAATATACGACATTATAATTCCGAAAGACAACGAAAAAGATATTGAAGATATTCCTATGGAAATCAGAAAAGATTTGAATTTTATGTGTGTGAGTGATTTTTCACAGGTCCTTGAAATTGCACTTCTCCCCTGCGACTTAAAAAATGAAGTTACAAGAGAAGAAAATTATGTAGGAATGGGAAAATACCGTTACAGAGAAAACAAAATTCAATAATTTTATAAAAATTTTAAGCTCCAAAACCCTCAAAAACAGCGAGTTTTGGAGCTTTTTTAAAAAAATTTTATTTTTTTTATTTTTTTTACACTTTTTTGCAACCTTTTTGTATTTTAAAAAGTGTTATGTATGAGAGGAGGGTAAATTGGAATGCACGAAACGAACTGCGCAGGCGTTTGGGAGCATACAATAATTGAAAAATACTTTGATATGGTTTATCACCTTGCCTTATCACAAACAAAAGACAAACACCACGCTGATGATGTTGTTCAGGAGGTATTCCTTCGTTTTGTAAAGACGGACAAACCCTTCAATGATGAAGAACATGCAAAAGCCTGGCTGATAAGAGTAACAATAAATTGCAGTAAAAATGTTTTTAACAATTCATGGTTCAAAAAAACAGAGCCTCTTAGTGAGGATATTGTTTTTGAAACAAAAGAAGAAAGCGATGTCTACTATGCAGTAGCAGAGCTTCCTGTAAAATACAGAACTGTTATTCACCTTTTTTACTACGAAGATTTATCCGTCAGCCAGATAGCAGAATACTTAAAGATAAAACAATCAACAGTAAAATCCCAACTCCACAGAGGCAGAGAGCTTTTAAAATCTAAATTGAAGGAAGGTTTTTCAGATGTTTAAAGATAATTATAAAAAAGCTCATAATAAAATCGTTCCTGATAAGGAGCTCTTTCAAAAAGTTATTGCCACAGCTGATTATGAATTAGAAAAGAAAAATAAAAGTAAAACAAAAATCAGCTTTTATCCGTACTTATATGCAGCGGCTGCTGTTCTTCTCTTTGTTACTTCCCTGTCAGCATATAACGCTTTAAAACCACAAAACATAACAAACAATACTTCTTTTGTACAAAAAGAAAATGACAAAATTGTGGTTAGTGAAAATATAAACGCAGAAAAAGAAGAAAAAGTAGAAAAAGAAATCGTAAAAAATGATGTTGAAGAAAAAAATAAAGTTCCTGTAAACAACGATAAAAAAATTACAGAAGATACTTTAGAAAAAACTAAAGAAAAACAAAAACCAGTAACAGTTTTATTTAATATCAATCACATGGAAACTGATAACTCCATACATTCAAGGTCACTTCCGATTATAGCTTCTCAAAACGAGGAAGAAATAATTAATCATAGTATATATGAAGAAATGTCAAAAGAAGATTACGAGAGTTATGTGGGATTTTCTCTTACAGAAACTGTGATTGTTCCTCAGGATATGGTACTTTATCCAAAAGATGATTTTTCCATTGAAAAAAATTCCGAAACAGGCGAAATCATAAACGATGAAAACACATATTATTTTGAAAATAGCTTTGAACGATTTATAATGATAGCTACTACCAAAAAATCAGATGAGATTGATAGTTTTTTAAACAATGAATCTTATAAGAAAAGTGTTATTAACGATAAAAATATTGTTATAACGCTAGCTGATGGCATTTATAATGCCTATTTAAAAAGAAATGATGTCGGCATAAAAATTACAGCCGGAAAAATTGAAGAAAAAGAATTAGAAAATACAATTAAATCTCTTTTAGAGTAAAAAGAAAGGAAATCAAAATTATGAAATTAAAATCAATTATCGCAGGTACACTTTTATCTGCAACACTTTTAACTACAACTGCATCTGCAGCAGATGTTAGTGAAACATCAACACTTTTTGTTAACGGAAACGATACAGGAGCAAAGCTTTATGTAGAAGAAAATACAGTTATGCTTCCATTAAGAGCGCTTTGCGAGCACTTAGGATTTGAAGTAATCTGGCAGGAAGAGGCAAAAAGAATTGAGCTTGTTAAAATGCCTATCTACATCACATGTACACCATTTGAAGACGGTTATACATTCTCAAGAACTGCTCCTATGATGCTTGGAACTGCTCCAAAGCTTATAAACGACAGAACATATGTTCCGCTTAACTTCATTGACGAAATTTTAAAAGGTTCATATGAATCAAGAGAAGACGATATTTATGTTAGCTATGGTGAAGAAGCAAAATTAAACGCTGTTTCAATTATTGAAATAAAAGATAACACAATAACAGTTGAAGACGAAAAAAGAGGCGAAATTATCCTTAATGTAACAGAAGAAACAATCTTTGAAGATGAAGAAGGAAACGCTCTTAAATTCGAAGATATAACAGTTGATTCAAATATATTAGTTCAGTATGACGAAGCTATGACACTTAGCTTACCTGCTATTACTAATGCTTTAAAAATTGTCAAAGTAAAAGAAGTTAAACCTGAATTAAAAGAAGTTCTTTTCGTTGAAAAAGTTGATAAAAAACTTACAGTATTTGATTTTGAAATCGGAAATGTTGTTCTTAATATAACAGAAGAAACTGTAATCGAAGATACTGAGGGAAACGCTGTTAAATTTGAAGAACTCACAAATGAAAACAAGCTTCTTGTTGAATACGGTCCGGCAATGACAATGAGCTTGCCACCGATGACAAATGCTGTAAGAATCGTTAAAACTTCTGAAATTGCAAACGAACTTATAGCAGGTAAAGTTGAAGAGCTTGTTTTTGAAGAAGAAAAGCTTACACAGATAATTATTTCTGATGAAGAAAACAACCTTACTGCTCTTAATATAGGTGAAGAAACATATGTTCTTAATCAGGACGGAGTAGAAGGAGACCTTACAAAGCTTGAAAAAGGTGATGAAATTTCAGGTATAGTTTCAGCTATGTCAACAAGAAGTATTCCGCCACAGAAAGCTGCTTACAAATTAAGAATTTCAAAATAATAACTAATATCAAAAAAGCACTGCATCAGCAGTGCTTTTTTATAATATTTTTTTGTTTTTAGTATGCCTTGCCCCAGTAAAGCATTTTTTTAGCAGGCTTTCCGCAACATACGCATTTATCAGAAATATTTTCCTGAACAAATGGAATACAACGGCTTGTAACAGTAGTATCTTCCTTGATTTTAAGCTCACAATCAAGCTCACCGCACCACATTGCTTTAATAAATCCAGGTTTATTTTCTGCAATATCTTTAAATTCTTCATAATCATGTGCAATGCTTGTTGTTTCTTCTAAATGAGCAGTTGCCTTTTTAAGTAAGTCTTCTTGAATTAAATCAAGCATTTTCTTTACTTCTTCTTTAATATTATCAAGACAAACAACTGTTTTTTCTCTTGTGTCGCGGCGAACAAGAACAGCCTGATTATTTTCTATATCTTTAGGTCCCATCTCAATTCTGAGTGGTACACCTTTCATTTCATACTCAGAGAATTTCCAACCTGGTGATTTATCGGTATCATCAAGCTTAACAGAAAAATCGGAAAGTATATTTTTTATTTCATTACATTTATCCAAAACACCTTCCTTATGCTGTGCAATAGGGATAAGTGCAACCTGAATAGGTGCTATATTCGGAGGAAGAACAAGTCCTTCGTTATCACCATGTACCATAATAATTGCACCGATAAGTCTTGTTGAAAGTCCCCATGATGTCTGATGAACATAAGTAAGTTTGTTTTCCTTGTTAGTATATTGAATATCAAAAGCTTTTGCAAAGCCGTCACCAAAATTATGAGAAGTACCTGACTGCAATGCTTTACCGTCGTGCATAAGTGCCTCTATTGTATATGTTGCAACAGCACCTGCAAATTTTTCTTTATCTGTTTTTTGTCCTTTAACAACAGGAATAGCAAGATAGTCTTTTAAAAAATCAGCATATACATTGAGCATTGTGATTGTTTCTTCCTGTGCTTCTTCAGCAGTTGCGTGAGCAGTATGACCCTCCTGCCACAAAAATTCACATGAACGAAGGAATGGTCTTGTTGTTTTTTCCCATCTTACAACACTGCACCACTGATTATATTTTTTCGGCAAATCTCTATGGGACTCAATTATATCAGAGTAATGGTCACAGAAAAGTGTTTCACTTGTAGGGCGTACACAAAGCCTTTCCTGAAGTTTTTCACTTCCTCCGTGAGTTACCCACGCAACCTCAGGTGCAAAACCTTCAACATGGTCTTTCTCTTTATTAAGTAAGCTTTCAGGAATAAACATCGGCATATATACATTTTCATGACCTGTTTCCTTGAATTTCTTATCAAGAATTTTCTGAATATTCTCCCAGATAGCATATCCGTAAGGTCTTATTATCATACAGCCTTTTACTGAAGAATATGAAACAAGGTCTGCTTTTTTTACGATATCTGTATACCATTTCGCAAAGTCTTCATCCATTGCTGTAATATCCTGAACTAATTTTTTATTATCCATTTTCTATTTCCTCTCGCTCTTATATTTGGTGTATATTATGTTTATAAATCATCATTTTCTGAAGTTCCCTGCTCTTCAATAAGGGTCTTAATAATTTCAGTAGTTAATTCATATGTATTATACCATACATCTGAATTTATCATATTATTAAGAAGCTCATTATTGATTTTTTCAGAATTATAAGTTTGGGTAAGTTGGTCTTTTATTTCTTCCATAGGAATACCGTTATCCCACTGTGCAACTTTTTTTAAAATATGATAACCATATTCACTCTCAAAAACATCTGAAATCTCGCCAACAGGGGTTTTTAATGCTGTTTCATAGAATGAGCTTACCATCTCCCCTTCTCCAAAAACATAACCGTCAGGCTGAGATTGTGAACCCGGGTCCTCAGAATTTTCAAGCATAAGCTTTGTAAAATCTGTACCTTTTTTCTTAGCTTCTTTGAGTAAGTTCTCTATTTTTTTAAGTCCTTCTCCATTTTCATCTTTTGAAATAAGAATATGTTGTGCTTTAAGAGTAAGCTTATTGTAATAAGGTGTTTTTTCATAAAGGGCTTTTAACTCTTCGTCAGTAGGTGTATAAAGTGTTCCTAAGTTTTCACCAATATTTTTGTAAGCATAATAATATTTTAATATATTTTCTTTTACACCGTCTGTATCTTTTAAAGTTTCAACAGGTGAAAGCATATTTATAGGGTTTTCTTCATAAAACTTTTCAAGAGTTTTTTCAGACATATCAATTCCACTTTCATATGCAAGCTTTACAATAGCATCATTAAGTAAAAGATAGTTGTCCAATGATACAAATCTTTCTGAAACAGCAGCACCAGCAACATCTGCCTGATAAACAAAGTTTAAAATATCCATTGTATCTTCTTTATTAACCTTTTTCTCACCGTAAGTCATAAAACTCCCATCAGTATTAAAGGTTGGCGAATATAATCTTAAAGAATATGTTTGCGGGTCAAGATACATATGTGAAGTAAGAGCTTCTATGCTCTCAAAAGGAATATATGTTTTATCATTTGCAATAAATGTCTGTCCCTGTATTTCTTTTCCGTCAATAATAATTTTTACTGAATCAAAATATGCAGGAAGCTGTAACACATTTTGAGCATTAACAGTATATACTCCGTTATACTTATCACTTTTTTCTTTTCCTGTTGTAATTTCAACTGTTCTTGTGTCATTATCCCATTTAACCTCTGCACCAAGAGCTTCAGCAACATCTCTTACAGGAACAAAAAGTGCATTTCCGAAAACATAGCTTTCCGAATTAAGATATGTACCGTCTGCTTTTAGTGAAAAAGCATTCTTAACAGTATCAATAGGAGTCATTTCAAAAGCAGATGCACTAGTTATAAGAAGACCGCTTGCTAAGACGGCTGATATAATTTTCTTATTTATTTTCATGTTATTATTCCCTTTCTTTTTAACATACTATATAATTATAACAAAAAAATATTATTTTGTCTATATTTTTTAAAATTAATTTTAATAATTTTAATACTTATCCAAAAAAGAATGGAGTTCTCCGTCTTTTTTATATCCGATTATTGTTTTTAAGTTTACACCACAGGTACTTTTATAAATATTATAACAAACATTTTTATTTGTTTTTTTCATTTCTTTAATGAGGTTTTTCATTTCAAGTCTTTTTGATAAACCCTCATTTTCTTCTTTTGATAAGTTTTCAGTAAAACGGCATGCACAACGGATAAATTCGAGATTGTTATAACTACTCCATGAAACTATATCTTCCTCGCTGACAAAATAAAGCGGTCTTATAAGCTCCATCCCCTCAAAATTAGTTGAGTGAAGCTTGGGCATCATTGTTTTAAATTCACAGCCGTAGAACATACTCATTAAAACTGTTTCGCACACATCATCAAAATGATGTCCCAAAGCAATTTTGTTACATCCAAGACTTTTTGCAAAACTGTAAAGATTACCTCTTCTCATTCTTGCACACAGATAGCAAGGTGATTCTGTAACAGAATGAACAATATCAAAAATCTGCGTTTCAAACATTTTAATCGGAATATTTAAAAGCTTTGCATTTTCTTCAATTTTAATTCTGTTTTTTTCGTTATAACCTGGATTCATAACAATAAACTCAAGTTCAAAATCAGTATGCCCGTGTTTTTTTATTTCCTGCATACATTTTGCCATGAGCATAGAATCTTTTCCGCCCGAAATACATACAGCTATTTTATCATTTTCTTTTATCATATCAAATTCACTTATCGCTGAAGTGAATTTTTTCCATATAGTTTTTCTGTATTTTGTTATTATACTTCTTTCAATCTGTTGATATCTTTCAAGCTTTTTCATACTTTACTCCGACTTATTTTTATTTAATAATGCAAGATTATAATTTGAATAATTCTTATCAGTTGATACATCTTTAATTATTTTTATATTTTTTGGTAAAATATATTTTTCATTCTCGTCTTTTAACTCGATTTCCATAACGGCTTTATCTTTCCAGAAAGGATAAACATCTATTTCATAATAGGTGAAATTTTCGCTTAAACAATATCTTGTTTTTTCAATAGTAAGATTGTCTTTATTATTGTTTTTCAAAGTTTCATATTCTTCTCTTGTAATCTTATATTCAACTTCTTCTTTTTTAAAGCCTGAAATAGTTTTTTTCATCGTAAGATAGTACGAATAAACACCGTCTATTCCTCTTTTTCTTATTCTCTTTCTTACACCTTTATCGTTTATATAGCTTTGGCTTATATAAACTTTCTGTGCGTTTTTTAGACAGTTAAGCACATCAATATCGGGATACTCAATTATAAATTTCTTTTCTATTTCATAATGGGTATCTCCGCCAATAAAACTGTCTATTTCTAAAAAAAGCTCATTTGTTCCATAAGAAGAATTAATCATTCTGAAATGATTGTGACCTGTAAAATAGTTTATAAATTCGTTTTTATCGGAAGCCCCATAATAAAAAACTGCATCAAAAAAGCTAAAGATTTTATTTTTATCTTCAGTTTCATTAATAGTATCATATAGATAAAAATTTATATCAAAATATTTTTCTTTTACTAAATCAATTACCTTTGAAGCTTCTTCACCGGTAACACAAATATTACTTTGCATTCTTTTATATTTCCTTCTATTACAGTCGTTTAATAATCTACTATTATATAATACAACAATCTTAAAAATTTGTCAATAAAAAAAACCTTGTTATACTAATTTATAACAAGGAATCTTAATTTACCGTTATTTACAGAGGGTGAAGCAAGAATATGTACTTCACCAACCAAAATAAAAAATATTTTGGTTATACCCTGTAAATCACTTATATTATAGTCTTAAAAAATATAAAATATTCACTTTGTTTTTTTAAAACTTTTGTTTGAAAATTTTTTTACTAAAAGGTAGCTTATAAAAGAAACTATCACTCCAATTAAGCTTCCGATGATTACATCTGACGGATAATGAACATAAAGGTAAAGTCTTGAAAGCGCAATCAAAAAAGCAAGAAAAAGCGCTGCCACTCCGCTTTTTTTATAATATAGAAAAATTGATGTTGCTGCAACAAAAGATGATGAACTATGTCCTGACGGAAAAGAAAAATCATGAGGAAATGCAATAAGAAGTTCCTTTATTCCGTTTATTTCATAGGGCCTTATCCGTGCAAATAAATTTTTCAAAATAGCATTGCAAACAATCAGATTTATAATTAATCCGAGTGCAATCGTTATACCGCACTTGCGTGTTTTTTTGAAAATTAAAAGTATCACGCAAATTAAAATCCATATAGCACCACCGTTTCCAAGTGATGTAACAACAGGTACAATTTTATCTAAAAATGGATTTGTAAACGAATAAATCCAATCCAAAACTAAATTATCAATATATAAAACAGTATCCAAAACAATCATCCTTTAAAAGTAAGTAATTCCTTAAACACTCCGTCTTTTTCAGAAAGCTCATCAAATTTTCCTTCTTCAACGATTTTCCCTTTTTCAAAAACTAAAATTCTGTCAACATTTTTTATTGTTGTAAGTCTGTGAGCAACAATAATAACGGTATGTGTTTTCATAAGCTCTTCCATTGATTTTTGTATAAGTTTTTCCGAAACATTATCAAGTGCTGAAGTAGCTTCGTCAAAAATAAGAACATCGGGATTTCCCAAAATGGCACGGGCTATCGCTATTCTTTGCTTCTGACCTCCTGAAAGTGATAAACCTCCGTCACCTATAACAGTATTCCAACCTAAAGGAAGGTCATTCACAAACTCATGAACGTGAGCAATTTCCATTGCCTTTATAACTTCATTATTTGTAGCTTCTGGACGTGCAATACGAACATTTTCTAAAATTGAGCACTGAAACATAAATGGATTTTGAGGAACAACACCAAAGCACTTTCTCATATCATGAAGCTTAAAATCTTTAATATTTCGTCCATGTAAGTTCACTTCGCCTGCATTCACATCATAAAGACGCATTACAAGCTTTGTAAATGTACTTTTTCCACTGCCGCTTCCTCCAACCAGTCCGATACTCTCGTTATATTTTATCCTGCAGTTAAAATTATCATATATTGTCTTATCATCATACCCAAAATTCACATTTTTAAATTCAATACAAGGTTTATCCTTTGTAATTGCACTTGAGCGTTCAACCTCAATACTTCTTTGCCTTTTTTCATCAACCTCAGGTGTTTCAGATTTATAATCAATTACACTCTGTATTTTATCAAGACCTGCTGAAGCACTTGACTGACTGAGAAGTATCTGAAGAATTGAAGAAATTGTTGTAAGAATTATTCCCATACTGCTCAAAAAAGCAAAAAGAACACCTGTCGAAAGACCTCTGTATATACAAAGAAGTGCACCTACGGCATAAACAACTGCTGTCCCGAAATATTGCACAAATTCAGGTTTTGCATGTTGAAACCATATAGATGTTGCCATATCAACACCTTTTTCTTTTATATCACCTGTATATTTTTTGAATTTTTCTATTGTATCCTTTTCTGTTGAATACATTTTTGTTGCTTCAAGTCCATGAATCATATCATTTATGTATTTACTTGCCTGATTTTCTGTTGCAATATAGTCCTTTGCTATAAGTTTGATTTTCTTTTTTGAACGCATATTAAGAAATACCATTATAAAAGCAATAAAAACGAGTATAGCAGTAAGGAGCCAGTCATAAGAAATAAGGGCAGCAAGTGAAATTATAAACGAAATGCTTTGGTATGGAATAGAAATAACAACATTACTTAAAAAAGTTTTTATATTATTCATAGGTGAACCCATAATACAGTTAAAAATTTCACCTGAAGCTGTTTTATCATAAAAGCTCATGGAAAGTCTTTGAACACTTGAGAAAAAAGTATTTCTTAGGTTTGAAAGCGTTCCCTCCATAAGCTTGTACATTGAATGTGCAGCAATTCCAAACAAGCTTATTCTCAAAAAAGAAATTACAATATAACACAAACAAAAAAAGAGAACTTTTTTAATTTTAATATCAACATCTGCATCAATTAAAATTCCATCATCTACAATATATTTTATAACAAGCGGTTGTATCGCAACCATTATGCCAGTTAACAAAGAAAATATCACAGAAACAGCGACATTTTTTTCATATCCCTGAATATACTGTGATATTATTTTCCAAAAATTGTTTTTATTTTTGTTTTTATTATCGTTGTTCATAATACTATCCCCATCAAATGTTATTTTTCTAACACTTTCAGTTCTTGCAATATTAATTTTATCACCGACAATTATAGCCGACTTTTTTAAAAAAGTCAACTATAAAACAAAAAAAGATTAACAAACTTTGTCAATCTTTTTATATATTATGCACAACAATTATTTTTTTCTTCTTATTCCTGATATTCCATAGGAAATAGAGTCAAAACCATATTTATTCTTTATATTATACATTGCATCTTCAATCAGTTTTCTGTCTTTTTTCTTTTCTTCTTCATTCATAAACATAGATATTTGTTCACATCCGTCGTCAAAAACAATACCGCGTACAGTAATAGTTGCAGCGCGGACAGGACCAAAATTATAAAAATTCTTTTCTATTATTTCAACTGCCGCACTATATATATCAGACGCATTGCAAGTAGAAGAAGAAAGAGTAGTCTGTTTTGCCTTAGTTTTCAAATCAGGTGATTTAAAAGTTACTGAAACAACTGTACATTTTCTGTCAATACTTCTCAATCTTTCGGAAATTTCCTCACACAGAAGCATTACTTCGGATTTTAAAAGAACAATATCCTCAAGGTCTTTTTCAAAGGTTTTTCCGTTACCGATTGATTTGGGTGTTTTTTTATCTAAAAAATTAGCAACCTCACTCTCATCAATACCGTTTGAATAATCCCATATGGTTCCGCCAAGTTTTCCTAAAGCCATTGTAAGCAGTTCTCTTTTTTCGTTGGCTACTTTTCCAATAGTATCAAGGCACATTTTATTTAAAACTTTCTTCGTTTCCTTTCCTACAAAAAATAAATTTTCGATAGGAATATTATATAAAAACTCTCTGAAGTTTTCTTTAGTTATAACTGTTACAGCATCTGGTTTTTTATAGTCACTCCCAAGCTTTGCAAAAACTTTGTTAAAAGATACACCAACAGAAATTGTAAGTCCAAATTCTTTTTTTACTCTTTCTCTTAATATATCAGCAATCGTTTTTCCGTCTCCGAAAAGCTTTTTACTGTTTGTTACATCAAGATAACATTCATCTATCCCGAACGGCTCAACAAGGTCAGTATATTCATAATATAGTTTTTTTACTTTCTCTGAATACTCTTTATAAAGATCCATATGCGGATGAACAATAACAAGAGACGGACATTTTTTCTTCGCCTGCCATATTGTTTCAGCAGTTTTTATATTATATTTTTTTGCAATATTGTTTTTTGCTAAAATTATTCCTGTTCTTGTTTCTTCATATCCTGCAACTGCCATTGGAACATCTTTTAGTTCTGGATTTAGGATACATTCACAGGATGCAAAAAAGTTATTAAGGTCACAATGAAGAATAGTTCTCTCTTTTTTAATTTTTTTACTGATTTCTCTCAATTTTATCACCTTATTTAAATTGAAAATTAAATTCTCTGTATAATGATATTATAACATTTTTACCAGTTAATGTCAATCTATATGCAAAAAGAAGCCGTTGTTATAAACGGCTCTTTTTGCGGGATTTTATTTTAATTTATTTTTTTTACTTTTTTATTTTAATTATGCCTGATTTTATTATCTTACGATAATTACTTCCTGTACAACATCTTCATACACTCTTACAAATACTTTTCTTGGGCTTAATTCGTCGTATTTCTGAATATCGCCTGCTGATGCAAGAGAAACAATGTTTGAAGATTTTGTTGTATCAACAGAAACAACTTTTGCGTTTGCTATTGAGAAGTTTTCAACTGCACCACCATCTACAGATACATTGATTGAAGATGGGAATTTCTTCTCAACCTTACCGTAGTAAAGCTTCATATCTCCGTCTTCTTTAGTAAACTCTGTGTCTTTGTTTTTAACTTCAAAGAGTACATTTATTTTATCAATAGCACCCTGTGAATTTGTTCTGAACTGAATTACATCACCAGCTGAAAGAGCAGCACCGTCTTT
Organism: Clostridia bacterium; assembly: GCA_045661305.1. Lineage (GTDB taxonomy): Bacteria > Bacillota > Clostridia > UMGS1840 > UMGS1840 > UMGS1840. The sequence continues at coordinate 77,882 of JAZRFJ010000009.1, read as the reverse complement.
GTTCACGAGGATACCTGCTTCAGATGTTTCGAATGATACCATTTCACCATTGTATGCTACATAAACCTTATCAATTTTCTCACCTTTTGAGTTTATTGTTGATGAGATTTTGTTGATTACTGCTACCGGTGATTCAACATTTGTGATACCTGTTGAATTTTTAACAAGAACAACTTTTGCATTAAAGTCTTCTGTTACATCGAATACTTCAACATCGTATTCCCCGTCATTTTCAAACATAGATTTGTTTTTGATTGCGTAATCGTCTTCATCTTCTGCAGATGATGGAATATCGAATACTATTGTTGAGTCTGTTATATTAACAAGACCGAGTTTTCCTGATGTTTTGTTGTATACAGCTTTATTGTTTTCGTAGTTTTTAACGAATTTATCTTCGTTAACTGTAAGCTTGCCTTCTTTTGAAAGGTCTTGGGCTGTATTAATTCTTGTGATTTCGCCGTCTGAATTCAATTCGTAGGTTATAATCTGTTTTTTAACAGCACCGTCTGCTTTAAGCTTTGTTAAAACTTCTGACGCATCAAATTTTTCAGTTCCGTTAAATCTTACTCTGTCTGTTGTCTGAAGAACTTTTACAGTTCCGTCTTTAGTAAAGACTTTAATCTTGATATTTTTGTTCATATCAGTTGATTCTGAAGCATTTATAAGGTATGCGTAGTTTTCAGATAATGTTGTATTTGCATCAACTGCTGCAATTCTGCCCATAATATCAAGGTAGAACACACCCTGGTCATCAAGCTTCAAGGTATTTTTGTAGTTGTCTGCAATTTTGTAGAATTTGCCACCGATTTTGTATTCATCGTTTTCAATTTCTTCAACCTTACCCTCAATTGCATTTTCAATAACTGTTGCGATTACTACACCACTTTCAACTGAACCGAGGTAGGAGATAACCTGCCATTCTTTAAGGTCATCAAATTTAACTTCGTTTCCGTTTTTGTCCTGTAATATAAACTTGAGGCTTGCATTATCAGGATCTAACTGTAATGATTTATTACCGTATTTATCTGAAATTGTGAATGAAAGCTTACTTGTTGATTCTACAACGAGATTTTTATACTCGTTTACAAAAATTATATCATACACACCGTTTGAATCGTTATCCAAGAGTGCGATTTCACCGTGGAGCTGACCTTTTCCTTTAATAAGTGAAGGGTCGAAATCTTTAGCTACACCGTTGTAAATCATAATTACTTTATCAGAATATTTTTCTGATTTTGTAGTTGTGTCTGTTTCTTTGTTTTTCCAGTAATTAATTTTACCGTCAGCAACTGACTCAATGTTTTCACCTTCAATTACCATTGTTTCATTTTTTCCTGAAACACCCTGTGCGAGAATAACAATGTCTTCGTTTTTGTCATTGTTCTGAAGGTAATAATTTACATTGTGACCAAGTAAATTCTGTGTGTTATCATCAGTTGTTTTATAAACTTTGTTATCAATCTGGATTGTATCTTTATCTAAACCACTTGAACTTAAAAGACCTGTGAAGTAGTTAGCTGTAACCTGTCCTGTAAGCTTTTTAGTATCAAGATACTGCTCTAAGATTGTTTTATCTGTTATTTCAAAGTTTGTTGATGTTCCAAAGCCTGTCTGCTCCATCATGCCGATTGTAAGTGTATTGTTTGCCATTATTGCAGTTGTACCTCTGGAAATTGTGCTTGTAGCTGTACCTGTTGCATTTTTAGTAAATGAATACTGATTTGCAACTGAAAGGTAACCTTGCGGATATCCGCCTTTTGACTGTGCTGCCGGTTCGTAACCTGCAAGACGAACGAATACTGTTACAGCCTCCTGATATGTGATATAATCTTCAGGTCTGTATTCGCCTGTAGGGTCACCCTCAACTATGCCCTGGTCATGCGCTACATTAATATATCCATTTGCCCAGTAATCTGTTGTCAAATCTTTAAAAACAATACTGTTTTTTGCCGATTCTGCTGAATCCTGAAGTCCGAGCATATGAACAGCAATTTTTGCAAATTCAGATCTTTTAAGACCGTCTTCTACTCTGAAGCTTCCGTCAGGGTCACCGACCATTATGCCAAGCGCGCCGAGAACTTCTGCAGCTTCTTCGAATTTTGTTCCTCTTAAGCCCTCATCAATTTCAAAAGCAAAAGCTTGGGAAGCAAATGAGAATATCATTGCAAAGCTTAAAATCATGCTTAAGATTTTCTGAAAGCTTTTAGAATTTTTAAAATTCTTTGTCATACTTTTCTTTCCTCCGTTTTAAAAAATTTTAATAAAAATGGTTACATATTAAAATGCATTTTTTTCCTTTTAAAAAAAGAAATTTGCAAATTAATATGTAACCAAAACAGAGAAAAGTTTTAAAAATATGTAACCATTTTCGGTAGGTTCTTCTTTATTTTCCCCTTACCTCGTAAATAAGTTTATCATAAATTATTCATAAAATCAATACAAAAAATTTTCCAATTTTATTTTTTTATTCTTTTCAAATTTTTTGTTTTTTGTTTTATATATTTAAAAGTTTCATCTTCGCCTTTTTCCTTTAACATAAAAAGAAGCTCTTCAATTTCATCCGATGTTTCGGGATGAATCATTCTTGTTGTTTTTGATTTTAAAAAATATTCGATCGGATGACTGTTGGTATAATTTTCTGCCTGATAAATTTTACTTGCAGCTACTCTGTCACAAAACATTTCAACAACATATTTCCAGGGCATTTTTACAGGTGTAATCTTTTTTGTTTTTATATTATAATCAGTCCAATATTCAAAATGATGCTTATTTCTTCCTTTGTGGTGAAGCCATGCCTTTGAATATCCGTAAAGAAAACGCTCCTGTTCATTCGGACTTCTATTTCCCTGATAATATTTAGAACCAAAAACAAATTCAGACATCATATATTTTGACAAATCATGTCTTAGTCCTTGAAAGAAAATACCAGCTTTAAAGCTATGATAAATAACCTTATGCCTGTGTTTTGTTATTGTGCAAAAATGCTTATATGCACCTTTTAAAATATTCATAATTCTTTTTAAACTCTCAAGCATACCTTTTCATCTCCGTTTTCTTCAATACTCTGCTTTGCTGTGGAAAGCATAAGCTTGATACGGTTTTCCTGGTTAACCTTTGTTGCACTGGCATCATAATCGACAGCAACAATATTAGCCTTAATGTTATTTTCTTTTATTAATTTCATCATACCTTTTCCGACAATATGATTAGGTAAGCAACCAAACGGCTGAACACAAATTATATTATTAACACCGCCCTCAATAAGTTCAAGCATTTCAGCAGTAAGTAACCACCCCTCTCCCATTTTTGCACCAAGACCTATATAACCTTTTGTAAGGTTAACTGTGTTTTTGAAATATGGTGGCGGAGTGAAATCACTTTCATTTTCTATTATCTCAATAAGATTTTTCTGCAGCTTCAAAACATATTTATAAACTATATTAAAAGCAAATGCTTTTTTCGGTGACATACCGTACAGTTTATAATCAATTACAGTATTATAAATGCAATACAAGCAAAAATCAAGAAGTCCTGCCATAACTACCTGCGCATCTTCCTCATATAAAAATTCCTCTAAGTCGTTATTGCCAAGCGGTGAGAATTTAACAAATATTTCTCCTACAATTCCAACCTTTACTTTTTTTTCATTTGTTCTTGGAAGCATAAAAAAGTCTTTTATAATATGCGGAAACAATTTCTTTATATCTTTATATTTGCATTTTTTCTTTGTAATAATTTCAGAAGCAATTTTTATCCATTTCTCTTCTAAATCATCACACATTTCCTTACTTTCTACATAAGGTAAGCATTGATTTTTAAGACACATCAGTAAATCTGCGACAATAATGCTGTAAAAAGTTTTTAGGAGCATTGGAAGTGTTACTTTAAAGCCTGTATGTTCATTTTCAAGACCTGAAAAATTAAGTGAAATAACAGGAATATAATCGTAGCCTGCTTTTTTTAGTGCTTTTCTGAGAAGGTGGATATAATTTGAAGCACGGCACCCTCCCCCCGTTTGTGTAATGAGAAGTGCAACTTTATTTTTATCGTATTCTCCGCTTTCTAAAGCATCAATAAACTGCCCGATTACAACCTGTGCAGGATAGCATGTATCGTTATGAACATATTTAAGACCGTTATCAATAACATTCTTTCCTTTGTTTTTTAAAAGAACAGCGTTATATCCATAAGAGTTCATTACATTTACAATTAAAGAAAAATGAACAGGTAACATAGTCGGAACAAGAATAGTATATTCTTTTTTCATTTCTTCTGTGAATATAGTATAACTCATAAAGTTCTCCTTTTTTTAGCATATCAGGCTAAAGCTGCAAGTAAGCTTCTTAAACGAATTTTTACTGTACCTAAATTATTTATTTCATCAATTTTAAGCTGTGTATAAAGCTTATTTCCCTTTTCTAAAATTCTTCTTACTTCATCTGTTGTTATAGCGTCAATGCCACATCCGAATGAAACGAGCTGAACGAGCTGACAATCATCATTTTCACATGCAAACTGTGCTGCATTATATAACCTTGTATGATATGTCCATTGATTTAATACTTCAAGTGGCGGAGCAGTTGAAATTTCGCTCACGCTGTCTTCAGTTATAACAACAAAACCAAGCGAACAGGCAAGTTTATCTATACTGTGACAGATTTCGCTGTCAACATGATACGGTCTTCCTGCAAGAATAAGAATTTTTTTGTCATTTTCTCTTGCATAATTAATTATTCTTTGACCTTCTTTTCTTATATCCTTTATATATTCAATGTTTTTTTCTATGCCAGCTTCAACAGCACTTAAAACTTCTTTTTTTGAAAAACTCATTTCAGGAAATTCTTCTTTAAGCATATTATAAAGTTCTTTTGAAAGTTCTTTCTTTGAATTAATGTTAAGATACGGATATAAAAATTTAGTTTTTGAAAGCTCCTTAATATTTGCCTGTAAAAGTTCAGAATAATAAGCTACAACAGGACAGTTGTAGTGATTATCTCCATGCTTTTCGTCGATGTTATATGTAAGGCTTGGATAAAAAATGGCATCAACATTTTTATCAAGAAGTATTTTAATCTGACCGTGCATTATTTTTGCAGGATAGCAAACTGTATCAGACGGTATGGTATTTTGACCTTTTAAGTAAACTTCTCTGTCGGAAATTGGGGTTACAACAACTCCAAAACCTAATTTTTCAAAAATTTCCTTCCACATATATACAAGCTCATACATTCCGAGTGCAAGAGGTAAACCTATTATTTTTTTACCCGCTGTATCAGATAATCCAGAAAGTTTTTGTCTTTTATATTCGTACAAATCATATTCATACGAAGTTTTATCAACATCTGTTACTGGTCTTTCACATTTGTTTCCCGAAATATATTTATGTGAATTGTTAAAAATATTAACTGTTAAATTGCAATGGTTAGCACAACCGTTACAGTTTATTGCTTTAGCGACATGTGTAAAATCCCTAAGCATTTCATATGTAATAATTGAAGATTTTTCATTTTTTGATTTTTTAGAATATAGTGCTGCACCAAATGCTCCCATAAGTCCTGCAATTTTTGGTCTTGTCACATTTCTTCCGATTTCAATTTCAAAGCTTCTTAAGACTGCATCGTTTAAAAAAGTCCCCCCCTGAACAACAATGTTTTTCCCTAACTCATCAGGGTTGTTTGCCCTTATAACCTTATATATTGCATTTTTAACAACACTCATTGAAAGTCCGGCAGAAATATCAGCAACATCTGCACCGTCTTTTTGCGATTGTTTTACTGAAGAATTCATAAAAACCGTACATCTTGAACCAAGTTCAACAGGAGCTTTTGCAAAAAGTCCAAGCTTTGAAAATTCTTCTGTTTCATATCCCATTGAACGAGCAAAGGTTTCAATAAAAGAACCACAACCTGAAGAACAGGCTTCATTTAGCATAATCGAATCTATCGAATTATTTCTTATTTTAAAACACTTCATATCCTGACCGCCGATATCAATGATAAAATCAACATCAGGATTGAAATATTTAGCGGCACGGAAATGAGCCATAGTTTCTACTAAACCAAAGTCAAGCTGAAAAGCATTTTTTATTAAATTTTCACCATATCCAGTAACAGCAGTTGAAGCAATCTGTATTCTATCTCTGAATAAATCATAAAGAATTTCAAGCTGTTCTTTTACAATAGTAAGTGGATTTCCTTTATTTGAACTGTAAAAACTGTATAAAATTCTATTATCTTCCGTAATAGCCACAAGCTTTGTTGTTGTACTTCCGCAATCAATACCAATATATGCTTTCCCCTCATAATCTTCTGGATTACATATTTCAACACTGTTTCCGTTATGCCTTTTTAAAAATTCATCATATTCTTTTTGTGTTTTAAAAAGAGGCTCAGCAGTTTTTGTTACTTTTTTTGTATTTCTGGCATTTTCTATACTTTCAATAATCTCAGAATAAGAAAAAGTTTTATTCGTTTTTAAGCTGTAAAGTGCTGTTCCTATCGCAACGCAATATCTTGCATAAGACGGGAATATTGCATGCTCGTCATCAAGATTGAGAGTTTCTTTAAAACGCTGTCTTAAGCCCTCACAAAAAGAAAGAGGTCCGCCTAAAAACATAACATTCCCTGATATTTCATAGCCTTGTGCAAGACCTGTTATTGTTTGGTTTACAACAGCCTGATAGATACTTGCTGCTATATCTTCCTTTTTTGCACCGTCATTTATAAGAGGCTGAATATCCGACTTTGCAAAGACACCGCATCTTGATGCTATCGGATATATTTTTTCATAGTTCATGCTTAATTTATCAAGTGTATCTGCATCAAGGTCGAGAAGTGTTGCCATCTGGTCAATAAAAGCACCTGTTCCGCCGGCACAGCTTCCGTTCATTCTTTCATCTGTTACACCTTTAAAAAATATTACCTTGGCATCTTCTCCGCCAAGCTCTATAACGACATCTGTATCAGGTGCAAAGGTTTTTATTGTTTCACTTGTTGCAAAAACCTCCTGAACAAAAGGTAATCCTGCATCATTTGCCATACCAAGTCCCGCTGAACCTGAAATAGCAATACAAATTTCATCTTTACCGATTATATCACAAATATTACCTAAAATTTCAAGTGTCTTTAAATAAACCTGAGAAAAATGTCTTTCGTAGCAAGAAAAAACTATTTCCCCGTCCTTAACGACGATAACTTTAACTGTTGTTGAACCTACATCAATTCCAAGTAATGTTTTATCAGTTTTATTAAATTTTATATCAAACACAAATATCAAATCCTTATAAAGTAATAAAAAACAATATATATTATTATAACAAAAAATGGATTTTAAGTCAATAAAAAAACACTATAAAAAATATTTTTTTATAGTGTTTTTAAACATAATTTATAATTTTCTCAAGTCTATTTTTCTTATTTTATCTCTTAGTGCTAAGATATAAGACGGAGAAACAGAAAGCTCATCAATCCCCATTTTTAAAAATTCTTCTGTAAGTGTTAAATCAGCAGCTAATTCACCGCAAATACCTACCCATTTTCCCTCTTTATGAGCATTATGAACTGTATATTCTATCATTTTCATTATAGCGGGATGATGTGGATTATAAAACGCGTCAAGTTTCTGATTTTGTCTGTCAACAGCAAGAGTGTACTGCGTTAAATCATTTGTACCTATACTGAAAAAATCTACATATTTTGCAAGTGTTTCGCTGATAACTACTGCTGCAGGAGTTTCTATCATTATCCCTGTTTCTACATCAGAATATTTTATATTTTCGTCATCAAGTTCCTTTTTTATTTCCTTAATAATGCTTAGTATTTCAATAACTTCCCATTCAGATGTTATCATAGGAAACATTATAGAAAGATTTCCGTAAACAGATGCACGGTATAAAGCCCTAAGCTGAGTTTTGAAAATATTTTTTTGGCTAAGACAAATTCTTATAGCACGATAGCCCATAGCTGGATTTTCCTCAGGCTCTAAATTAAAATAGTCAATTTTCTTATCAGCACCAATATCCATCGTTCTTATTATAACTTTTTTTGAAACCATATTTTCAAGTATGTTTTTATATATAAGAAGCTGTTTTTCTTCACTTGGAAAATCTTTGCTTTCAAGATATAAAAATTCGCTTCTGAATAAGCCTATTCCGCCTGCATCGTTAAAAATAACATTTCCTATATCGGATGGACTTCCTATATTTGCATATACATTTATTTTTGTTCCGTCTATTGTTATATTTTCTTTTCCTTTAAGTTCCTGTAATAGTTCTTTTTCCTCAATATCCTTCTTTTGTTTCTTTTCCATTTCCTTTAAAGTACTCTCATCAGGGTCAATATAAAACTTCCCTGCATTTCCGTCAACTATTGCAAGCTTACCGTCAAAATTCTCTCCGAACGAGCTTGTAAGATTAACAATGGCAGGAATGTTCATTGTTCTTGCCAAAATAGCTGTATGCGAGTTTGCAGAGCCATGAAATGTTACAAATGCAAGCACATTTTCTTTATCAAGCTGGACAGTTTCGCTTGGAGCTAAATCATTTGCACAAATAATTAATTTTTCATTACTTTTCTTATTATCATTTTCTTCTTTATTGTCATTATCTTTTTTATCTGAAAGAGCATCAATTATTCTTTCCGAAATATCTTTAACATCTACTGCTCTTGCTTTCATATACTCGTCGTCCATATTTGAAAACATTTCTGAAAAATTTTGTGCAGTCTGTGCCACTGCAAATTCAGAATTTACCCTTTGAGAATTGATAATATTTATAATAGAATGATTAAAATCCTCATCCTCAAGCATCATACTGTGAATTTCAAAAATTGCAGCATTTGTTTCTCCTACTTCAACTACTGCTTTATCGTACAGTTCTTCGAGCTGTTTTTTAGCAATTTTTTTCGCATTAAAATATCTTCTTAACTCCGGCTCAATATTGTCGATATGCCTTTTTTTAATACTTGCCTCTTCTTTTTTAAAGAATTTGATTTTACCTATTGCAATACCGCCGTAGACACTTTTTCCTGTTATAATTATCATTTTTATACGCTTCCTTTTTCAGATATTTATAAATTGTTTTTCAAAAAATCTTCTATTGCGTTTATTGCTTCATTTTCATCTTCTCCGCTTGCAGTTACTGTAACAGTGTCCTTATATTTTACATTAAGTCCCATAAGAGAGAATATCTTTTTTAAATCCGCAGTTTTATCATTTTTTTCCAACACTATCGTTGATTTGAACTTTGAAGCCTCTTTAACAAGTGCACCTGCAGGTCTTGCATGGATTCCAAGCTCATCTTTTATTGTATAAGTTATAGTTTTCATTTTATTTACCTCTTTTTTAAAAAAAATAGTTTTTATATTATTATATATAAAATAAATAATAAATATTTAATTTAAAGGTAAATAAAAATAAAAAAGACCTGATTTTTCAATCAGGCCTTTTTTGCTTTTATAACAAAGAATATTCGCTCGTTATCTTTTTTATAAGATGATAATGTAAATTCATCAAAAACTCCCAAAACTTCAAATCCGCATTTTTTCACAATGGTTTTGATATAAGAAACATTATATCCTTTTTCATAATGAGTTTCGGAAATTCTTTCATAAGTATCTTTATCATTTTTTATAAAAACATCAAGATACATGGAATTTATTTTTTCTTTCTCATCATAGTCATTCTGCCACACAAAAAAAGCATTTTCACTTTCGTCGGTAAATGTATTATCAGAAAGAATATTTTTAAATTTATATATTGTAGAAATATCAAATATATATATTCCGTCAGGATTAAGATAATTATGAACAAGCTTAAAATGCTTTATAAGATTTTTTTCTTCCAAAATATAGTTAATACTGTCAAGAGAAGAATAACACGCATCTACTGTACCATAAAGCTCAAAATCATCCATAGACTGACACAAATAGAGAATTTTTCCGTCTACATTCTTTTTTTGTGCGATGTCAAGCATTTCACAGGAAAAATCTATTCCTATCATGTCATATTTTTTGCTCATAATAGTAGTGAGTGTGCCTGTTCCGCAACATATATCAAGTATAAGAGAAGGTTTTATATTAAATTTTTTAAAAATTTTTTCATAATATATAAAAAACTTATTATAATCTATATCATAGGCAAAATCATCATATACCAAACTGAACGAATTATACATACTTTTTCTCCAAAAATTATTTATTTCTTTGGTTTTCTATAAAGTGTTACAGGGATACCGTTTTCGTATTTTAAAGAAACTTCCCCTATAATAAGCGGTTTTAAATAAGTAATAAGTTGTTTTGAAACATCGTTACCGTTTACTATCCATTTTGAAGGAACTTTCTTCTCAACATTTGCAATATTAGTAATATCAGCGTTTTCAATCTTAATTTTATAAGGACTATCGCTTAATCTTTTAAATGTCATCATTCTGCCTGTATATCCATTAACTGCAGCCTGGACAGCTTTTTTTCCTATATTCTTTGATTCATTTATATCAGTTTTTGATAAAATATGTCCTGCACATCTCTGGCATACATTAAGCTCAACACTTCTTACCTTGCATCCAATTTTTTCTTTAACATAGTTCTCCAAAAATTTACCTGCACCGCTTAACATATTATGCCCAAATGCGTCAACACCGTTAGAGCCTGTTATTTCGCAAATAAATTTTCCGTCTTTATCTTTTATTCCCTCTGAAACAGCAACAATAATATTGTGTATTCCTTTTTTAAAAAGCTCGTTTATGTCAGAAATGAATTTATCCAAAGAAAATTCACATTCAGGAAGATAAATAAGATGCGGTGCTTTTTCATCATTTGTTCTTGCAAGTGCAGAGGCTGCAGTAAGCCAGCCTGCATGTCTTCCCATTATTTCTATAATAGTTACAGAATTAAGATAATAAACCTGACTGTCTTTTGTTATTTCGTTAACAGTTGTTGCAATATATTTAGCGGCAGAACCAAAGCCAGGGGTATGGTCTGTTATATCAAGGTCATTATCAATAGTTTTTGGTACACCGATTACATTAACATCAATACCTTTCTCTTTTGCATATAAAGAGAGTTTACAAACGGTATCCATTGAATCATTACCGCCGATATAAAGAAAATATTTTATATTATTCTTTTTGAAATAATCAAAAATGTATATGTATTTTTCCTCATTTTCTTTGTAATGTGGAAGCTTCATTCTGCATGAACCAAGATAAGCGGCAGGTGTCTGTGAAAGAAGCTTTGTATCAATATTATTAAGAACAATAATATCATCATTAAAAAGTCCTTCTACACCGTGAATGGCACCGTATATTTTATCAATTTCTTCTCTTTTTACAGCTTCATCTATAACACCTGCAAGAGTGGCATTGATAGCGGCTGTTGGACCGCCTGACTGAGCAACAAGTAAATTGAATTTTTTCATAAGTATTAAAATCCCTCTCAATCTATTTAATAAATTCTTTATTATATCTTTCGATACACTCTTTTATAACTTTTCTGGCTTCTTCTGCACTTTCTACCTTATTAACAATAGTTTCCTTATATTCAAGCATCTTATATACTTCATAAAAATGCTTTATTTCAGCGAAAAGATGTGATGGAAGTTCCGAAACATCTTTAAATGAATTGTGATAAGGGTCTTTATCGCATACAGCGATGATTTTTTCATCAACAGCACCGTCATCTATCATTTTAATAACACCAATTGGATAACAATCCACGATAGTCATAGGTAAAATACTTTCTGTGCATAAAACAAGAACATCAAGCGGGTCATTATCATCAGCGTATGTTCTTGGAATAAAACCATAATTAGCAGGATAATGAGTTGATGTATGCAATACTCTGTCAAGCTTTAAAAGACCAGTGTCCTTATCAAGCTCGTATTTGTTTTTTCCTCCCTTTTCGATTTCAATAACCGCAGAAAAACGGTCTTCTTTTATCCTCTCGGGATTCATATCATGCCATATGTTCATTTTAAATCAAACTCTCCTTTTTATTACATTATTTCCAAGGCATCTAATATAAATTTTTTCTTTTTGCTTATTATTTCATCAATGTTCTCAATGTATGTATGGACTTGTTTGTCAGTGCGTAATTTTGAGAAAGGAAGCTTGTCATTATAGCTTATTAGCTTTGAAGTTCCGCCCGCACCGCAAGAAATTACAGAACCGATTTCCTGCATCATGATAATATTATACATACAAATATTCTCATCTTTTACAAATCCAACATTTTCAAAAGAGCCAATTGCGTTTTTCTGGCGATACATATAATAAGGCTCGTATTCATCTTTTAACTTTTCATATACATAGGACAGCATTTGGGAAACTCTTTCTTCTTCCCCTATAATATCCTCTGCATTCATATCCGCACTTCTTTTTTTACATAAAGTGTGGATTGTAAAGCTTTGGGGTGAAAGCTTTAAGATATTATCAACAGTATATTTAAAATCTAAAAAGCTTTCTTTAGGAAGTCCTGCTATAATATCTGTATTAATATTTTTAAAGCCTGTATCAACAGCACAATTATAAGCCTCATAAAATTGTTTTACAGTATGCTTTCTTCCTATTTCATCAAGTGTAGACTGATTTAATGTCTGAGGATTAATACTTATTCTGGTAACACCGTTTTTATAAAGCACGCTTAGCTTTTCTTTTGTTACCGTATCAGCTCTTCCTGCCTCAACAGTAAATTCTTTAATTTCTCCAAAATTTTCTTTAATAAATCCTGTTAAAATATCAAGTTCTTTCTCACCGAGTATAGTAGGTGTTCCCCCGCCTATATAAACTGAGAATAGACTGATGCCGCTTTCTTTTAATATATCCCTTGTTGCAGTTAAATCTTTTAGAAGAGCTTGGAAATAATTTTCCAAAAGTTCTTTATTTTTCATAGTATTTGACATTGTAAAAGAACAATACTTACACCGTGTCGGACAAAATGGTATATTAATATAAAGCGAAATTGATTTTTTGGGGATAATTCTTAAAAGCTGTTTTTCTTTTTCTGCACATTTAAAAGCTAAATTCGCCTTATCTTCATTAACATAATATATATTTTTAAGCGCATCAAGACCGTTTTCGTGTTCAAAAATAGTTTTTGATGGTCTTATTCCCGTAAGAACTCCAAACGGCAATGAAGCGTTTTCAAATTTATAAATTATCCTCTTTAGTGTAAGAGGAATATTATCTAAAATAACATCTTCATTAATGGTAGTATTATTTCTTATAACAGTAACATAATTTTTTTCAATAACAAAATTATAACTTATTTGTGCATTAATATCATCAGAAACAAATTCTGCATCAGGATATATCATTTTTAAAAGATTATAAACACCGTAGTAGTAGCATTCTTCAATTTTACCAATATAAATTTTCATTTTAATATCCTATAATCATATTACTTGTTTTTTCTTTTTCTATGGTTGTCGAAAAACCATGTCCCGGATATACGGTTATATCATCTGGAAGTAAAAAAAGTATATCCATAACTGAATGTTTAAGCTCATCAAATGAGCCTGTTGGAAAATCCCATCTTCCTATTGTCCCTAAAAACAAGGTATCTCCGCTAAATAAAACATTATCAGTTAAAAAGCAAGATGAACCTGCAGTATGCCCCGGTGTTTCAATTACTTTTATTTTTTCATTACCAATAAGAATTTCTTCACCGTCATTAAAAAAGACAATATTTTTTGGAATATCAAATTGTCTTCCAAACATAACTCCGCCCTCTTTAACTACAACCATTTCCCTTTTGTTTACATATACAGGTATATCAAATTCTTGGGAAATTATTTCTGCTGCACCTATATGGTCAAAATGCCCGTGTGTGAGCAGAATTTTTTGGGGTTTTAAATTTCTTTCGTTTATAAAGGAAATAATTTTTTTTGAGTCACTGCCAGGGTCAATAATACCGCAATTATTCTCTTCATCCCATATTATATAACAATTTGACTGATAATCAGAAACAACAATTCTTCTTGTATTCATAAAAATCTTTCTCCGATGACTACATCAATAAATTTAACATTAATATTATAATACAATTTTTCAAAAAAAGCAATAGCAAGAAAGGCATTTTTTAACAAATTTCAGATACCTTTGGTAAAATAAGCTCAATTTTACCATTTTTTAGAGTTACAAGTCTTTCTTTGCCGTCTGTTATTTCATTTTTTAATATCATTTCTGCTATATTATCATTGAGTAATTTTTCAATTTTTCTTTTTAACGGTCTGGCTCCATAGTTTAATTCAATACACTCGGAAACGATTTTTTTATAAATGCTTTCGTCAAATTCAAGAAAGACATTCTGCTTCTGCATTCTTTGTTTAAGTTCTTTTATCAGCATTTTTGTTATTTTTATAAGACTCTCTTCTGAAAGTACATCAAACACAATAATTTCATCAATTCTGTTTATAAATTCAGGACGAAATCTGTTCTTAATTTCAGATATTATAGATTTTTTCAAATTTTCTTTTTTCTCTTCTTCTTTTTCATCGGAAAAACCTAATGTATTCTTATTAGATGTAAGAAATTTTGCACCTATATTTGATGTCATTATTATAATTGTATTTTTAAAATCAATTTTGCGTCCCTGTGAATCATTTACAGAGCCTTCATCTAATATCTGAAGAAGAATATTTAAAACATCAGGATGTGCCTTTTCAATTTCATCAAACAAAATAACACTGTAAGGGTGTAATCGTACTTTTCCTGTAAGCTGTCCCCCATCATCATAACCCACATATCCGGGCGGCGAGCCTATAATTTTTGAAACGCTGTGCTTTTCCATATATTCTGACATATCAAGCCTTATTAAATTCTTTTCACTTCCGAAAAGAGAAATACAAAGTGCTTTTGAAAGCTCGGTTTTTCCTACACCTGTCGGACCTGAAAACAAAAAAGAACCAATTGGTCTTTTTGGGTCATTAAGACCCGCCTTTCCTCTTATAACAGCTTTTGAAACTTTCTTAATTGCCTTATCCTGACCGATTACTCTCTCTTTTAGTTCATTTTCAATATTAAGATACTTACTTCTTTCATCTAAGCTCATAGTCCCTACAGGAATTGAAGTCCACTTAGAAATAATTGATAAAATTTCTTCTTCTGTTATAACACCATCATTTGAAATTTTCTTGTTCTGCCATTTTTGTTGCTGTTTATGATATTCCTCTTTGATTTTTTCTTCTTCTTTTTTTATAAGCTCTGCTCTCTTGTAATCCTGATTTGTTATTGCTTCTTCTTTTTCCCTGAAGATAAGTTCTAATTTATTTTCACACATTTTCAGCTCATCAGGCTCTATGTGCATACTAAGTCGCATAGCTGATGCTGCTTCATCTATTAAATCAATAGCCTTATCAGGTAAAAATCTGTCTCTTATATATCTTTCCGAAAGCTTTGCTGCAGCCTTTATAGCCTCATCTGTAATTTTAACATTATGATGAGATTCGTACTTATCTTTTATTCCCTCTAAAATTTTTATAGTTTCCTCGACCGTTGGTTCGTTAACAATTACTGATTGAAATCTTCTTTCAAGTGCGCTGTCACGCTCTATATATTTTCTGTATTCGCTTATTGTTGTTGCACCAATAAGCTGTAATTCACCTCTTGACAGAGGCGGTTTTAAAATATTTGATGCATCAATAGCACCTTCTGCTGCTCCTGCACCAACAATATTATGAAGCTCATCTATAAAAAGAATTATATCATCATTCTTTTTGACTTCTTCAATAGCTTTTTTTATTCTCTCCTCGAATTCTCCTCTATATTTCGTTCCTGCAATAACAGCAGAAATGTCAAAGGAAATTACCCTTTTGTTCTTTAAAATTTCGGGAATATCTCCCTCAACTATTCTTTGGGCAAGTCCCTCTATAATTGCAGTTTTTCCAACACCAGGTTCACCTATAAGACATGGATTGTTTTTTGTTCTTCTGCACAATATCTGAATTATTCTTTCTATTTCTTCATTTCTTCCGATAACAGGGTCAATCTTTCCTTCAAAGCATTTTCTTGTTATATCAGTTGAAAAGCCGTTTAGCGTAGGTGTGTTGCTGTTATTTTTATACTTACTGTTGACTGCCTTATGTCCTTCACCGATTTTTGGCGGCAGCATCCCCTCATCTACCATATCATATATATCATTTTTAAGCTTTTCTTTGTCAGCTTTTAATGCTTTTAAAATTCGCAGTGCTACACTATCTTCCTGCATAAGAAGTGAAAGTAAAAGATGCTCTGTGCCTATATAGCTTTGACCCATATTATTAGCCTGATTAAAGCTCATTTCTATTAATTGCTTTGTTCGGGGGGTAAATGTTATACGACCTGTATAAATTGATTTTGTTTTTCCATATAATTCTTCTATTTTATCTAATATTAGTTGTTCGGTAATTCCGTTAATAATAAGAATTTTATACGCAATTCCGCTATGCTCTCTTACTAGTCCAAACAAAATATGTTCCGTTCCTATAAAGCTTTGCGATAAATCTCTTGCAAGCTTTTCGGATAACTTCAGAACTATTTCTGCCTTTTGAGTAAATCTCTTTTCAAACATATTAATCGTACTCCTTTTATATGTGGAGTTTTACCATAAAAAAATATATTAATACAAGAAAAATTGCAAAAAAGCGTATAAAACAGGAATAGTAATAACACTCATCAGTTGTGCTAGTATTGCCATAGATGCACCAATCTTAGCATCACCGCCGTATGCAGACGGAAAAACCACAGTATTAAGTCCAAGTGCAGTACCGTAAGCAAAAAAAGTGAGAATTAAGCTTTCTTTATCTGCACCGATAAAATATAAAACAAACACAAATAACAAAGGAATAATTATAAGTTTAAGTAAGCAAAGAATAAAAACCTTAATATTTTTAATAAGCTTTATTACATTATAATTCCCTATAACAAAACCTGTAAGAAGCATAGCAACAGGTCCCATGCAGGAAGAAAAATATGAAATTGTCTGGAACAAAAAAGAAGGTATATTTTCAAAAACACCTGATAATCCTGCTACTATTCCTATAATTATAGAAATAAAAACAGGGTTTTTTAAATTTTTTATATAAGATTTTTTTTCCTCGTATTTTGGAATTAAAATTACAGTACCCCAACTGTAAGCACAAAAAAGAAGCGGTAGTGTATAAAGCATATATAGAAAAAGTTTTTCTTCTCCCAGAATTGACGGTACAATAGCATTTCCCAAAAAAGAGAAATTACTGAATACAAGAGCATAACGATAAATATTTCTTTCATAATTATCCTTTGAAAATAAAGGGGAAAGAACAAATGCTAAAACAAATGCTAAAAAAAGACTTATAATACAATAAAATATAAGCCTGTAATTCTCTTTTAGTGTATCAATTCTGCAATATTGTAAAAATGTTTTAATTATAAGCGATGGAACAAAAACATAAGTTTCAAGCTTTGACAAAACACTTGCTGTACTTTTATCTACTATTTCTTTTTTATTAAGTACAAATCCTGTAATAACGCATAAAAGCATAACAAGCATTGGAGAAAGAGTTGCATAAAAAACAGATAACATTTAAAAAACCTCTCATTTTTTAAATATTATGTGATTTTTTTACTATATTATTTCTATTTTTTAAAATATCATAAATAAAAAAGAGTAACCAAATTTTTTCTGATTACTCTTTTTTGAAAAAATATTAATATATTATGGTCTTAATCCCATTCCACCTTCTAATGTAACAGTTTCACCGTTCATATATTTAAAATCAGGTGAAGCGAGTTGAACACACACTCTTCCGATTTCAGTTTCAGGGTCACCATAGTGTCCTGCAGGCGGCATTTTTACATTTGCTTTAAATGCATCAGGATATGCATTCTGGAAGTTTTCAAGCTGTGCAGTCCATGCAAGAGGACAAACAACATTAACATTAATACCGTCTTTTCCCCATTCAGTTGCAGCAACTCTTGATAATCCTCTTACACCCTCTTTTGCTGCAGCATAAGAACATTGTCCGTAGTTTCCGAATAAACCTGCACCTGATGCAAAGTTTATAACTGAACCTTTTGTTTCTTTTAATGCTTCGTAGCATGCTTTCATATAATAAAATGTTGCATATAAACCTGAATACATTGCAAGGTCAAACTGCTCTGTTGTATGCTCGCTTATAGGAACACCTGAAGCTGATGCCTGTGCATTATTTATAAGGACATCAATTCTTCCGAAAGTATCCAAAGTTTTCTTAACAACATCTTTTGTAATAGCTTCGTTGTCTGCACCTGCTGAAATATCAGCCTGAAGAATAAGCACTTTTATATTATAGTTTTTTTCGAGTGCTTCCTTTGCTTTTTCAAGCTTTTCAACATTTCTTCCTGTAATAACAAGGTTTGCACCTTCTTTTGCATATGCAGTTGCAATACCGTAGCCTATTGAGCCACATCTTCCATCGGAAAGAACACTATACCCTGCACCTGTGATTATAGCTGTTTTACCTGTTAAAAATCCCATATAAATTCTCCTCTCAAAAACAATTTATTAATATTTTAATATGTGTAATTGTATCATAAAATCTAAAAAAAGTCAATAAATCAAGATATAAAAAAATAAAAGCTTATTTTTCGCATATTTTTTTAAAAAATATGTCAATTTATTCTTCGTGATTTTTTTCAAATTCTTCTGAAACTTCTTTTAAAAGCTCTCTTATATTAAGATGCTGCGGACAAATTTGTTCACATTTTCCGCACGAAATACACTCACTTGCTTTTGAGTTTTCTTGAGTATGTACTCCGTAGTAGTAGTCACTATTCCATGAATTGAAAATTTTCTTACTGTTATAACATGAAAATAAATCAGGAATAAGAATTTTTTTAGGACAACTGTTTATACAATATCTGCAAGCAGTACACGAAATAAGATTTTTACTTCTTAATATTTCACATACTTTTTTTAAAGCACCTTTTTCATTTTCATTAAGTGGCTTAAAATCTTTCATAAAACCGATATTTTCGCATATCATTTCATAACTGCTCATACCCGACAAAACCATTATTATCCCCTCAAAGCCTGCTGCAAAACGAATTGCGTAGCTTGCAGGAGAAGCGTTTCCTAATTTATCAAAAACTTTTTTTGCATCATAAGGTAAATTTGATAAATAACCACCCTTAACAGGCTCCATAACAATTACAGGCTTATTATATTTTCTACATACCTCATAACATTTTCCTGATTCAACAGAAGCATCGTCATAGTCAAAATAATTAAACTGTAACTGTACAGCCTCAATTTCGGGATAATCAATTAAAATTTTCTCTAAAACCTCAGCCTTATCGTGAAAAGAAATTCCAAAATGAAGAAATTTACCCTCTTTTTTAAGTTCAAGAGCTGTTTCATACGCATTACACTTTTTATATTTTTCATAAAGCTTTTTATCCTGTGCATGCATCAGATAAAAATCAAAATAACTAACACCACAAGCTTCAAGCTGTTTTTCAAATAGAGGACGAATCTCTTCGTTTTTATTAAAAAAATCAGTTGAAAGCTTATTTGTAAGAATATAGCTTTCTCTTGGATATCTTTTTGTTAAACATTCTCTCATAATTGATTCGCTTTTTCCGTCAATATATCCATGTGCAGTATCAAAATAATTAAAACCGTTTTCCATAAAGACATCAATCATTCTTTTCACTTCATCAATGTCTGTTTCATTGTCTTTTTTAGGAAAACGCATACATCCAAGACCAAAATTTTTATTTATTTTTTTAAATGCTGAAATCTTATTCATATTTATCTCTTAATATATTCACCGATATATTCAGGTGAATCTGTTTTATATTTTTCTATCAGTTCAATAATAGGTGTGCTTACAATTACTCCGTCAAATTCAGCAGGAATTTTGTCTTTTTTTGTATGCACCATTATATCAAAGTCAACAACACATGGAATATCAGTATATTTTCTTATTTCATCAAGAAGTGAAAGCATATCTCCCATTTCTACTGTTGCACCTGCAATATAAATAAACCCTTCAGCTTCTTTTGCAATCATAGCTGCTCTTTTTCCCGAATTTGGTGACACAATAGAAATGAGCTTAACTCCGTATTTTTTAAATTCAGCCAAAAATTCATCTTTTTCTTCAAAAGGCAAATCAGGAATTTCGACACCGTCTATTCCTGCCTCACTGCAGTTTTTTAAGAATTTTTCTGCTCCATAAGAAAAAATCACATTTGCATAAGTCATAAAAACAAGTGCAACATCAGTGTTTTTTCTTATATTTTTTACCATTTCAAAAATTTTATCTGTTGTTACACCATTTTTTAATGCTCTTACATTTGCACTTTGAATAACGGGACCTTCACAAGTAGGGTCTGAAAAAGGAATACCAAGCTCAATAAGCTTTGCACCATTTTCAACAGCAGAATAAATTATTTTTTCAGTTGTTTCAATGTCAGGGTCACCGCAAGTTATAAATGGGATAAAAAGCTTTCCGTCTTTAAATGCTTCTTTTATTTTACTCATAAATATTCTCCCCTCTGTATCTTGCAATCTGTGCACAGTCCTTATCACCTCTGCCTGATACTGTTACTACAATTATTTTATCTTTATCCATAGTAGGTGCAAGCTTTATCGCATACGCAATAGCATGAGCTGATTCTATTGCAGGAATAATTCCCTCGGTTTTTGATAAGTATTCAAATGCACATACAGCTTCTTCATCGGTAACAGGAACATATTCTGCTCTTTTTAGGTCATAAAGATTAGCGTGTTCAGGTCCGACACCAGGGTAGTCAAGACCAGCTGATATAGAATAAACAGGTGCAATCTGACCGTATTTATCCTGACAAAAATACGATTTCATTCCATGAAAAATTCCAACACTTCCTGTATTAACAGTTGCCGCTGTTTCAAAAGTATCAATACCTCTTCCTGCAGCCTCACAACCGATTAATTTAACCTCTTTATCTTCAATGAAATTATAAAAGCTTCCGATAGCGTTTGAGCCGCCGCCTACACAGGCAATAACAGCATCAGGAAGTCTTCCCTCTTTATGTAAAATTTGTTCCTTTATTTCCTTGGAAATAACAGCCTGAAAATCTCTTACAATAGTTGGAAACGGATGAGGTCCCATAACAGAACCCAAACAATAATGAGTATCGGAAAGTCTTTTTGCCCATTCACGCATTGCCTCAGAAACTGCATCTTTTAAAGTAGCAGTTCCTGATGTTACAGGCACAACCTCCGCACCTAAAAGCCTCATTCGATAAACATTAAGTGCCTGCCTTTCGGTGTCTTCTTTTCCCATATATACTACACATTCCATATTAAGAAGTGCGGCAGCAGTTGCAGTTGCAACACCGTGCTGACCTGCTCCTGTTTCGGCAATAAGTCTTTTTTTACCCATTTTTTTTGCCAAAAGCGCCTGACCAAGAACATTATTTATCTTATGAGAGCCTGTATGGTTAAGGTCTTCTCTTTTTAAATAAATTTTTGCTCCATTCAAATCCTCAGTCATTTTTTTCGCAAAATAAAGTCCTGACGGTCTTGAGGCATACTCCTTTAAAAGCTCATTAAGCTCATCATTAAAGTCCTTGTCATTTTTATAAAACTCATATGCCTTTTCAAGCTCATTTATTGCATTCATTAATGTTTCAGGTACATACTGACCGCCATGAATACCAAATCTGCCTTTTTTGTTTGTCATTTTTCTTCTTCCTTTCAATTATCTTTCGTTGGTTTCAAGGAATAAAAAAATCCCTGAAAGAAATTTAATAACTTCTTTCAAGGACGAATAAGTATATTTAAAACTATCCGCGTTGCCACCTTGATTCACCCTAATAACAGGATGCACTTTAAAGAGTACCAACATACTCCCGGCTTTTCACGAAAGCCATTCGTCAGTGCATTTAACACTGCCCTCAGCAGTCCATATTATTCAGAGTGCCTTACGGAACTTCCACCATAATCCGCTCGCTTAAAAGACATTATTCTGATTTTTTTCTGCCTCAACGGTTTAATTTCATATATAATATTATATCATTGCTTTTTGAATATGTCAATAGTTTTTTTATTCATCATAAAAAATTTCAAGAAGTTTTTCTTTTATAAACAAAAAATCTTGTTTTGGATAATAATAATGCCATGAATTTTTGAGAATATAATTTTTCACATATGGATTTTTGTTAAGATATTTCATTGAATTTAAAGACACCATTTCGTCTTTTTGTGAAAAAAATGTATAGCAATCCGTTTTAATAACAGGTGCAATTTTTCTTGCACCTTTTGAAAGTGAAAATAAATCATTATATCTTGGAAGCCAGGCTATATACTTAAATAAATTTTTTGGGAACGGAACACCGTGTGTTTTTGTGGATGCCTCTAAAACAGGATTAGACTTATCCGATTTATCAAAGATAGCTTTAAAAGTATAAAGTGCTGAAATCGGTTTTAAGAAAATTTTTAAAGGACAATTAAAAAGTATCAATTTTTTAATTTTTTGTTTGTGATTTTTATAAACTTCTAAAGAAAGAAGTGTTCCCATAGAATGACCTACTAAAATAATATTTTCATATTCATTTTCGAGTTTTTTTACAAGAGTTTCTATCTGATTAATCCATTTTTCTTTTGATGTGTGTGCAAAATCCCAAAAGCTTCCGCCATGACCGTCAAGCAAAATATTATAAATACCAAAATTCTCCGGAATACAAGATAACATATCATCAAAATATCTTGGTGTACCTAAAAATCCATGAATTAATATAACAGCAATATTTTTTTCCTGTGATATTCTAATATATTCACTGTGGTCCATATTCTCCCCCATTTTTATCATTCAAAATATCATTATCGCTATCTAAATATCCACATTCTATCATACATTCAATTACTTTTTGCTGTCTTTCATAGGCAAGGTCAGGATTGACATCAAGAGAATATACTGATGGTGCGTTAGGAATCCCTGCGAGAAGTGTACACTCAAAATCTGTTAATTCAGAAGGTTTTTTCTCAAAATATCCCATTGAAGCGTCATAAATTGAATAGTACCCGCTTCCATAATATATTCCATTCATATATAATTCTAAAATTTTGTCTTTAGAATAGCTTTCTTCTATCTCATGTGCTATAAAAAGCTCAATAATTTTTCTTTCAAATGTATGCTCCATAAGAGGAAAATACATATTTTTAGCAAGCTGTTGTGTTATCGTACTGCCGCCCTGCTCCATCTTTTTTGCTTTTAAATTTTTCATAATTGCACGGAATGTTCCTACAGCATCAAAACCGTTATGTGAATAAAATCTTTTGTCCTCTGCTGCTACCACAGCCTCGATATATATTTTTCTTATGTTTTCAATATCAGTATAATTTTCTTTATTTTCAATTTCCGATACTGCCACACTAATAGGTTTTTCGTTTACAATTTTTTTATATTTATCATAACCATCTTTAACAAAAATTCCCACACAAACTAAAGCAAATATAAGAACTAGGCTTATAAATCTTTTTATTTTTTTCATTATATACCTCAAATTTTTACGCATCTTTATAATATTACTATTCATATGTAGTATAGCAGACTTTTAAGAAAATTTCAAGAGTAAAATTTTTTTATTTCTTTATTTACACAACAAAAAGCTACCTCGTTATGAGATAGCCCTGCTTTCAGTACTTTAATCAATGGGAAATAATGTAAGATTATTATTCTTATCGCATATTCCCAGATAAATTTCTTCTGCACTGCCAAATTTTTGTTTTTTTAACTGTTTTTCAAGCCAGGTTAAATCAAAACCGAGTCTTTTAATATTTTCATGTAAAATCCTGCCATCCATAATAACTTCGGTATTTATTCCGGATTTTTTGGGAGCCATTTTCATATCTTCAGGGGTAAGAGGTCTTTTTTCACTTTTTGGCAAGATAGTAATTTTTCCATTATATTCAAATATAGCCGTCTGGATTTCATTTATATCAAAATATCCCTCTTGTCTTAATAAAACCATAAATTCAGAAAGCTCAAGCTTTGCTTTTTTCATGTTTTTCCGATATAATTTTCCATCATCCATAACAATAGTAGGCGTTCCGTTTACATACTTTCTTATTTTTGGAAATTTATGTGCAACTATTGTTAATCCAAGTGCTACCATTCCGTAGATTATCATTGCTACAAGCGGTTTCCAGGGCTCTTCTAATTCTGTTGCAAGTTCGGCAGCTATTGAGCCTATTGTTATTCCAGTAATATAATCAAAAAAATCAAGCTGTGCTACCTGTTTATGTCCTGTTATTTTCGCAATCAAAAATAATGAGCCTGCTGATAATAAAGAAGTTAAAATAACTTTAAAAAATTCCATATAAAACACTCCTATACAATATATGCTCTGCATAATAATATTTTATTATTCTTGTTTTATATAACAGGAAACAAAATTTATAAACTTTTCCAAAAAGATTGACAAAAAAATAAATCTATGTTAAAATATTTCTTGTGCTGGTGTAGCTCAGTTGGTAGAGCAGCTCATTCGTAATGAGCAGGCCGTGGGTTCAAGTCCCTTCACCAGCTCCATAAAAAAGACAATTTTCATTTGAATCTTGTCTTTTTTGTTATATATTTTTATAATTACAACAATAACCAAAGGAGAAAAGAGGAAAAACGATGCAATTCAAGCTAAAAAATTTCATAACGCCTATTAATGTTAAGAATTAAAAAAGCAAAAGCTTTACTTCCAAAAAATGAGCTCTCTGTAACCGAAATTTCCGATAAACTTGGCTTTTCTTCAATTCATTATTTTTGCAGGATTTTCAAAAAAATGACAGGAAATTCTCCAAAGAATTATATAAAAACTATTCGTTCGAGATTAGAGATATAAAACTATCTATAATATGAACCGACCCCCGAAAGTTGACTAAAAATCTAACGATTGAGGGGTCGTTTTTTGTGGCAAAATTACTTTTTACATACATATATATAATTTCCGCCATCAACTTCTACTACTCTTCTTCCAGGTAATTTAAGAAGTGCGGTAACACCGTTTGGAATTTCTATCTCATAATTCACTCCGTTTGAATTTTTATACCATTGGACACTAATTTTCCCAAATTCCGTATTGACACATGATTGTACAAAACCAAGACTTTCATCATACTCAGGCTCAATTATAATATTCCTATACCCTGTTCCCTTTTCTTTATCAATACTTATTCCGCTTGCTTTTTGGAATATATGCCCGAAGCTTTCAAAAGACTTTTTATTATCAATAAAACCGTTTTTAAAGTCCCATTTTATTTCTCGGTAAAGCTGATTCATTTCTTCATTTGCACAAATAAAAGAAAAGCCCATTTCCCTATCAGAATGCACACATACAGCAGTAAAGGAAGTATCATCACCCACATTCTCAAGTGGAAATTCTTCTAAACAAATATAGCGGAATTTTAAAAGCTCTGATTCTGTTTTTAGAGTTTCTTCTTTTTGCCCGTTTAGTATATAGGTTTGTTTGTTTTCACCCATAAAATTTCCGTTTTTATCTAAGACTTCCCCATAGCCGATAACAATTTTATCACCTTTTCTGCCCTTTATCGCTATCTGTGCATATCCTGTCAAAACTCTTCCAAAATCAATTACAAATTCATTTTTTTTAGTAAGTATATAATTTATAGGATATATATTTTCATAAACAATTTTTTCTGTTTTTTTCATATTTCTGTCCCCCTTAAAATTAAAGCTTTCTTTATTATTATATATCTTTTTTGCCATTTTTTCAATAGAAAACAAAAAATACTTGCCAAAAAGAAGAAAATATGGTATAATTTATAAAAATGTGGTTATTTACATATAACACACAAAAAGAAAAAAGAAAAAAGAAAAAAGGAGAATTTTTTATGGAAAGAGAAAAATTCAGTTCCAGATTAGGCTTTATCCTCATTTCAGCGGGTTGTGCCATAGGACTCGGTAATGTATGGCGTTTCCCTTATATCGTTGGTGAATACGGCGGTGCACTTTTTATACTTATCTATCTTCTATTCCTTATTATTTTCGGACTTCCGATTATGACAATGGAATTTTCAGTAGGCCGTGCAAGTAAAAAAAGTATCGCAAAATCATTTGAAGAGCTTGAGCCACAAGGTACAAAATGGCACTATTTCGGAAAAATAGGTGTTATCGGCAACTATCTTCTTATGATGTTTTATACAACCGTTACAGGCTGGATGTTTGCTTACTTCTTTAAGACAATTAAAGGTGATTTTGTAAATAAATCAACAGAAGCAATAACATCACAATTCGGTCAGATGAATCAGAGTCCTCTTGTTCTTGTAGGATTTATGGTATTCACTGTTATTTTAGGTTTTCTCATTTGTTCACTCGGTTTAGAAAAAGGCGTTGAAAGAATCACAAAAGTTATGATGCTCGCACTTCTGGCGATAATCGTACTTCTTGCAATTCACGCAGTAACACTTCCGGGAGCATTAGAGGGTGTAAAATATTATCTTATTCCTAATTTAAAGGCTGTTTCAAATCATTCTTTAGGTGAAATCGTTTTTGCAGCACTTGGTCAGTCATTCTTTACACTTTCAATCGGTATAGGCTCAATGGCTATTTTCGGAAGTTATATTAAAGATGACAGAAGATTGCTCGGTGAATCAATTTCTATTGCTTCTCTTGATACATTCGTTGCATTTGTTGCAGGTCTTATCATCATTCCGTCATGCTTTGCTTACGGAATTGACCCGGGACAGGGACCGGGACTTATCTTTGAAACACTCCCTGTTGTATTCTCAAATATGGCAGGCGGAAGAATATGGGGTTCACTTTTCTTCTTATTTATGATATTTGCCGCTATGTCAACAGTTGTTGCTGTGTTTGAAAATATTGTTTCATTTGCAATGGACTCAAAAGGCTGGAGCAGAAAAAAATCATGCCTTATAAATGTTGTACTTGTTACAATCCTTTCATTACCTTGTGCACTCGGTTTTAACCTTTTATCAGGATTTCAGCCTTTAGGTGCAGGCTCATGTGTGCTTGATTTGGAAGACTTTATTGTAAGTAACAATCTTCTTCCGCTCGGCTCAATAGTTTATGTACTTTTCTGCACTTCAAAAAAATACGGCTGGGGTTGGGATAATTTCTTAAATGAAGCTAATAAAGGTAACGGAATAAAGTTCCCGAAAGCAGTGAAAATTTATGTTAAATACTTTCTCCCTGCAATAGTTCTTATTCTTTGGGTACAGGGATATGTTTCTAAGTTTTTTTAGAATGAATTGAACATCAAAAATGTCTATTAAAAATTAACTCTAATTTTTAATAGACATTTTTTAAGGGATAGGAAAAAAAGATTCAGAATGGACAAACATAGCCCAAACATAAGCTTTGGGGACACCCGAAGCTGTATGTGTATACAGCGAGCGGCTATGTTTGTTCATAGCAAAAAAGAATTTTTTTAATCCGCTATTAAAATAGTGAATTTTTTGTTCCATATTTTTAAGTTCTTTTTTGCGTTCTGGACTTTTTTAACATCCCGTTTTTAATTTTCAAAAGAAAATACTACCTTTCCCTCTTCAAGCTTCAAATAAGCATCAAAACTTTTACCTGTTTTCTTTGAAACAAATCCCTTAATTTTATGTGTTTTTCCTGTATCTAAAAGTGCTTTAGCATTTGAAAGTGATACTGTGCGATTACAAATATAGTTTCCAAAGCCAAATTTGCAGCCCTCTTTGTAGCCACTGCAACCGTATCCGAATTTTGTTCTGACAACATCATTTTTACAAATCGGGCATTTACCGACAATATCCCCCATAAATCCGTCATCAGTGTCTATTGATGGCTCCTTTTCTTTCTTTTCAAAAACCTCAGCTATCTCATTTTTCGCAAGCATTACACTGTCAGAAACTGTAATTTCCCCTCTGAAAACCTTTTTTAATGCCTTACCAAGCTCGGAGGTTTTATACTTGTCCATACTTATTCCCATTCTTGTGAGTGCTTCAATTAAAAATTCACCGTCGGGCAATATTTTATAGACATCTTTTTTTAGCTCTATATATTTGCTTTTTTGTGCGTTTTGTATTATTCCTGTACGTGTTGCCTCTGTTCCAAGCTCTAACCCCTCAAAAATAGCCTTATATTCCTCAGAATCATCTTCGTTTTCTATATTTTGCTTATTTTGCACATTTTGCACATTTTGCACATCTTCACGAAATGGATTTTTTAAGTAATTATTAAGTGTTTCAATAGTATAATGCTTTGGCGGATTTGTTTCTTTTTCCATAGGCTCAAAATTTATATTTATAATATCGCCTTTTGAAAGTGGCGGTAACATCTTATCCTTTTTTGTATAAGTGTCATATTTTGTCCACCCTGCCTCAACTATCACATTTCCTTTTATAGAAAATTCTTCAACTCCCTCTAAATCAAGCTTCATTTCAGCTTTTTCGATAATACAATCCTGTTCACAAAAAACTGCGGCAAATCTTCGCATCACTGTGCTGTAAACCTTGAATTCATCTTCGGAAAGGTCGGTTTTTTTCGGAATTTTATATGTAGGAGTAAGTGCTGAATGTGATTCAATCTTTGAATCGTCAAAAATTGTTTTCTTGTCCTTAAAGCAAACATTATAGCCTATATTTTTCACAAGCGTGATTATTTTTTTAATTTTATCCTTTTCAGCCGTTGCAAGATACTCCGAATTTGTACGAGGATATGTAACATATCCTTTTTCATACAAGCCCTGAAGTATTTTAAGACTCTCATCCATAGGCATCTTATATCTTTTTCCCAAAACATTCTGCAATTTTGTAAGTGAATAAAGCTTACCTGCTGATAAGACATCTTTTTTCTTTTTTATATCTGTTACTGTTAATTTTTTTTCGTTATACAAATCGCAAAGCTCTTTTGCCTTTAAAAAATCATTCTTATCAAATTTTTGTTTACTTGTAAGCTCAATTTCTTCACCGTTAGTTTCTGCTTTACTTACTATGGCATAATAAATATCAGGAATAAAGTTTCTTATCGCCATATCTCTGTCATAAATTGCTTTTACGATAGGAACAATAACTCTTCCGACACGAAGAAGGGTACCTGTTTTTAAGGTTGCATATCTTGTTAAATTAACACCGTAGAGCCAATCTGTATATGTTCTTGCAAATCCCTCGTTTGCAAGATTGTCATATTCCTTTTCGTCCTTCATTTCCAAAAGTGCAGAATTTATTGTTTCTGTTGTCTGGTCAGGAAGCCAAAGCCTTTTTAATTTTTTCTCCCCGATATTTGAATTATCTATACAAAGTCTTATAATAATTTCACCCTCACGGTCTGAGTCACCCGCATTTACAACTGTATCAACATCATCTCTGTTACAAAGCATTTTTATAATTTCAAATTGCTCCTGCACTCCTAAATCAACCTTTTTGTCTGCCCCTTTTTTCAGTTCAAAACAAAATTTCTCAGGGAAGCACGGCAGATTTTTCATTGTCCATCTTACATCTCCGTCAGGATTTTTAGAATAATATTCTATATCACACAGCGAAAATAGATGCCCGAATGCCCATGTTACAATATATTCGCTGTTTTCCATATAACCTTTTTTCTTTTTAAATTCACCTATTGCACCTGCAATATTTCGAGCTAAACTCGGTTTTTCTGCAATTATAAGTACGATTGTTATCACCTCTACTCTAAAATGATGTAATCACCTAAACATTATACACCATAATCACACAAAATGTCAATATAAAAAGGGGGATGTAAAAAAAATAAGTTTTTTACACTCCCCTATCCCATTTATATTTTCGATAATTTATATATCGCATCAACAGCCTTCTTAATCTCTCTTTTTGTTGTTTTATATCCTGGACTTAATCTTACTGCACCCATATCTGATGTACCTATCATTTTATGGGCAAACGGAGCACAGTGAAGACCTCCGCGAACACTTATATCATATTCTGAAGATAACAAAAACGCAGTATGCTCCGAATGATTTTCGCCTATATTAAGGCTTATAAGCGGAACACTCTCTGAAAAATTCCCGTTATGATATACGCATATATTATCTATATTTTTTATATCCTCGTAAAGCATTTTGCAAAGCTCAAGCTTATGCTGGGATATTTCGTTTTTATGTTTTAAAACAAAATCAACACCTGCACCAAGACCAAGTATTCCCGGGGTATTTAAAGTTCCGCTTTCAAATCTGTCAGGCGGATAGTCAGGCTGTATAAGCTGTTCGGATAAGCTTCCTGTCCCGCCCTCCATAACTGTTTTTAAATTCATTCCATCAGCTATATATAAAACTCCCATTCCTTGCGGACCGAGTAATGCCTTGTGTCCGCTGAAAGCTGCACACACATTTTCCATTCCCGACAAATCTACAGTTTTATTTCCTATATACTGTGAAAAATCAAAAATAACAGGTATTTTAAAGCTTTTGCAAATTTCATATACTCTCTTATAATCAAGCGTTACACCCGTAACATTAGAAGCACAGTTTATAACAACAGCCTGAGTATTTTTAGTTATAAGCTCAGGGATTTTTTCTATATCTGTTTTATAATTGTTATCAACAGGCAAAAAAGAGCATGAGATTTTATTATCAGAAAAAATCTGCCTTAAAACTGAATTATGTTCAAAAAATGTAGTAATGATATTAGAATTTTCTTTTATAATGCCTTTTAACGCAAAATTTAAAGACATTGTTGCATTAGAGGTAAAAACAATATTCTGAGGGCTGTCAACACTAATCAAATCCGAAATTTTTTCGCGTACCTTATATATTTCGCGTCCTAAATAAAACGAACTTTTTGAAGAATTTCTCCCGACATTAACTGAATTATTAAGTGCCTTTAAAACAGCTTTCCTGACAGAACGCGGTTTTTTATCCGAGGTAGCACTGTTATCAAGATATATCATATACTACCCCGCCTATACATTTATTTTTTCATATCCAAGTCCGTTATTTGACTTGTATATACCTATAAAGCCCTTTGTATTTTTATTTGTGAATTTTATAATATCATAAAGCATTTCCTCACTAAATTCCAGCGAATATGAACAACCGCCCGCTAAAGATTTCGGCGTTTTTGTTATAAGCGGTAATCTGTCCGCTTTGAACTTACTCTGAAGCCTCTGGGCATAGGTCAGAGATTTGAAAACAGCAATATATTTCATTTTATATAACCTCTTTTTTAGTTTTATAATTTTCCTGATATTATTATATGTATTAAAATATAAAGTGTACCGAATAAAAAGGGGATATTAAAAAAGTGACTGTTTGAAAATTAAAATCAATTTCCAAACAGTCACTTTTAGAAAATCAATCAACTCTGAATAAAAACTTAAGTAAGCCTCTTAAAAATTTATGTGGTTTGTATACTACAATTTTCATATATCCGCTCACCTCACTAAAATCTTCTTTTATCGTTTTTTATTAAACAAAAGCCAACAAAGATAAGAAGAATAGCAAGAGTAATTACCATAACTTCAGGCGGCATAACAAGTGCAAAAATAACTCCAATTCCTACTATAATAAGTATTATTCCCCATTTTATTCTCATAAGTTTATCAAAAAGTTTCATTCGGGAACACCTCGTGTTATATTATTTCTTATCTGATAATATTATATTAAGAATTTTTGTTTTCGTTACAGATTACAAGTAATTTCCCAGAAGTTATTTTTATAACAGCCTCGTCTTTTTCTATAACATTGCTTGTTCCGATTATATTTTCTTTATTTAAAGTATAATTATCAAGTGGGTATTTAAAGCCCTCTAATGTTACTCCCTCACACTTTTCGGAAAACGAATAAATACTTAGCGTTTTTCCTTTTTCGTTATTAAAAGAAATTTCATTATCTGTCATAAATATTCGGGTTTTTCCGTCTGTAACAACAGCTTTTATTTTTTTCTCTACGCACATCGAAAGAAGACACACATTTGCATAGCTGTGGTCAAACCGTGTTCCGATTCCTCCGAATATTACAATTTCCTGTGGTTCTTTTTGGAATGCTTTTTTCAGTGCAAAAAGTGTATCAGTTTCATCTTTTTCGGTGGGAAGTGTAATTATGTTTTCTATATCTGGTTTTTTATCTAAAGAATCAAAATCTCCCACTAATAAATCAGGCTTTACTTTAATTTTTTCTAAATGCTCATAACCGCCGTCAGCACAGATAATATAGTCACTTTCTTTTGCATTTTCCAAAAGCATATCATAATCCAGACATTCACCTGCTGCAACAATAAGTATATTCATATTTTTTCTCTTTTCCGTTTTACTTTTCCTAAATTATAACATTAAAATTTCTAAAAATCAATATTAAAATAATATTGCAAATCATTTTTTGAAGTTTTTTTGGTAAATGCTTGAAAAATATTTAAAAAAGTTATATAATATATAATAGTATATTTTCTTATGAAAGGAATAAAAACGATGCTTGATAGAAACGGTTTTAAGGATTTTTCTGATTTTAAAAGAAAGCTTTCAAATAAAAAAATTGCAATACTTGGGTTTGGTGTATCAAACAAACCTCTTTATGATGTTATAAAAGACTTCGATTGTGAAATTATAATAAGGGATAAAAATGAAATTCCTGCCCCTTTAAAAGAAGAAATGTTAAAAAAAGGTAATGTCCGCTTTATAGAGGGAGAAAATTATCTTAATGATATAGATGAAGATATTATTTTTCGTTCTCCTGGAATAATGCCGACAAATCCCCAAATTAAAAAAGCGGTTGAAAACGGTGCGTATCTTACTTCCGAAATGGAAGCATTTTTGGATATGTGTCCTGCAACAACAATAGGAATAACAGGAAGTGACGGAAAAACAACTACCACTACCCTTATTTCCTTAATCTTAAAAAAGGCGGGTTTTACAGTTCACATTGGCGGTAATATCGGAAGTCCGCTTATTGATAAATTAGGCGATATAAAAGAAAGCGATATGGTAGTTTTAGAGCTTTCAAGCTTTCAGCTTATGACAATGAAAAAAAGCACAGATATTTCTGTTATAACTAATCTTGCACCAAACCATCTTGATAAACACACAGATATGGAAGAATATATTAGTGCAAAAACAAATATTTTTTCACACGGATGCAAAAAGCTTATATTAAACAGCGAAAATGAAATTACAAAAGGCTTTATCACACCGTCTTCCCTTACCTTCAGCCTTAATAACCCACAGGAAAACGGTGCTTACTTAAAGGACGGAAAAATTTATTTTAAAAACGAGTATATTATGGATAAAGATGATATTGTTATCCCGGGAATACACAATGTTGATAATTATCTGGCTGCAATATGTGCAGTAAGCGGATTATGTGATTTTAGCTATGTCAAAGAAGTTGCAACAGAATTTGGGGGTGTTGAACACCGAATTGAATTTTTTAAAGAGCTTAACGGTGTACGCTACTACAATGACTCTATTGCATCAAGTCCTACAAGAACTATTGCAGGTCTTAATTCCTTTAATAAAAAGGTTATTCTTATTGCAGGCGGAAGTGACAAGTACATTCCTTTTGACACACTTGCAAAAAAAGTTATAACAAATGTAAAAGAGCTTATTGTAATGGGTGCAACAAAAGATAAAATAAAAAATGCAGTTATAAAAGAGGACAGTACCTTCCCGATATATGAAGCAAAAGACTTAAAAGATGCAGTTATGTATGCCAAAAAAACAGCAGTTTCCGGAGATATTGTACTTCTTTCCCCTGCCTGTGCAAGCTTTGACTGTTTCAAAAATTTTGCTGACAGAGGAAATCAGTTTAAGGAGTTAGTAAATCAGTTATGAAAACATTAGAAGAATTATGTAAAATTCCTGCAATTTCAGGCTTTGAAAAGAAAAGCACAGAGTATTTCAAAAAAATTTTTACAGATAACGGTTTTTCAGATGTAAAAACAGATATATACGGAAATATTTTCGCCCTGAAAAAGTCAAAAACAAAAGACGCTGTAAATATTTTAATAGATGCTCATATTGATGAAATCGGTCTTATTGTAAAAGAAATAAAAGAAAACGGTTTTATTCTTTTTGATACGGTCGGCGGTATTGATTACGACAATCTCTACTGCCGTGAGGTAACTATTTTTGGCAAAAAAGAAATTTACGGTGTTATCGGTGCAACACCGCCTCACTTAAAAAAAGATAATGAAAAAGAAAAACTCTATATTGATACAGGATTGAAAAATGCAGAGGAATTTATAAGTATCGGAGACCCGATAAAGATAAAATCCGACTTTTTAAAATTAAAAAACAACCATATTTCATCATCTGCACTTGATAACAGAGCAGGACTTTTGTGTGCAATTATGTGTGCTAAAAAAATGCGTGATGATGTAAATGTTACAGTTGTGGGAAGTGTTAGAGAAGAAAGCGGACTTTACGGAATAGATTTATTTTTAAAAGACAAAAATTTTGATTGTGCAATTGTGCTTGATGTTACACACGGATATTTTGAGGGGCTTTCCAAATATTCCTCATACACCCCAGGTGAAGGTTTCACAATATGCTACGGCGGAATTTTAGATAACAAAATAACACGAGAAATCGAAAAATATTTAATTAAAAATGAAATCAGCTATAACACGGAATTTGAGCCTGACCACCCCGGTACAAATGCGTTTAATATTGTAACAAACAATATCCCCGTTATTATGCTTTCGCTCCCTCTTAAATATATGCACACAACATGTGAAACAATTAATACAAAAGATATAAAAAGTCTTATTAAGTTTATAAGCACATATAACTGGAACACCATAAAATTGCAAAAAAAGGAGGACAAAAACTATGCTTAACACTCTTTGTACTCTTTGCGGTGCATCAGGCTATGAAAACAAAGTGATTGAGTTTATTACAAAAAAGCTTGACGAGGAAAATATAGAATATACTGTCGATAAAATCGGAAATATTGTTGTAAGACAAGGTGATAATCCTGATAATTTAGGAATTTTTGCACACACAGATGAAGTTGCTTTCGGAGTTAAGGCGATAACTGATGAGGGAATGATAAAGTTTGAGGCTATTGGCGGAATTTTAGAAAACATTCTCCCCTCTCATGCTGTTATGATAGGCGAAGATAAAATTAAAGGTGTGATTGGAAATATTCCTCCTCATTTAAAGAAAAAATCGAAGGACAAGTCTATTTCCTATAATGACTTTTTTATAGACATTGGTGCAAAATCAAAAGAAGATGCCAAAAAATATGTAAAAATCGGTGACCCTATATACTGGATAAGTGAGTACACAGAATTTGGGGATAATCTTATAAAAGCAAAAGCTCTTGATGACAGAGCAGGCGTATCAATTCTTTTGTCACTTGTACTTTCAAAAAAATATTCCTTTACAGCAGTATTTACAACAAGAGAAGAGCTTGGAGTAATAGGTGCAAAAAATGTCTTAAAATCAAATAAAGATATAAACCTTAAAAATGCACTTGTACTTGAGGTAACAACCTGTGCAGACATGCCTGAGGTTACAGAAAAAACAACTGTTCTTGGAAACGGTGTTGCAATAAGCGTTATGGATAGAGGAAGCGTATCAGACAAAAATTTTAATGAAGAACTAATAAAAATTGCAAAGAAAAACAAAATTAAAATCCAGAAAAAGCTTACTCTTGCAGGCGGTAACGATGCGAATGCAATCGCTTATTTTGGTGGCGGTATTCCCACAACAGTTTTATCATTACCGGGAAGATATATACATTCACCTGTAACAGTTATTTCAAAAGATGACTATTTTGAAATGCAAAACTTATGTCAAAAGATATTAGAAGAAAGGAACAGTAAATAAAATGGCAAAAAATTCTTGTTTTTCCGCTTATGGCTTTGAGAAACCATACTTAGAAGAAATTGAAAAGGAAATTTCTCAATTCTCAGATTTAATATATTATGACAGCTTTGACAATCTTATTGCTGTAAAAAACCCAAATTCAAAAGAAGATACAACAAAAACAGTTTTATTTTGTTTTTCAGTTTCTGATAATTCCTTTATGGTAAATGAAATAAAAGATGACGGAAAAGCTGTTGTTTCCTCCTTAAAAGGCTACTGCGATGAATATAACGGAAAAAAAGCTGTTACACTCAGTGGAAAATGCGGATATATAAAAGCTGATAGTAAAAGTAAAAAGCTTGAGTGTGATTTTGGCTATGACAATGAAAAAACAGCTTCAAAATATATAAAATGCGGAGATATTTTATCTGAAAAGATTTTTTGGGAAAATATCGGTGATGCTGTTTTTACAAATGCTCCTCACATTGTTTTAAAAAACATTTTCTTAGAATGTATAAAAGATTATTATAATAAAAAAGTTATTTTTGCATTTATAAGAGAAGAAAAAAAAGGTGTATTTGCACTTGGAAAAAACTTAAATTGCGATGAAGCTTACTTTTTGTGTTTTTCCGAAGATGTAAAAGAAAATCTCTCATTTATAAAAAAGGAAGGCTCCTTTATTTCTGATTTTAAAACAGAGCTTGATTCATTTGTAACAGATAAAGATATTTCCTTTGCTTCACAGTATTTTCTATCATCTGGCATTAACAATGTCTGCGGAATTGCACTTAAAAAAGAAAATATCGGAAACGGAATTTTTAAAATTAAAAAAGAAACGATAACTGAAACAATAAAATTTATAAAGGGATAATTTCAAAAAAAATGGAAAACAAAAAAATACTTTTAGTAGGAATAAATGCACGGTATTCGCATATATCACTCGCAATTTATTCAATAAAAGCTTTCTTAGAAGAAAATGGTGTAGCTTGCGATATAGCGGAATACACCATTAATGATTCTTATGAGCATACTTTTTATGATATTATAAAGAAAAAACCTGATATAATCGGTTTTTCAACATATATCTGGAATATAGGGCTTGTAGAAAGATTAAGTGCAGATATAAAGCTTGCTCTTCCCGAAACAAAAATAGTTTACGGAGGTCCTGAAGCAGGCTACAGCGGTAAAAAATATGAAAATGCAGATAAAGTAATTTCAGGTGAGGGCGAAGCACAGTTTTATAAGTATATCACAAATAAAGAAATCGAGTTTTCTTTTTCCTCTTCTCCGTTTTGCTACTCTGCCCCCATTTTACCGGGAAAAACCTTTTATTACGAAAGCTCACGAGGCTGTCCGTACAGATGCAGTTATTGCATTTCATCACTTGAAAGAGAGTTAAAATATAAGCCTCTTGAAACTGTAAAAAAAGAACTTATGTTTTTTATAAAAAACAAAGTAAAAAAGGTTAAGTTTATTGACAGGACATTTAATTTAAGAAAAGACGCAAATGAAATTTTTAAATTTATTATAGACAATGCAGATGAAACAGGCTTTCACTTTGAAATAAAGCCTGAGCTTTTTAATGAAGAAAGCTTTGAAATTCTAAAAAAAGCTCCCAAAGGTCTTATACAGTTTGAGGCTGGACTTCAATCGCTTAATGAAAAAAC
Source organism: Clostridia bacterium (assembly GCA_045661305.1). Classification (GTDB taxonomy): domain Bacteria; phylum Bacillota; class Clostridia; order UMGS1840; family UMGS1840; genus UMGS1840. The sequence goes on along the minus strand of JAZRFJ010000009.1, from coordinate 40,524 downwards.
TTTATCTGCAATAAACCGTAAAAACGATACCGAGCTTATTTTTTCAAATATGAAAAAGCTTTTGGAAAACGGGAATATCCACATACATATTGACCTTATTGCAGGGCTTCCCTATGAAGATTTGGAAAGCTTTATAAAAGGCTTTAACAAGGTTTATTCTCTTATGCCCGATATGCTTCAGCTTGGTTTTTTAAAAGTTCTTGGCGGAACGCAAATAGAAAAACAAAAAGAAGAATTTGAAATGAAATATTCACCATATCCTCCGTATCAGGTTATAGAAACAAAATGGCTCACAGTATATGACATAATTCGTCTAAAATATGCCGAAAACGGACTTGAAGAGCTTTCAAACAAAGGATTTTTCCCGCTTGCACTCCCCTTTTTGTTTGAAAAAAATGATGTAACACCGTTTTACATATTTGAAACTTTCGGAAAGCTCCTTGAAAACGAGCCACCGCTTTCACATCCAAAGCTTTTTGAAAAATTCTATAAGTTTTATAAAGCTCTTTCTTTAAAGGAAGAAAATACATTTCTTTCACTTTTAAAAGAAGATTTCATTAAAAAAAATCCAAATAAACCGCTTTTTTCGTACAAATAATGAGGAATAATCAGTAAATTTTCAAAAATTCCTTGCAAAATTATAAATAATAATGTATAATAAAAAGTGGAAAAATTTTTTTACCGAAAGGAAAAATGTTATATGAAATTCAGAAACTTTCTTAGCTTTATCTTAATATTTATTTTGATTGTTTGCCAGAGTGCATATGCTGCACCTAAAGCAGATTTTAGCGTTTCGTCAGAATCTGTTGTGCTTATTGACGCAAGCTCAGGTCAGGCAATATATTCAAAAAATCCGCAGAAGGTACAATACCCTGCCGGACTTACAAAAATAATGGCAGCACTCGTAATTATTGAAAACGGGAATCTAGACGAGCTTGTTACTATTGAACAGTCAGTTATTGATACTGTTTCAAATACTAACAATTTAGGTCTTGTTCCAGGAGAGGTTTTGACAATAAGAGAACTTCTTTACGGTATGCTTCTTCAATCGTATAACGACTGCTGTGTTTCAGCAGCGACAAAAATTTTTGGAAGTACAGATGCACTTGTTAAAAAGATGAACGAAAAAGCTGCAGAGCTTGGTGCAACAAACACTCACTTCTCAAATGTAACAGGAATTCATAACAAAGAAAATTATACAACTGCAGAAGACCTTGCACTTATTATGAATTACGCTTCAGGTGAGCCTGTATTTATGGAAATCGCAGGTGCAAAAAGCTATGTCCTTCCGATGAACACTAAAGTTTTGTATGAAAGAACTTTAGTATCTAAATGTAATCTTCTCTCAAGCTATGAGGGAGTTACAAGCGGACTTTACGGATATACTGATGAAGGAAAATATACTGCAGTAGCAACCGCGGGGAAAAACGGTTTCAATGTAATTTGTGTGTCGATGAACTGCGAGGGTGAAGAAGAAAGACAAAATGATATTAAAAAGCTTCTTGACTTTGCTTTTAATAATTATCATACAATAACCATTTCACCCGAAGATGTTCGTATTCATTTACCTAATGCCAAATTAAAAGGGTTATTGGGAAAAACAGGAGAAGTTAATTTTTCACTTCCTGAAGCTGTAATGATTACTGTACCGATAGATGCAACAGTTCAGAATCTTACCTATACACCAAACATCGAAAAAGGCTATAAAAAGGCGTCTTCATATAACGCAACAGTTGATATTTCTTTTGAGAATGAAAAAATAACCGACCTTACACTTAACGGTACTGCAGTTAAAAAAATAACATTCTATAATATTATTAAAACTATATTTACTATAATTCTTGTACTTATTCTTCTTTTTATTGCACTTTGTGCATACTACATTATAGATTCTGAAAGAAAGAAAAAGAAGAGAAGACAAGATAAAATGAAAAGAACATTAAGAGTAAAAAAAGACATATAAAAAATTCATATAGTAATTGTATCTTTTTAAAAAAGAGCAAAAACGAAGGGAGAAACTAAAAAATGATTCTTGCAATCGATATCGGTAACTCCAATATTGTAATCGGAGCTGTCGATAACAAAAATGTGCATTTTGTATCAAGGATGTCGACCGACAGGCGACAAACCGAAGACCAGCTTGCAATTTCTTTTCTTGAAATTCTCACATTGTACCGTATGGAAAAAGAAAATTTTGAGGGATGTATTATTTCAAGTGTTGTTCCCCAGCTTAACGGAGCTTTTTTTGAAGCTGTAAAAAAAGCTATTGGTATTGAACCGCTTTTCGTTGGTCCGGGAGTAAAAACAGGACTTAAAATAAACACAAACAATCCATCTCAATTAGGGTGCGACCTTGTGGTAGACAATGTTGCAGCGAGATTTCTTTATAAAACTGCAGTTATAGTTATAGATATGGGAACTGCAACGACGATAAGTGTAACTGATAATGATAATAATTTTATCGGCTGTGCAATTATGCCGGGTGTAACTGTATCTTTAAACGCACTTACAAATAATACTGCACTTTTACAGGGAATAAGCTTAGACAACCCCAAAAATACAATCGAAACCAATACAACAGATTGTATGAAGTCAGGAATTATATACGGTAATGCCTGTATGCTTGACGGAATGCTTGACAGATTTTTATCTGAGCTTTCACAAAAAGGCATAAAAAAAGAAGAAATAACTATTGTTGCAACAGGCGGACATTCAAAATATATTGTTCCCTACTGCAAGCACGAAATCCATTACGAAAAAGATTTACTTCTTACAGGCTTATATGTAATCTGGGAAAATAACAGAAAAGAAAGGAAATAAAAATGAATACTAAATTATCAACAAAATCAATGGTACTTGGTGCTATACTCACAGCACTTGTTATAATATTACAGTTTATGGGCTCATTCATAAAGCTTGGAATGTTCTCAGTTTCACTTGTTCTTATTCCGATTGTTATCGGTGCTGCAAGCTGCGGTAAAAAGGTTGCTGCATGGCTTGGTTTTGTTTTTGGAGCTGTTGTTTTAATAAGCGGAGATGCTGCTGCGTTTTTAACTGTAAATGTGCCAGGAACAATCGTCACCGTTTTATTAAAAGGAATTTTATGCGGACTTTGTGCGGGAATAGTTTTTGATGTTTTCAAAAAGAAAAATAAATATCTTGCAACTATTTTCTCAGCTATCGTTTGTCCTGTTGTAAATACAGGAATTTTCCTTATCGGATGTCTTTTATTCTTTATGCCTACTGTTTCATCCTGGGCATTAGGAAATGGTTTTGGTGAGAATGTAGGAGAATATATGATTGTGGGACTTGTTGGCTTAAACTTTATTTTTGAGCTTATTTTTAATATTGTTTTAAGTCCTGTTATAGTAAGAATACTTTCTGCAAGAGATAAGAAATGAGGAAGAAATGGCTAAAATCCGTTTAGATAAATTTTTGTGTGATTCAAGCACATATTCAAGAAAAGACGCAACCGCGCTTATAAGAAAATCTTTAGTAAAAGTAAACGGAAAAACTATTTCCGACGGTGCTTTTAAAGTTGATACGATGTGCGATGAAGTTATCTTAAATAACGAAAAGCTTACACATAAAGAAAATTATTATATTATGATGAATAAGCCGTCAGGTTATTTAAGTGCAACAGAAGACAGATATCAAAAAACTGTTTTAGATTTACTTTCTGATGATTTACCAAAAGCAAAAATTTTCCCTGCTGGAAGACTTGATAAAGACACCGAAGGCTTTTTGTTTTTAACAACTGACGGACCGCTTGCTCACCTCGTTACAGGACCGAAAAATCATGTTGAAAAAAAATACTATGTTTGTCTTGACGGTAGTTTAGAAGAAAAATTTATCCAAATTTTCAAAGACGGAATTATTTTAAATGATATGGGAAAAGAAGAGATATGCAAAAGTGCAATGCTTGAAATTTTAAATGAAAATTCCTGTTTCTTAACTATTACAGAGGGTAAATACCATCAGGTTAAAAGAATGTTTGAAACATTAGGAAGAACAGTTACCTATTTAAAAAGGGTTTCTATCGGAAATGTTTGTCTTGACGAAAATTTAAAATCAGGTGAATACAGAGAAATGACCGAAGATGAGGTTAAGGGTATATGTATGAAAAAGTAAAAGAGCAAAGCAGTGCTAAATCACTTCTTATAAATGCAGTAGAAACAAATAAAATTAATCACTGTTATATTTTTTCAGGGAATGAAGGTACAGGTCGTTTTCTTCTTGCAGAAGAATTTGCAAAATCTATTATCTGCAAAGAAAAATCAGGTTGCAATAAGTGTATTCCCTGCAAACAGTTTTCTGATAATACATCACCTGACTATAAAGTTATAGACTTACTTCTGGATAAAGGAAAAACAAAAAAAGTAATAACAGTTGACCAGATAAGAGAAGTGATAACAGACATTTATATAAAGCCGTCAGTATTTGAGAAGAAAATATATATCATAAAAAATGCAGATAAAATGAACATAAACGCTCAGAATGCTATATTAAAATCCCTTGAAGAACCGCCGTCATATGTTGTTTTTATACTGATTGTAACAAATACTGAGATTCTTTTGCCAACGATTGTTTCGAGAGGTACAATAGTTAATTTCACTCCCCTTACAGAAAAAACAGTAAAAGAGATTATAAAAGAAAAGTATGAAATTGATATACCCGATTCTCTTTTATCGCTGTCTATGGGAAGTGTGACCGAGGCATATAAGCTTTCAATTTCCGAGGAGCACCAAAACATACGAGATGAAATAATTAAAACGGCTTGTATGTTTTTAAAAGAAAAAAATATCAGCGGACTTTTAAGGCTTTACGGTCTTATTATAAAATATGAAAAAGAAAAAGAGTTTATTTTTAATGTTATAAATACTGTTATCTTTGACATAATAAAGAAAAATGAAAAAGCAGATGTTATAAATAAAGATGCAGACTATGATAACATAGATATAAAAACAGGACAGCTTTATGATATATCAAATATAGTATTTGAGCTTATAAAAAGACTTAATTCAAATATAAAATACAATTTAGCTGTACTTTCGGCACTTAATGATATAAGAGCTGTACTTTTAGGATAGAGAGGAATTTTTAAATTATGATGATAGAAGTTGTTAGCGTAAGATTTAAAAAACAGGGCAAAATTTATTACTTTTCTCCTGGCGAATTTAAAATTGAAAAAGACGAATGTGTAATCGTTGAAACTGCAAGAGGTCAAGAGTATGGCTATGTTGTAAGGGGAAATTCACAAATTGACGAAGAACAAATTATTCCGCCCCTAAAGCCCGTTATCCGTATTGCAACTAAAAAAGATACTGAAATATTACAGGAAAACAAGGAAAAAGAGAAGAAAGCATTTGGTATTGCTTTAGAAAAAATCAAGGCTCATGGATTAAATATGAATCTTATTGAGGTTGAATATACCTTTGACAGAAGTAAAATCCTTTTCTATTTTTCTGCAGACGGAAGAATTGATTTTAGGGAGCTTGTAAAAGACCTTGCAGCAGTTTTCAGAACAAGAATTGAACTTAGACAAATCGGTGTAAGAGATGAGGCAAAAATGTTAAAATGCTTCGGCAGCTGCGGAAGACAATGTTGCTGTTCATCATTTTTATCAGACTTCAAACCTGTTACAATAAAAATGGCTAAAGACCAGAACTTATCACTTAATCCGACAAAAATTTCAGGAACTTGCGGAAGACTTATGTGTTGCCTTAATTACGAGCAAAGCACATATGAGCAGATGTGGAAAGACACACCAAGACAAGGCTCAGTTGTAATCACCCCTAACGGAAAAGAAGGCACAGTTTTTGATGTCAGCGTTTTAACAGGTATTGTTAAAGTATTAAATTCCGAAACAGGAACAATTACAGCTTACGATAAAAAAGAGCTTAAGGTTATAAAGCACGCTGTTGTGACAGATGAAGTTGACCCTGAAATTAAAGAAATTGAAAAAGAATAATAATTTTATGTAATATTTTATACATTTTGTACATTGTGTTAATTACAGCGTGTGCCTGTAGCTCACTTGGATAGAGCGTCAGACTCCGACTCTGAAGGCAGTGCGTTCGAATCGCATCAGGCACACCATAAATAAATAACATAAAAAAAGACTGTCCTGTAAGTAAAGCGGGACAGTCTTTTTTAGCTTTTTTGAAAAATAGAATACTAATAGTTGTTCTGATTTTCCTGCTGATTGTTCTGATTTTTTTTGTTGTTTTTCTGGTTCTGATTGTTCTGGTTATTCTGATTATTCTGATTGTTCTGCTGATTCTGGTTATTCTGGTTGTTCTGATTTCTATCCATCTTGTACACCTCCCCCATTCCGTTTCTTTTTTTATTATTCCGAATTTTTAGGGAAATATACATTCGTGTTGTTATTTAATTAAAAGCAGAGCTTACAGAAAATTTCAAGAGCATATCCAAGTGCAGTTTCGTCTATATCAAAAGACGGATTGTGTAAAGGCAAGAATGTTTCAGGACGCTCGTTGTTTGAAGAGCCTATTTTTATATGTGCTGATTTTACTAATTCTGTAAAAAACGAAAAGTCTTCAGCAGCATATGTAAATGGTGCTTCGTACACATTTTCACTTCCCAAAACATGTTTTGCAGACTCCAAAAGCTCAAAAAGAGCATCGTTGTCATTTATAAGTGCAGGATATTCGTATATAACATCAATTTCGCACTCACAACCATATTCTTTTGAAACTTTATCTTTTATACCCAAAATTTCTGCTACAATATTTTCATAGTCTTCTTTATATAAAGTTCTTATTGTTCCTTTTAAAACAGCATTTTCACAAAAAACATTATACGAGCCGTCAGTATTACAAGTACAAAGGCTTACAACTGCTTTTTCATATTTTTTATTTATTCTTTGGAACTCATCTATTACATATGATACAGGAATAAGGCTGTTGATTACTTTCTCGGGCATTGCTCCGTGACCGCCTTTTCCCTTTATTCTTATTTCAAATCGTGAACATGAAGCGAAAGAAACACCATTTTGATAAGTTGCTTTTCCGCAGTCTATATTACTCCAGAAATGAAAACCAAAAGCTTTATCTACTTTCGGATTTTCAAGTACACCCTCATCAATCATCTGTTTTGCCCCACCGTCAGTTTCCTCTTTTGGCTGAAAAATAAGCTTAACACATTTTGAAAGCTTATTTTCGTTATCACATAAAACCTTTGCAAGTGTAAGCACAACAGCAGTATGAGCATCGTGTGCACAAGCATGCATAACTCCGTCATTTTGCGATTTATAGGGTAAATTGGTTTCTTCTTTAATCGGAAGTGCGTCAATATCGCATCTTATTGCTATACACTCTTTATTCTCGTCACCTATAACGGCAACAACACCCGTATTATACATTTTTTTTATGTTTTTAACACCAAATTTTTTTAAATTTTCGATTATAAATTCACAGGTTTTATATTCTTCTCCGCTAAGCTCAGGAAACTTATGCAATTCCCGCCTTAAATAAATAGCTGTATTTATATATTCCGAAAAATCTCTTATAATCATAATTTACTGCCTCTCTAAAGGTATGTTTTTTTAATATTCTGACTAAAATAAAGTATATCATAAATTACATAATTTGTAAAGTAGAAAGGAAAAAAAGGTGAAAAAATGCACAGTTTGAAAAAAATTACAAAAAATTTTATTCTCATTTTTTCAACAGCATCAATATTATTTTTTGTAATGCTATGTGATTATATACTGAATTCAAAAGAAGCGAATGTAGAAATTTATACAGTAAAAAAGACAGATGTTCAGGAAAGCTTTTCCATAAAAGGAAATGTTGAAAAAACAGGCTCAATCAATTTTATAACGGGAAAAACAAAAGAGCCACTTGATATAAAGGAAGGCGCTCAGGCAAGTGTATATGTAAACGGTGAATACTACGACGGTTATCTTCAAAGCCTTGAGAAAAATTCTTCTTCAATTTACACCGCCTCTGTATCTGTAATTTCAGAAAATGAGCTTTTGGGTGAGGGAGAAGCCTTTGTTTACGGAAAAATAAATGATGATGTTATTCTTGTTCCCCACTCATGCGTTTTTACAGACGAAAAAGGCGATGAATGTGTTATGATTGTTATAAACGATTTTTGTGTAAAAAGAAAAATAACTCCAGGAAAAATAAAGCTCGATAATTACAGAGAAATCAAGGACGGACTTTTTGAAAACGAAAAAATAATTTTAGAACCAAAAAGTGCAAAAAATCTCAAAACTGGTGATAAAGTTATTTATGATTATTAATACAGTAGTATGATTTTTGAACTCTTTCTTTGGTTTTCTTTTATAGGGGGATGGGGGAACCTTTCGGTGTTTCCCCCTTGTCCCCCTATGACCCCTATCCCCCTCCTAGCGATCGCTCAATCGCCGCGAGGCTGAGTTAGTTTATTATTTGATTAGGTAACACAAAATTTATCAAGCATAAAGTCTAAAAAGTTTGACTAGTTGCATTTTATCATTCCGTCCTCACTAATAATATAATCCATAGGAATATCATATATATCTGTCGGAATTTCGTCATATAGCTGAAAGCTGTAGCAATATCCGATTTTTATAGCATCTGTATTTTTCAAAAGCTTATCGTAACAGCCTTTGCCAAAGCCTATTCTTGCACCGTTTTTTGAAAAAGCAATGCCAGGGACTATAATAACATCTATATTTTTTTCATTTGCAATCTCGCATCCCAAAGGCTCAAAAACAGAAAAACTGCCCTTTGAAAACTCTGTATCTTCTTTTGAATAATATGGGGTGATAATACCGCTTTTTTCATCAGTTACAGGAAAAATAACATTTTTCCCATCAAAAAAAGCTTTCTCTATTATAGCCTTTGTATCAGCTTCGTTTCCAAGAGGCATATAAAGCATTAATTCCCTGCTTTTCTTATAAATATCACTTTGCAGAAATATTTTTGATGCTCTTTCACTTTTTTCTCTTACTTCGTCTTTTGTAAGCTTTGAACGAAGTATTTTATTTTCTTTTCTGATTTTAGTTTTTATTTTTCCTACATCTTCCATAACTTTCACTTCTTTGTTTTTTAATTTATTATATCAAAAAAATATAAGAAAAACAATAGCTAATAAAAATAAAAAACATAAAATTATTGACTATTTTTGGAATATGTGGTATAATATGATTACCACATAAACTAAATAAGTAATTTTCTAGGAAACATTTTTTATTTATGTAAAAAATGCCTACTCTTTTTGTGTTTTCTTAGAAAATACTTTATGGTTTGTGTGGTAACAATCAGGAGTTGTGCATTTTTTGGTGCATCACTTTGTTGATGCACTTTTTTAATTTGCACACACTATCCTAGTAGTCGCCGAACGAACTGAAAAAATCCGCCATATCGGCGGATTTTTTCTTGCTTATTTTTAATTTTTTTATGATTTTATTTTAAAATACTCTTTTGTAACGGTACTTACTACCTTAACAAGTCCAATTATTGCAATTAAGTTAGGAATAGCCATAAGTCCGTTCATTGTTTCTGAAATACTCCAGATTAAATCTAAGCTTCCAACAGCACCAATAAACACAAATGCAACATACACTAATCTGTAAACAAATACGGCTTTTTTAGAACTCTTTGTAAGAAACTCAATGCTTACTTCACCATAATATGCCCATCCCAAAATAGTTGAAAGAGCAAAAAAGATAGTGGACAAGGTTACAATAAAACCGCCTATACCGGGAATAATTGCGTTAAATGATGCAATACTTAAAGCTGCTCCATTTAGTTCTCCACCTTCCCAGATGCCTGTTGTTAATATAATAAGTGCTGAAAATGTACAAATAATAATTGTTGTAAAGAAAACCTCAAACATTCCCCAAAGTCCCTGCTTAACAGGGTCTTTTGTGCTTGATGCTGCGTGAGCAATCGGCGCGCTTCCAAGCCCCGCTTCATTTGAGAAAACACCTCTTGAAAAACCGTAGTGCATTGCGAGCATAATTCCGTAACCTGCTGCACCTCCTGCCGCCGCCCTGAAATTAAATGCTTCTTTGAAAATAAGTGCAAATGCATCAGGTATTTTATCAGCATTAATAACAAGCGCGACAAGGGAACAAACAACATAGAAAACTGCCATAAATGGAACTAACTTTTCATTAACAGATGCTATTCTTTTCATTCCTCCCAGGATAACCGCGGCAACGATTATGGTAAGCACAACCCCAGTAATCAAAGGTGCAATACCTATTGTGCTCTCAATAGCAGAAGCGATAGAATTAGACTGTGTTGCGTTTCCTATTCCAAAACAAGCAAGCATAGCAAAAATTGCAAAAAGTCCTGCAAGCCATTTTACCTTCATTCCATTTTTTATGTAATACATAGGTCCGCCTACCCAACGGCCCTCTTCGTTCTTTTCACGAAACAATAAAGAAAGAACTATTTCAGAATATTTTGTTACCATACCTAAAAGTGCGCTTATCCACATCCAGAATACTGCACCGGGACCTCCCGAAACAATAGCAGTAGCTAATCCTGCAATACTTCCCGTTCCGATTGTTCCTGCCATAGCAGTTGCAACAGCCTGAAAAGGACTTACTCCTGATGTGTCTTTTTCGTGCTGATTTTTAGAAAAAACTCCTAAAATAGTGTTCCTTAGCATAAAACCGAATTTTCTAAACTGCAAAAAACCTGTTTTTATACTCAAAAACAATCCAGAACCTATCAGCAAAACAAGCATAACAGGTCCCCACACAAATCCGTTAATTTTATCGTTAATTAAGCTTATTAATTCCATTTTTGATTACCCCTGTTTATACATATTAGTTGCCTGTTTCTTTCTTTTTAAAAATTATATGCAGAATTTTTTTCTTTATTTGTAAATTTTAGTATAAAAAAAAAAATTTTTTCATATAAAAACTCATAGCTTAACTTTTATAAATTCATTATTGTATAATATATAGGTATATCTGAAGCCAATATCACAAAGAAATTTTCTGATTTCGTTAAAATGAAAATCAATATTTTGGGCACTGTGGCTGTCCGAAGAAAGCATTATTTTAGTATCCGTATTTTTTAATATATAAAGTAAATTTTCATAAGGATACGGTGTTTTTCTGTATCCTCTGGAAATTGCACCTGTATTTACTTCAAAAATACTTCCGCTTTTTATCGCCTCATAAAGATATTTTTCAGCTATTTTGTGATATTCTTTATCATTAAGAAAATAATCTTTTGAATTGTTACACTCATCAAATTTTGTAAGAAGGTCAAAATGTCCTACAATATCAGGCTTTCTTTTCAATATATAATTACAAAAATTTTCATAATAGCTCTCTGCCATCAAAAGAGGATTTTCATTAAATTCACTAAGACATTTTTTTGTATATTCCACACTTTCGTCAACAGAAAAATATTTTTCGCCTTTTTTTATATAGTGGCATGAACCGATAAGATAATCATAGTCTTCTCTGTTTACATATTGCCACATATCCTCTTCAATTCCAAGATAAATCTGTATATCTTTTTTATACTTCTCTTTAAGCCTCATTATTTCGGCATTATATCCACAAATATCCTTCATACAATAGCTTAAATCAAACTCTGTATAGCCGTGTCCTGAAAAACCGATAGAAGAAAACCCCTTTTCCAAAGCAGAAACTATAACTTCTTCAGGAGTATTTTTTCCATCACAAAGTGTTGTGTGTGTATGTAAATTACAAAGCATATTACAAGCCTCTTACTTTTTTACTTTATTTTTCTTAATTCAGTATAAAATCTCTTATCGCAGGCGTCACCCATTGAAAATGTTTTTCTTGGCAAAGCACCGTCAATTATTACCGATTTATACAAATCGCATTTATCCATAGCATCAAATATTATTCCGAAATTATTTTCGTTTTCGCATAATTTTCTCACAACATCTTCACCGTGGATATAGTCAACCTCTCCGCCATGTTTTTCAATATAGCTGTCAATGAATTTCTGGACTGTTGCAACAGTTAAATACTCTTTAGGATTTGTAACGGTTACTTTTTTCAAATCGCCTTTATACAAAAATCCGAAGCTTTGACCCTGTGCATTCTCATCATAGCTTATATTATATTCCTTTTCAAAAGCATCTATAAAATCTTTGCCCGAAAGGTCAAAAACAACTCTGTGTATTGCTTCAAAGACCAAAGACTCATCATGCAGATTAACAAGCTCGCAAAGTGCATATCTTGCAAGTGAATTTTTGGCTTTTTCTTCTCCGATTTCTTTCTTTAAATTTTCATAATATGCTTTTGCAGTTGCAAGAGAATGGTTTCCGTCACCCATTGCAAAAACAAGCGGTGATTTCTCATTAACGCTGTATTTTTTGTTGAAGCTTTCTATATCAGAAAGTGCTTCAAGCTTTTTCTCTAATCTCTCGCATGCATCGTCAGTCATAACATATCCGCACAAATGACCAGAAGATTGCATAAGCTCAAAATCATATACCTTTTTAAAAGTATCCTTTAATTTTTTATTTTCTTCTATAATTTCATTTTTTTCGTCGTCAATAAGCATCATAATATGAGGAAGCTCAACAAGTGCGTTGTTTCTTACTTTGAGTCTTGGCGGTATTCTTGAAACAACAGTTCCCTCAGTAGCTCTTATTTTGGTTTTAGAGCCTTTATTATAATCGTAATCCTCTAAATCTACAGCACCGACTATACCCAATCTTTTAACACCGTTTTTAAGTGTTCTTTCAACATATATAAAAGTGTTTTTATATTCCGTGAAAATATCTTCCGAAATATATTCACACATTTTTTCATTTGTCTTTTCAATTCTTTTTTCAATATCAGAATCATTGAGATATACTTCAGGTACAGTGAGCTTTAAAGCTGAATAATCATTTTTAGTAAATTCTTCAACTTCATTCCAGTATTCTCTCTCAGATGTATATTGGTCGCAGGCAACAACACTCCATTTCTGCATTTTTTCGCTGTCAAGCGAAAAAGACGGTAATAAAATATCCGTTCTTTTAAAAGTCATATCAATTCCCCTTTTTTATACTTTATATACTTTTAACGCTTCTTATTAGTCATTCTTTTTTTCGTCTTTGATATCCATAATATCGTATGGTGTAATCTGATAAACACAGTAATTCAGCCAGTTTGAAAAAAGAAGTGTAGCATGCGATTTCCATCTGTTTACAGGCTTTTTATTCGGATTATTATCCTTGTAATAGTTTGCAGGAACTTCTATCTCTAAACCTTTTTCAATATCTCGTCTGTACTCCTTATCCAAAGTGTCATTATCGTATTCACTATGTCCCATAACAAAAATCTGTCTGTACTTCTTTGTTGTTACGGCATAGACACCCGCTTCTTTGGATTCAGCAACAACAGTTAGGGCAGGAATCTTTTCGATATCCTCTTTTCTCATTTCTGTATGACGGGAATGAGGTGCATAAAATTCATCTTCAAAGCCAAAAAACAGCTTTTTATTTTTCTTTAGTAATTTATGCTTAAAAACTCCAAAAACTTTTTTTGGAACATCATATTTTTTAATACCGTAGTGATAATAAAGCCCTGCCTGTGCACCCCAACAAATGTGAAAGGTTGACCACACATGAGTTTTTGACCATTCCATTATTTCTTTAAGCTCGTCCCAATATTCAACTTCTTCAAATTCCATTTTCTCAACAGGTGCACCTGTTATAATAAAACCGTCGAATTTTTCTTCTTTTATCTCTTTGAATGTCTTATAAAAGGTTTCTAAATGCTCCAAAGAAGTATTCTTTGATTTATATGAATCAGTCATAAGAAGTGTGACCTCAACCTGAAGCGGTGAGTTGCCGAGCAGTCTTAATAACTGTGTTTCCGTTACTATTTTTGTAGGCATAAGATTTAAAATAGCAATTTTAAGCGGACGGATATCCTGTGTGCACGCTCTTTTTTCAGACATTACAAATATATTTTCGCCCTCAAGCGTTTTTCTTGCAGGAAGTGCATTTGGAATTTTAATAGGCATACTATTCACCTCTTTTTTTAATTTTAATCTACTTTATATGTTTTAAAAATCTCACCGTTTTCAATATTCTTCCATATAAATTCTCTGTTTTCAAAAATAAGATAACTGTTAGGACTATCCTCTTTCGGAAGTGAAAGCGAGCCTGGGTTTATATGAACAAAATTTTCATATTTCCGTGACGCAGGGACATGAAAATGCCCGTAAAGAAGAATATCTCCTTTTTTCAAAAGCGGAGGATTATTTTCATCAAAAAGATGACCGTGAGTTACAAAAATATTTACATCATCAATGTTAGCATATACATAGTCTGCCATAATGGGAAACTCTAACACCATCTGGTCTACCTCACTGTCGCAGTTGCCTCTGACAGAAATTATTTTATCCTTTATGCTGTTAAGAAGCTCATAAACTTTTTTTGTATCGTAGTCTTTTGGAAGAGAATTTCTTGGCCCGTGATACAATAAATCACCAAGTAAAATAAGCTTTTCAGCCTTTTCTTCATAAAATTTTTTTATCATTTTTTCACAGTAGTATGCACTTCCGTGAATATCACTTGCTATCATTACTTTCATTTTACAGTCCCCCTCTTTAAACAAAAAACGATTGTGAAATAATAATAAAGACATTCTATATATAAAACATCTATAAATCAAAAATCATTTCACAATCGAATTAAATTACAGTTTTTAAACAGAAAAAGTTTTTATCTTTTCGTTTTTACTTACAATATCAAGTAACTTATTATAATTACCGTTCTGAACTCTGGCAAAGAAATTAAGCTTTAAGTTTCCTTCACATTCTTTAGTTATTCTTATATTTGAATAATCGATTTTTTCTTCCTCAAGCAAGTTTAAGAAATCATGTATATCGCAAATATTGTCCTCAAAAGAAACGGTGATTTCACTGATTTCTGCATTGTCTAAGTTATTGAAAGCAACATGCAGAAGAATCTGTAAGAAAAGCATAAGAAAAGCAGACGCGATACCAACAAAGTACATTCCTGCTCCAATAGCCATACCAATACCGGCAGTAGCCCATATTCCTGCAGCAGTTGTCAAGCCTTTGATAGATTGCCTTTGATTTACAAAAATCATTCCCGCACCTAAAAAACCAACTCCGCTTACAATCTGTGCGGCCATTCTTGAACCGTCAACAGCACGCATTCCTGGAATAGCTTCCCCAACATCAGAAAATCCGTATTTTGAAATAACCATCATAAGTGCCGAGCCGAGTGCAACAATTATATGTGTTCTTATTCCGGCGTCCTTTTGTCTTTTACTTCTTTCAACACCAACTATAAATCCGCATAAGCACGCAATCAACAATCGTATTAAAAAAATCATATTATTGCTTTTTAAAATTTCTGTAATTTCTGACACGCTAACAAACCTCCTCTATTATTATTTATATAATACATTATATATAAATTAAAGGAGTTTGTCAATAGATTTTTAAATTTAAGTAAAATTTATGTTAATTTTATGTAAAATTTCTTTACATAATTATCAAAAAACCGCATTTTGAAAATGCGGTTTTTTTGTTTTTCAATTAATCTTCGTCTTCTTCCTCATCAGGAATTTCAACTTCAATCATCTTTTTACATTTAGGACAGTAGATATCCTCTGTTTCAATCGTTTCTCCGTCTGCATATACGAGTTCTCCGCATTCGGGACATTCTATTTCATAAATATCCTCTTCACATTCTTCATAATCGTCACAATCGTCACAGTCGCAACCACATCCGCAGCCTTCGTCGAATTCACCATAAACTTCATCTTCAACATCTGCTAAATCTTCTGAAATTTCATCAACACATTCGATAGCTGCTTCGAGTTCATCGTCCATATCACAAATGTATTCGTTCATGTCATTAAGAACATCCAAAATTCCTGCTATAATTCTGCCTTCGTTTGTGCTTTCGTCAACTTTAAGACCTTCTGCCAAACCTTTAAGATAAGCAATTTTTTCACTTATTCCGATATAATTATCCATTTTCTTTTTTCCTTTCTTGTTAACTTTTATACATTATGCTCTTTCCATGTATGTTCCTGTTCTTGTATCAATTCTTAAAACATCGCCGATGTTTATGAAAAGCGGAACCTGAATTGTAGCACCTGTTTCAAGTGTTGCAGGTTTTGTAGCACCTGTTGCAGTGTTTCCTGCAAGACCAGGTTCAGTTTCTGTAACTTCAAGCTCAACAAATGTAGGTGGTTCAATACCAAACACCTGACCTTTGTGTGAAAGAATTTTACAACAATCATTTTCTTTAACAAATTTAAGTGCGTCACCAATCTGACTTCCGTTAATAGGAATCATATCGAATGTTTCCTGGTCCATAAAGTAGTAAAGGTCACCGTCAGAATATGAATACTGCATATCCTTTCTTTCAATTATAGCTTTTGGGAATTTATCAGTAGGTCTGTATGTTTTTTCTACAACACCGCCTGTTTTAATATTTTTAATTTTAGTTCTTACAAAAGCTGCACCTTTACCCGGTTTAACATGCTGAAATTCAACAATCTGATAAATATTGCCTTCTTCTTCAAATGTTATACCGTTTCTGAAATCACCTGCTGTTACCATATTTTTTTCCTCCGATTTTTGTTATTTTACTGTTTATCGGACTTTTTAATTTATTGTGTCCGATTTTATTCCAAATTATTTTTTAGGTTTTAAACGGTAATGTTTGCATAAAAAATTTTACCGTTTTCAATTTCGATAATTCCATATCCAGCTTCGCTTGCTCTTGGGTAAGTAAGACTTCCCGGATTTGCAATTATCATTCCGTTTTCTTTTTTAAACTTAGACATATGTGTATGCCCATAAAGAATCATATCTGCACCAACCTCAAGCCCTTTGTAAATCAAGCGGTCGAAATTTGAAAAAAATCCGATATATTTATGACCGTGTGTAATAAATATTTTAAAACCGCTGAGTGTAATAAGCTTTTCGGAGGGTACATCTGAAAAACTGTCATTATTTCCGGCTACAAAATGTATGGGAATATTTGGATACTCCTTTTCTAAATAATAAGCATCTCTTAAAATATCACCCAAATGAATTATCCCCGTAACTCCCGGAAGTCCGTCAATTATTTTTTTTAATTTTGAGGTTTCACCGTGAGTATCTGAAAATACAAGTATTCTTTCCATTAATTAAAAGAATTCCTTTGTAATTGTATAAACATTTTCAGCTGATTTTTTCATAAGCTCTTCTTCTTTTTCAGAGAGCTTAACAGGAATTTCACCAACAATTCCTTCTCCGCTTACAATTCTCGGCATACTTACAGCTACATTTTTAAAGCCGTAAACATCGTCTTTTAGCATACTTACAGGAAGAATCTGCTTTGTAGAGTTAAGTATTGCATTAGCTATTTCGGAAGTAGCACTTGCTACACCAAAATATGTTGCACCCTTATTTTTGATAATATATGAGCCTGAAGCCTTAACTGACTGACCAATTTCAGCCATTTCTTCTTCAGTAAGGAATGTACCGTCTTTTTTAGGATATTCAGTAATCGGAACATTTCCGATATTAGCTTTTGACCAGAATGGGAACTGTGTTTCACCGTGTTCACCTATCATATAAGCATCAATATCCTTTACATCTACATCATACATAGGATAAAGTGTCTGACAAAGTCTGATGCTGTCTAAAGATGTACCGCTTCCGATAACTTTATTTGCCGGAAGTCCTGTCCACTTTGTAACCATCGCTGTCATAACATCAACAGGATTTGAAACAATTACAAAGATACCACCATTATAATACTTCATAATTTCATCAACTATGCTTTTCATTATACTTACATTTTTATTTGCAAGGTCCATTCTTGTTTCGCCGGGTTTTCTGCCTACACCTGCTGTAAGAATAATAATATCGCTGTCCTTAACATCGCTGTAATCTCCGCTTTTAAGGTCGATTGAACCAAAAACAGGAGCACAATGTGAAATATCAACAGCTTCTCCCTCTGCTTTTTCCTTATTAATATCAATAAGTACAATCTGATGAGCGAGATTTCTCATAGCAAGAGTATAAGTTACAGATGCACCTACAAAGCCAGCTCCGACAACAGTAATTTTTCTTTCTTTTATCATGTTAGTTTACCTCTTTCTATATACCTTTCTATATATATATCCATTATACATCATATTCTAACAAAAAAAACATATTTTGTCAAGTTTTTTTCTTATTTTTAAAGCTAAATTGTCATTTTTTTAACACAAGCTTCATAAAATTTGTTGTACAAGTAGAAACAACAAAATAATAAACAAAATAAAAAGGTGGTTTATATGCTGAAACTATACAAATTAAAACATTATTTTAATGATAACAAAAAATATTTTCTCTTAACACTGATTTTTTTTATAGTCGGATTTATTTGCGGTTCTGTTTACATAAATTTTATTACAGAGCTTGATTTTTCAAAGGCTTCTTCTGCTTTTCTTTTGTTTAAGTCTGAAGAAAGCCAAACTCTTTATTCATACAGCGATGAAATAATTCTTTTAGGAATTTTTATCGGTGGCTTTATTCTGTTTGGCAAATGGGTTATTTCCTTTTTTATTTTCCGCTACGGTTTTATGACAGGATATTTCTGCGTTTTTCTTATAAAACTCTTTTCTCTTGACGGAATTTTACCGTCATGTATATTTCTTTTTTTAAACCTTATTTTTATTTTCCCTTTTGTTATAATTTTATCTCAGACAGGTTATACTCTATCACAGAGCCTTGAAAATGTTTTTTTAAAAAATTACAAGCTGTTAAATGAACCTGGAAAGCTTCTTATATTCTACACACTCATTTTTTTATGTTCTTTAGTCGCAGTAAGTATATTAAGCAGAATTAAAATGAATATTTTTCTTAATTTTGTAAAAAATGTTTTATAGAGATTGGATTTTCAAAAGAAAAAAAGAAAAAATTTACTAAAAAGTCAAAAAAAACAAAAAAACTATTGACAAATAAAAAAATTTGTTGTATAATAGTCAAGCGTTCTTGATAAGAGCTAAAAATACTGTCAGACGCTTTTTTATATAGGGGTATCGCCAAGCGGTAAGGCAACGGACTCTGACTCCGTTATCCGGGAGTTCGAATCTCTCTACCCCTGCCAGCGAAAAGCCTTGTCGTAGGACAAGGCTTTTTTACATACTAAGTAAGGGATGTGAAACATAATGAAATGCCCTTTTTGCGGTTATGAAGAAAGCAAGGTTGTTGATTCAAGACCGATAGAAGAATCAAACTCAATAAAAAGAAGACGGGAATGCATTAATTGCGAAAAGCGTTTTTCCACATTTGAGCGTATTGAAACTGTTCCTGTTATGGTTATAAAGAAAAACGGTGAAAGAGTACGCTTTGACAGACAGAAAGTTGCAATGGGAATTGTGCGTGCCTGCGAAAAAAGGCCTGTAAGCAGTGAAGTGATTGATAAAGCAGTAAGCGAAATTGAAACGGCTGTATCAGGAAGTCTTAACAGTGAAATTGAAAGCTCTGTTATCGGTGAGCTTGTTATGGAAAAGCTTAAAAATATTGACGAAGTTGCATATGTAAGATTTGCCTCTGTTTACAGACAATTTAAAGATGTAAATACATTTGTTGAAGAAGTTCAGAAGCTTCTTAAAAAATAAGTTTAAAAAAGTTAAAATAAAGGAGTACAAGAAATGTCAGGACATTCAAAATGGTCAAACATTAAACACAAAAAAGAAAAATCTGATGCTCAGAAAGCTAAAATTTATACTAAGCTTGGGCGTGAAATCGCTGTTGCTGTTAAATCAGGCGGACCAGACCCGTCTGTTAATGCAAGACTTAAAGATATAATTGCAAAAGCAAGAGCAAACAACATGCCGTCTGATAATGTACAGCGTTGTATTAAAAAGGCTGCAGGCGGAGAAGACACATCAAACTACGAAGAAATCGTATATGAAGGCTATGGACCGTCAGGCGTTGCCGTTATAGTTGAAGCTCTTACAGATAATAAAAACAGAACTGCTGCCGATGTTCGTCACGCATTTGATAAATTCGGCGGAAATATGGGTGCAACAGGCTGTGTAAGCTGGTCATTCAAAGAGCTTGGTATTATTGTAATTGAAAAAGAAGACTCTATGGACGATGACGAAATGACAATGGAAGCTTTGGAGATGGGTGCAGAAGATTTCGAGGTTATGGACGAATGTTATGAAATAACAACATCACCCGAAGATTTTGGTACAGTAAGAGATGCAATAGAAGAAAAAGGATACACAATCCTTGAAGCTGAAGTTTCAAAAATACCTGATAATTATACAAAGCTTACTGATGAAAAAGATATTACAAATATGCAGCGTCTTATCGACATTTTAGAAGAAAACGACGATGTTCAGAATATATATCATTCATGGGAAGAAGAATAATAAGGCTGTAGCAAAATGCACAGACCACATAAAGCAGATAAAAACCATTGTAGAATTATAATTTTTATCAAACTAAACTGGAAATTTTTATAATTCTTAAAAATAATAATAAAAAATTGCTTTATGTTATAAACAAACTTCGCCTCTCGATGTACCTTTGTACACCTTCGGGTACCCCAAAGCTTCGCTTTGGCTCAGTTTGTTCATTCTGTGCTATTTTTCTTTCGCCCTCAAAAACGGTCTGTCTTAAAATTAAGGCAGACCGCCTATTTATTTCTTTTTTTATTTTTTTATTTTTTTATTTTTTTATTTTTCGTAAAACACTCGCTAAAACAGATGATGCTATTATTCCAAATATCCCTTGAAATGAATTTGCATATATGGTTGCAGTTGCTCCCCAGCCCTCTCCCAAGATAAGAAATGCGTGGATAAAGTAGCCAAAAACCATAATAATTTCAGCTACAACTGCACCCACTACAAACGCAACAACCTTGTTTTTCTTTGATAATATTTTATACAAAAGAGCAAATACTATTGCCATAATTCCTTTAATTATAAAGGTAGCAGGGGCATAAATTCCATAGCCTAAAAATAAATCTGCAAGCATTGAGCCAAAAGCTGCGGAAAAGGCACCATAAAGCGGTCCTAAAAACCATGCTGAAAGAATAACAATAGAGTCTCCCGCATTAAGATAACCTATTCCCGTTACAGGTATTGCTATCATTGTAAAAAGGCAGGTAAATGCCGTAAACAATGCACACAAAGTCATTTTTTTCACTTTTTCGTTTCTCATTTCTTTTTCATTCCTTTCTTACATTATCTCGCCTATATTCTTATTAACAAATTGATATATAGCCTCTACATTGTGTTTAAAATATTCTGTTGTTAATTTCGCAGTTTCTCTTGATGCTGAAAAAATATTTACACCAAATTGTTCTACTCCGTCCTCTAAAACCTTAACACTTACTAAAAAGCCATCTCCCTCAGGAATGGTTTTTGTAATAATATCAGTAATCGGTTTTTCATTTTCTTTTTGCTTGTTTACGCTTTTTCTTATTCTGTTACGAAGAACAAGCGGTATTTTATTTTCAAAAAAATCTATACTGTCTTTTCCCTCTCTGTTTAGCCTGTATAGATGAAGTCCGTCTTCCTCAAAGCCGTATAAATCTCCTATTTTAACAAGCTCAGAAATTCCGTACTGCAAATCAAAAAAATCAATTTCATTATTCTCTGTAACAAGCTTTGTGAGAAGTGAATTTGAAAGCGGTTTGTTATATTCTCTGACCGCATACAGTATCATAAGCTTAATTATAAGCTTATCCTTGTATATATCCTCGTATGGCATTTTTTCTACCTTTCTTTTCTCATTATGTATTGCTTCGGAGGTACTCCCACAATATTACGAAATGTTCTTATAAAATGGGAATAGTCATTAAAACCACATTTTTCGCAGGTTTCTTTAACATCATAACCCTCGCTCAAAAACTTTTTAGCCTCTGCAATTCTTCTTACAATTATGTAATTTACAACAGTAGTGCCTGTCTGCTTTTTGAAAATTCTGCACAAATGATTTTTAGAAACATAATGAATTGAAGAAATTTCATCTAAGCTTATATCCTCAAGCATATGTTCATTTATATATTCAACGACACTGTGAACAAGATTATTCTCGCTGTAAGGAACTCCCTGTGTGCCTGAAGATGACATAACAAGGTATCTGTTTACACAAACAAGCACCTTTACTGCTGCAAGATTTGCTAAAATATCGTCACCGTACTGACCATAAGTACGCATACTTTCATAAAGTCTTATAAGCTCGTCCGCCTGCTCTTTTGTAAGAGTAGCTTTTCTGTTTATATTTTTTCTGTCATAAAAACAAGCTGAAAGGTCTGTCTTACTTGTAGAATTAAGGAGACAAAATTGAGGATGAACCTTAAAAACATATCTTTCGCAGAAATTATCATCATTTTCCATAAGCTTATGTATTTCAAACTGATTAACAGCAAAAAGGTCGTACTTATTAGCGGAAAAAACACTGTCACCAATTAAGAATTTGTGGTTATCGGACATACACAAAAAAACTTCACAGCAATCATGTATGTGCATTTCTTTAACCTGTTCTTCATCTTTAGAATAAAAAACAGCATATGTTTTAGATGATACACATTCATCTGTACCATCCTGAAAACAATCAGTAAAAAATTTAGCCATGCTGTAAAGCCCCCTTATGTATCATATTTATTTTAAAAACAAATGCTCAATAAGTATCTTAAGTCCCATAAGAATAAGAAGCACTCCGCCCGCAATTTCTGCCTTTGACTTAAATTTTGCACCGAATATATTTCCTATTTTTATACCTACAATACTTAGTGAAAAGGTTATTGTTCCGATTAAAGTGACAGCAGGAATAATAGCTGCTTTAACTACTGCAAATGTAATTCCAACGGCAAGTGCGTCAATGCTTGTTGCTACTGCAAGCGTAAGCATTGTTCTTACAGAAAAGGAATCATCAAGCTCTTCGCACTCTCTTGCTTCCTTTATCATATTAAATCCGATAAGTCCTAAAAGTAAAAAGGCAATCCAATGGTCGATATTTACTATAAAACGCTCAAACTGCATTCCCAGAAAATAGCCGATAAGAGGCATAAGTGCCTGAAATCCGCCAAAATACAGACCTACACAAAGTGCATGCTTCGGCTTTAATTCTCTCACGCTTAAACCTTTACACACAGAAACTGCAAACGCATCCATAGAAAGTGCAACTGCTGTTAAAAAAAGCTCAATTAATCCCATAAAATATCCCCAATTTTTCAATAATTTTATTGAATACTAAAAAGCATTTCTCCATATGACGGATACGGCCAGTATTTTCTTCCCACATTTGTCTCTAAACCGTCTACAATAAGCCTTGCGTCCTCCATTGTTGTTACAATTTCATCTCTGTAAAAATCACTAAGCTCATTAACATCGCAAAAACTATTTGTTTCTTCAACTCTTTGTGTTAAAGCCGCTGTAATTCCATATAAATTATCAATATCACGAGAAAATCTGTCTATCATCTTCATATCGCTTTTAATAAACTCTTCACCCATAAGATTTTTCTTCATGCTTGCCATTTCAACTAAGTCCTTTTCATAGCTTACAACGGCAGGAATTATATCTCGTCTTAACATTTCTATGAATGTAAGTGCTTCGATTTTTAGAATTTTACAGTAGCTTTCAAGCTGAATTTCACATCTTGATTTAACTTCTGCTTCACTAAAAATTTTATGTTTTGTGAAAAGTGAAATATTCTCATTTTTTACAAAAGTTTTGATAGCTTCAGGAGAAGATTTCAAATTAAGAAGTCCTCTTTTCTTTGCTTCCTCTGCCCACTCCTTGCTATAGTTATTTCCGTTGAAAATAATAGCTTTATGATTTTTTATAGTTTCTTTTATAAGTGCTTTAAGCTCGCATTTAAAATCAGAAGCGTTTTCAAGTCTGGTTGCATATTTATCTAAAACATCACCTACTATTGTATTTAAGATAATATTAGGGTCAGAAATTGAGAAAGATGCACCCACCATACGAAATTCAAATTTGTTTCCTGTAAACGCAAGCGGTGATGTTCTGTTTCTGTCAGTTGTATCCTTTGGGAAATTAGGTAAAACATCAACACCGATTTCCAAGTTTTCTTTTTTCACTTTATCAAACGATGTATCTGTTTCTATTGAGTGAAGAATTGAAGTAAGCTCATCACCCAAAAACATTGAAACAATCGCAGGAGGTGCTTCGTTACCGCCAAGTCTATGGTCATTCCCTGCGCTTGCAACGGACATTCTAAGTAAGTCCTGATGTTCATGAACAGCTTCAATTACTGCACATAAAAATAATAAGAACTGTGCATTTTCACCGGGTGATTTTCCAGGCTCAAGCAAGTTTACTCCTGTGTTTGTCGAAAGCGACCAGTTATTATGCTTACCGCTTCCGTTTACACCTGCAAACGGTTTTTCATGAAGTAGACAAACCATATCATGCTTTGATGCAATTTTTTTCATTGTTTCCATTGTAAGCTGATTCTGGTCTGTTGCAAGGTTAGAGGTTTCAAATATAGGTGCAAGCTCGTGCTGTGCAGGAGCCGCCTCGTTATGCTTAGTCTTTGCAAGAACACCAAGCTTCCATAATTCTTCGTCAAGCTCGGTCATAAACTCTGCAACTCTCGGTTTTATTGTTCCGAAATAGTGGTCTTCAAGTTCCTGTCCCTTAGGTGGCTTTGCACCAAAAAGTGTTCTTCCTGTATATATAAGGTCAGGTCTTTTTTCATACACACTTTTATCAAGTAAAAAATATTCCTGTTCTGCACCGACAGTTGTATTTACTCTTTTTACATCATCATTTCCAAACAGCTTTAAAATACGCATTGCCTGAGTATTTATAAGCTCCATTGAACGAAGAAGAGGTGTTTTTTTATCTAAAACCTCACCACTGTATGAACAGAAAGCTGTTGGTATGCAAAGTGTCGAATCCTTGATAAATGCGTAAGAAGTAGGGTCCCATGCGGTATAACCTCTTGCTTCAAAGGTTGCACGAAGTCCGCCTGACGGAAAGCTTGATGCATCAGGCTCGCCCTTTATAAGCTCCTTACCTGAAAAATCCATAATAACTCTGCCCTCTCCTATCGGAGAAATAAAGCTGTCGTGCTTTTCGGCAGTTATACCTGTAAGTGGCTGAAACCAATGTGTATAGTGAGTTACACCGTGTTCACAAGCCCAATCCTTCATTGCATTTGCTACAACATTTGCAACACTTATATCTAAAGTTTTTCCCTCTTCAATAGTCTTTTTTAAAGCTTTATATATATCCTTCGGAAGTCTGTCACGCATTACATTATCGTTAAAAACAAGACTTCCGAAAATTGAAGGTACATTCTTCATATTAAAATTCCTTTCGTTTCTATAACAATTCAACATTCGCTTCTTTGCAAATTCTGACAGTTTCCTTATCCCAGACGGAAACCTGAACTTCTCCGACATGGGCTTTACCTAAAATCAGCATACACAGTCTTGACTGACCTATTCCCCCGCCCATAGTAAGAGGAAGCTCATCGTTAAGAAGCATTTTATGGAATGTAAGATGTCTTCTGTCCTCACATTTTGCTTTTGTAAGCTGTTCGTCCATTGCCTTACTATCCACTCTTATTCCCATTGATGAAAGCTCAATTGCCTGGTCTAAAACCTCGTTATAAAAAAGGATATCTCCGTTTAATTTCCAGTCATCATAATCAGGTGCTCTGCCGTCATGCTTTTTGCCTGATTTTAAGTAATCACCTATTTGCATTATAAAAACAGTTTTATATTTTTTTGTATAAGCATTTTCTCTTTCTTTCGATGTGAGATTCGGGTACATATCTTCAAGCTCTTGTGTAGTTACAAAATGAACATCACGGGACAGCCTTGTTGTTATTGCAGGATATTTTTCTCTTACCTTTTCTTGAGTATCACAAATCGCATTTACAATTTTTACTACAGTTTTCTTAAGATATTCAATATTTCTGTCTTCCTTTGTTATTACCTTTTCCCAATCCCACTGGTCAACATAAATTGAGTGAAGATTATCCATTTCCTCATCTCGTCTTATCGCATTCATATCAGTATAAAGACCGTTTCCCGGCTTAAAATCGTATTTATAAAGTGCCATTCTTTTCCACTTTGCCAAAGAATGAACAACCTCTGCAACAGTTTTTGTTTCAAGGATATCAAAGCTTACAGCTCTTTCACTTCCGTTAAGATTATCATTAAGACCTGTTTGAGGCTCAACAAAAAGCGGTGCAGACACTCTCTTTAGATTAAGTGCAGCACTAAGCTTATCTTCAAAATATCTTTTTGTAAATCCGATTGCAGTTTGTGTTTCATACAAGCTAAGCTCGGATTTATAGCCTTTTGGTATCACAGTTTTACTCATCTTTATATCCTCCGTAAATTTAAGTGCAAAGATTTTTAAAAAATTTATAAATAATATATAAATATATCATATTTTTTAAGTTTTTTCAAGTGTTTTATTAAAAATTCAGTTTTTAATTTCTTTTTATAATATTATATATCGTCTGTCTGGATAATTCGGTAATTTCACTTATGTCACTTACTCGTTTATTTTCGTTATAATACAAGCTTTTTATTATGTCATTTCTTATTCTTTTTGGAACATTTTTTATATCTCTGTAATCGTTTGTTTTTAGTTTTTCACAGATATATTCTTTAATTTCATCATAATCATCTTCACTTTTATAGCTATAATGGTTAATATAAAATTCATCTTTTGAAATTTGGGTATAGACATAATCAGTATTGCAAATTCTTTCTTCTTTATCTGAAACAAAATAGTCTGAAAAAGAAGAATAACGGCTTTCTTTTTCGTCATATCCACTATTTAAAATCTTATTGTGCATAGTAAGAACTTTCTGACAAAGCTCATCTTTTTTAATTCCTGTAAGCTTATATCTTTTTTCAAAAACACTATTTTCGTAATTATATTTTTTCTTATAATATCTTGAATACTGCCTTAGAATATTAGCCATTAATAAAGAAATTTGCTCAAAATTTTCTGTCAATACAATAAATCTTATGCTGTCTTTTAAAAAAACATAAGAAATGATTTTGAAATCTCTTTTTAAACTTTCTTTTTTAAAAAGATTAATAAAAAAATCAAAATCGTCATCATCACAAAAATATGGTATTAACTCATTTTTTTGTACTTTAACCTCATAAAATGCGTCGATGTTTTCTTTTCTTTTTTCTCTTCCCATTTTTATACCACTACATCATATCCATTTTTTCAAAAAGCTCAAGTCTTTTTTCCATAAATTCCTGATTATTTTGGGTATCTTCATCAGGTTTTTTATTTTTCTTACCAAAAACAGTATTAAAAGCACACGAAAAAAATCTGTATATATACATAAAAGGAAGTAAATAAATATGCTTTTTAAGTACAGGGTAAATTGTCATCATCTCATATTTATTTTTAAAAATTAAATCAAAAGTATCGTTAATAAGAAGCTTAATTTTATAATTCTTATAGCTTTTATTTTGGTTTTTTCCGAATTTTTCAAAACGGTTTTGAGAATAGATACTATATGTGTAAGTATCACCATCAAGCTTGTCAAAGCCGTAAACACCGCAGTTGTATATATCTTCAAGTATTTTTTCTGATTGTTCTTTCACCTTTTCTTCCGCTTCTAATTTTTCAAGTCCCAGATAAACATTTCCTATATAGCAAAGGCATTTGAAAAATGTCAGATAATTTAACGAAGAAAGTGTATCACAAACTCTTTTAAAGTCGATTTTATCGTAATTTCTATCCATAAAAAGAACTGTATCTGTTACCATTCTCATATGTGATATTCCGCTTATAAAATGCTTTACAACATGAAGCACGAGATTAAGAGCAGTATCAGTATAGGAAAGAGTTTTATACTTATAAACTCCCGAAACTGCCTCTTCTCTGTAAGGCTCCTTTACAAGCTCAACATTATTATACCATACCTCCGAAACCTCTTTTGTATCCATTGAAATATGTATTTCAAATTTGCCTGCTTTTGGGTGAACAATAACAGACTGATTATTTGTCCTCGTTCTCTTTTTGACATAACAACCCATTTTTTTAAAAAGCTTTAGGCATTTCTTTTCTTTTTTTATATCAATAAGAATATCTGTATCGCCCGACATTCTAAGCTCGCTGTGCGGATAAATTGAAGATAAGGTATCACCTTTTAAAATCACGCATGAAATTCCCTCTTTTTCAAGAGCTTTTATAACCTTATTAACCTCGTACTGCGTTTTTGTATATTCAAAAACTCTTTTAGTTACATTGACTTCAAATTCCAAAAAATTCTCGGAGGCGTTTTTAAGTCTGCCGTCATTATTATACTTTTTAAGCACAGAAAACAAAAGTGTCTTCATTCCCTGACTTTCAGCAATTTTAATGATTTTTTCAAAATCAAAACTTTCTAAGGTCATTTCACCTGTTAGTTCATCTTTTATTAAATTTACAAATGTAAGAAAATCTGCGTTCATTTAAAATGTCTTCTTTCTTTTTTTCGTATTTTTTATCTTTCTCCGTACATTTTCTGGTAATAATTCTTATATTCACCGCTTATGATTTCTTCCCACCATTCACGGTTATTAAGATACCACTCAACTGTTTTTACAATACCGTCTTCAAATTTTGTTTGTGGTAACCAGCCAAGCTCTGAATGGATTTTTTTAGGGTCGATTGCATATCTCATATCATGGCCTTTTCTGTCAGTAACATATGTTATAAGGCTTTCAGACTTCTTTAGAATTCTAAGGATTGTCTTTACAATATCAATGTTTGCTTTTTCGTTATGACCGCCTACATTATATACTTCACCGATTTTGCCTTTATGGATTATAATGTCAATCGCACTGCAATGGTCCTCTACATAAAGCCAATCTCTCACATTAAGACCGTTTCCGTAAACAGGAAGTGATTTATCATTAAGTGCATTTGCAATCATAAGAGGAATAAGCTTTTCAGGAAAGTGATAAGGACCGTAGTTGTTTGAACATCTTGAAATAGTTATTGGCATACCATAAGTTCTGTGATAAGCTAAACAAAGAAGGTCTGCACTTGCCTTTGAAGCACTGTACGGACTTGATGTATGTATAGGTGTTTCTTCGGTAAAAAACAAATCAGGTCTGTCAAGCGGTAAATCTCCGTAAACTTCATCAGTTGAAACCTGATGATATCTTTTTACATCAAACTTTTTTGAAGCATCAAGTAAAACCTGAGTTCCCATAATGTTAGTTTTTAAGAATACATCAGGCTGTTCAATCGACCTGTCAACATGGCTTTCAGCTGCAAAATTGACAACGATATCAAAATTTTCTTTTTCAAATAATGAAAAAACAAACTCTCTGTCAGTTATATCACCTTTTACAAATGAAAAATTATCATTTTCCATAGCTTTTTTAAGAGTAGAAAGATTTCCTGCATATGTAAGACTGTCAAGACAAAATATTTTATAGTCTTTATATTTATCCAACATATAATACACAAAATTACTTCCTATAAATCCAGCACCGCCGGTAACCAAAATTTTCATTATTTTCTTCCCCTTTTTTTATTCTTCACATAAATCGAGAATATATTTTCCGTAATCAGTTGTTTTTAACCTTTCGCCAAGTGCTCTTAGCTGCTCTTTTGTAATAAATCCGCGTCTGTATGCTATTTCTTCTAAGCAGGATATGTAAAAGCCTTGCATTTCCTGAACTGTCTTAACAAAGTTGCTTGCCTGAAGCATACCTGACGGCGTTCCCGTATCAAGCCAAGCCATTCCCCTTTGCATTAAAACAACATTAAGCTCATTATTTTTTAAATATTCATTGTTTACTGCTGTTATTTCAAGCTCTCCCCTTGCAGATGGCTTTACATTTTTTGCAATTTCAATAACACGGTTATCATAAAAATAAAGGCCCGGAACTGCGTAATTTGATTTTGGATTTTGTGGTTTTTCTTCAATAGAAACAACCTTCCTGTTTTTATCAAATTCAACCACACCAAAAGCTTTAGGGTCATTTACAAGATATCCGAAAATTGTCGCTCCTATTTTATTTTTCTGTGCATCCTCAAGTATTTTTGTAAGATGTGTACCGTAAAAAATATTATCGCCAAGAATAAGGCACACGCTGTCATCACCGATAAAATCTTCCCCAAGTATAAATGCTTGAGCCAAGCCTTTTGGTTCAGGCTGAACTTTATAATAAAGCTCTAAGCCTATGTCATTTCCGTCCCCCAGTAATGCTTCATACATTGGTAAATCTTCAGGTGTAGAAATTATAAGAATTTCTCTTATTCCTGCAAGCATAAGTGTAGAAAGCGGATAATAAATCATAGGCTTATCATATAGAGGAAGAAGCTGTTTTGATACAACCTTTGTCATTGGATAAAGCCTTGTTCCTTTTCCGCCCGCTAAGATTATTCCTTTCACTTAATCATCTCCTATTTTAATATAATATTACAAATTTTTTCTATTTCTTCCTCTTTTAAATCTGCATAAAGAGGAAGTGTAAGAATATTTTCTGAAACCTCTTTCGCAATCGGTGTCGGATTTATATAAAATTTACCTTTATAACATTCAAATTCACTTGTAATAGGGTAAAAATACTTTCTTGCAAAAATATTTTCTTCCATAAGCTCAACAGCTACTTCATTTCTGCTTTTTCCGAAAACTTTCTTATCAAACAAAACGGGAAAATACGCATAATTATGTGTAACATTTTCCTGTTCTTTCCACACTTTTATTCCATCAACAGAAAGAAGCTCAATATATTTTCTTGCACAATTTTTTCTTTTTTCAATTTCAGCATCTATATGTCTTAAATTGCAAAGTCCCATAGCTGCCTGAAACTCGTTCATTTTACCGTTGCCTGCAATCTCGGTATAGCTCTCCTGATTTTTCATACCGAAATTTTTCTGAAGTTTTAATTTTTCTGATAATGTTTCATCATTATATGTAACGCAACCACCCTCAATGGTATTAAATACCTTTGTGGCATGAAAACTAAACATTGAAGCATCCCCAAATGAGCCTATGCCTTGTTCTTTATACTTAACGCCAAAAACATGTGCTGCATCATATATAACCTTTAAGTTATATTTTTTTGCAATTTCTTCAATTTTTTCAACATCACACACATTTCCATAGACATGAACAGGAACAATCGCACAAGTTTTATCAGTTATAAGCTCCTCAATTTTTAAAACATCTATTGTATAATCATTAGGATTTATATCGCAAAAAACAGGTGTAAGCCCGCATCTTATAATTGCCTGAGTAGTAGATGCAAAGGTAAACGGAGTTGTTATGACCTCACCCTTTAAATTCATGACTGAAAGTGCAGCTTCCAAAGCAAGATGTCCGTTTGTAAAAAGAGAAATTCCACTGACTTTGAGATAATTCTTTAATTTTTCTTTAAGCTCATTATGCTTTATCCCCATATTTGTAAGCCATTTTGTTTCCCACAAGTCCTTTATTTCATCTATGTATTCCGAAAAATCAGGCATCGACGAGGATGTTACATTGATTCTTTTGTTCATTTTAATACCTCTTTATATTAAAGATATAATATTTATGTTTAGGTTATTCTAAATTACTAAAATCGCAATATATTTTTATGCCACTGACATTAAAATCTTTATCTAAATAAAAATTTTGAGTTATGTCTATATAACAAAAAATTTTGATGCCTGAAAACTCATAATTAGAAAGTGTTGTACCATTCAATTTTTCAGTAATTTCTACTCTTCTCACATTGTCACAAGATTCAAATCCAAAATAACTAGATTGAAAACCTGTTCTTTTAAATAAGTAATCTACCTTATTACAATTCCCATCGTAGTAATAATAATAATATAAATTTGTTTCTTCCTCGCTCAGTGTTTCGTCATATTTTGCTCCCAAAATATAACCTACTTCAATATAACTATCGCCGTTATTATAATTAAATGTTATTTTTCCACTTGGTATTTCAGGCTTTAAAGTATCTAAACTTATAACAAAAGCTCTGATTATTACCCGCTCTTTTTCTTTTAATTCTAAAGTTGTTGAAAAATTACGTGCTAAATTATCTTTATCACTACAGTTGCCTGGAACCGTATACTTAGCAAATTCAATCATTCCACAATCTTTTAAAACAAGCAATCTCTCATTTTCGTCATACGCTGCCACCAACAAATTTCCTGATAATCCACGAGGACAATATGCCCTGACATTTACTTTGAATGTATATACATCGCCTGTTTTGGTAATATCATCAATTGCCGGCCATAGAGCAGGGTCTTGTATTGATGAAGCTTCTGCAACTACAAAAGAAAAAACTAATAATAAAGTACTAAAAAATATTGTGCAAATTTTTTTCATATAATTGTTTCTCCTTAACACTCCTTACTTTTCTATTCGTTTTTTACCTGAAAGTTTAAATTTAAGTTTTTTATAAAGTGTTTTGAAATCACCATAAATAATGCGTAAAAATATAGTTTCTATTTTGTCACAAAAAGCTAAGAACGGATAGCCGTCACAAAGTATTTTTTTATGTGTTTTTTCAAATTCTGTATCAGTAACAACATATTTGGGATGCATTAATGGAAAATTATAATTATATGTTTTAGAATAAAACAATTTCTTTGTTCTTCTTGATAAGAATTTATATTGTGTAGCGTGTTCTCCATCGTCACCACAGCCATGGTTTGAAACCAAATTCTTCTTAGGAAATATAAAAAGCTGATTATGTAAATAAATATTTAAATCATTGTAGAATTCTCCACCAGGAATATGCCCCCCATACATTTCGTCATCAAGATACCCATTAAAATTTTTCAGAAAACCTTTAGATACAGATTTGTTTGTATTAATACATTGTATCACATAATGCGATTTCTTGTATGAAAGTTCTCGTGCAACCATCGTTCTTTTCCAATATGCTATTCCCCAAATACAATGAAACTTTGAAAAAAAGTAGTCACTTTCAGCTGGTTCCCAAACTCCACACACATTAGTGGTACAAATTCCAGCAATACGATAGTCGTCCTTATATTTTTCCAAAAGCTCAGCACAAAATCTAAAAGCATCAACAGAAGGGACATAGTCATCTTCTAAGAAATAACATCTGTCAACCTTACTCCATATAAAATCTCTAACAAGCTGCCCCATAGTATATAGCCCCTTATTTTCGTCCATATAAAGCTTATGTACAGTACAATCCCAATCAATTTCCTCAAATATTTTTCTACTCTCTGAAATAAGCTCCTGTTCTTTTTCGTTTCTACCACCATCAGAAACCAAAAATAATATGCTTGGTCTGGCTTGTCTTATTACCTCAAATTGCTTTTTTAAAAGATGCGGTCTTATCCACAACTGAACCCTTACGGGCAAATCAACTAAATATGGTTTCATTTCTTCCTCCTGAATATTTGTAATGTATTAAAAATCAAATCTTTTTCGTATTTATTAATACCTATAAAATATAAAATAATAAAATACAGACTCGCCAGCATAATTACTTTTACACCAAACAAAACCCAACCCACCTGCGGAATTAAATTAAAAATCAAAGCTCCGCATACAAAATAAAGAAACACTGACGGTAAAAGTTTGAATGTACATTCCTTAAAAAACCTCATTATATCTACAAACACAACTTTTTTATAAACAACATTCATTGCTATTATTCTTAATATGACGGAAAAACAAATTGATATACCTGCGCCCAAAGCACCGATGTAGCGACAGATAACAAAAGATATTCCCACATTAATCAAATTAGCAATTAAGCTTATAACAGCATTATATTTAATCTTATTTTCAGCAATAAGCTGTGTATTTGCAATTTGCTGAGGTGCAGAAATAATGTTTGGTAATATAAGCAAAACAGTTATATAATAAACTGTCATATAACCTTCACCCATCCAAAGAGTGATAAATTCTTTTCCTGCACATACAAAACCAACTATAACCAAAGAAATAACCATCATGTTTATTCGTCCCACTTTTATCATAAGCTGCATTATTGATTCTTTTTTATTATCACTATTTACAATTCTTGAAACTTTAGGTAAAAAAAGTCCGTTTATAGCATCTGATATTGTAAAAACAAAGCCCTCCAGTGTACTGGCTAATGAAAACAAAGTAATTGCAATACTTCCGGAAACAATCCCGAGTATTGAAGGTGTTATGTTAAAAACAAGCCTTTGAGCAATCGAAAGCACAGTTGCCCAACCTGAAAAAATAAATATTTCCTTCATAAGCTTATTATCTTTGTATTTAAAATCAACTTTTATTTTAGTTTTTGATTTTAAGATATAAAGTTTAACAAGAATTATAAATATATTAGCAAAAGCGTTTATACTTACAAGGGCATAAACTCCCTTTCCAAGTAAAAGTGCTGAAACAGTACATACTAAAATAAAAAGCTTATGAATTATATTACATAATTTCAGTTGAAAAAACTTTTCATAAGCTGTCATAAGACCATTTAAGGTCACAAAAGGAAATGAAATCAGATTGCTTATTCCCACAATTATGTATAAGATTTTAAACTTTGAAATTTCAGTAACTGTAAGCTCCGCATATATATTTTGTAAAAAGAAGAATAATACAGTCAGTACAACCAAAATTACAATATCAATCATAATATAAAGCTTGTAAACAATTCCCAAGAAATTATCTACTGCTTTTTTGTTATCTTCGGCTAAAAATTTAGCAACAAATCTTGACACAGCCGAGCTTATACCAAAATCTATCATAAATATTGCTATAAATGAAGATGCTAGCGAGTAAAGACCATAATCACTTTTACCTATAAGCTGAATCATCCAGGGAGTATATATAAGCCCTGAAATTATATTGATTACAATAGCAATATAACTCATTATAGCTCCAAGCTTAATTTGTCTATTACTAGCTATCTCTGCATTTTTTTTCATAAT
The DNA here is from genome assembly GCA_045661305.1 of Clostridia bacterium. GTDB lineage: Bacteria > Bacillota > Clostridia > UMGS1840 > UMGS1840 > UMGS1840. The sequence goes on along the minus strand of JAZRFJ010000009.1, from coordinate 5,687 downwards.
ACAGCCCCCCCTTCATATATCTTCCGTAAAATACCAATAAATTTTTTTGAGAAACATAGAAATCTTTCATTAACAACAAATATGCATATCGCTTTTTCTCATACATATGTATAATTTTTTCTTTAAATTTTCTCTTTTTAAAAGCAATAAAACTTAAGAATTATATATTCTTTTTAATGTTTCCACAGAAGTCTCAATTGTATATTCTTTCTCTGTAAAAGCAGAAATAATTTTCTCACTATCCAAACGGAAATGATTTTTATGTTTTTCAATGATTCTCTCAGCCCAAGCCTCTGCCCCATCAGATAGCGGATAATACTCTACCCTGTTTATTCCCATATCCGACTCTTTGGATACGCCAGTTGAAGCAAAGCAATTGCACCCTGCTGCTTGTGCTTCTAAAAGTGCTATTCCTAAGCCTTCAAATAGTGATGGAAACAAGTATATATCTATTAACTTCAGGCAAACAGGCACATCAGATCGTCTGCCGATAAATCGAACATTTTTCTCAATTTCAAGAAGTTCCACTTTTTCCATTATTTCCTGAAGTTGTCCGCCATCCACACCACCTAAAATCAAAATAGCATTATGTACTTTCTTTAAAATTTTTTCAAAAACATCCAAGACAAACAATTGATTTTTTTTTGATTCAAATCTTGAAATATTTCCAATGATAAGGCAATCTTCTTGAATTATATCAAATTCTTTTTTTAATTTTTCCACCTCATCAGAATTAACATATAAAAATTTTGTTATATCGATTCCATTATTAATTACCTGACCATGCTTTTTGAAAAAAGCATCTCCATATAGCCATTCCCCTGCATCCCTACTGCATGCTAAAAATGTGTTCGCACACAATTTGATAATAATTTTTCTTAAAGCCAATATAATTCTTTTTAACTTTGAAAGTAGAACAAATGGTGTATCATGTGAGTGGGAAATTCTTTTTTTTATCCCACAAAGCTTTGCACATAGCAAAGGAAGAGCATTTCCTCCATTTAAATGGCAGTGAACTGCACTATAGTTTCCTCCCTGTTTAATAACATTTTTAAATATCCTATAAAATTTAACAATATTTTTTAATGTTGGCCATACACCAAAATAAACATTACCACCTAACTGTTGAATTTCTTTTATATACGGATACTCTTTTGGTGTAAGAACCAAAAAATCAAACTGTATTTCATTGCGATTTATTGCCCGGTAATTATTCATAATAAATGCTTCCGTCCCACCTAATTCAAGACAACCTACAATATGTAAAACTCTTTTCATAGTTATTCTCCTTCTATTCCTTATTTTCATCATACCCTACTATTGCCAGAAAAAGTAATAGTAATATTCTGGTGAAGAAACTCTCAAACTTCTGTAACCAAACAATAAACAAGCTAAAATTAATGCACAGGTTCGGACAGTTTTTCGTGTACTATCATCAGGAATTGCTTCTATAACATTTGGAAGTAAAATAATAAAAGCAAACTGATAATAAAAGCCTACTCGTTCTGCTATCATAACAAAATATCTCAAAATATACAGCAATAGTGAAACAAAGGTCATGTTAAAGAAAAACACATTATGCTTATCCTGTTTATCTAGGCTTTTCATAAACATATATGAAACAACAATTGTTATCAGATACATTATTACAACAAAAACTGCACCACCCTCAAAACCAGAATAACCATAATGGTCATATTTTCCAAGTATTGAATGAAAAAGCTGTAACAGCGAACGGCTGTAAACACACATTATTCCACCACCAAGAACAAAAACTGCACAGCTTATTAAATTCATTTTTATATATGCTAAAAAATACATCGGTATAATACAAATAGCAGATTGATGAAAGAGTGATGCTACAATAACAATTATTAAAAATTTTACTAATTTTCTTTTCTTAATATACTCAAAAGAAAAAAGAAGTATTGCCATAGCCAGCGATTGTCTTACTCCTGTTATCTGAAAAGTAAATGCTCCAACAGTAAAATAAAGCATTAAGCTCATAAAACGGTTTTTTGAATTTTTTGTTATAAATCTTCCTAAGCTGTATGCAAAAAACAACGCTAAAATAGTAAAAAATACATTTTCATGATTGGTTATATATCCGATTATTTTCATAATAACACGGTATCCAACCTCATAATAATCATGTGCTTTATCAACTACGCTTTCCCAAGGCAACCTTCTGAATTGCCTAAAGCTTGCAATATATCCAGAGGTATCACTACCCGTTACAGAATGTCTTAATCCCGTAAGAAGTGCTAATATAAAAGAACCAATCCACAAAAAAACCTTATCAGCTTGTTCATGATTATCTTTTTCCCACTGATTTAATGCGTATCTTAAAACAAGTAAAATAGCAGTCGTATTTATGTAGACCATAAACCTCTACCCTTTCATAAATTTTAATAAGCTAAAAATATCTACCTCATATATTCTTTACTGCCAGAAAAAGAAATAGTTAAACTCAGGTGAAGCAGCCCTTAAGCTTCTGTACCCAAATAATAAACAAGCTAAAACTAACGCACAAGCTCTTACAATTTTTCTTGTTTTACCATCAGGAATTGCTTCTATTACATTTGGAAGTAAAATAATAAAAGCAAATTGATAATAAAAGCTTATTCTTTCGGCAATACCAATAAAGTATCTTAAAATATAAAGCAAAAGTGATACAAATGTCATATTAAAGAAAAATACATTATGTTTATTCTGTTTTTCCAAACTGTTCATATACATATAGGAAACAACAATTGTTATTATATACATCAGTATAACAACAAAGCCCCCCCCACTAAAGCCTATGGGAGCATAAACCTCATATTTACTGAAAATACTTTGAAAAAGCTGCATCAATGGAGTTGCATATATGCAAATTCCCACACCACCTAAAATAAACATAACAAATGTTAAAATATTCATTTTTATATATGCTGCAAAATACATCGGTATAATAACAACTGCTGATTTATGAAACAAGGCTGCAATAAATACAGTTATTAAAAATTTCACTAATTTTCTTTCTTTTATGTACTCAAAGGAAAAAAGAATTATTGCCATTGCAAGCGATTGTCTTATTCCACTTATCTGAAATGAAAACGCACCAACAGTAAAATAAAGTATAAAGCTCATAAACCGGTTTTTTGAATTTCTTGTTATAAAAATTCCCAAGCTAAAAGCAAAAAACAATGCAACAATTACAAAAAACACATTTTCATTATCTGTTATGTATCCAATTGCTTTCATAATAGCACGATAACCAATTTCATAATAATCGTAAGTCTCTGAAATAACCTTATCCCAGGGCAACTTTCTGAATTGCTTGAAACTCGCAATATATCCCTTAGTATCGCTTCCTGTAACAGCATGTCTGATTCCCGTAATTACAGCAAGTATAACAGACCCCGCCCACAAAAAAGCTTTATCTGACTTCTCGGGGTTATGTATCCCCCAACGGTTAAATGTATAACGCATTACAAGTAAAAATGCAAGTGTGTTTATATATATCATGTGTTTTATCCTTCCGCTAAATTCCTAAGTATTTCATAATATTTTTCAAGATTTTTATTTTTATCAAACATTTCTTCCGCATATTTTCTTGCATAAGAACTGTACTTTTCTTTAGTTTGAAATTTCACTTTTTCAATATAACTGATAACCTCACTTAAATCAAAGTCCGAATACACATATCCGCATCCTTCTCCTACAAGCTCAGGATTTGCAGTAGTATCAGGAACGATTGCAGGAACCCCGCATGAAAGTGCTTCTGCTGTAACCTTTCCAAAGCTTTCCTCCATTGAAAAATTCAAGAACACATCTGCCATATTGTATATTTCAGAAAGCTCAATTACATCGTGTGTTTCATCAATATAAGTTATTCTCTCAGATTTAATACGAGATGAATTACGACCAACGAGAACAATATGACAATCATCAGTAATTTTTTTGGAAAGCTCATAAAAATAATTAAGTCCTTTTCCCTCACCCCAAAAGCTCGCTACTCCTAAAATCACAAACTTATCCTGAATATTATACTTTATTTTCAAATCTGTTTTCTTAGGTTTAAAAATATCAAGGTCAACCCAATTATAAACTGTTTTTATAATTTTAGCATTTTTCATAGCAGACTGTCTTGCTTCATTTGTTATCCACTCGGAAACACCTATTACAGCAAGATTTTGTGCTTTTTCATAAAAATTCTTTCTTAAATTATAAGTTTTATTACTTCTGTCAAAAAACCAGCTTATATTATCCTTTTTTAATCGGGGACATTCATAACATCCGCTTTTCCATTTAAAACATTTTTCTTTTGTATAATGAGAACATCTCCCTGTAAACATAAAGCAATCATGAAGCACAATTACGGTATTAATACTGTTTTTCAAAAGGTATTTGAAAAGCATCGGCAAATTTATACAGTTGGAATGAAGGTTTCCTAAAATTACTACATCAAAGCTTTCTTTTTCCATATAGGAAATAAGTCTTTTTGTAGCTCTTATTGAAAAATACCCCTGAAGACCTGTAAGACGGGACAAAAGTCCATGCAGTTTAACATCAAATTCTGAATTAATCCTGTATGAATTTTCATATTCTTTAATACATTTGCTATATGCAATTATGCTTTCATGACCTTTTTTCATTAAATAGTCAGAAAGCTCAATCGCATTTCTGCCCGTGCTTCCAAAGTCTAAGGCAGCATTAATCTGTAATATTTTCATTTTCTTTCTCCGCATACTGTAAATTATCTGAAATCTCTTTTTGAGATTTTTTGTCAAGACAGGTAACTGTCATTTGTGAATGCCGTTTATTCCTGTACAAAATATCAAAAAATATTTTTAGTGTTTTTGCATCTTTAACAGTTATAAAAAATTGAACATCTCTTTCTGAAAGCTTATCTATGATACCTAAAAACATTTCAATATAAGCTTCAGATGAAATATCATTAAGCATACAGTCAAAATTATCGATAAGAATAACCTTTTCCCTGCACCCTGCAATAAATTTATAAAATACGATTGCACTGTAAATAAAATCGCCAAGAACATATGCAGGAATTGCACCTCTCTCATCGCTCATTACATAGATAATTCCGTCTTTTACAAAAATATCTGTTATATCTTCATTATACAAGCTGATAAAATCAATAATATAATCCTTCATATAAGAATTTTCATCGTCAAGAAAATCTGTACTGTCCTTAAAGCTAAGGCAATCATAAAAATTATAATTATTCCCCGAAAAATTCCATATATTAGAAAAAGCAGGCTGTTGTTTTCCAAAATTAAGTGCTGTTCCGTCAAATTTCTTAATCTTAAGTTTATCATTAACAAGCTGATAATAACCGTAACCCCAAAATTTTCCGTCAGTATCAAAACCGCCTATAAGTCTGTCATAAAATTTAACATTCTGTGCAGTCCACGAAAGTTCAGTTCTTGTACTTAAACTAAAAAATTGCTTAAAATAAGAATACCCTTTTTTACCGTATTTTTTATTATAATAATTATAAACTCTGCACTCTGAAAGCGGAAGAAGCATCACCTTTAAAGCTTCAAGAAATGTTGTCTTACCGCTGTTAATTCCCGAGTATATAAAATTTAGTTTGCGTGCATTTTTTAGTGTAATATTTTCAAGCTTTCCGAATTTTTCTATATGTATATCTTCAAAGAAAAAATTTGTATCATTAATCA
>JAZRFJ010000008.1:0-20287 GCA_045661305.1 Clostridia bacterium | reverse complement strand
AGCATTTTTATAACCTCCGTTATTTTGTTTGGACAAATTCATTATAACAGATTTTTTATAAAAATGCTCTCTTTTTTCATTATTTTTTTAATTTTTTTGAAAGCTCTTTTTATTGTTGACCACAACATTTATTATAGAGCCGAAATAAAAAAGATGCCTCAACAAGCGATAGAATGTTTGTTGAGGCAGTTTTTTTAGTTCATAATATAGATTGAAAAGTTAAGATATGTTGCAAAAAGTAACCATAAAAGATATGGAATCTGTAAGTATGCACTTATGGGCTTACATCTGTAAAACTTAATTATCATAATAATGACAAGCACAACAAGCAAAACAAGCCACAAAAGTGATACTAAAAATGCTTGTAAATTAAAGAAAATAAGCGGCCATACAAAATTAACTGCTAACTGAACATAAAAGCTTGTGAGAGCAGATTCTTTGTTTTCACAATCACTTTCTGAAACAATATAGGCACTTATTGCCATAAGTGAGTAGAGAATAGTCCATGCAATAGGAAAAACAATTGCAGGCGGTGCAAGTGCAGGTCTATTTATTTTTGAATAAATATCCATGCTGTTCATGGTGAAAAATGCTGCCAAGGCACCGACTCCAAGAGTAATTCCTAAGTACATAAGAAGTTTTTTGAAATTGATTTTCATTAAAATCACCTTTAATAAATAATAAAATTGTTTTTATGTATTTATTATATGATGGCTTGAAAAATCTTATGTTTTTAATTTTTTATGTACTCAATAAGCGGAACTACTGCGTTTTTGTCTGTAAAATCTCCGTCTTTGTCACAAAGCTCAATCAACATCTTTTCCATTTGGGTTGGATTTTCTTTGCCTGACATTATCTTTTTTAGTGCTTTTATTGCAGTCTTATGTGGTAAGGAAAGTTCGTCAATAATCATTTTTCCTAAGAAATTAAAAATCTTTATATTTTGCGGGGGAGTTTTTGCTTTGAAATTTTTTTCAATAACCATTTCGTCATAATATTCTCTGCATGAAACGGGGGTAAGACCTGTTGTGAAAATAACTATTTTTTTATCTTTTAATTTATCAAGATTTTTTGTTATGAGGCTTATTCCTGCAATCATTTCAGCATAAAGACCTCCACCGTAAACGATTGTATCATAATTTGAAAAATCGCTGACAGAAAATTTTTTGTTTTCAATGCACTCGCATCCCAATTCTTCTGAAATACACTCAGCATAGGTTTTTGTAGAGCCGTATTTTGATTTATAAATAACAATAGTATTCATTTTACTCTCCTTTTTTGATAGTTTATTATTAAATTATATTAAAAAATCCAAAATCATATGTGTATTATTTCCTGTGCAAAGCACAGATAACTTCACAGTGTTGAGTTTTTGGGAATAAATCCACACCTATAACATCTTTAACTTCATAAAAATCCTTTAAAATTTTCAAATCTCTTGCAAGAGTTGCATGGTTGCAGCTTATATAAACAATCTTTTTTGGAGAAGCTTTTATAATTGTGTCAAGAAGTGATTTTTCACAACCGCTTCTTGGCGGGTCAAGTACAACTGTCGTTGGTATTATTCCGTCATTTATAAGCTTTGGAACAGCGTTTTCAGATAAATCGCAAATAAACTCTAAATTGTCAATGTTATTGAGTTTTTTGTTCATGTTTGCGTCCTCGACAGCAGGTTCACAGCTCTCAACTCCGTAAACTTTTTTAGCTTTTTTGGAAAGGCACATCGAAATTGTACCTATACCTGAATAAAGGTCAAAAACAGTATCATTTTCTTCATCTAAATATGAAAGAGCCTTGTCATATAAAAATTCTGCCTGTGGAGTATTTACCTGATAAAACGACTGACACGAAATGTTTATCTTATTTCCGTTCATTATATCTGTTATATACTTTTCACCAAAAATAACCTTTGTTTCTTCACCTAAAATTACATTTGTTTTTTTCTTGTTTATATTAAGAACAATGCTTTTTATATTGAGATTAAGATTAATAAGACGATTAATGTATTCATCCAAAAAGGGGAGTGTATCACCGTTTATAACAAGACCGACCATAATTTCGTCGGTATGAAAAGCTTTTCTTATATAAAGGTGTCGAAGTAAGCCTTTTGCAGTTTTTTCATCAAAAACCGTAAGCTTTTTTTCGTTTGCAAATTTTACTGTTTCATCCTTTATAATGTTAAAGCTTTGTGGTGTGATTTTACAGGTTTCATAAGGGATTATATCATGTGTTCTTTTTCTGTAAAATCCTGCGTCACATTCATTTTTTTCGTTTGTTCCAAAAGGAAGAAGCATTTTGTTTCTGTAATGAAGTTTATCGTATCCGAAAATTTCGATATCTGAAAAATCAATGCCAGCGATAGTTTTTAATGATGTTTTTATAATGTTCTTCTTGTAATTCATTTCTTCTTCATATGAAACATGTCCGAAAGTACATCCTCCGCATTTTGTATAAACTTCACAAAAAGGTTCACATCTGTATGGCGATGGGGTAATAATACTTCTTATTTTCGCAAACGCCATGTTCTTTAAAACTTTCAAAATCTGAACTTCCAAAACCTCTCCCAACAAAGCTTCTTTTACAAATATAACAATACCGTCCTCTGTTTTTCCTATTCCCTGACCGTCAAAGGAAATGTCGTGTATCTCTATTTTAAGAATGTCATTTTTTTTAATCATTTTGCACCTCTAAATCTACCATTTATGTTATTTTAGCACAAAATATTTACAATTTCAACCCCCTTTTTTTAACTGTTAGTCATTGTGAATAAAAAAAATAATTAAATTTTGTATATTTAACCACTTCCATTTTTGCAAAAAGTATGATACAATATTATCATAAAAATAGTATAATTTGCGAAGGAGATAAAAAAATGGCAGGCTTAATACTTAAAAACATCACAAAGGTATATGAAGATAGTCAGCAGAAATCAGTTGATAACTTCAGTATTGACATCGAAGACAAAGAGTTTATAATTCTTGTTGGTCCTTCAGGCTGTGGTAAATCTACAACACTTAGAATGATTGCAGGACTTGAAGAAATTACAAGCGGTGAACTTTATATCGGTGATAAACTCGTTAACAATGTTTCACCAAAAGACAGAGATATTGCTATGGTTTTCCAGAGCTATGCTTTGTATCCGCACATGACAGTTTTTGATAACATGGCTTTTGGTCTTAAAATCAAAAAAGTTCCAAAAGATGAAATCAAAAGAAGAGTTCATGAGGCAGCAAAAACACTTGATATCGAACACTTGCTTGACAGAAAGCCTAAGGCTTTATCAGGCGGTCAGAGACAGCGTGTTGCACTTGGTCGTGCTATCGTTAGAGAACCTAAGGTTTTCCTTATGGACGAACCGCTTTCTAACCTTGATGCTAAATTGAGAGTACAGATGAGATCTGAAATCGGTAAACTCCACAAGAGATTACAGACAACATTTATCTATGTAACACATGACCAGACTGAAGCTATGACAATGGGTTCAAGAATCGTTGTTATGAAAGATGGTGTTGTTCAGCAGATTGATACACCTCAGAATCTTTATGAACATCCTGTTAACCTCTTTGTTGCAGGATTTATGGGTAGCCCACAGATGAACTTCATTGATGCTACACTTTCAGAAGAACAGGGTGCATATTACCTCACATTTGATGGTGGTAAAATCAGAGTTCCTGAAGATAAACTTACAGACAAAGTTAAAGAAAAAGCTGGTCAGGAAGTTGTATTTGGTATCAGACCTGAAAATATTCATGATGAAGAAGCTTTCATTGGTATGAACCCTGATAGCTGCGTAGATGTTAAGATTGATATTACAGAAATGATGGGTGCTGAAACATATCTTTATATCACAATCGGTGATAAGACAAATGCTATTGCAAGAGTTAACCCAAGAACAACAGCTAAAATCGGTGATACAATCAAAGTTGGCTTTGACCTTACAAAGCTTCATATCTTTGATAAAGAAACTTCACTTACAATTACTGATTAATTAGACTATAAAAATTAACAGCCTTACCAAAAACGGTAGGGCTGTTTTTTTATATCCAAACGGTATAAATCTAAATTTTATTTTTTCTTTTTATAATTTTTCTTTTTTCTGACGCTATAACCAAATGTTCCGAGAGTATTTCCCAAAGAAAAATATTCTCCGTGTGCATATGCCAGAAGATTACATTTTTTAATTAATAGCTTTCCGTTATTATCAATAAATTCATTTTTTACTGAAATTTTCAAAATATCTGCTATAAACATAGTGTGTGTACCAAGATGAATTTTGTCACATACCCTGCATTCCATGCTTATCGGACATTCCTCTATATAAGGTGCACTAACAGAAACACTTTTTTTTGCTGTCAGGGACATATTTTTAAATTTATCTGCATTTTTACCGCTTTTTACACCACAGTAGTCAACTGCTTTAACTAAATCGCAAGAAGGCAAGTTTATAACAAATTCGCCTGTTTCTTCAATTATTTTATATGAGTGCCTTTCGGGACGCACTGAAATATATGTTTTTGGTGGTTTAGTATTAAGTGTTCCTGTCCAGGCAACTGTAAAAACATTTTTCTCATTTTCATCACCAACACTTACTAAAACGGCAGGTACAGGTGATAAAAGGGCTGAACCTTCCCAAACAGTTCTATTTTCCATTATTTTGAGTTTCCTTTCATTTTTTATAATATTATACCTCAATAATATTATTTTTGTCAATGAAAATTAAATAAATTATAAATAATTAAGAAGTATATAAAGCTTATAAATACATAAAATATATTCAGTTTCTTTATAGAAAGTCACATTAAATACCTTGGAAATTAAGCTATTTTTAGTGAAATTTCCTATAGTTATAAAAAAATGAAAAAATTTCAAAAAAAGTATTGACAAATCATATTTAATTTGATATAATAGACAAGCGGTTGAAAAAAAGACAACTATGCGGGTGTAGTTCAATGGCTAGAATCTCAGCCTTCCAAGCTGATTGTGTGGGTTCGATTCCCATCACCCGCTCCACAATTTTCCATGGCGGGATGTGCGCCCGTAGCTCAGTTGGATAGAGCAATTGCCTTCTAAGCAATGGGCCGGGAGTTCGAATCTCTCCGGGCGCGCCATTAGCATTTTTGTGTGTTGTATGGTGGGTATAGCTCAGTTGGTAGAGTACCAGATTGTGGCTCTGGGTGTCATCGGTTCGAACCCGATTATCCACCCCACAAAATTTAATGTTCGCATTACCTGTTGGGATATAGCCAAGTGGTAAGGCACAGGACTTTGACTCCTGCATTTCGCTGGTTCGAGTCCAGCTATCCCAGCCAAATCTTTTTAATTGAATAAGGGCCATTAGCTCAGTCGGTAGAGCACTTGACTTTTAATCAAGTTGTCCGGAGTTCGAATCTCCGATGGCTCACCAGAAAAAACGACTTGTCTCGACAAGTCGTTTTTTCAATGAATTGCCTTACGGCACTAATTGAAATCTACGATTTCATGAATTGAGCCTGCGGCTCATGAATTGCACTTCGTGCATTATAAAGGCAATTCAATTCATGTTGCGATAGCAACAATTCATGGTGAAACCAATTCATGACAACGAAGTTGTCAAATCATTAAAAAATGGCTCTTTGTCAATAGTTGTGGTGAAAAAAGTTATAAAGAATTTTTGAAGTGGTAGCTTAAGCTGCTGCCTCATTAACATTTATTATAGAGCCTTTTTTCACATACTCGCTTGGTTTGTCCGTTCTGCACTATTTTCCCTTAGCCCATGAGAGCTGTGATAAAATGCAAAGAACGCATAATGTAAAAAAATAGTCTTTGATAAAATGAAACCATTTTGTCAAAGACTATTTTAGTTTAGATATTATTAATGTGTTCCGAAAATTCTGTCACCTGCATCGCCAAGACCGGGAACAATATAGCAATTTTCGTTCAAACATTCGTCTATATTTGCACAGTAAAGCTGAACATCGGGATGAGCCTTTGTAAGTGCTTCAACGCCCTCAGGTGCAGCAATAAGACAAAGAAATTTAATGTTTTTTCCGCCATATGATTTAATTTGTGTAATGGCATCAATGGCAGAGCCGCCTGTTGCAAGCATAGGGTCAACAACAACGATAAGTCTGTCGTCAATATCATCAGGAAGCTTGCAATAATACTCGTGAGGCTGCATTGTGACTTCATCACGGTACATACCGATATGACCTACTTTTGCAGTAGGAACAAGGTTTAAAATACCGTTTACCATTCCAAGACCTGCACGGAGTATCGGAACAACTGCAAGTTTTTTTCCTTTAATCATTTTTTGAGTTGTCTTTGTGATAGGTGTTTCAATTTCTACTTCCTCTAAAGGCAAATCTCTTAATGCTTCGTAACACATAAGCATTGTGATTTCTTCAACTGATTCCCTAAATTCTTTATTTGTTGTGGTTTTTTGACGATGTATTGTTGTTTTATGCTGAATAAGTGGGTGGTCAAAGATGACAACATTTTTCATTTTGTAAGTCTCCTTTTTTATATCTGAATTATTCCTCGTCTTTAGCTTTTGATACAACAAGGTTTATTATAATTCCTAAAATAAGTGCGCATGCAACAGATGTAACAGTAACTTTTCCAAAGGTAAGTGTAAGTCCTCCGATACCTGCGATAAGAACTGTTGAAACAACAAAGAGGTTTTTGTTGAGGTTGAGATTTACCTGCTGAATCATTTTAAGACCAGAAACAGCGATAAAACCGTAAAGTGCCATACAAACACCGCCCATTACGCAAGATGGAATTGAGTTAACAAAAGCAATGAAGGGTGAAACAAAAGCAATAAGAATTGCAAGAATTGCTGCTGTTATAATAGTATAAACAGAAGCGTTTTTAGTTATAGCAACACAGCCAACAGATTCACCGTATGTTGTGTTTGGACAACCTCCAAATACAGCACCAACCATTGAACCGATACCGTCACCAAGGAGTGTTCTGTGAAGTCCCGGTTCTTCAAGCAAGTCTTCTTCAATAATAGAAGAAATATTTTTGTGGTCTGCAAGATGTTCTGCAAAAACAACAAATGCAACAGGAATATATGCTACAGCAATTGTGCTTATATATGCTGCATTAAGCTCGCCAAAGCCTTTTACAGCAGTCAAGAATGTAAAATCAGGAACTGATAAGAATGTTTTTAATGTAACACCATCTGCAACAAGTGCTAAAAACGGCTGAACATTAAGAATTTTTAAGGCATCTATATTTGCACAGTAACCTATTATCGTAAATATTCCTGCTGCAGCATATCCGCCAAGAATACCAAAGATAAAAGGAATAAGCTTTCCGAGTTTTTTGCCGTAGGTTGAGCAGATGATTGTTATAACAAGTGTGATAATTCCGCAAAGAACTGTGATGTGTGGGGATGCAACAACATCAGGAATGCTTCCTTTTGTAATGTCGCTGATTGCATTTCCTGCAAGAGAAAGTCCGATAATTGCAACTGTAGGTCCGATAACTGTTACAGGCATAAGCTTGTTAATCCATTTAACACCTGCAAATTTAACAACAAGTGCAATTACAACATAAACAAGTCCTGCAAATATTGCACCGATTATGAGTCCAAGAAAGCCAAGAGACATTGATACACCGCCTGCAAAAGCTGCTATCATTGAGCCTATAAAGGCGAAAGATGAGCCTAAGAATACAGGGCTTTTTTTCTGTGTGAACAGAACATAAACAAGTGTTCCTACACCTGCTCCCAAAAGAGCTGCAGCAGAATCCATTGTAGTTCCGCAAGTCTGATTTATTATAACAGGAACAACAAGTGTTGCTGTCATAATAGCAAGAAGCTGTTGAATAGCAAAAACAATAAGCTGTCCGAATTTTGGTTTGTCTTTTACTCCGTAAATTAATTTCATTTTTTTTCCTCCTAAATTCTTCCGTTTTCTTTTTTCTTTTTTAAAAAAACGGGATAAAATGAAAATCTCTAAATTAAAATATACCTTAATTTGAGCAATTTGTCAATAGAAGTTTAAAAAATAATCATTTTTTTGTTGAATTTGTTGAATTTTGCTATTATTTGTTGTTTTATAATTTTTTTTCATCAAATACAAATAATAGGATTATGGAGTGTGATAAAATGATGAAATCAATATGGGAAGAAAGCATAAGTGGTGTAAAAATGCCTGTCTTTTCTGAACTTAAAGAAAATATAAAAACCGATGTTCTTATTATAGGCGGAGGTATGGCAGGAATTTTATGTGCATATATGCTGAAAAAATCAGGAATAGATTGTGTGATTGCTGAGGCTGGGAATGTATTGTCAGGAACTACAAAGAATACAACTGCAAAAATTACTTTTCAGCATGGTCTTATATATAATGATATAATAAATAAGTATGGAATTGAAAATGCAAAGCTTTATCTAAAAGCACAAAAAGAAGCGATTGAGAGCTTTTATAATTTATCAAAAAAAATTCCTTGTGATTTTTTAGAGTGTGATGCCTTTGTTTACTCAAAAAACGATAGAGAAAAAATTGAAAAAGAGGTTGAAGCTTATAAAAGGTTAGGTGTTGATGCTTCATTTCATGAAAAAATACCGCTTCCTTTTTCAATTTCGGGTGCTGTTAAGGTTGAAAAACAGGCACAATTTAATCCTCTTAAATTTATTTTTGGTATTTTGGATAATTTAAAAGATTTAGTTATATATGAAAATACAAAAGTAAAAGAAATAAAAAATAATTGTGCGATAACTGATAAAGCTAAAATAAGTGCAGAAAAAATAATCGTAGCAACTCATTTTCCTTTTATAGATAAGCATGGCGGATATTTTTTAAAAATGTATCAGCACCGTTCGTATGTACTTGCACTAAAAAATGCACCTTTATACAGTGGGATGTATGTTGATGAAGATAAAAAAGGAATGTCTTTCAGGGAATATAATGGGCATCTTATTTTGGGAGGCGGAGGTCACAGAACAGGAAAAAGCGGCGGTGGCTGGAATGAGCTTTTGGAATTTTCCAAAAAATATTATCCTGACGCAGAGGAAGTATGCAGATGGGCGGCACAGGATTGCATAACTCTTGATGCTATTCCCTATATAGGGCAGTATTCAAGACTAACTCCGTCTTTATATGTTGCAACAGGCTTTAATAAATGGGGAATGACTTCTTCTATGGTTGCAGCAAATATTTTAAACGATTTGATACAGGAAAAAGAAAATGAGTATGAAAGCTTGTTTTCACCGTCAAGAAGTATTTTACACCCACAGCTTTTATGTAATGCATTTGAGTCTGTAACAGGACTTTTAAATCCTGTTACACCTCGTTGCACACATCTTGGATGTGCTTTAAAATATAACAAACACGAGCATTCGTGGGATTGCTCGTGTCATGGCTCTCGTTTTTCAGAAAAAGGTGAAGTTATTAATAATCCTTCTAACAAGGATTTGAAGATGAAAAAAATTTAACAGCACTGTCAAGTATTTTGGTGCAGTCTTCTTTAATCTGTCCGTACTGGCTGTGATATAAGGGATTTTTTCCGATGCCTGCCTCAATAGTGAAGGCAGGCTTATTATATGTTTTTATAAACCAGTCTTTAAAGCCTGCGTGGGAAGCTGTGTTTGATGGAATTGAAGGGGTGTAGCCTGAACATTCTGCAAAAATACGGGTTAATTCTTCTGTGTTATCGGGATAAATTCCGTCATATCCTGAATAAATTTCCTTGCCTTGTGTATGAAAAGCAATCGCTAAGTCAAACGCAGTTCTTTCGCAAAGATTTTTTACGGCTTGTGTTTCAGGCTCGGAAAAAGGGCAAGCACCGCCGTATTTTGTGAAATAAGGTCCGAATATTTCCTCCTTCTCGACAGCTTCCCTTGCTTTTAAAAAGCCTGCATCGTAATTGTGATTTAAGTCAACACCATTAAAGTTTGCCTGCCATCTTTCACGATACTCTACAAAGGCGGGAATATTTATTCTTCCTGTTAAAAAGTCAGCACCGTCGGGATTAAGAAGCGGAATTGCATAAAAAGAAACCTTATCAAAAAAATCTTTTTCTTTATTTGTAAGGTAATCGCATATAAATTCGCTCATTATTGTTTCTAAGCTGTGATGACCGCAGATTACTAAGATTTTTTTTGCACCGTTTCCTGCTTTTATAAGAAAAATGTCCTTGTTGTTCACGCTTTTTCCTATTGATTTAAAGCTTAAGAATTTTTTAAAAGTATTAATTTTTATAAGGTCATAGATAAGATTGTCATAAGTATAAATTTTGTGTATCATTTTGTTCCTCCCAAAAATTGAAAAATAATAAAAAATATAAGTGAAAATAACGAAAAAATAAACCTTGAAAGCATGAAGTGTAGAATGCTTATGTTATTTTTTCTGTCAAAGCTCATGCTTTGAAAAAGAACGCACATACCACCAAAGCCTGTTAAAAAGACAGCGATATATTTTATATAGGGATATACATTAATAAGATTATAAATCTCTGCGTTTCCCGTTGTTATCTCCAAAAATCCACACAAGAGTGCTGAAAGAAGACTATTATTTGTTATTATTTCTGTTTTTTTTATTATTTCACATAATGATGAAAAAAAACACACATATCCTGTAATTTCAAGCATTGTTTTTGAAGATGAACGGATACTTTCCACTAAGCTTTCGGAAAAATTATAGGAAATATCCTCTTTTTTTTCAAAAAGATATTCTTTCTTCCCTTTATTTTTTAAAATGAAATTAATAGTAACAGATGCTAAAATATACGACAGATATATTTTTATTCCGTCATTGTAAAGAAGACCTAAAAAGGAGACACAAAAACCAAAGCCCGGAACAGATGCAAAATAAAAAAGTTTTTTCATTTCGTATTTTGAAATGCTTTTTTCATTGTAAAGAGAAGATGAAAGTTTTGCACCTGTGGGGTAACCGCAAAAAAGTGAAAGCAAGTATGCCCCCGAAGCATTTTTTGAAATCCCTGTCAGTTTTTTTATGAATTTATATGTAATTTCTGATACAATATTAAGTGCGCCTGTATTTAAAAAGAGTGAAGAGATTATGATGTATGGAAAAACAGACGGTATAAGAAGAGAAAATGTATTATTAAGTCCGTTTGATATTCCTGCCTTTAATTCTTTCGGAAAAATTAAGAATAATACTGTAAGCATAAGCCCCATTATTTTTGACATTAATAATCACCGTTTTTCATAAATATGTTATATAATATTAAATGAAATTAAGAATTAGAAGAGGAGATTTTTAAAAAAATGAAAAGAGAGAAGAAAGAAAAGAAAAATAAGGATAAAAATACATTTACAGAAAAAAACGAAAGAGTTGAAAAAAGTATTTATGATATAATCGGAGTAGGAGCAGATATAATTTCTGGTGAAGCAAAAATTGTTATTATAGGAGATTTTTTAGTAGAGATACATAATCATAACGGAATAGTGGATATGGGCGAAGAATGTATAAAGGTAAATACTAAAAAAAGTATTTACAGCATTAACGGCGAAAATTTGAGAATATGTCAGATGACAGATGAAAAGCTTGATATAAGAGGCAAGATAAAATCACTTGTAAATGAGTAGGAAGTGGAAAAAATGAATATTTACAGTTTTTTAAAAGGATATTATGAGGTTGAGATAAAAGGGGGAAGAACGGAAAGATTTTTAAATATTATTGTTAGTAAAAAAATTTATATATGGAATGTTGTAAGAAATAGAGATGGTAATATAAGCTTTTTTGTAAGTAAGAGAGGCTTTGAAAAGGTAAAAGAGCTTAGTGAGGAAAATCATCTGGAATGTACTTTAAAGAACGAGTACGGATTTAACTTTTATGTTAAAAGTCTGAAAAAAAGATGGATGTTTGCAATATTTATTCCTCTTTTTGTGAGTATTCTTTTTTTGTTTTCATCGGTGATATGGCAGGTTGAGATTACAAAAGCAGACTATGTTGATGAAAACGAAGTAAGGGAAGCTTTAAAAGAGCTTGGACTTAGTGCGGGGAAGATAAAGCATAATATAAATTACAGAAATGCTGAAAATGTTCTTTTAACAAAATTTGATGAGCTTATCTGGGCAAATGTGGAACTACAAGGCACAAAGCTTGTCGTTACTCTAGAGCCAAGAAAAAAAGCACCTCCCTTTATAGACAAGGACACACCGTGCAATCTTGTTGCAAAAAAGGACGGTTATATACTTGATATTATTGCAGAAAACGGAGAAAAAGTTGTAAAAATAGGTGATACTGTTTTAAAGGGACAGACACTTATTTCGGGAATTGTTCAAAGTAACAAGGTTGGTGCAAGATATGTACATTCTTTAGGAAAAGTAACAGCAAAAACCTGGGCTGAAAAGAAAAAGGAGCAAAAGCTGTATAAATATGATAAAATTTATACAGGCAGAACAAAAAAACTGTGGGAGGTGGATATTTTCGGGTTTAAAATACCAATATATTTTAAAAAAAATATTGACTTTTATAATTATGATAGTATAATAAAAGAGAGTAATATTTTCTTTTTAAATTTCAGAAAATATGAGTATAAGGAATATAACCTTAAAAAAACAAAGCTTTCTGTAAAGGAAGCCGTGAAGATATGCTCAGATGAGCTTTTAGGCGAAATAAAAAAAGAAAATGAAAATATAAAGACAAAGAAAATTTCTTACAAAAATATTGATGATGAAACAATAAGTGTGCGTGTCTTTTGTGAGAGTGAGGAAAATATTGCAGTAAGTGAAAAAATTGTAACAGATAAAACTGTGAAATAGGCAATAAATAGTGGGGTAATAATGTGGAAAGAGAATTGGTTTTTGATTCAGGAAGTTTTTTAAGTGCAATCTGCGGGAATTTCGATGAGAATATTTTTCTCATCGAAAAGGAGCTTGGCGTTAAAATTTTCATAAAAGGTGATGTTATAAGAATATCGGGTGACGGAATAAATCAGGATATGGCTTATGAAGTTATGGTAAGTCTTATAAATCATCTTTCAGGCGGTGAAGAAATTGATGAGCAGGTAATAAGATATTTTATCAATTTATCACGAGAGGGAAAAATTAAAACTGCTGAAGAAATCGGTGGAAACTGTATTTGTGTAACATCAAAGGGTAAACCTGTAAAACCAAAGACAGTAGGACAAAAGCACTATGTAAATAATATTATGGAAAACACTATAAGTCTTGGTGTAGGTCCTGCAGGAACAGGAAAAACCTATCTTGCAGTTGCGTGTGCTGTAAATGCGTTTAAAGCAAAGGAAATTTCAAGAATAATTCTCACAAGACCTGCTATTGAGGCAGGTGAAAAGCTTGGCTTTTTGCCTGGTGACTTACAATCTAAGGTTGACCCATATTTAAGACCGCTTTATGATGCTCTTTTTGATATGCTCGGAAGTGAAAACTTTTCAAAATACAGTGAAAAAGGTCTTATTGAGGTTGCACCGCTTGCGTATATGAGAGGGCGTACCTTAGATGATTGCTTTGTAATTTTAGATGAAGCACAGAACACGACACCTGAACAGATGAAAATGTTTTTAACGCGTATCGGCTTTAATACAAAAGCTGTTATCACAGGCGATATAACACAGACGGATTTGCCTATCGGCAAAAAATCGGGGCTAAAAGAAGCAATGGCTGTTCTTAAAGATATTGAGGGAATTTCAATTTCAAGACTTAACCCTTGCGATGTTGTAAGACATCCGCTTGTTCAGAAAATAATTGTTGCGTACGAAAAGTATGAGCAGAGAAAAGAAAAATTGAAGGGCGGTAAGGAATGATGGAAAGAAGATATATTGTAGATTTATTTGACGAAAATGGGTATTATGACAAAAAGATGCATTCTGACCTTAAAAACACAGTTATTACCGCACTTAAAGCACTAAAACCTGATTTTGATATATGCGTGAATATTTCCATTGTTTCAAATGAAGAAATAAGAATTTTAAACAGAGAAAACAGAGATGTAGATAGGGAAACAGATGTCCTTTCTTTTCCTATGCTTGAATTTGAAAGTCCTGAAGTTTTAAAAAATGAGCTTTCGGAATCTGATTTTGACCCTGAAAACAAATGCGTTTTTTTAGGGGATATAATCCTTTCAAAAGAAAAAATTGAAAGCCAGGCGGAAGAGTACGGTCATTCACTTTTTCGGGAAAGCGTATATCTTACACTTCATGGAATACTTCATCTTATGGGGTATGACCATATGGAAGATGATGATAAAAGGTTAATGCGGTCAAAGGAAAAAGAAATTTTAAAAGAACTCGGAATTGAAGATAACTAAAAAATATAAGAAAATTATTTAAAAAAACCAAAAAATGTTGAAATTTTTCTTTATTTGGTGTATAATAGATTAAATAGCGGTAAAAAAGTAAAAACTGAAAGGAAACGGGCTGTCGCATATTTCTTTTTTGACATCCCAAAAAGTTTTAATTATGAAAAAAACAGGATTTAAAAAATCATTATTCGGATTAAATAATAAAGAGGTTTTTGCCTATATGGACGAGCTTTCAAAAAACATTGAAAAAAAGCTCAGAATGAAGGATGATGATATAAAGGGATTTAAAAAAGAGATTTCTGAAAAAGAAAAGACGATAAATGAGCTTGAATTAAGGATAGAGGAACAAGAAGAAAAAATTATTTCTCTAAACGAACAGCATGAAAATGAGATAAAAGCTCTCTGTGAAAAGCATGAAGAAGAAATGCGAGCCGAAAAGCTTTCATATAATGAAGAAATTGCAAGATTAAAGGATGAAATAAAGGATATTAAGGCTGAATTTGAGGGTGGAAAAGAAAAAATTTCAAAAGCTATTTTAAATGCTGAAGCAAAAGCAGATGAAATAATAGCTTCTGCAAAATCAAAAGGTGAGAAAATTTTAACAGAAGCTTACGAGAAAGCAGAAAACGAAAAGCTTCGTTATAAAAGAACAAGAGCAGATGTAGATGATTTTACTTATGATGTAAAAAAGCTTCTTGATAAGCTTACAAGTGACATAAAACAAAAAATGGGGAAGGACTAAAAAAATGAGAATAAAATTACTTAAATACCTTGAGGGGAATGCAAAATATAGCCCAAAGGAGCTTGCTTCTTTATTAAATACAACTGAAGAAGCAGTAGAAAAAGAAATAGAAAAGCTTGAAGATGAAGGAATAATACAAGGCTATAAAACCATTGTAAACTGGGATAAGGAAACACCAGAAATGGTTGAAGCAATAATAGAGCTTAAAGTAAGTCCGCAAAAAGGTGTGGGTTTTGATATGGTCGCCGCCGAGGTTGCCTCATTTCCTGAAGTTAGAAGTGTGTACCTTGTTTCAGGCGGATTTGACCTCGCTGTAATCGTAAGAGGAAGCTCCATGAAAGAAATCGCTCTTTTTGTTGGTGAGAGATTATCTACCATTGATACTGTTTTATCAACTGCTACACATTTTTTACTTAATGCTTATAAAACAGACGGAAAAGTTCTCCAAAACCATAAAAAAGACGAAAGGGTGATTTCTCTGTGAGTAATGAGCTTAATATTTTTCGTCCTGAAGAATATCTCTCAAAAACAGCAAGAGAGTTGAAGCCTTCGGGAATAAGAAAATTTTTTGATGTAGCAGCTACTATGCCCGATGTTATCTCGCTTGGTGTAGGCGAGCCTGACTTTGCTACACCCTGGCATATAAGAACAGAGGCTATAAAGGCTCTTGAGAAAGGTAAAACCTTTTACACTTCAAATTCAGGTCTTATTGAGCTTAGAAAATGTATTTCAGATTATCTTGAAAATCACATAAATGTTTCTTATAAGCCTGAAGATGAAATTATGATTACGGTAGGTGCAAGTGAGGCTATTGATGTATGCCTTAGAGCATTCGTTTCCCAAGGTGATGAAGTGCTTGTTCCTGAGCCGAGCTTTGTTTGTTATAAGCCTTGTGCAGAGCTATCAGGAGGGATACCTGTACCTTTGGAAACTACCTGGGAAAACGGATTTAAGCTTCTTCCTGAGGTGCTTGAGAGCGCTATAACCGAAAAATCCAAGGTGCTTATACTTCCGTATCCGAATAATCCCACAGGCGGTATTATGACAAAAGAGGATTTGGAAAAGCTTGTCCCGATTATAAAAAAGCATAATCTGATTGTTATTTCTGATGAAATTTATTCAGAGCTTACATATAAAGGTGAGCATGTGTCTATCGCTTCTTTTGAAGGAATGAAAGAAAGATGCGTTGTTATAAACGGATTTTCAAAAGCATTTGCTATGACAGGCTGGAGACTTGGATATGCGTGTGCACCAAAAGAAATTATATCAGCTATGATAAAAATTCATCAGTACGGTATAATGTCTGCACCTACTTTTTCGCAGTATGCAGCGATAGATGCTCTTAAAAATGGAATGCCCGATGTTAGGGATATGAAAGAACAATATAATGAAAGAAGAGTTTATCTTGTTAATGAACTCAATAAAATGGGACTTGACTGTTTTGAGCCGCTTGGTGCATTTTATGTTTTCCCTTCAATAAAAAGACTTGGTATGTCATCAGAGGAATTTTGTGAAAAGCTTTTATTTTCGGAAAAGCTTGCAGTTGTACCCGGCAATGCGTTTGGAGAGTGCGGAGAGGGGCATATAAGAATTTCTTATGCGTATTCTCTGGAGGATATAAAAAAGGCACTAAAAAGAATGAAAAGCTTTATCGATAAAAATTTTAAATAGAAAATAACAGGTGGCATAAGGGAGAGCAAAATTCTTTCTTGTGCCGTTTGTTTTGGAGTGTGGAAAAATGATACTTAATATAGTTTTATTTGAGCCTGAAATTCCGCAGAATACGGGTAACATTGCCCGTACCTGTAAGGCAACGGGTGCTAAACTTCATTTAGTTGGACCAATGGGTTTTAAGATTGACAATGCAAAGCTTAAAAGGGCAGGTTTAGATTACTGGGACGAGCTTGATATAACATTTTATGAGAGTATAGCTGAATTTTACGAAAAAAATAACCCAGAAGAAAATGAGATGTATTATCTTACAACAAAAGCAAAAAAAACTCATTGCGATGTTAAGTTTAATGACGGCTGTTATATAATTTTCGGCAAGGAAACTGTGGGAATACCTGAAGAGATTTTAGTAAAATACCCAAATTCCTGTTTGCGTATTCCTATGGTAAAAGATACAAGAAGCTTAAACCTTTCTAATGCTGTTGCTATTGTAGCTTATGAGGCATACAGACAGGATAATTTTGAAAGCTTTAACCTTGAGGGTGAGCTTCACAGACTTAAATGGTAGGAGGAATGAATTATATGAATTTTTGTGAATATAAATATAGGACTGAATCTCATGCGCACACTTTTCCTGCAAGCCCGTGCAGTGAGTTTTCTCCTGAAAGACTTGTTGATTTATATGAAGGTCTTTCTTATGATACACTTGTCATTACAAATCATTTTTCCTATGTTGTTTTTGAACAAATAAAAGGTTACAGCGTTTTGGGATATCTTGATGAATATAAGAGAGCTGTTGAGTATGCAAAGAATAAAAATATTTCAGTAATTCTCGGAATGGAGATAAGATTTAAGGAAAACGCAAATGATTATCTTGTTTTTGGGATAGATGAAGCATTTATCGAAAAATCTTACAGCTACCTTGATACGACACTGGAAAAATTTTATACTGAAATGAAAAACGACAAAAATGTTATTATTCAGGCACACCCGTTCAGAGACGGTATGACACCTATGCCTGTTGAGTTTTTAGACGGAGTGGAAGTTTTTAATATGCACCCTAACCATAATTCGAGAATTTCACTTGCTGCAAGATATGCACAAAAAAATCCGGGAATGATTGTTTCGGGAGGCACAGACTGCCATCACCCAACTCACGAGGGTGCAATATCCATAAATACAAAAGAAAAAATTACAGATTCTTTTATGTTTGCTGAAATTTTAAAATCAAAGGATTTTATTTTTGATATAAGCGGAAATAAAATTGTTCCGTATAAAGAGGACAAAAAATGAAAAAAGTATGTATTTTGACACTTGGCTGTAAAGTAAATCAGTATGAGTCGGAAGCCTTATCCCAGATGTTTCGTGATGAAGGCTTTTTCACTGTGTCATCTTTGGACAAATGTGATATATATGTTATAAATACTTGCTCTGTTACGAATATGAGTGATAGAAAATCAAGACAGCTTATAAGAAAATGTGTAAGAAAAAATGAAGACGCAATTGTTATTGTAACAGGCTGTTACGCACAAGGCTCAGCTGATGAAGTATTACAAATGGAGGGTGTTACAGCGGTTATAGGAAATTCCGAAAAAGAAAAAATAGTTGAAATTGCAAAAGAAGCTATAAATAAAAGAGAAAAGAAAAAGATTGTAAATAATGAGGTTACAGGTGGCTTTTCTTTTCCTGCATTAGTATCCTATCAGGAAAAAACGAGGGCGATTATCAAAATTCAGGACGGATGCAATTCTTTTTGTTCGTATTGTATTATTCCTTATGTTCGGGGAAGGTGCAGAAGCAGAGATGAAAATGAGATAATTTCCGAGGTAAAAGAGCTTGTAAAAAACGGATATACAGAAATCGTTTTATCGGGAATACATGTATGTAATTACGGCATTGATACAGAAGATATGACATTTGTAAAATTGTTGCAAATGATTGAAAATGTCGAGGGCGTTTCCCGTATTCGTTTAAGCTCCATTGAGCCACTTGCTTTTAACAATGAATTTTTTGAGTTTTATAAAAATACAAAAAAGCTTTGCCCTCATTTTCATATTTCTCTTCAAAGCGGAAGTGACAGCGTTATAAAGAGAATGAACAGACATTATACATCTGAATTTTTTTATAAAACAGTTCAAAAATTAAGAGAAATCAATCCTCTTACTGAAATAACAACTGATGTTATTGTAGGCTTTCCGGGGGAAACAGACATTGAGTTTAATGAAACCTTAGAGCTTATAAAAAAGGTAGGTTTCTTAAAGGTGCATACTTTTAAATATTCAATGCGCAACGGAACTGTTGCCTCAAAGATGGAAAATCAGGTTGATGAAAAAATTAAGGATAAAAGAAGTAAAATAATAATAGAAGAAAGCGAAAAAATAGAGAAAGAAAGAATAGAAACGTATAAAGGTAAAAAGCTGACAGTTCTTTTTGAAGAGAAAAAAGATGGCTTCTGGCATGGCTTTTCCGATAATTATATAAATGTTTGTGTTGAATCGAAAATTAATTTGACAGGGCAAATAAAGAATGTTTTAATAATAAAAACTGACAAAAATTTCACCTATGGAAATCTTATATAAAAATTTTTATAACTGTAAATTCTGCCGTTTGCTTAGTGTTCAGAACACTAAGCAAACGGCAGATATTTTTTCGCTTTTAATTTTTGTCTTTATTTATTTTTTATTGCTCTTGATAATAAAACAACAGTTTCAGCTCGTGTAAGCTTATCCTTTGGAAACAGCTTTCCGTCATAGCCAATAACGAGTCCGTCGTAAATTGCTCTTGCAATATAATATTTGTTTTCTTCCTTTAAATTACCGCAATCATTAAAAATATTTTCGATTGCAACCGCTTTTGATTCTTCAGTATCAAGCTTCAATGCTTTAACAACTGAAGCTATAACATCCTCTCTAATAGCAGGGACAGAAGATGTGTTTTCAGCTTTATAGGAAAACAGTCTGTTAAGAAGAAGTGCGAAATGTTCGTATGTAATGGAATCATCAACGCCGAAATATCCGTTTCCGTAACCCAAAATAATCCCTTTTTCATAAAATTCGTATATTTCATTATATGCCCAGTGATCTTTTGGTACATCAAGAAATATTTCTTTTGATACCGCTTCTTCTGTTGTTTCGGATTTTTGTTCTTCTGTTTTTTCTTCTTCAGTATTTTTCTCTGTTGTTTCAGGTGCTTTTGTCTCTTCTGTATTTGTTTCGGGTTTTTGTTCTTCGTTTATTTCAGTTTTTTCTTCCTGTTTCGTTTCAGTATTTTTTTCAGTTGTTTCAATTTTTTGTTCTGTTGATATTTCTGGTGTCTTTGGTTCTGTTACATTTTCAGGGGTTTTTGGTTCTTCTTTTTTTGTTTCGGCTTCTTTATCTACCTCTGACTTATCCTGTGCTTCTGAACTTTCGGTTGTTGTCATATCAACAGCTTTGCTTATTTCAAAAAGCTCAGATGGTAATGTGCCTGATTGTTTGTAAAAATCCATATCTATATTGTCAGATATAGGGGTTTTGTCTACAGATGGATAATTTTGGTCGGTAAACTGATGCGTGAATATCAGATTTTCAACCTGCATATTTTCGTTGTCGGTTAGATGAAGTGTATAATCTCTTGCCATTCCCTCCATATCATATTCTTCACCGTATGTATTATTGTT
>JAZRFJ010000007.1:0-28079 GCA_045661305.1 Clostridia bacterium | reverse complement strand
ATAACAGATTTTTTATAAAAATGCTCTCTTTTTTCATTATTTTTTTAATTTTTTTGAAAGCTCTTTTTATTGTTGACCACAACATTTATTATAGAGCCCTTTTAAAAAGCTGAACAATCTGTGCGATTGTTCAGCTTTTTGTATATCAAAAACAAAAAATTTGTTTATTTTTTTAACATTATCTTATTGACAAGAATAATAGTATAATGTATAATAATTAAAGTTGGTTTTATTTTTATACATAAATATTTTTATTTGGAATTTTTAGTTTTATGAAAGGATTGATATAAATGGCTAAAAAAACTATTTTTACAGGAGCTGCAACTGCAATCGTAACACCTCTTAATGAAAACGGTGTGGATTTTGATAAATTCGGCAAATTGCTTGACTGGCAGGTAGAGGAGGGGATTGACGCTATTGTTGTTTGCGGAACAACAGGTGAGGCATCAACCTTAACTGACGATGAACATAAACAGGCAATTTCTTTTGCTGTTGAAAGAGTAAATCATAAAGTGCCCGTTATCGCAGGAACAGGCTCAAATGATACTGCTTATGCTATCGAGCTTACAAAGCATGCTTGTGAGTGCGGTGCAGACGCTATGCTCGTTGTTACACCATACTACAACAAAGCAACTCAAAACGGTCTTATAAAGATGTTTACACAGATTGCTGATGCATCAACTAAACCACTTATTCTTTATAATGTACCATCAAGAACAGGCGTAAACCTTACTCCTGCAACTTGTAAGGCTCTTTCTCAGCATGAAAATATAAGTGCAATAAAGGAAGCAAGCGGAAACATCTCCCAGGTTGCTGAAATCGCTTATGAGTGCGGAGATAACCTTGATATATATTCAGGTAACGATGACCAGATTGTTCCTATTATGTCACTTGGCGGTAAAGGGGTTATTTCAGTTCTTTCAAATGTATGCCCTAAAGAAACCTCCGAAATGTGTCACGCATACTTAAACGGTGATGTAAAAAGAAGTATGGAATTACAGCTTAAATATATTCCGCTTATAAAGGCACTTTTCTCAGAAGTTAATCCTATCCCTGTTAAAGCAGCTATGGCAGCTATGGGCTGGTGCGAAGACTATTTAAGACTTCCGCTTACTTCTATGGAAGATAAGAATAAAGCTGTTTTACTTGATATTATGAAGAAGCATAATTTAATATAATCTTTTTGATTGAAAAAACGGGAATAGCCAACTTGGTTATTCCCGTAATTCTTTATTTATTTTCAACAGCTGTATAAACTTCTAAAAGTATATCAGGGTAGTAGGAAAGCTTTGATTTTCTAAGTCCCTCTATTCCCATATCGTCTTCTCGGTTTATATATTTCACATCGCTCCAGCAGTTTTTAACAAAATCTCTGTTTATTATTGCATACGCACCCGCATAATCGGTATCAGCCTTTTCAAAATGGATAACTGCCATTTCATCATTTCTTTTATCACCCATCGAAAAAGCTATTACTTTTCCGCCCACTTTTATAAAAGCACCTCGAAGTCCAAGTTCCTTATAATGCGAAAGCCCGTTTTTTACAGCATCTTTCTCAAATATGATGCTCTCATCTTCAAGCAGCTTTTTTTCGTACCATTCCTCTAAAAACTTCCATACCTCTGAAATGTTATCATCATTTAGTATATGAAATTCGTAAGTATAATTTTTGATAAAATTATTTATGTGGTTTCTTTTTGAATGAAGTTTTTTCCCTGAAAGAGTGGAAAGCTTTTCGGAAGAATAAATATAGTTATCCATATCCCTTTCGTGTATAAAGGAAAGTCTGTTGCCAGTGTTTTTTTTCGCTTCATTTACAGCATCTATCCCAAGTCCTACTATTCTGTAATCATCACCGAAATTTTCTTTTAAAAAATCGAGAAATTCATTTGTTATACAAAAAACACACGGAAGCATAAAATATCTTTTTTTGTTAAAATCAATTCCTGTTACAACAAGACATTCGTTATAGAAAAAATATTCGATATTTTCTGCATCTTTCCATAAGAACAGATTTGCAAAAGTAAGATATTGATTATGAATAGTATTGCTTTTATATTTATCAAATATTGGCTTATCGGATATTTCAATTTTTTTTAATTGCATACTTTCTTCCTTATTTCTTCGTGTATATCTTCAATCGTGCGTATTTCATCACCGTTAAAACATTTAATTTCGTCCCAACCGTATTTTTTTGCGACAAAACAAGCGTTATTATAGCACTTTTTCATGTAATCACAGTCACGCTCATGAATATCTTTCGCTTCTTCGTCTGTAATTTTGTTTTTTCGTTTTTCCATAAGCTTCTCAGCAAGGTCAAAACGCATATTCAAAAATATAACCTTGTCAGGCTTTGGAAGTCCCATAATGTTATATTCAAAATCATAAAGCCAATCGAGAAACTCGTTTTTTTTGTCCTCGTCAACATACTTTGCTGCCTGATGCACCATATTTGAGGTTACATAGCGGTCAAAAATAATGATACTGTCCTCTTTTTTTATGAATTCTTCCCACTTTGTTTTATATGAGCCGTATCTGTCAACAGCATAGAAAACAGATGCAGTTTTTGCATCAACGCACTCCGCACTTTCACCGAATTTTCCGTCTAGATACATTTTAACAAAGATGCTTGTATCACTCTCGTAATCGGGGAAAGTGAGCTTCATAACATTATTATTCTCTTTTTTAAAAAATTCATACAGAAGGTCAGTTTGCGTCTGCTTTCCGCTTGCATCAGTACCTTCAATAACAATAATTTTACCCATTTTTATACCTCTTTAAAATTAGGCTGTAATCATAGTTCCTATACCATTATTAGTAAATATCTCAAGGAGTAAGCAGTGCGGAATACGGCCGTCAATTATATGTACAGATGAAACATTGTTGTCAATAGCATCAATACAGCCAAGAACTTTTGGAATCATTCCACCTGAGATAACGCCTTTTTCAATAAGCTTTAAGGTTTCTTTTTTGTTTATTATATGTATAATTTCTTTGCTGTCCATATTATATTTGATGCCCTCAATATCAGTAAGAAGCATCAATTTTTCAGCCTCAATCGCTGTTGCAAGTGCTGACGCAGCAGTATCAGCATTTATGTTATAGCTGTGTCCGTTTTCGTCAACACCAACAGGTGCAACAACAGGAATATATCCGTTATCGCAGAGATTTCTGATAATCTGCGGATTTACTTTTGTAATTTTTCCTACATAGCCTAAGTCCTGTTCAACTCCGTCAACAAAGGTTGATTCCTTTACACACTCAAAAAGATTTGAGTCTATACCGCAAAGACCTGCAGCATTTCCGCCGTTTACATTTAAAAGTGAAACAATTTCCTTGTTTGTCTTTCCCACAAGTACCATCTGTGCAATACGCATTGTTTCTTCGTCTGTAACTCTAAGTCCGTTTATGAATTTGGATTCAACACCGTATGTTTTTAATGCAGCAGAAATATCAGGTCCGCCGCCGTGAACAACAACAGGGTGCATTCCTATATATTTTAACAAGGTTATATCTTCCATAACCGAGTTTTTCAAATCTTCATTTATCATAGCGTTTCCGCCGTATTTGATAACAACTGTTTTTCCGTAAAATTTCTGAATGAAAGGTAATGCTTCAATAAGAATACCCGCTTTTTTGATAAGTTCTTCCATAATTTCCTCCTGAAGTGTTCGTTTGAAATATTAATAAAGTTATTTTAACATAAAAATTTTAAAAAATCAATATAAATGTTATCCTAATTTAATTTCTTTGAGTTTTTTTCTTCTCTCTTTCCAATCGGGACATACTTTCTCAAGCTCTTCATAAAATTTTTTTGAGTGGTTAGGTTGAAGAAAGTGTGTAAACTCATGCCATATTACATACTCAACACATTCTTTGGGTGTGTACATAAGATTTATATTAAAGGTAAGAATGTGCTTTTGTGTGTGACAGCTTCCCCATCTTGAGACCATGTTTTTAAATTTGATTTCGGGATATTTTACTCCGAGCTTTTCATAGTAGCTGTAAGCAATTTTGGAAAATGAAAATATAAATTCCAAAAGCTCATCTTCTGAAAAATATTGTGTTTTTATGATTTTTTTACATTCATTAAGTGCCGAAAGAATAAACTGAGCCTTAGAAATCATAAAATCTTCAATAGTTTTTTGGGAAACAAATCTGTTTGCAGAAACAAAAATACTTCCGTCTGGTTTTATACGAAGATTTATGTTTTTTACATTTTTATACTGAAAATTATAACTGATTTTTTCACCGTTTAATAAAATTTCTTTTGTCATTTTTTCTTCTTTTTAGATTTCTTTTTGTGGTTTTTTGATTTTTGTGGTTTGTTCTTTTTGATTGGTTTTTTAGTTACATTATTTTTGGCTTCAGCTTCTTTTTCGTGTTTTTCAGACTTATCTGGTTTTTTAAATTTAGTAAATAATGTTTTTGTTTTATTAATTATTGCTTTAAAGCTTTCTTTGTCTTTTTCTTCTACATTCTTTTTAATTAAAAATCTTATTATAAGCTCGCATATAAGAATGAGAACAGCACTTACAAAAATCCCGAGCAAAAGTCCGTTTAATGTTCTTATAACGCTTGCTCCAAAGTCTGTAAAGGCATGACAGAAGGTATTTAAAATTGATGTAAAAAGAAGTGTTGAAAGTATGCCTGTTACAATTTTAAGTTTTTCGCTTTTTCTAAAAAGAGAAACATATATAAACAAAATAAAACAAGGGTACCCGATTAAAAATTCTTTAAAACGAGGTCTTATAATAAATATATCTGTAAGCTTTTTACGGACTATATCTTCAAAAGGAAGAATAAGGTCTGATTTTCCTGTTCTGATAAGATAATATGAAACTATAAAAACTAAAACCACAGAGCATATTATAATTACATACTTAGGTATATCTTTTAAAATTTCTTTTAGCTTTTCAAACGCTTCTTTTGGACTTTTTAGTTTTAAAAATACATGGTTATAGTTAAAAGCCGTAAATAAAAATGGTATAAGAAGACTCAATTTTACTCCAAAAATCCACTTGTTTCCGAGATAAAAATTAAGGTCTGAAAACATAGCAGTAATCATAAGTGCACCTAAAATCATAAATCCAACAAATGAAGAGGAGCATGAAATAATTTTATTCTTTACACTATTTTCGGAATTTATAATTTTAAAGATAATAAGGCTAAGTAATGCAGTAACAAGAATCATTAAGATAATAGCATAAAACTTGGTAACATAGTCATATAACGGATAGCTTATTATCATAGTAAATATACTTGAAAAGGCAGTGATAGTAAGCGGATTTTTTAATGTTATTCCAAGTAAAGTGAGATATAGATAAATAAGTATAACAATTACAATTCCACCGCAAAGCGATGCTGTACGCAAATTGTAACGATAGGGGATATCCTCGCGGTCAGTATTTATACTATAACCAAGCGTATCCATTTTTTTAGTAAAATCGCTTACTGCTTTATTTGTGAGTAAAATATTTTCATCAAGAGTTCTATCTTCGTTTTTTAATATGTTTACATTTAAAAATGTAGTGTTTCTTTCAATAGCAGAATTATACCATTGATAGTATCTGTAACGGTAATGAGTTTTATCATATGTGAGGACTTTATCCATATTAAAACCGCGTACTGTTCTTGTTACAAAAGCCTCAGTCATATCTTTAAAGATAAAACCTGATTCATTTCTTGCCTGATTTTCATTTTCAAATACGACAAGCGATACTTCCGAGCTTCTTAATTTTGCTTTAAATTCATCACTCAAATTAATTTTATTTTCGTTTTCGCTTTTCTTAAAGATAATGAATTTCACATTGTTTTTAAAAAGAAAGCCGTTAAAATATTCTTCATAATCCTCGTTTTCAAAAGTGTAAGCAGGGTATGAAAGTGAAAGCTTAAGCCCGCTTGCTTTTATGTTTGAAATCTGGGAAGAATCGTAGCCGATTATAAAATCATCTTCTTTTGTTTTTCCTTTTACGCAGAATATACTTAAATTTTCGTCAATATTCTTTTTAATAACATCGTATCTTGGTATGAGATTTTCAGTTAAAAAGGCTGTTATATCCTCACGGGTGGAAATTATTATAACATCGTCATCGGATAAGGTATAGCTTTTTAATGCCTCTTTTATTTTAAGCGAAATATCATCCTCGTTTATTTTTACGGAGGAATACGAAATAGTATCAAATTTGTTTTCGTTTTTTAAATGCGAAAAAGTAACAGGTGAAACTGTAACATATCCGATACCGCTTTTCTTCATTTCGGATAAAACTTTTGGTATATCGACACCGTTTTCTTTAAGGTCATCATAATTTGCAGACATATAGATGCTTTTTGTGTTTTTTTCGTATTCAAATCTGTCAAAAAGCCCGAAAAAAATTATAAAAAGCATTACTATAAGAAGAAACGAGGCTATGATAATATTAGTCTTTTTATTTTCCATGTTTTTTTATTTCCTTTTTATTTTTTATATGAAAATCAATAGAATGTTACTACTTCCTGTTCTGGCTTTTGTGCAGGGACGGTTTCAAAAACCTTAACAACAGGCCCTGTTCCATCATATATAGGACAAAATTCATTTTTAATTTTTCCTGTTATCAAAAGCCAATCACGGCTTTTCATTTCTTTTGTTCTTCCGCCTTTGCAGGCAAGACCTCTGTATTCAATATCATCCGCACAGCAGGTCATTATGTGTCTTCCTGCTACAAATGTGTTGGACGGGATACGCTCGTCAACAGCAATGATAGCTTTAAATTTTACAGTTTTTCCGATATATTTTTTGCCGTCTTCTGCCAAATCTCTGTACCATATTGCAAAATCCTCATCTTTTATTTCGATAATCGGTGCGTTTATATCAAATGGGAGTGGGTCTTCAATAGTGTCATTCTCAATTTCACCGTTAATATCTTCATATATAATGTTTGCCCGTCTTGAAATTCCTCTTACAAGCTTATGAAGCTTCATTATATCTGTGTCTTTATTTCGTCTGTTGAAAATTACAAGCTCACAGCTTTGGAGCTTGTCTACAACCAAGCTTCTCATGTTTGTATTAAAATTTAGAATGGTATTGCAATCTGCAAACATAAGCTCCTGATAAACCATCCATTCCTCAGGCAACTCAGAGTAAAGCTTTTCTAATTCCCACATTCCGTTATATTCAATAACAATTCTTGTGGCATTATATTTTTTCTGTAAATTTTCAAGTTTTTTATACTCAATATCTTCCTTATTTTCTATATATTCAACATATACTTTATCACAGGCAAATTTTTCGGGACAAAGCTCCTCTAACCCCTCCTCGCACATAAGAAAGAGAGTTGTTTCTTTAGTGTCAAAACGGGGGTCTTCCAAAGTTTCCTGAATAAATTTTGTTTTTCCTGCTTCCAAAAAGCCTGTAAATAAATAAACGGGAATTTCCACTTCTGTCACCTCTTTATTTTAAAGTCTGAATATTTCTTCCAAAGCATCTTCATTTATTTTTGAGCCTATAACACAGATTTTTCCTGTTACATCACTCGCACCGAAACGAACATCTGCTTCACCTGGAATATAGTCAAAATGAAGCCAGCTTTCATCTTTTGACATAACAATTCCTTTTGCACGAAGAACAACACCGTATTTTTCTTCATTTTCAAGCTCTTTTAATATATTTTCAATCTCTTCTTTTGAATATTTATTTGCAGTTTCTCTTCCAAAGCTTGTAAATACTTCATCTGCATGGTGATGATGGTGCTCATGATGATGGTCATGCCCACAACAACACTCATGTTCGTGCTCATGTTCATGGTGATGCACATGTCCACAGCATTCGTGTTCGTGTTCATGGTCGTGGTGGTGGCCGTGTCCACAGCACTCATGTCCGTGTTCATGGTGATGTCCGTGATGGTGACCGCATTCAGGACAAATTTCTTCCTCATGAAGCTTTTTAAGCTCAGCTTCAACTGAATTTGCACCCTCCATTGCATCTAAAATCTGTTTTCCCGAAAGCTCGGAGGCAGGTGTTGTTACAATTACAGCAGTATTGTTATGCTGTTTTATGCTGTCAACGCAAGCCTTGATTTTTTCTTCGGAAATATTTTCGGTGTGGCTTAAAATGATACATTTTGCATTTTCTATCTGGTCATTGAAAAATTCACCGAAGTTTTTCATATACATTTTACATTTATTTGCATCTGCAACAGTTGTAAAGCTGTTTAAAACAATTTTATCTGAATTAATATTTTTCACAGCTTTTATAACATCGCTTAATTTTCCGACACCTGACGGCTCAATAAGTATTCTGTCAGGATTATATTGTTCCAGCACTTTTTTTAAAGCCTCACCAAAATCTCCAACTAAACTGCAACAGATACAGCCTGAGTTCATTTCTGTTATTTCAATTCCTGCCTCTTTTAAAAATCCTCCGTCAATGCCGATTTCTCCAAATTCGTTTTCAATGAGTACAAGCTTTTCGCCGTTATATGCTTCTTTTATAAGCTTTTTTATAAGAGTTGTTTTTCCTGCTCCTAAAAAACCTGAAAATATATCAATTTTTGTCATTTTTCTGTTGTCCTTTCAATTACATATTTTACTATTATATATTTTATATTCTATACCCAAAAAGCTTGTATGTCAATGTTTTTTATAAAAAAACTGATATGAACATTAAAAAGTATCAAACTTTTGATATTCATATCAGTCTGGACTTTTTTAACATCCCCTTTTATGCGTAATATCCGTCAATGTGTATAACACGGGATATCCGAGATGTGCACCTTCTTTCAAACTCTCAGCATTTTCTTGGCTATATTCATAAACCAGTTCTCACCTTTTCTTTTATGCTTATATGTATATAAAAAACACCGTGACAGAAATTTTTCATTTTGTCTGAAAAAATTCCGCTGCGGTGTTTTTTGATTTTTAATTGATGGTAGGGGTGTAGTTCATCAAAAACACAACAAAAAACTACATGAAGTTTCACACCCCTACAAGATGGTAGGGGTGTAGTTCTTGTGTAGCATTTATAACAGGTGATTTTGAGTTTCAGACCCCTACAAGATGGTAGGGGTGTAGTTCTTAGATTTCTTAACAAGAAAGAGCCAATTGAGTTTCAGACCCCTACAAGATGGTAGGGGTGTAGTTCCGAATCACGATGGGCAGATGGTGGCTGTCGAGGTTTCAGACCCCTACAAGATGGTAGGGGTGTAGTTCCAGATTTCATAGGTCTGCTAAACGGCAATATGGTTTCAGACCCCTACAAGATGGTAGGGGTGTAGTTCTATTTACCTCTGCAAACTCTTTGTTTTAACATGTTTCAGACCCCTACAAGATGGTAGGGGTGTAGTTCGCAGAAAAAGAATACAAAGAAAAAGCCAATGATGTTTCAGACCCCTACAAGATGGTAGGGGTGTAGTTCAAAGTTCGTACGCTGGCAAACAAAGCTGTGAAGTTTCAGACCCCTACAAGATGGTAGGGGTGTAGTTCTCAAGAAGCGTTCAGGGTGTCATCTACGACGTTTCAGACCCCTACAAGATGGTAGGGGTGTAGTTCCTCTAAATATACAATTCAGAGGATTATGTAGTATCTGAATTATAGCATATTAGACAAATTTTGTCAATGTTTTCTTCAAAATAACATCAAAAAATATTATTCAAAAACAACGAAGTCATCTGAAAAAATATGAAAATTAAAATTATCTCCTAAAAGCGCTTTCATTTTTTTGAAGCTGTTGAGGCTCAGAGTCAATACACGGACATCGCCTTCGGGGGGTAAGGAGATTTTTTTTATTTCAGCTTCTGAAGTTGAAATATTAAAAAGCAGTTTTGCATAAACAGACTCTTGAACACATATATAGCCGTTATTCTTCAATGATTTTATAAAACGACGGTAATTTTTTTGATGTATTTTTTTTGTTGATGGCAAATCAAACATCAGAAGAACAACACCTTTTCTATTCAATGAAATCTATGTCCTTTCTTGTATATTCTTCACCTGATAATGCTTTTATAACAGATAAGAAATATTTTTCCGCCGCATTGTCTAAAGTTGTAATTTCATTATCATAATATAAAGGGAAATTTGTTAATGCTATTAATTCTTTTTTATAGTTCCAATCAAGCTCTCTGCCTTGATTTTTATAGACAATCAAATCTACAAAAGGTCTGAACGGTTCCATAATGTCGCAAGACAAGTTAAATGGATTAGTCCGACTGCAATGATTGATTCCAAGAGCAGTTGAATAACCGTAAGAAGTAATTATACGGCTTAATGTTGAAAGTAGTATTGTGTATCCGTAATCAAGTGCACTGTTCAGATTATCAGGAGCATGACGCGTAAAATGCTTTCCGAACAGTGTGTCAAAATATATTTTTGAAGCTACAGCCTCACGGTTTGTAGAGTCGTCTTTTTTGACATTTTCTTCATATTCAAGCAAGTTTAGATATATGGGTGCATTAAAGTATTTAAGCAGATTACTTTGAGTGTGTATTTTGTTTTTCACAATATTCTGCCATGTAATAGCTTTCAGATGTGTATCCCACTGTGCCTGATCCATAATTCTTCCTGCTGTTTCAGAGTGATTCCCAAGTCCCTCAAGCATGCATGAGGGACTATGACAATCGTTACAAAAAATAATTTTTACATCATTTTCAGCTAACATAGTTATTAATTTTGCCGTTATTGATACTCTCGTCGTATTTACATATAATGTATTTATTTGTTCGATGGGAATCATAGCTTCAGCATCTGTTTTTACAATCAAATTTTTTTCAGAGTAATATAACTCTGATTCGCAATTTATTGCAACGGTACGCCATCCTGACAAAATTAATCACACCTTTTCTTCATTATCGTGCATATCGAAAAGCCCATTTATTGACAGGTTTTTGAATCTCGCTAAGTTATACCCGAAAGGAATATTAAGTGATTTTACAAAATCCTTGCAATATGTATTATAGGTGAGAACTGAAGGTGCATATTTTTCGATATTTTTATGAAATTTAGGGAATTTTTGAGGATCGGTCGAATTACATACATCTATGAGCTTTCTTTGCATAATATAGTGAAAAAGCTCAAAATAGGAGTTGAACTCAGATATATCGCCGATATATTTATCAATATTGCTTATAACATCAATATGAGCAACATTATCTCTGTATTTTTTTATAGCTATTTCATTGGAATTACTTATGTTGATAACAAGATATTCACAGCTTCTTTCAATTCTCCATTTTCTCTTTTTCTGATTCCATGATGGGCTTTTGATGCTTCTAAACCATTTTGTGATATTTTCTTTTTTTCTGTCTATAAGTTCTTTTGTAAGGTCGCAGTACATATTTGCTTTTTCGTTCAATCCTTTTATTACTTTAAGACTCATTCCGTAAAGTTGCATATCTCTTTCTAAAGTGTGAAAGGCGATTGTATAACGAGAGTTTACATATATAAGATTCTTTACCAGATGATAAAGAATTGTAAGATAAAGTGTGATAGCAGCCTGTTTTTTTGCTTTAAAGCTTTCCTCTTTTGAACCCTTTTGGACCTTTTGCTTAACATTTGAAAAATCCTTAAAGTCCATTTTTGTAATTATATTTGTAAGGTCGGAGAGCATTTTTTCTTTATCTTTGCACTCTTCATGGTAGCAAGAAGAATAATATCTTTCAATCTGCGTTTCGGGAAGCTTTTTGAGAACGAAACGCACAACATTCTCATTTTTAGCAACTTTGCGTATTTTTCTCGGGTTTGCATAACGGATAAGATATTTAAAGCGCGAAGAAGAAATTACATTTGACGCAATAAAGTTACGAAAATCATGTTGACCTTTCCCAAAATTTTCATTAAGCAGATATTCATCTATATAATTTTTGATTTCATCATCCGAAGCATCAAAGCCGAGCAACTCGGCAGCTTCAATATACATTATCTGTTTTGCATCAGCTTCTTTGTGTGTCATTCTTGCAAAGCTGTTTACAACTCTCAGCTCAGCCGATATTTCAGCACTTTTTTCAAAAAACTTATATTCTTCGCAGAAGTTGTGTTCAAGCTTTGTTTCTTTGATGAAATTATAGAGGGATTCTATGTTTTCAAATTTATTTATAAGTGTTGTTATAAGGTCATTTATTTCTTTTCCGTCGAGAAATATAGTGAGAAGATATATAATCTTGCTGAAATAGTTGGTATCGGTATTGATTTTGATTTCTTCTATTGCATTTTTTATTTCTTTTGTTATAAGATCATCTCTGGGGTTTTCACTTAGTTTCTTTTCATTCATCATGTCTTTCAAAGCTTCGCACGGAGTTTTGATATCTTTCCAGAGATTGTCTGCTTCTTTTACATAAAACAAATCTTTTTGTGTATTATCATTGCATGAACGCAGATATGAAACTGCTTGTTCTGTTTTTTCGTGAGCGGTTTTATAGTAGCGGAAAATGATAAAATCAAGAAGACGGTAAAACTTTGAACGGTTAGTGTTATACTTTTCATCCTTTATTGTCGGGCAATTTGAGTCAATCATCTGTTCACGCAGAGTTTTCAAAGAAAAACCCATATTTTTGTTTTGTTTTTTGATAATAAAATCGTAAAAGTCTTTTACAAGAGTAGCCCTTTCTTCTTTCGGGGTGTTTAAAACATCAAAAAGAATTTCAATATTCTTAGCATTTGTTTCCAAAAAATTTTTATTCAGAACATTTATTTTGTTATTATAAACATCGTCAAGAATAGCTTTTGCTTCGGACTTTAAGCTATTTTCAAGATTGTATAGTGAAACATTTTTTTCTATTTTGGCGTGGAAGCAAAACTGTCTTACATCTCCCAACATTCCAAGAATATAGAAAAGCTTTTCTTCATCTACAACTGATTTGTTTCCTTTATTTTTTGAGCGAATTGTTTTATAAAAAATTTCTCCAAAATATTTAAGACGGGGATTTTTTGCAAGTGAGTAAAAATATTCTCTTGATTTTGCAAGATTATTTTTGACACGATCACTAAAATAAGCCGGTGGGTTAATGTAATCCTTGTATATATTTCGAGTGCTCATATATCCTATAAAATCACTGTGTTCTTCGTTTCTTGTGAGATTATCAAATTCATATATGATATTATTTATATGCACAGCAAGAATTTTTTTGATATCAAGAATATTGTATATAAGCTGAATATGAATATTATCGGAAAATGTTTTTCCGAAATATTCTTTTTCCAAAACATCTTTACAACCGATAACATCTTCTCCGATAGCCTTTGAACTCATAAGCGGGTTATCGGGCAAGCCAGTAACCGAAGCGTTTCTTTTTGATTTTACAATGAATTTTTTCTCCGATTTTTCCATCGAAAATGCTTCGGGGTTATTAAGTGATGAAATTTCTTTGGCAATCTCTTTTTCAAATATTGCTTCGTTTCTTTTTCCAAAGGATGTAACAAGAAGCTTGTCCCCTGTTACAAAGGTTGATTTCAAGCCTGCCGCCTTTGTGTTTTTACTTTTTGGTTTGTTTTTTGTTTTGTTAGGTAATTCACAGAAATTTTCTGAAGTCTTTTTTTGATTTTCCATTTTCTTTCTCCTTTATATAAATATGTATGTTATTGTATTTAAAATCGCTATATGAAATTATACGGAATAGAGGTGTTTCTGTGATGTTGAGCAGAGTCTGTTTGTGTAAAGGTAAGCTTTTGGTCAAGATATTCGCATATGCTCACAGAACAGCAGGATACGATATTTAATTATTTTCATTTTTTTCGGTCTGAAATTTTTTAACATCCCCTATTATATATTTTATACCCAAAAAGCATGTATGTCAATAAGTTTTATAAAAAAACTGGTATGAACCTCAAAAGTTTGACTTTTTTGAAGTTTATACCAGTTTCGACTTTTTTAACATCCCCTTTTATGCGTAATATCCGTCAATATGGATAACACGGAAAGCATAATATGGATATCTTCTTAAAATTTTATCTAAGGCATTATAACTATGTGATGCAACAAGAATATTCTGGGGGGAGGGGATTCTTCCCGTTGATGTAACAATAACTGTATGGTAAAAATCACCGCTTTCGTTCTGAAGCTGAATAACATCACCAGGCATTGTTTCGGAAATATTCGCTTCGTGTCCGAATACTGCCCGCTCGGTATTTGTTGTTAAGAAATTATAAAGATATTCAACACCACTCCATGCAGGAGTTCTGTCATTCAGGCTTACATAATACCAACCGTATTCGGGAGTGAAATTCATAACTCCGCTACCTGCAAATAAGCACTGTGAAACAAATGCAGTACAATCTCCGCCGATTTCTGAAAAGCTTGCATAACACGGATTATCCGACAATGCCCATCTTCTTGCATAACTCACAGCTCTTTCTCTGTTATATTCATATACCATAAAAATCCACCTTTTTAAAATTTTATTAGTTTGTATCATTATATGTATAAAATAAAAAGATGCCAAAAATTTAATTTTTAAGCATCTTTCTTTTTAATCTAAAAATCTATTTTCTGTATCTTAAGTAATAAAATAAATACTGCTGTGCTATCCCGCAATATTTCCCAAACATATCGCCTGACTTTTCTTTTATGTCTTTATCTTTTATGCTGTAAAGCTGGTCCATAGCTTTTTTTATCCAGGTATCTGTTGGGAATGCCTCAAAAAAGCCAAACGAAAAGAGACATATACAATCGGCAACCTTTTCGCCTACACCCTTTATAGTAAGAAGCTTTTCTTTGACTTCTTCGTAAGGAAGTTTTTGCAGCTTCAAAACATCTATTTCACCGCTGTTTATTTTTTTTACTGCATCAACTATGTAAGACGCGCGGTAACCGCATTTTACGCTTTCAAGCTCTTTTTCGGTTATGCCTGCCATTTGTTCTGGAGTAGGAAAAGCATAGAAATCTTTTCCGTTATAAGATATTTTATCACCGAAAAGGCGTGCTGTTTCTTCAACACATTTTGCAATTTTGGGGATATTTGAACGCTGTGAATATATAAATGTAAGAAGTGTTTCAAAAAAGTCCTGCTTTAAAATTCGTATTCCTCGTCCGAAATTCATTGCATCTCTTAAAGCATCGTCATGCTCTAAAATATTTTCAATTTCTTTATAGTCCCTTTTTAAATCAAAAAAATCGTACAACTGCTCTTTTGTAATGTCACCCGATGTCTTTATTATGTAGCCGTCTTTTTCTTCAAAAAGCTCAATAACATTGTTAAATGCTACACCCGAAAATATATTTTCTTTTTTTGAAAACCTAAAACATTGGCCGCAGTCAAAAAATAACTGCGGCACAAAATAAGGATTTTTTTCGATATAAAAGCTGTTGTCTTTTACACTTATTTCCATAATTATTTAATAACTTCCTTTAAACTGACTGCTAAACTTGAAAGGCTCTGTAATTCGGACGGGATAATGATTTTTGTAGCCTGACCGTCAGCAACCTCTTTAAGTGCTTCTAAGCTT
Organism: Clostridia bacterium; assembly: GCA_045661305.1. Lineage (GTDB taxonomy): Bacteria > Bacillota > Clostridia > UMGS1840 > UMGS1840 > UMGS1840. The sequence continues at coordinate 12,668 of JAZRFJ010000007.1, read as the reverse complement.
TGAAGTGCGATAACATTGTTATCAAGGCCAACTTCTTTTATTAGTTTAAGACCTTCTGCGGTAGCTCTTTGAACTTCCAAAATAGCTTGTGCCTCACCCTCCGCTTTTTTAATCTGTGCTTCTTTTGCAGCTTCGGCACGGAGAATCATAGATTCTTTTTCACCCTCGGCAACAAGCACCTGCGAACGCTTTTCACCTTCAGCTTTAAGGATAGATTCTCTTCTTTCTCTTTCTGCTTTCATCTGTTTTTCCATAGCGTCCTGAATTTCACGGGGTGGTAAGATGTTTTTAAGCTCAACACGGTTTATTTTTATTCCCCAGGCATCAGTAGCTTCATCTAAGATAGCACGCATTTTTGTATTAACTGTATCTCTTGAAGTTAAAGTTTCGTCAAGCTCCAAGTCACCAACAATGTTTCTTAAAGTTGTTGCAGTTAAATTTTCAATAGCCATCATAGGATTATCAACGCCGTAAGTGAATAGCTTTCCGTCTGTAATCTGATAAAAAACAACTGTATCAATCTGCATTGTTACATTATCCTTAGTAATAACAGGCTGTGGTGGAAAATCTACAACCTTTTCTTTTAAACTGACAACTCTTGCAACCTTTTCTATAAAAGGAATTTTAAAATGAACACCAACATTCCATGTTTCAGAATAAGCACCGAGTCTTTCAATAATATAGATGTGTGCCTGCGGTACAATTCTTATACATCTGATAAGAGTAACGACAATGACGATACCTAAAATAATTGGGATTAATGGCATAATGATTCCTCCTTAATTTCTGTCACGATAAGCTTAACGCCCTCGATTTCGTTTATTATTACTTTTTTGTTTTTTTGAATTTTGTTTCCGTCTAAAGACCTTGCAGACCATGTAAGTCCTTTTATTTTAACACAGCCTGACGAAGAAAGATTATCAATATCTTCTAAAACTACAGCAGTTTCGCCGATTAGTCTGTCTGAATTTGTATTTACTTTTTTTGCTTTTACTTTTTCAACAAATGGTTTTGTAAGGATAATAAGAATAATTGATGATATTACACACACTAAAATCTGTGCCCAGTATAACTCCGGGAAAAAGTACGCAAAGACACAAGTGATAAGCGATGCAATACTTACCCATATTGATACAAAGCTTGTTGTTAGTGCTTCAACAATAAGAAGTGCAACAAAAAGCATAAGATAAAATATATACATATAACTTTCCCCCTTTTTATATATTTTATCATATGAGATGACTGTTGTCAATAGAGTAATATATTTGTAAAAAAATTACCTGTTTTCTTGATATATTACTTGAAAAAATTTTGGAAGTGTTGTATAATGAATTATAATATAAATATAAATTGAAAAAAGAGGTGTGAAAAAATGACAACAAAAGAAATTATCGGTCAGATATTCGGGATATTCGGACTTTTAATGTTTGTTTTATCCTTTCAGTGTAAAAACAGCAAAAAGCTTGTGTTAGTTCAAGGAATAGGTGGACTATTGTTTTTTGTCAATTTTATGCTTATAGGTGCATACGGCGGTGCATTGTTTAATCTTACAATTCTTATAAGAGGACTTCTCTATATGAGAAAAGACAAAAAGCTATGGAAGCCTGTGTTGGTGGAGGTTATGCTTACAGTAGCATATATCTATTCACTCACTTTGGTTAAAGGTGATATTCTTCAGATAGTTCTTACAACATTGCCTTATGTTTCGCTATTGGTAATGAGTGTTCTTATGTGGAAAGAAAACGGAAAATTGATAAGATATTTTCAGGTTGCAATGCTTTCTCCGTCGTGGCTCATACATAACATTTTTAATTTTACATTAGGCGGGATACTGGCAGAAGTGTTTAATATACTTTCAGCAATTATATCACTTATAAGATTTAAAAATAACAATAAAAATGAAGAAAAAGAAATCGTTTCGGACACCACTGTATAGGGTGTCCTTTTGTTTTTTGCTTAACACATTGATAAAACAAGGGATATTGGTGGTTTTGACGAAAATGAAAACATTTTGGTATATTTTATTTGTAAAAATAACACAAAAAATATTGACAAATGTATTGGCGGTATGTTAATATTATATTAGATAGGAAAGGAGATATTATAAAATATAAAATTTTATAAAGAACGGGGAAAAAATATGGATCAGATAATTCTTGAAATGAAAAATATTGATAAAAGATTTTCGGGAGTCCATGCTTTGAAATCAGTAAATTTGGAGCTTAAAGAAGGAGAAGTTCATGCACTTATGGGTGAAAACGGAGCTGGAAAATCAACTCTTATGAAAGTTTTGTGTGGAATTCACAAGCGTGACGGCGGGGAAATTTATCTGTTTGGAAAACAGGTTAATTTCAACACAATCAAAGACTCTCAGGAAGCAGGCATCAGCATCATTCATCAGGAACTTAATATGATGAATCATTTGACTGTTGCACAAAATATTTATATAGGCAGAGAGCCTATGATAAACGGTGTGTACATAGACGATAAAAAAATGGAAAATGATGCTAAGGAACTTTTTGACAGAATAGGTGTTAAAATAGACCCATCTGCAGTTCTTGGCACATTGACAGTAGGAAAACAGCAGATGGTTGAAATTGCAAAAGCAGTTTCGAGAGATTGTAAAATACTTATTCTTGATGAGCCTACTGCCGCTTTAACTCAAGTTGAGGTTGAAGAACTTTTTAAAATCATGGGTGATTTAAAAGCTAAAGGCATCGGAATGATATATATATCGCACCGTATGGATGAAATTAACAGAATTTCAGACCGTATAACAGTAATGCGTGACGGTGAATATGTAGGAACTTTAATAACAAAGGATACTACCAAAGACGAAATTGTTAAAATGATGGTAGGAAGAGTTGTTTACGGTGATAAGAAAGAAGAGAGCGCTGTTAAAGAAGATGCAGAAGTTGTCCTTGAAGTTAAAAACTTAAACAGAGGAAAAGAAATCAAAGATGTTAGCTTTAAACTAAGAAAAGGTGAAATTCTTGGTTTTTCAGGACTTATGGGTGCAGGGAGAACAGAGGTTGCCCGTGCTATATATGGTGCGGACCCTATTGACAGCGGAGAAATTTTTATAAACGGCGAAAAAGTTAAAATAAAAACACCCCAAGATGCGGTGAAAAAAGGTATCTGCTATCTTTCTGAAGACAGAAAAAGATATGGACTTATGCTTGATAAGTCTGTTTCGGAAAATTCAGTGCTTGCGTCTTTGGACAATTATATTAAGATGGGCTGGATTAATGATAATTTAATTGAAGCAGATGCAAGTAAGGAAAATGCAAAGCTTAAAACAAAAACACCGTCAATGAAGCAGCTTTTAAAAAATCTTTCAGGCGGAAATCAGCAGAAAGTTATTATTGCAAGGTGGCTTCTTAAGGACTCTGATATATTTATCTTTGATGAGCCTACAAGAGGTATTGATATTGGAGCAAAGAGTGAAATGTACACTCTTATGGAAGAACTTGCAGCATCCGGAAAGTCAGTTATTATGATTTCTTCCGAGCTGGCAGAAGTTCAAAGACTCAGTGACAGAGTTATTGTTATGTGCGAGGGGCGTATAACAGGCGAAATTGACATTAAAGATGCAACCCAGGAAAAAATAATGGCTTATGCTACAATGAGAGAAGAAACAATTGTTTAATGAGGGGAGATAGTGAAAGATATGAAGAGTTCAAACACATTAACTTCAATAGTTAAAAAAAGTATGCAGAATATGATAATAATTGGTGCACTCGCAATCCTTGTTCTTATATTCTGGGCATTAAATCCAAATTTTTTAGGAAAATATAATATAGTAAGTATGGCACAGTCTTTAGCACCTTATGCTATTATGGGACTTGGTGTTACATTCGTAATTGCAACAGGTGGAATTGACCTTTCAATCGGTACAACATGTATCGCAGCCGCAGTTATTGCCGGTAAATTGTATATGAACGGTATGCCACTTGGTTTTACAATTCCTGTTATGATAGCAATCGGTACACTCGTTGGCTTTATAAACGGACTTTTGGTTGCAAAACTTAAAATTCCTGCATTTATTGCAACACTCGGTACAATGATGTTCGGAAGAGGTTTGAGTGCTATTATAGTTTCAATACCTAATATCTTTTTCCCGGGCGGAACATGGTTTAACAAAGTATTTTCTAACTTCAATGGGGTTCCTGTAGGATTAATCTGGGTGCTTTTATTCGCACTTATTTGTATGTATCTTATGTATAAATGTAAAATCGGAAGATACATACTCTCAATCGGAAGTAATGAAGAAGCAACAAGACTTTCAGGTATTGACACAGACAAATACAAAATTATTGCATATACAATCGCAGGTATTGCAACAGGTATCGCAGCAATATTCTGGTCAGCATCATTTACAACAGTTGCAGCAGCAACAGGTAACGGTATGGAGCTTGATGCTATCGCGGGAGTTTATATAGGCGGAACATCTGCTGCAGGTGGTACAGCTTCAATCGCGGGTTCTGTAATCGGTGCGATTATGCTTGTTGTTATAAGAAGCGGACTTAACTTTGTACTTGCTAAATTCAACCTCAATGTTAACTCAACATATGTTACTTATGTTCTTACGGGTATCATCGTAGTTGTTGCAGTTCTTATGGATGTTATAAAGAACAAAAATGCAAATAAGGTTAAAATAGAAAAGAAACCTAAAAAAGAAAAAACAAAAGCTTAAAAAAGAAAAAATAAATAATCAAAAAAAGAAAAAAGAAAAAACGCACGCAAAACAATAATAAAATTTTTTCTTTAAAGATATAATTGTTATAAGGGAGGATATTTTATGAAAAAAATATTATCAGTTATTTTGGCATTAACAATGCTCGCAACACTTCTTGCAGGTTGTGGAAATACAGGTGCAGGAACAGGCGATAAGACAATCGCAGTAGTTGCAAAAGGTGAATCTCACGCGTTCTGGCAGTCAGTTAAGGCAGGTGCAGAAGCAGCGGGTGAAAAATACGGCTACAAAATTACATTCAGAGGTCCTGCAAGTGAATCAGCTAAAGACCTTCCATCACAGATGGAAATGGTTCAGACAGCTCTTTCAAATAACGCTTCAGCTATCGTTTTAGCTACAATTGGTGAAGGCTTTGTTGACCTTTTAACACAGGCAAAAGAAAGCAATATTCCTGTAGTTCAGTTTGACAGCGGTATCTGGGCAAATGATGTTGCAGCTCTTGATGCAGCAGACAAAAACCCATTGGTAGCTCATGTTGCAACAAGTAACTACTTGGCAGCAGGCACAGTAGCTGAAAACTTCTATGCAGCAATCAAAGAAGACATCGCAGCAGCTGACAATTACATCGTTGGCGTTATTCAGCATGACGAAACACAGACAGGTATCGACAGAGCAGCAGGCTTTATCGATAAGTTCAAAGAACTTGCAGATGCAGATGCTTCAACAAAAGGCAAATATAAAATCGAAAAAGAAGTTAAACCTGGTGATGCTGACAACGCATACAAAGCAGCTTTAGAGGCTCTTGCAGAAAAAGGTGCAGCAGCTATCTTCATGACAAATGAAGGTGTTGTTAAACAGGTTTATGATGCAATCGGTGCAGCAGGAACAAAATATGATGCAATCAAATTTGCAGGCTATGATGCAGGAACAAAACAGATTGAATGGATGAAGAAAACAACAGGTCCTAAGCTTGTTGGTGCAGTTGCACAGGATTCATACCAGATTGGATACCAGGCAGTTGAACAGGCTGTATTCCAGTTAGAAGGAAAAACAGTTAGTCCAAAAGTTGACATTTCAGGTGCATGGTGGGATGCAACAAATGTTGACGATATGATTGCTAAGAATTTGGTATATCAGGGATAATTAGATAAGTTGCGTTGCGTTTTTAAAGCTAATGTGAAATAAGGCTGTCTTAGTTTTGTAAGACAGCCTTATGTATTTTTAAAAAAGCATAAAAAAACTAAAATTTTATGTAATATCACTTGAAATATTTGTAGAATTATAGTATAATATATATAGATGTTTTACATATAATTAATTATAAGAAAGGAAGATGCTTTATGTATTGTAATAATTGCGGAAATGATACGGGTGAAAACCGTTTTTGCCAGAATTGCGGTTATGATGTATTGGGCGGACAAAATGCGAATGTTGAAAAATTTAATCTTATTTCAGCCTATAGGAGTATGTTCAAGAAATATGCACAATTTAGTGGTAGAAGCAGAAGAAGTGAGTATTGGTATGCAATGCTTATGAATACTATCATAATTTTTGTTTTTGAATTGATAATGCTTGTTCCCATAACAAAGGGGATAATAAACAATCATTTGTCAACTGGTGAAACTATTTTTACATTGGCTGGTGCAATTATTTTTTTCTTATATTATCTTGCTATTCTTATTCCGTCCTTGTCAATGACAGTAAGAAGACTTCACGATATTGGTAAAAGTGCCTGGTGGTTATTGATAGGTTTTATTCCGTATATCGGAAGCATAATTCTCTTTATATTCAGCGTTCTTGACAGCCAGCCCGGTGCTAATAAATACGGACCGAATCCAAAAGGAAAATAGGGACTAAAAAAAGTTTGAAAAACGCATAGTTTTTTTCTATAAACACTTGACAAAAACAAAAAAAAAGAGTATAATACAAAAAAAAACAAAAGCAAACACAGAAAAAAGGAGATTTTTCAATCATGATGAATGAGTACGAAATCAAAAAAGAAATATGCGAAATTGGTAAAAGAATTTATAACAGAGGCATGGTTGCTGCAAACGACGGAAATATTTCTGTTAAGCTTAATGACAACGAATTTTTGTGTACACCAACAGGTGTAAGTAAAGGCTTCATGACTACTGATTATATATGTAAAGTTGATGCAAACGGTAATGTTTTGCAGGCAAACGGTAATTTCAAGCCTTCTTCTGAAATCAAAATGCACATGAGAGTTTACAAGGAAAGACCTGATGTTCAGTCTGTTGTTCACGCTCATCCTATTTATGCAACAAGCTTTGCTATTGCAGGCATTCCGCTTACACAGCCTATTATGCCTGAAGCGGTTATCGCTCTTGGTTGTGTTCCGATTGCTGAATACGGCACACCTTCAACAGAAGAAATTCCTGATGCAGTATCAAAGTACTTACAGTATTATGATGCAGTATTGCTTGCTAATCACGGTGCTCTTACATATTCAGATTCACTCTTGGCTGCATATCACAAGATGGAATCATTAGAGTTCTATGCAGAGCTTTTATTTAAAGCTAAACAGCTCGGCGGACCACAGGAGCTTAATGCCCAGCAGGTTTCAAAGCTTTATGAAATCAGAAGAAAATTCGGTATGAAAGGTAAACACCCAGCTGACTTGTGTCCAAATGTTAAAGCAGGTAAACCAAGCTGCCACAGCTGTAACGGTATTTCATGCGATACAGTAAAAGGCGAAAACGATGATGCTATTATCGCAGAAATTACAAAGAAAGTTTTAGCTGCAATGAAATAATAAAAAATTTCATGTGAGGTGTGAGGCTCGTAATGATATATACAAAAAATGGTGATGAGGGTTACACCAAAAATGCCAGGAATATAAGCTTTCAAAAAGACTATGTAATTTTTGAGCTTATGGGCACATTAGATGAACTTTCATCGGTTATGGGCGCCGCAAAAACTGAAAGCAGTTTTGTTGTCAGAGATATTCTCTCGGCATATCAAAAGGAGCTTATTTCCGTTAATGGTTATATTGCTTCTTCAGGAAACAACTTTGATTTTTCGGAAGCGACAAAGCGTATTGAAGTGCTTATTGATACATATTCTCCCAAAATCCCCAAATCTGACGGATTTGTAATAAGCGGAGAAACAAAGTCGGGAGCATTACTCGATATGGCACGAACTGTTGCAAGACGTGCAGAAAGAACAGCTGTTAAAGCAAACAAAATTTCTGCAATAAAAAAAGAAGAACTTTCGTATTTCAATCGTTTTTCAGATTTGATGTATATCCTTGCAAGATATGAAGATAGTCTTGGAAGTGCAAAAACCGAAAAAGTTTCGTATAGTTCAAATTCTCAAAACGGGAAAATGAATTTAAAAAAAGCAGAAGAAATCTGTGAAGCGGTTATGGAAAAAGCAAGAGAAATCGGAGTTTTATCCGTTTGTGCTGTTTGTGACAGCGGCGGAAATCTTATATGTTTAAAAAGAGATGACGATGCGTATATCGCAAGTATAAATGTTGCTGCAAATAAGGCTTATACTTCCGTAAGCTTAAAAATGCCGACCAAAATGCTCGCAGAGCTGACAAAGCCGGGAGACCCACTTTACGGAATACAGCATCAGGACAGTAAGCTTGTCGTTTTCGGCGGTGGTATACCGATATATGAAAACGGCACTATTGTCGGAGGCTTTGGAGTAAGCGGTGGAAATTTAGAGCAGGATACATTCCTTGCTGACTATGCAGACAACTTATTTAATGCTAAATAAAGAAAGGAAGAAAACAAATGAACGAAAAAGATGTTGCTAAAATCGTTGAACAGGTTTTAAGTGAATATAAACAAAATCCATCATTAGCACCTCAGAAAAACCTCAAAGGTGTTTTTGACACAATGGAAGAAGCTATCGCAGCTGTAAAAAAAGCTTATAAACTGTTCCGCGGTTACAGCGTAGAGCAAAGAGAAGCAATGATTTCAAAAATCAAGGAAAAAATCCTTGCTGAAGCAGAAACAATGGCTCAGATGGGCGTTTCTGAAACAAAGATGGGAAGAGTTGCTGACAAAATAATCAAACATTTACTTGTAGCACAGAAAACACCTGGTACTGAAGATTTATCTCCAAGAGCATACAGTGGTGACAATGGTTTAACACTTGTTGAGCCTGCACCATTTGGAATTATAGGTGCAATTACACCATCAACAAACCCTTCCGAAACAGTTCTTTGTAACTCAATCGGAATGCTTGCAGGCGGTAACTGCGTAATATTCAATCCGCATCCAAATGCTGCAAAGGTTTCAATATATGCAGTTGACCTTGTTAACAGAGCTGTGCAGGAAGCAGGCGGACCTGAAAATGTTGTTGTAAGTGTTTACAAGCCAACAATGGATACATCAAATATGATGGTTAACTGTCCTGATGTTAAGCTTCTTGTTGCAACAGGCGGTCCCGGAGTTGTTAAAATGCTTCTTTCATCAGGTAAGAAAGCTATCGGTGCAGGTGCAGGTAACCCTCCGGTTGTTGTTGATGAAACAGCAGATATTAAGAAGGCAGCTAAGGATATTGTTGACGGTGCAAGCTTTGACAACAATCTCCCATGTATCGCTGAAAAAGAGTGCTTTGCAGTTGCGAGCATAAAAGATGAACTTATAGACAACATGACTAAAAACGGTGCTTACTTGCTCCGTAGTCAGAAAGATATTGATAATCTCGTTAAGGTAGCACTTAGAGAGGTTGATGATAAAAAAGGCGGAAAGAAATTTGTTATCAATAAAGACTTTGTTGGCAGGGACGCTAAAAAATTCTTGGATGCAATAGGGATTACAAATGCTCCTGAAGATACAAAGCTTATAATTTGTGAAACAGATTTCAATCATCCTTTTGTACAGGTGGAAATGATGATGCCTGTTCTTGCTATTGTTTCATGTAAAGATGTTGACGAAGCAATTGAGCTTGGTGTTAAGGCAGAACACGGAAACCGCCACAGTGCACATATGCACTCTAAAAATGTAGATAACCTTACCAGATTTGCCCGTGCCGTTGAAACAACAATTTTTGTTAAAAACGGTCCGTCTTATGCAGGTATAGGTGCAGGCGGTGAAGGACATACAACCTTTACTATCGCAGGTCCTACAGGTGAGGGAATTACATCTGCAAGATCATTCACAAGACAGAGAAGATGTGTTCTTGTAGACGGATTCAGAATAATATAACTATTTAACACAGTAAAAACAAGAATTAATATAAGGAGTGCAGAATAATGAACGAAAAAGAAATTGCTTCTATTGTACAGGAAGTTTTAAAATCTCTTGACAACTCTTCTGCGCCAAAGGCTGCAGGTCCTATTCCAAAGACTGCTAAAGCAGCAATGCTTACATCACTCGAGCATTACGATATTAAGGAATTTCCTATTCCTGAGCTTGGTGATGACGACATTTTGGTAAAAGTAGAGGGCTGCGGTATCTGTGGTACAGATGCACATGAATTCAAGAGAGACCCATTCGGACTTATTCCTGTTGTGCTTGGTCACGAGGGAACAGGTGAAATTGTTAAGATGGGTAAAAATGTAAAGAAGGACAGCGCAGGAAAACCGCTTAATGTTGGTGACAAGGTTGTAACCTGTATGATATTCAAGGATAACCCAGATATTACAATGTTTGACCTTAACAAACAGAATGTAGGCGGAGCAGATGTTTACGGTCTTATTCCTGACGATGATATACACCTAAACGGCTGGTTTGCTGATTACATAGTAATAAGAGGCGGTTCTACTGTATTTAATGTAAGTGATCTTGACCTTGACAGCAGAATACTTATCGAGCCAAGTGCCGTACTTATTCACGCTGTTGAAAGAGCAAAATCAGTTGGAATTTTAAGATTTAACAGCCGTGTTGTTGTTCAGGGATGCGGTCCTATCGGACTTTTGTGTATCGCTGTTTTGAGAACACTCGGTATTGAAAATATCGTAGCTGTTGACGGTGAAGATAAAAGACTTGAGTTTGCGAAACTCATGGGTGCATCAAAATCAGTAAACTTCAAAAACCATAAAGGTATTGAAGCACTTACAGAGGGTGTTAAAGATGCATTCGGTGGATATTTGGCTGACTTTGCGTTCCAGTGTACAGGTTCACCTGTTGCACACGCAAACATCTATAAATTCATCAGAAGCGGCGGCGGTCTTTGTGAGCTTGGCTTCTTCATTAACGGTGGAGATGCTACAATCAATCCTCACTTTGATATCTGCTCAAAAGAAATCACAACTGTTGGTTCATGGGTATATACACTCCGTGATTATGCAACAACCTTCGATTTCTTAAAGCGTGCAAAGGGTATAGGATTACCGCTTGAAAAGCTTATAACACACCGTTATCCGCTTTCTAAAATCAATGAAGCTCATGAAACAAACCTCAAAATGGAAGGCCTTAAGATTGCAATTATCAATGAATAATGCCTTTAGGGAGGAAATGAATTATGAACGCATTGGGAATGGTTGAAGTTTTCGGCTTCACAACTGCAATATGCTGTGCAGATGTTGCGGCAAAAGCGGCTGATGTAAAAATCATTGCACTTGATAAGAACAAACCCTTAGCAGGCGATGATGCACCTGTACCTCTTATAATGAATGTAAAAATGGAGGGGAGTGTTGCTGCTGTTGAAGAGGCTGTTAATGCGGCTAAAACATTTGCAGCATCAAGAAACTGTTTTGTTACATCTCATGTAATTGCCCGCCCTGGTATCGGAACTGAGAAGCTTGCTGTAATCAGCGAGGTTGGTAAGGACAGATGGGTAGACGGAGCAAAAAAGGGAGAAGAAAAAGCAGTTGGGCAAATAAAGCAAGCTGAAACAAAAAAAGATGAAAAACAAATCGGTATTTCAGAAATAGAAAATGCTGATAAAACAGCAGAAAAACAGGTGAAAGAAGAAGTGCCTGCTGCTAAGAAAAATCAAAGAGGCAGACCTAAATCAAAATAGAAAATAAAAGGTCGCACAATAAATTAGTTTAAAAATTATATTATATAGAGATTGAAATAATCTCAGGGAGGAAAAAATTATGAATTTCGAAGCATTAGGAATGGTAGAAACAAGAGGACTCGTAGCTGCAATCGAAGCTGCAGATGCTATGGTTAAAGCTGCAAATGTAACATTAATCGGAACAGAAAAAATTGGTTCAGGATTAGTAAGTGTTATGGTTAGAGGTGATGTTGGAGCTGTTAAAGCTGCAACAGAAGCTGGTTCACAGGCTGCTGCAAGACTTGGCGAAATCGTTGCTGTACATGTAATCCCAAGACCACATCAGGATGTTGAACTCATTCTTCCAACATTAAAAGCATCTAAGTAATAAAAGAAGACAGGGGATGTAAAAAAAGTCCAGTTATCTATTCTGAATTTTTTCTATCCCCTTACCACGAAACTAAACAGTAAGCGAGGTAAAGCTGATGTATGAGGCTATTGGCTTAATTGAGGTTCAGTCAATGGTAGCAGCGATTGAGGGACTTGATACTATGGTTAAAACTGCTGATGTAAGACTTGTTCATATTGAACGCAGACTTGGAGGCAGTATGGTATCTATTGTTGTAGCAGGAAGTGTTTCAGCTGTTAAATCAGCAACAGAAGCAGGCTCACAGGCTGCTGCAAAAGTAGGAAAAGTCAAATGCTGCGAAGTCATTGCAAGACCTCACAGCGAAGTAACAAAATTCTTAAAAGGGTACAACGACCCGAAAAATTTGTAAAAAATCAGGTGTTTTATAATACCGCTAAAATGATATAAAACTTTAGGAGGAAAAAATTATGAATTTCGAAGCATTAGGTATGATCGAAACTAGAGGACTCGTAGCTGCAATCGAAGCTGCAGATGCTATGGTTAAAGCTGCAAATGTAACATTAATCGGAACAGAAAAAATCGGTTCAGGATTAGTAAGTGTTATGGTTAGAGGTGATGTTGGAGCTGTTAAAACTGCAACAGAAGATGGTTCCCAGACTGCTGTCAGCCTTGGCGAAATCG
>JAZRFJ010000006.1:0-92524 GCA_045661305.1 Clostridia bacterium | reverse complement strand
GCTTTTTAAATCAACCGAATTTCCTTTCTTGCCGTTTAAGGCAAGAAGAACATTTTTTGTAGCTTCAATATTAGTAAGCTCTACTCCGCTTGAGCCTGATATGTATCTTCCGTTTTTACCGTCCAAAAGTGCATAATTCCTATATGAATCAACACCGATTTTTCCGTAGTAAGCATCTAACAGCTCTTTTATCTTTTCTTCCACATTTTCTGACATTACGGCATCGGAAAGCGACGCTTCAAACTCACGGTCAAAAACGCTTCCCTCCATCTGCGACATGAAATCGTCATAGTAAAACTGTGTTACATTCCCAACGATTAATGTTCCTGCAACGATAAAGACGGAAAGCATAACAAGCATAAACAATATTACAATTTTTGATTGGATACTTCGTAACATATAACACTCCGAAATTATTTACAATTCTTATTAAAGTAATACCCAAGTCCTCTTTTTGTAATAACAAAATCAGGCTCACCGGGATTATCCTCTAATTTTTCACGAAGTCTTCTTACAGTTACATCAACAGTTCTTACATCACCGTAGTGCTTATAATCCCACACCTTTTCAAGTAGCTTTTCTCTTGAAAATATCTTATCGGGATTTGATGCAAGGAAGCTAAGAAGTTCAAATTCTCTTATTGTAAGCTCAACTGTTTCTCCGTTTTTAACAACCTCAAAGCGTTCAGTATCAATAGAAAGTCTTCCGAATTTTAAGACACTTTCGCTTTCGGAAGTTGATGCTATCTCTCTTGCAGTTCTTCTTAAATTTGCCTTTATTCTTGCAGATAATTCTCTCACACTATAAGGCTTTGTAATATAATCATCTGCACCAAGCTCAAGTCCAAGCACCTTGTCAACCTCTTCTTCTCTTGCAGTGAGTAAAATTATCGGCACCTGTGATTTTGCTCTTATTTCTCTGCAAACGGAAAATCCGTCCATTTCAGGAAGCATAACGTCAAGAAGAATAAGGTCAGGGCTTGCACTTAATGCAAGCTCCAAGCCTGTTCTTCCGTCATATGCCTCTATCGTTTTATATCCGTCCTTTTCAAGATTAAATTTGAGTATATCCACAATAGGTTTTTCATCATCAACAATGAGTATAAGCTTTTCTGCCATTTTTTCATTCCTCCATTTCGGAATTGTTTTTTTCTTCTCTTGCAATTTGTTCAAGATATATAAGCATTACAGAAATATCAGCAGGTGAAACTCCTGATATTCTCGATGCCTGACCGAGTGACAGGGGCTTATGGTTTTTAAGCTTCTGCCTTGCCTCTATTCTAAGACCGTAAACGCTGTCATAATCAAGGTCGGGTGACAGTTTTTTTTCTTCAAGCTTTTTAAACTGGTTCACCTGTGCAATCTGCCTTTTTATATATCCGTCGTATTTTATAAGTATTGTAACCTCTTCTTTTATTTCCTTTTCCAAAGGTAAGATTTCATCACTCATTTCCATGAGTTTATCATAATCAAGTTCAGGTCTTTTGAGTAACTCGCTTACCTTAATCCCCGATTTTATCGGTGTGCTGTCATATTTCATTAAAACGCCAAGCACTCTCTCGGTAGGCCCTAAATACATATTTTCAAGCTTTTCTACTTCAGCATCAATTTTTCTATACTTCTCCAAAAATGCCTCATAGCGTTCTTCTGAAATAAGTCCAAGCTCATAGCCAAGCGGTGTTAAGCGGTAATCCGCATTGTCCTGACGAAGAAGAAGTCTGTATTCACTTCTTGAGGTCATCATTCTGTAAGGCTCGTTTGTTCCTTTTGTAACAATATCGTCAATTAAAACACCTATATAGGAATTATCTCTTGTAAGATGAAATTCTTCTTCACCTTTTACATATCTTGCGGCATTTATTCCCGCTATAAGACCCTGTGCCGCCGCTTCTTCGTAGCCTGATGTACCGTTAAACTGCCCTGCACCGAATAAACCTTTAATCTTTTTAAACTGAAGTCCTAAAGTAAGCTCTGTCGGGTCAACACAATCGTATTCTATCGCATATGCAGGTCGCATAATTTCTGCATTTTCAAGACCGATTATAGAGTGATACATTTCCACCTGAACATCATAAGGAAGTGAAGTGGAAAGTCCCTGAATATACATTTCCTTTGTATCAAGTCCCATCGGCTCAACAAAAAGCTGATGACGCTCTTTTTCGGGAAAACGCATAATTTTATCCTCAAATGACGGACAATATCTCGGCCCTATTCCCGTTATCTTTCCGCTGTAAAGCGGTGAACGGTGTATATTTTCATTTACAATCTGCTTTGTTTTTTGAGTTGAATAAGTAAGATGGCATACAACCTGATTTTTAAGTTCCTCTTTTGTTTCAAAAGAAAACGGTGTTATATCATCATCACCCGGCTGTACTTCCATTTTTGAAAAATCTATGCTGTCTTTATGTACTCTTGCGGGAGTTCCTGTCTTAAATCTCATAAGCTTAACTCCGTTATCCCTTAACGAATCAGAAAGCTTGTCTGCCGGAAAAAGTCCGTCAGGACCGCCCGGCTCAAAATATTCACCTATTATGATTTTTCCTTTTAAAAATGTACCCGTAGCAATAACAACGCTTTTAACGCTGTATTTTACACCTAAATTGTCCCATACTGCTGCTACCTTTCCGTCCTCAACATCAAGCTTTACAATCTCAGCCTGCTTTAAAAGAAGATTTGGCTGATTTTCTAACCTTTTTTTCATTTCCATATGGTAAAGCTTTCTGTCCTCCTGAACTCTTAGGGAGTAAACAGCAGGCCCTTTTCCGCGATTTAACATTCTTGACTGCAAAAAGGTTGCGTCAGCAGCCTTTCCCATTTCTCCGCCAAGTGCATCTATCTCACGAACTAAATGTCCTTTGCCCGTTCCGCCTATACTTGGGTTACAGGGCATATTTGCAACAGCATCAAGACTGATTGAAAAAATAACTGTTTTAAGTCCAAGCCTTGCCGATGCAAATGCTGCCTCAATTCCTGCGTGTCCTGCACCGACTATTGCAACATCAAAATTATTCTCTAAATATGTCATTTTTGCCTATACACAGCCTTTCTGCCTTTTTTATCAATTAATTAAGAATTAGTATTATCGTAATATCTTCTTCCTGCAACGGAATTTGAAGTATCAGAAAGAAGTGCTGTCTGCTCTAATGCCTTTCCTGTTCCTATCGCAACACAGGTTGTCGGGTCATCAGCAACAATTGCCTTTATTCCTGTTCTTTCGCGGATAAGCTCGTTAAGACCCTCCAAAAGTGCTCCGCCACCTGTTATAACAATACCGTCTGTTGCTATATCACCAACAAGTTCAGGTGGTGTTTTTTCAAGTGTCTGATGAACTGCGTCAACAATCTGCAGAGCAGTATCTATAAGTGCATCATAAATTTCAGTTGAAGTAACACTAAACACCTTTGGCAGTCCTGTAAGTAAATTTCTGCCCTTAACCTCTGTTACTTTTTCTTCACCTGTTTTATATACGCAACCAACATTATGTTTAATTTCTTCCGCTGTTCTCTCACCAATAAGAACATTGTGAGTTTTTCTTATATATTTAATAATCGCATCGTCAAACTTGTCACCTGCAACCTTTATTGAGGTAGACACAACAACACCACCGAGCGAAATAACAGCGATATCTGTTGTTCCGCCGCCGATGTCAACAATCATTGAGCCGTTAGGCTGTGAAATATCAACGCCTGTTCCTATTGCGGCAGCAATAGGCTCTTCAATAATATACGCTCTTCTTCCGCCTGCCTGAATTGCCGCATCTTTAACAGCACGCTCTTCAACATCAGTAACACCTGACGGAACGCATATCATAATATTAGGCTTGAAAATTTTGGATAAGCCCACCTTATGAAGAAACGCACGGAGCATTTTTTCAGTTACATCATAATCTGAAATAACACCATCTCTAAGCGGACGCACCGCAACTATATTCCCCGGTGTTCTTCCTATCATACGCTGTGCCTCATAGCCAACAGCAAAAAGTCTTCCTGTAAGCTTGTCCACAGCGGCAACTGACGGCTCTCTTAAAACTATTCCTTTTCCTTTTACATAAATAAGAACTGTTGCTGTTCCTAAATCAACTCCGATATCCTGTCTGAAATTAAACATTGTAAACTTCCTTCCGTTTTAGATATATTGTATATAAAAATAGGTATAATACTACATATACTATAATTATATCCCTTTGTAAACATTTTGTCAACATTTTTATCGTTTTTTATAACATTTTTAAGTTTAATATTGCTTTTTTTTTAAATGTAATGTATAATATTGGTATAATGCTTACTAAATGGGAGGAAGCTATGAAAACAAGTGAATTTTTTGTTACGATTAAGCAAATTGCAGACAAATTCAAGCTTGAAACGATATATAACGAATGTGACCTTGATAAGATTCATATCAGAACAACAGATGTAAACAGACCCGGGTTACAGTTAGTTGACTTTTTTGATTATTTTGACCCGAACCGTCTTCAGGTTTTAGGAAAGGTTGAAATGACCTATATGAGCAAAATTCTGCCTGAAGAAAGACTTCATTGTATGCGGTCGCTTTTTAAAACAGGTATACCTGCCCTTTTTATCTCAAGAGATTTGGAGGTTTTCCCTGAAATTATAGATGCGGCAAAGGAATTTAAAATCCCAATCTTGCGTTCAAAACAGACCACCTCTCGTTTTATGGCAAATCTCATTTCTTTTTTATCGGTTGAGCTTGCTGAGAGAATTACCATTCACGGAGTTTTATCCGAGGTGTATGGTGAAGGTGTTTTAATTACAGGTGAAAGCGGTGTAGGAAAATCTGAAACAGCAATAGAGCTTGTAAAAAGAGGTCACAGACTTGTTGCAGACGATGCCGTTGAAATTAAAAGAGTTTCTGATTACACTCTTTACGGCTCTGCACCTGAAACGATAAGACACTTTATTGAAATAAGAGGTATCGGAATAATTGATGTAAAAAGAATTTTCGGTATGGGAAGTATAAAGCAGACTGCCAATATTGACCTTGTTATAAATTTAGAGGCGTGGGACCCTCAGAAGCATTATGACAGAGTTGGTCTTACTACGCAGTACACAAATATTTTAGGAATTGATGTTCCCTCTCTTACTATTCCTGTAAAACCAGGAAGAAATCTTGCTGTTGTTGTAGAGGTTGGCGCTATGAACAACAGACAGAAAAAGCTTGGCTACAATGCCGCAGAAGAGCTTAATGCAAGGGTAATGCAGCAGATGGAAAGGGAAATGGAACAAAATACGGAGGAATAAAGAGGGATGTTAAAAAAGTCCAGAACGCAAAAAAGAACTTAAAAAAATATGAAACAAAGCAATTCGCTATTTTAATGTATGATTAAGAAAATTCTTTTTTGCTATGAACAAACATCACCTCTCGCTGTATACACATACAGCTTCGGGTGCCCCAAAGCTTTGCTTTGGCTCTGTTTGTCCATTCTGAAGCTTTTTTCCCTATCCCTTAAGAAAGAAGAAAGGAAAGAAAAAAATGACAACTGCAAACAAAATTACTATACTAAGAATACTTTTAGTACCTGTTTTTATATTTTTTATATATTTTATTGATAAGCCTTACTATGACATTATATCAGCAAGTCTTTTCATACTTATTTCGCTCACAGATTTTATAGACGGACATATTGCAAGAAAATATAATCAGATTACTAATTTCGGAAAATTCTTAGACCCGCTTGCTGATAAAATTCTTGTTACTTCTGCTCTTATAATGTTAGTAGGAGCAGGAAAATTCAGCGGTATAATTGCTGTTATAATAATTGCAAGAGAATTTATGGTGTCAGCAATAAGACTTGTTGCAGCATCAACAGGAACTGTTATTGCGGCGGCATGGAGTGGAAAAATCAAAACAACATTCCAGATGATAGGTATAATCGCTATAATTTTAGAAAAATATCTCATTATGATATTCCCGCTTCCGTATAACGCAATTTTCTCAATAATTATGCTTGTTCTTACCGTTTATTCAGGCGGAGAATATTTAATTAAGAACATGAAGCTTTTAGATTACAAATCATAAAGGGGATGTTAAAAAAGTTCAGAACGCAAAAAGGCGATAATAATAAGGATTGTAGGCAGTTTGTAGTTGGTAAAACATATTAAATTGGCTAAAAAATCTCATATTACTCAATTTTTTCTATGTTTTTAAGCCTTTTTGCTACGAACAAACTTCGCCTCTCGGCGTACCTTTGTACGCCTTCGGGTGTCCCA
Organism: Clostridia bacterium; assembly: GCA_045661305.1. GTDB lineage: Bacteria > Bacillota > Clostridia > UMGS1840 > UMGS1840 > UMGS1840. The sequence continues at coordinate 86,298 of JAZRFJ010000006.1, read as the reverse complement.
AAGCTTTGCTTTGGCTCAGTTTGTCCGTTCTGAAGCTTTTTTCCCTATCCCCTTAAAAAAGGGACTGTTTAAAAACTAATTTTTTAAACAGTCCAATCCTTCGGAGGAAATATGAAAACTGCAGGAATTATATGTGAATATAATCCTTTTCACAACGGACATAAGCTTCATATAGAAAAAACACGAGATGCACTTTCCCCAGAGTGCATTGTTTGTGTTATGAGTCCAAATGTTGTGCAAAGAGGCGAAATTGCAATAGCGGATATGTATTTCCGTGCAGAAAAAGCAGTTGAAAACGGTGCTGACCTCGTTCTTTCAATTCCTCCGAGATTTGCACTCCAGTCTGCACAGTTTTATGCACATTATGGGGTATATATATTAGACGCACTCGGAGGTGTTGACTTTCTTTCTTTCGGAAGTGAATGCGGAAGTGTAGATGAGCTTGAAAAGGCACTTTTTGAGATTAGTGATGAAAAAATAAAAGAGAATTTAAAGTCAGGAAAAACCTATGGTGCTTGTGTATCGCAAAACGAGATTCTGCGTTCTTCAAACAATATTCTCGGAGTTGAATATATAAAAGCCTTAAAAAAGCTTAATTCAAAAATAGTTCCATATACTGTAAAAAGAGAATATACAGACCATGATTCTCAGATTACAAACGAAAATTACGCTTCAGCAAGCTTTATAAGAGAGATTATAAAAGAGAATAAGCCTTACTCTGATTTTTTACCGTATGAAGATAAAATCCCATATTACTCATATGATGAGGCTCTTGGGTTACTCCTTTCCTATAAGCTTAATATTGGTGATGAAAACAATTTTTCTGATATAATGAATATTTCCGAGGGGCTTAATAACAGAATACTAAAGCATAAAGCTTGTACCGATTTAGAAAAAATTGTATCTGAAATATATTGCAAAAGATATATTGCACCAAGAATTAGAAGGGCAATTTTAAGTATTGTTTTTGACTTAAAGAAATCAGATGTTATGCCAAGCTACACAAGGGTTCTTGCTTTAAATGAAACAGGGAAGAAGTTTTTAAACCGTGCGAAAAAAACTTCAACAATCAAAATACACAGCAGAATAACAAAAAAGGACATTTATAATGACCCTTTGTTAGCAGAAGAAATAAAGATAAATTCTATAATTGAAAATATCAAAAGGCTCGATTAAATGGTGCAGAACGCATAAAGCCTTCAAGAAATATATCAAGTATGTTCTTATATTATGGTTTGCAAGAAGAAACAGTTATGGCCTTATGCTACGAACAAACCTCGCCTCTCGCTGTACCTTTGTACAGCTTCGGGTCACCCCTACGGGCTTAGTTTGTCCGTTCCACCCCATTTTCTCATCGCCTTGGCCCGATTAAATGGTGCAGAACGCATAAAGCCTTCAAGAAATATATCAAGTATGTTCTTATATTATGGTTTGCAAGAAGAAACAGTTATGGATTTATGCTACGAACAAACTTCGCCTCTCGCTGTATACACATACAGCTTCGGGCTACCCCTGCGGGCTTAGTTTGTCCGTTCTACCCCATTTTCTCATTGCCTTGGCCCGAGTCATAACCACCGGGCGTGCGGTGGTTATGACTAAACCAAAATTTTTATTTCATCATTCTCGCAATCAACAGTAAATCTGTCACCGTCTTTTATTTCAGACATAATATACATATCAGCAATCTTATCTTCGATTTCTTTCTCGATAAGTCGTCTTAACGGTCTTGCACCGAATTTATCAGAAAATCCATTCTTAACAAGATATGAAACAACATTATCTGTCCAGTCCATATGAAGCTTTTTCATTTCTAATGCTTCTTTTACCTTGCCAAGCATGATTCCCGCAATTTTTTCAAGTTCATCTTTTGTAAGAGGGTCAAATACCACAACTCTGTCAACGCGGTTTAAAAATTCGGGACGGAAATAGCTTTTCAAAGCTTCATTTACTTTTTCTTTTGCAGCCTTTGTTTCATTTTGTGTGAAACCTAAAGAAGCACTTTTCGCTTCACTGCCCGCGTTTGTAGTCATAACTATTATTGCATTATAGAAACGAACTGTTCTTCCGTGGCTGTCAGTAAGAATACCGTCATCAAGGATTTGTAAAAGAAGGTTGAAAACATCTTTATGTGCTTTTTCAATTTCATCAAAAAGAATGATTGAATACGGTTTTTTTCTTATTTTTTCAGTTAAAAGTCCTGCATCATCATAGCCAACATATCCAGGTGGTGAGCCTATAAGCTTTGAAACTGTGTGTTTCTCCATATATTCGGACATATCAAATCTTATAATGCTTTCTTCAGTTCCGAAAAGCTCATATGCTAACGCTTTTACAAGCTCTGTTTTTCCTACTCCTGTCGGACCTGCGAAAATAAATGAAGTTGGCTTTCTTTTTGCACTTAGTCCTGCTCTTCCTCGTCTTACAGCACTGCTTACAGCCTTTACACCGTCAATTTGTCCCGCAATTCTTTTTGAAAGCTTTTCTTCAAGATTTATAAGATTTTTTGCCTCGATGCCTGTAATATTTCTTACAGGTATCTTTGTCATTGTTTCGATTACTGTTGCAATATCCTCAGTAGAAACCTCGCGGATTGATGTTCTTTCAAGCTCTTTTATAGCGTCTCTTAAATGACATTCCTGAATTTTATACTCGGAAAGCTTCTGATATTCTTCAACACTTCCCTCTGAAACAGGAGTATTCTGTAAGTCTACAAGCTTTTCAAGCTCTTCATTCATAGCTTTTAATTTCACAAGCTCATTATTTGTAACATTTTTAACAGCACCGCACTCATCAAGAAGGTCAATTGCCTTATCAGGCAGTTTTCTGTCAAAAATATAACGGTCAGCCATTATAGCGGCAGTTTCTATCGCTTCCTCGGAATAATGCACTTTGTGGAAGTCCTCATAGTAGCTTTTTATACCGTTTAAGATGTTTATCGTTTCATAAACATCAGGTTCATCTACTATAACAGGTGCAAATCTTCTCTCTAAAGCAGAATCCTTTTCGATATGCTGTCTGTATTCTGTCGGAGTAGTTGCACCAATTATTCTCAGCTCACCTCTTGCAAGGTAAGGCTTTAAGATATTTGCCGCATTCATTGCACCGTTGGCATCGCCTGCCGCAACGATATTATGGAGCTCATCTATAACAAGAATAACATTTTTTCTTTCAATAGCCTCAGTTATAACAGCTTTAAGTCTTTGTTCAAACTGACCGCGAAACTGTGTTCCTGCTATCATTCCTGCAAAGTCAACAAGATAAATCTGTGCGTCAAGTAATTTTTCGGGAACTTCCTTATGCACAATTTTAACTGCTAACCCTTCTGCGATAGCTGTCTTTCCGACACCCGGCTCACCCAGAAGAACGGGGTTATTTTTAGTTCTGCGGTTTAAAATATTTATAACACGCATGATTTCAGTATCACGCCCGATAATTCTGTCAATCTCGTTGTTTTTTGCTCTTTCGTTAAGGTTAGTGCCATAGTTTTCAAGCATTGACCTTTTTTTACTGTTTTGTTTTGCTTTCTTATCTTTTTTATCAGCAGTATCAGAAGAAGCGTTGCCACTTTCCTGTGAAGAATTTTGTAATGGTGCAATCCCACCGAGCATCTCGTTCATCATCATCATATTATCGCCCATCATATCAGGGTCACCAAGCATTTCTGAAAGCTGTTCATTCATACTTTCCAATTCTTCGTCAGAAATATTAAGCTGTTTCATAATATGATCAAAAGGCTTTATTCCAAGCTCTTTTGCACACTCAAAGCAAAGGCCCTCGGAAGTCTGTTTTCCGTTTTCGACCTTTGTAACAAACAATACTGCCATATTCTTTTTGCATCTTGAGCATAGTTGCATTTTTCATTTTCCTTTCACTCACACAGGGGATAGGAAAAAAAGCTCCAGAATGGAAAAACTGAGCCAAAGCAAAGCTTTGGGACACCCGAAGCTGTATGTGTATACAGCGAGAGGCGAAGTTTTTTCATAGCAAAAAAGAAAATTTTTAAAGAATTTTAAAAAGTACAAATTTTTTGACAATTTCAAAAGCAAAATTTCACAAAAATCTCTAAAATTCAATGCCAGGTTTCTTTTTTGCGTTCTGGACTTTTTTTACATTCCCTGTTTAATCCTCGTCAAGTGCCATCTGTCTTCTTACAAGCTCTTGGAAAGCTTCCATTTCTTCTTCCTCTGAAGCTATCTCCATAAAGCACTCTTTGCCGTCTTTTTCAATTACCTTGAGCATAACGACTTCAACTTCCTCCTCAAGTCCGTCAGACTCTTCCCCTAAAATAGGTGCAAATCCGCCATAAACATTATCGTTATATTCAAATAAGTCTATAAGCTCATATTCGCAAGGCTTATCGTTTTCATCATATAAAGTGATTTTTTCCATTTCTTCCATTTTATTTACCTCTTTTCTTTTTAGTTATGAACAGCCATATATCCCTGAAGGATTAAAACGGCACTTAAACTGTCTTTTTTGCCCTCTTTTTTTCTGCCTTTTACATTTAGCGCATTAAGCGTTTGCTCTGCACGGACAGTAGTCAGTCTTTCGTCAAAAAAATCGACCTCACAATTTACTTCATCGCCTAATCTTTTTGCAAAATCGCGGACAATCTGCGCTCGCTCTCCCTCTGTTCCATCCATGTTTTTCGGCAGACCGAAAATTATTTTTGAGATATCATACTGTGAATAAATTTCTTTAAGCTTAGCTACAGCGTCCTTTTTTCCACTTACAGTTATAAAACCAACAGGCTGTGCTGTAATGAGTAGCATATCTGAAACTGCAATCCCTATTCTTCTGTCACCGTAGTCGATAGCCATAAGTCGTTTCATAGTCTTTTGATACCTCCCTTTCTTTTTTCGTGCATTACATTATATTATACTATATATTTGTGAATATTTCAAGTTTTTTTATTAAATTGTTCTGTTTTCTTTGTCCCATTATGTTATTGGAAAGCTAAATTGTTCAAATTTTTATTTTTTCTTTATAGGGGGATGGGGGAACCTTTCGGTGTTTCCCCCTTGTCCCCCTATGACCCCTATCCCCCTCCTAGCGATCGCACAGACGCCGCGAGGCTGAGTATGTGAAACGAAATAAAAAATCAGTCAGAAAAGTCAAAAAGAGAAGTCGAGATATATCTTTCCGCAGTATCAGGCAAAACGACAACGATATTTTTATCCTTGTTTTCCTCTTTTTTTGCAAGACTTATTGCACCAAAAAGGGCAGCACCCGAAGAAATTCCGACCATAAGACCTTCTTTTTTTGCAATAAGCTTAGAATAAGAAAGTGCGTCCTCATCCTTTACAGTTATTATTTCATCATATATTTTTGTATCAAGAATTTTTGGAATAAAGCCTGCACCTATTCCCTGAATTGCGTGCGGTCCTGATTTATTCTGTGATAAAAACGGTGAAGAAAAAGGCTCAACGCCAACTATTTTTATATTTTGGTTTTTTTCTTTTAAAAATTTGCCTGTACCGCTTATAGTTCCGCCTGTACCTATTCCGCAAACTAAAATATCAATTTTTCCATCTGTATCCTCCCAAATTTCAGGACCTGTTGTTTTATAGTGAGCTTCGGGGTTAGCAGGATTTTCAAACTGCCCTGCAATAAGGCTTCCCTTAATTTCTTCTTTTAGTTCATAAGCTTTTTTTATAGCACCAGGCATTCCCTCATCTTTTTTTGTGAGAACAAGCTCTGCACCTAAGAATTTCATTATTTTTTTTCTTTCTTCACTCATACTCTCGGGCATTACAATTATAGTTTTATAGCCTTTTGAGGCACAAATTGCACATAATCCTATCCCTGTATTTCCGCTTGTCGGCTCAATTATAACGTTATCTTTATTTAAAAGTCCTGCCTTTTCATAAGCATCAAGCATTTCAAATGCTGCTCTGTCTTTTATTGAGCTTGCAGGATTGAAATATTCAAGCTTTGCAAGGATATTACCATATAGATTTTCTTCTTTTTTTATGTTATTAAGTTTAACTAGCGGAGTTTTTCCGATAAGCTCCGATATATTATTATAAATTTTCATTTTAACATCACCTTTCACAAAAACTATAATATCATATTGAGGGAAAAAAGTCAATAAATAAGCTGTTTTTGGTAATTTTATGTGAACTTTATTGACTTTTTTAGAAAAAAGTGTAATAATAGATTAAAAGAGGTATTGGAGGAACTATATATTATGAAAGAATTTATGGGGAATGATTTTCTTTTGGAAACAGAAACATCAAAAACACTTTTTAAAAGTGCGATGAGTATGCCGATTTTCGACTATCATTGTCATCTTAGTCCAAAAGAAATTGCAGAAAATAAAAGATTTAAAAATATAACAGAGCTGTGGCTTTACGGCGACCATTACAAATGGAGAGCGATGCGTAGCTACGGAATTGATGAATATTATATAACAGGTGACGCAAGCGATTATGAGAAATTTTTAAAGTGGGCAGAGGTTATGCCATATCTTATCGGAAATCCGCTTTATCACTGGACACACCTTGAGCTCCAGAGATTTTTTGATATAAAAGAGCCGTTATCACCGCTTAGTGCTGACGAAATATGGAAAAAGGCAAATGAAAAAATAAATTCGCCTGATTTTAATGTTTTTTCAATTTTTAAGAAATTTAATGTAAAATGTATCTGCACAACTGATGACCCAGCTGATACTTTGGAATATCATATAGCAATCGCACAAAATCCAAGCTGTGATACACTTGTTCTTCCTACTTTCAGACCTGATAAGGCAATAAAGATTGAAAATGATGAATTTAAAAGCTATATTATAAAGCTTTCTGTTGTATCGGGAAGAGTTATAGAGGATTTTAATGACCTTAAAAACACTTTGGAGGAAAGACTTCTTTTCTTTAAATCTGTTGGATGCAGAATTTCTGACCATGGACTTGACGATGTGTTCTTCTCACCTTGCACTGACGAGGAAGCTGATTTGATTTTCAAAAAAGCAATGGCTGGACAGAAAATCACAAAAGATGAGGCTGACAAATATAAGACAGCACTTCTTATTTTTTTAGGCGAAAAATATGCAGATTACGGCTTTGCTATGCAGCTTCATATGAATACTATAAGAAACAACAACGAAAAAATGTTTTCTGTTTTAGGACCTGATACAGGCTTTGACTCTATAAATGACGGAACAATCGCAAAAGAGCTTGCAGGCATTTTAAATGCGATGCACAAAAAATCCAAATTGCCAAAAACAATTTTATATACCTTAAATCCGAAAGACAACTATGTTATCGGAACAATGCTTGGAAACTTCCAGGGCGGTGGAATAAAGGGCAAAATTCAGTTCGGCTCAGGCTGGTGGTTCTGTGACCAGAAGGACGGCATGGAGGCACAGATGAAGGCTCTTTCAAATCTTGGCTGTTTAGGTGCTTTTATCGGTATGCTTACTGATTCGAGAAGCTTTCTTTCATACCCAAGACATGAGTATTTCAGAAGAATACTTTGTAATATTATCGGAAACTGGGTAGAAAACGGGGAATATCCGAATTGTCCGAAGTTACTTGAGAAATTAGTAAAAGATATATCGTTTGAAAATGCAAGGGAGTATCTTGGAATATAGTCTAAAGGGGATGTTAAAAAAGCAATATCATTAATATTTCGTCATAACTTTTTTCACCACAACTATTGACAAAGAGCCTTTTTTATCCAAAGCATTGACAAAGAACCAATATAACACAAAAAGAGTGTTCCACAAGGGAACACTCTTTTTTATTTAAGATTTAGTTAATCTTAGTTGTTTGAAGCTACGTCTACGATAAATCCGAGAACATTTGTTCCGTCAAAGCTGTAGAGGTAAACGACGTCATCTGCTTTAGCAAGGTCAGTTACAAGATTTGCATCAACACCTGAACCTACTGTATCAAATGTCTTAACTGCATCAAATACGCTTGTTTTAACTTTTGAATATGTGTTACCATAAGCATATACGATGTTGTTTGGATTGTAAGCAGCGTCATTAATGTTTGACTGAGCTGTTAACAATGCAACAGTGTTAAGAGATGATGTATTAACAGATTTGAAGAGTTCAATTCCTCTGTTTGTAACTTTGTTTACTCTACCAGCTGCAGCGTAACCATATACCTGTTTGTTTGTAACAGCAGCATTGTGAGCTGAAGCAGTACCATCTGAAAGTTTTGTAAGAACAGCTGTCTGAGTTGTATCTGAATCTTCGTTACCAGCTGAAGCTACCATAGCGATGTAACCTTCAGCAGTATCAGCACCAGTACCATCTTCGTCAACATCATATTTCATGATATGTCTGTAAGAAACGATTTCTTCGTTTGCATTAAGAACAACCTGGATAACGTCGTTTACACCGATATCGAAAGCAGCAACAGCAGCTTTTGATGTAGCAACAACTTCACCTGTCATACCGATAACTGTGAGATCATCAGAATCTGCAAGAACATAAGAAACTTCTTTGTTTTCGATGTAACCTGTAAATCTGTCTCTCTTTTCACCGTTAACACTTGTTGTAGATTTTCCTGTTACAACAAATGGAACTGTGTCGTAAGCAGGTTTTACAAGCATGTTTGTGATAAATGCGAGCTGAACTTCTTTAGAAGATGCATCATATACGAGTGTACCTGTATATGTTGTTGTTTCATCTAAAGCGTCTATTGAAGCAACAGAATATTTATCTTTGTCACCTACTGAACCAGCACTTGGAACTCCGATTACAACTGTATCTTCTGTCATATATTTACCATCGATTTTTGCTGAATCAGCATCGTAAGTAGCTGACAATGAAGGAACGAGTTTCACATCGTCGTCTTTAGCTTCGATAGCAGCCTGTGTTGTATAAATTCTTCTGATTTCATCATCTGAATTTGTTTCATAGATTACGATTGTACCAGCTGAGATAGAGAATGCAGCGTTTGGCTGGAAGCCAGCTGTAGAACTGTCAGCATCTACATTTGATGCAACATCAGAACCTGATGCGTTGAATTCAACATTTGTAGCAAAATCTAATGTTTTGAGTGTTCCTTCTTTTGTCAAAATCTGAGCCTGAACACCGTTTGAGAATGTGCCTGATTTAGCACCTGTAGCAACAACGATACCATAAGCTTTAGCTGATGCCTGGAGTTCGTAAGAAATGATAGCACCATCAGCTGTAATATTGAATGTACCAGCTATACCTGCTTCAAGTTTAGAAGAAGTAGCAGCACCATTTACTCTGTAAGCTTTGCCATCGATTTCATAGTAGTCGATTGTAGCTCCGCCTTTAACTTTTTCAGTTGAAACTGTTGTGATTGTTCCTTCAACTGCTGAAGCAGAAGAAACTGTGATGTCATAGTACCAGATGTCACTGTCATATGACTGAGCAACAGTAAGGATATCGCCAACTTTGATATCTTCGAATGCTAATTTGTTTCCTTCAGCATCTTTGATTGAGTATGAAACTTTTTCATCTTCTGTATCAAGATCCAATGGAGCAAAGTTGTATGTTTTTGTTCCATCAAATACTAAACCTGAGTTGAAGATAGATGCTGAGTTGTCTCTGTAGATTTCTTTATCAACAATTTTACCAACTACGAATGAAGCTGAGCTGTCGATGAAGAGTGTATCATATTTACCATTGTTATCTGTATCAACGAATCTGTAAGCTTTGTTATTTGTTGTAACTTTGTTTACATTACCTGAACCGATAATACCGTTAAGAGCAACTGCAACATCGCTTTCATCATCACCAGTTGATGATGTATAAACTGTGTTCATGTTCATGTAAGCAACAAATGGAGCTTCGATTTTTGAAGATGTATTAGGTGTTGAATCATCAGCTGATTTGTAGTATCTGATGTTAGGATTGTAAACTGTTGATGAACCAGCCTGAAGAGCGAAATCTTCAAATAACTGTGGGTCAACAACTAATTCAGCATTTTTAGAACCCTGTGGGAATACTGCTAAGAGTACAGGATCAGCCTTATCTGTGATATCAACTAAAGCTTTAACTGTAAGTCCCTGTAAACCAGCGAGGTCTACATCACCTTTTTTAACAGAACCTGGAAGTGTGTATCCGTTTTTAACTGTTACATCATCATATTTTGTAGGGATGATTGTAATTTTGTTCTGTGCAGGATCGAGTGGAATTGAAGCAATCTTTGTTTCGATCTGGATAGCATTTAATTTTGTCCAGAGGATAGAAGCTTTTTCAATTTCTTTAAATTCAACATCTGTACCAAATGATGTCTGGTCCATAAGGTTTACTGTAAGAGCGTTGTAAACGAGTCTTGCAACTGTGCCTCTTGTAGCGCCGCCTTCTGTTTTAGCTGTTCCTTCTGTAATTCTCTTCTGGTTTGCAACGATGTTGTAACCTGTTGGGAATACGTTTGTTCCAGCAGCAACTGAAGCTTCAGCTTTTTTCTGGTAACCCATTGCACAAACGAGCATTTTTACAACCTGGTCGTATGTTACTTCAGCAGATGGAGCAAATGTGCCATCGCCCATACCGTTAACGATTGCAGAATCAGCAGCAGCAGCGATAACGCCTGATGCCCAGTGTTCTGATGTTACGTCTGTGAACTGTGTGTTAATTCTTGTGTTTTCTACAGCAGCCATGCCCATTATTCTCATAATGATAGCAGCAGCTTCTGCTCTTGTGATTTTGCCTTCTGGCTGGAAATCACCTGCTTCGTAGCCTTTAACAACACCAAGTGCTGATAAAGCTTCTACAGCTTCGTAGTATGAATCTTCTGCTTTCACATCTGTGTATGTAGCAGCTGAAGCTGACATAGACATTGTGAACAACATTGCGATTGCCATTACTACTGATAAAACTCTTGTAAGTTTTTTCATAGTGGATGTTCCTCCTAAAAAATGTTTTTATAATATATTTTTTTTACGATTTTATGTATGCTTTTTCGTATTATTAATACAGAAAAAGCAGTAGAGTTCGACCTCTACGCTAACATTTTATCAAAATAAAATGCATTTGTCAATACTTTTTTTCATATGTAACAAAGTTGTAAAGTTTCTGACACCTTTAAGAAATTTTGAGGTTCTTAACCTTGCAAATTATATAACTTTTATATGAAGTTTTTATGAATTTGATACATATTTTAAAAAGTTATGAGTTTTTTAGTGGGCGACCGCACAGGGCCGCCACCAATTAGATACCGAATTTCTTCTTAAATTTCTCAACACGTCCGCCTGTATCAACGAGCTTCTGTTTTCCTGTGTAGAAAGGATGACATTTTGCACAGATTTCAACACGAACATTTTCTTTTGTTGAGCCAACTTCATAAACTGCACCGCAAGCACAGGTTATTGTTGTTTTTTCATACTTTGGATGTATTCCTTCTCTCATGAGTTTTTACCTCCTATACTAATTCAATAACAGACATCAAAGCTGCATCGCCGCGGCGTTCAAAAGTTTTAGTAATTCTTGTGTAACCACCGTTTCTGTCCGCATATTTTGGAGCGATTTCTTCAAAAAGCTTTGTAACAACATCTTCTTTTGTAATAAAAGAGAGCGCCTGTCTTCTTGAATGCAATGTATTGGTTTTTCCCAAAGTTATCATTTTTTCAGCTAATGCTCTTGTTTCTTTAGCTCTTGCAACTGTTGTTTCAATTTTGCCGTGTTCCAAAAGAGCTGTTGTAAGATTTTTGAGCATAGCCATTCTGTGGTCGGTAGGGCGACCTAATTTTCTTTTATTAGCCATTTTAATTTCCCCCTTTTACAGCAAGGTGTTTTTATAAAACCCTGCAGTGAAATATTTAACTCGGAATTTTTTTAAAAGCCTTCGCTTATTCTTCCTCTTCAGCAAGTGTTAAGCCCAAAGCTTCAAGCTTAGAAATAACCTCTTCCATAGATTTTCTTCCGAGGTTTCTAACCTTAATCATTTCTTCCTGAGTTTTCTTTGAAAGATCTTCAACATTGTTAATTCCTGCTCTCTTAAGACAGTTATAAGAACGAACAGAAAGGTCAAGATCTTCAATAGTCATTTCAAGAACTTTTTCTTTATAATCTTCTTCTTTTTCAACCATTATGTTGCTTTTCTTAGCTTCTTCTGATAAGCCTACAAATAATTCGAGATGTTCTGTCATTATTTTTGCAGCCCAGCCAACAGCTTCGTCGGCTGTCATAACGCCGTTTGTCCACACTTCCAATGTGAGCTTATCGTGGTCGGTCTTATTACCTACTCTTACATTTTCTACGGTTGAATTAACCTTTTTAACAGGAGTATAAATTGAATCGACCGGAATTGCACCAACAGGAAGTGATGCGTTTTTATTATTCTCGGAAGCTACATAACCGATTCCCTTATCCAAAACGATTTCCATTCTGAATTTTGCTGACTTGTTAAGTGTGCAAATGTGAAGTTCAGGATTCATAATCTCTACTTCAGCATCAGGCTTTATATCGCCCGCTGTAAGTTCACATTCGCCGTTAGCTTCAAGAACAACTGTCTTTGCTCCCTCACAGTGAAGTTTTGCCGCAATATTTTTAACATTTAAAATTATTTCGGTAACATCTTCCTGAACGCCCGGAACTGTTGAAAACTCATGAACTACACCGTCTATCTTGATACTTGTCGGTGCTACACCTTCAAGTGAAGAAAGAAGTATTCTTCTCATACTGTTTCCAAGTGTTGTGCCGTAGCCTCTGTTTAACGGAGACAATGAAAATTTAGCGTAATCACCAGATGGTGAAGCTCCTAAAAATTCGATATTTGGTTTTTCGATTGATATCATTGTTTGACCCTCCTTCACCCCTTGGGGTGTATTCTATATGATCGTAAATTACTGTAATGTGAGATTTACTTGCAAACAATCTTATGGGTCTCTTTTTTCAAATATAAAAACATCTTTATGCTGTCAAAAGTGCTTTTGAAAACACTTTTGACAAGCAAAATGTTATTATTTTGAATATAATTCGACAATAAGATGTTCCTCGATTGGCAAATCTATATCTTCTCTTGCAGGCATTTTTACAACTGTTGCACTGAGAGAATTTTTGTCAACAGACAACCAGCCCGGAACAACTCTTGAATCTGTTGTATCAAGGATAGCCTTAATTTTTTCACTTGAACGGCTCTTGTCTTTGATAACGATTGTATCACCGGCTTTAACGAGATATGAAGGAATATTTACCTTCTCACCGTTTACTTCAAAATGACCGTGTCTTACAAGCTGTCTTGCTTCAGGTCTTGAAGTTGCCCAACCTAATCTGTAAACAATATTATCGAGTCTGCTTTCCAAGATGATAAGAAGGTTTTCACCTGTGATTCCTTCTTTTTTAACAGCCATTTCATAATAGCTTGCAAACTGGCTTTCCAATACACCGTAATATCTTCTTGTTTTCTGTTTTTCACGAAGCTGTAATCCGTATTCGGATACCTTTTTTCTAGCCTGACCGTGCTGACCCGGTGCATAAGCTCTTTTATTGAATGAACATTTTTCTGTATAACATCTTGTGCCTTTTAAGAAAAGCTTCTGATTTTCTCTTCTGCACAAACGACATACAGCACCTGTATATCTTGCCATGTGTTCTTACACCTCCATTTTAATAAAACTACACTCTTCTTCTTTTTGGTGGTCTGCATCCGTTGTGTGGTATAGGAGTTACATCCTTAATCATAACAACTTCCAAACCTGCTGTCTGCAATGCTCTGATTGCAGCTTCTCTTCCTGCACCCGGACCTTTAACGAAAACTTCAACAGTTTTAAGACCGTGCTCCATAGCAGCTTTTGCTGCTGTTTCTGCAGCCATCTGTGCTGCAAAAGGAGTATTTTTCTTTGAACCTCTGAAACCGAGTCCGCCTGCACTTGCCCAAGACAAAGCATTTCCTGCCATGTCTGTGATTGTAACTATTGTATTATTGAAAGAAGACTGAATATGCACGCTTCCTTTTTCTATGTGCTTCTTCTCTTTTCTTCTTCTGGTTGTTTTTTTAACCGCTTTAGCCATTTTAATTTATCATTCCTTTCATCGAAACTTTAAAAACAGATCAATTATTTCTTTTTGTTAGCCATGGTCTTTCTTGGACCTTTTCTTGTTCTGGCATTTGTTTTTGATCTCTGGCCACGACAAGGTAAACCTTTTCTGTGTCTCTGACCTCTGTAACAGCCGATTTCAATCAAACGCTTGATATCCATAGCAATGTCACGGCGAAGATCACCTTCAACTTTAAAGTTTTTATCAATATTGTCTCTGAGTTTAGCCACTTCATCATCTGTAAGGTCTTTTACTCTTGTATCAGGATTAATTCCTGTTTCAGCCAAAATCTTTCTTGAAGAGGACAAACCGATACCATAAATATAAGTTAAACCGATTTCAACTCTTTTTTCTCTTGGCAAATCGATACCAGCTATTCTTGCCATAGTAAACTTGCACCTCCTAGTGTGTTTTGTTTGTTTTTAAATAATTAGTTTTGTGCGGTTTTCCGCTTGTGTTTAAAATTCTTTTTGTTTTGTTTTTCTTTTTTTATATTTTAAAAGCAAATGTTTTATATAAAAGATTTATAAGACTTTTTTAAAAATCCTATACAGCCGCACCTTTTCATAAAAAATTTGATTTTATACAGAAAAATTTCCCTAAATTTTAGGATTAACCCTGTCTCTGTTTATGCTTAGGGTTTTCGCAAATAACCATTATGTTACCTTTTCTGCGAATAACTTTACATTTTTCACAAATTTTTTTAACTGATGGTCTTACTTTCATTTTCATTTACCTCCATCTTTGTCGTGAACTTTTATATTGTTCTTTTTTTAGCTTAAATTTTAATAATTGCTTACTTTGCTCTCCATACTATTCTGCCTTTTGTAAGGTCGTAAGGTGACATTTCAAGTGTTACCTTATCACCAGGCAAAATACGAATATAATGCATTCTGAGTTTACCTGATATATGTGCTGTAATCTTATGGCCGTTTTCGAGTTCAACTATGAACATCGCATTTGGCAAAGCTTCAAGCACTGTACCCTCTAACTCAAGTACATCATCTTTAGCCATACTTTTTCCCTCCGTGTTTATTGCGTTATCACTTTATTTATCTGCATCTTCGGACAAAGCTTCAGCCTTATCCTTTAACATTTTTCTGAGCTCAGAGTTTGTTATTTTTTCATCTTCACTCAGTTTAAGTGCTATACGCTCACTTGCATGACCGGAAAATTCAAGATGCTTTATCTTTTTCTTTTTAGGATTTTCAAGCTTTCTTAAAGAGCCGTCTGCAATATAAACATAAGCCTCATCTATTATTCCGACAACCATAAAGGCTCTGTCTTTATCGCGTCCGCTTTTTGATATAACCAAATCTCCGATTTTATACATTCAGTCTGCCTCCTTAAAGCGTTGTCAGAATTATAGGTTCTTCCTTAGTGATAAGAATTGTATTTTCATAATGTGCAGAATATTTACCGTCAACTGTTCGGATAGTCCAGCCGTTTTTTTCATCACAGTCAACTCTGTATGTGCCTATATTAACCATAGGCTCAACAGCTATCGTCATATTTGAAACAAGTCTTGCACCTTTTCCTTTTGTCCCGAAGTTCGGAACTGAGGGACCTTCGTGAAGATTTGCTCCTATGCCGTGACCTTCAAGGTCTCGGACAATCGAAAAGCCGTTTTTTTCCACATAGCTTTGAATTGCTTCGGAAATGTCGCCTACACGATTGCCGTCTACTGCATTTTTGATACCGATATAAAAGCTTTCCCTTGTTACCTCAACGAGTTTTCTTATCTCGTCCGAAACATTTCCGACTATCACCGTATCAGCACAGTCGCCATGATAACCTTTATAACAAGCACCGCAGTCTATACTTACAATATCGCCTTCCTGAATTACCCTGTTATTTGAGGGGATACCGTGAACAACCTCGTTATTCACAGATACACAAATGTGCTTTGGGAAGCCGTTATATTTATAGAATGAAGCAGTAGCTCCGCATTTTGAAATAAATTCTGCTGCAATCTTATCAAGCTGTAAAGTTGTAACTCCCGGTTTGACAGCCTCAAGCGCCTTTGTGAGCGCACCCTTAGTTATCTGACCGGCTTTCTTCATAAGAAGAATTTCTTCTTTGTTTTTAATATATATCATACATTTACACCAAGTGCTGTAAATACACTTTTTTTAGTTTCCGCCACTGTTTTTTCGCCTCTTACTTCAATAAGAAGGTCTCTTTCTTTAAAGAAAGAAATTAGTGGCTCGGTTTCCTTTTTATATATCGAAATTCTGTTTAAGATTATATCCTTACGGTCATCAGAGCGTCTTCCAAGCTTTCCGCCACAAACATCGCACATTCCTGCATATTTTGGCGGGTTTGACTTTATGTGATAAGTTGCTCTGCATTTTTCACATTCTCTTCTTCCCGTAAGTCTTTCGATTATTTCTTTTTCAGAAACCTCGATTAGCAAAGCTGCATCCAGCTTTA
This sequence comes from Clostridia bacterium, assembly GCA_045661305.1. Classification (GTDB taxonomy): domain Bacteria; phylum Bacillota; class Clostridia; order UMGS1840; family UMGS1840; genus UMGS1840. The sequence continues at coordinate 69,899 of JAZRFJ010000006.1, read as the reverse complement.
TTCCGTAATCCGCAAGGTGAGTTGCCTGCTCAATATTACGAGGAAAGCCATCTAAAATGTAACCGTTTTTGCAGTCATCATTTTTAAGACGGTCAAGCAAAATTTCAACAATTACCTCATCGGGAACAAAATTTCCTTTTGATATAAGTGCGTCAATCATTTCTCCACGCTTGCTTCCACTCGAAATTTCAGTTCTGAGCAATGCACCTGTCGAGATAGTAGGAATTTTAAGAGCTTCGGATAATTCTTTTGCCATAGTACCTTTACCGGCACCCGGTGCTCCCAATATTGTTAAAATCATTTTCGCCGTACCTTTCTTATTTCACGGGGCAATCTTCCGACCGCCCCGAAGGTATTTCACCAAAACGGTTCTTACTCTTATTAATCAAGAAAACCTTTATAGTGTCTCATAAGCATCTGAGATTCAATCTGTCTTACTGTTTCAAGTGCAACACCAATTACAATAAGGATTGATGTTCCGCCAAATGAGAATGCAGGATTGATTCTTGTAAAGAATGTAGGAAGAATAGCAATCATTGCGATAACGAAAGCGCCTACCCATGTGATTCTGTGAAGAACCTTTGCAATAAACTCGCTTGTTGGTTTACCAGGTCTTAAGCCCGGAACAAATCCGCCGTTGTTCTTGATATTGTTTGAAACTTCAATCGGATTGAACTGAATTTCTGTATAGAAGAATGTGAATGCTATGATAAGCAAAAAGTACAATATTGAATAGAACGGATGTCCCGGTGAGAACCAGGAAATAATTCCGCCCCATACACCGCCGGAAGCAGCGTCCTTACCGAACATCTGTCCGAGTGTTGCAGGGAATGCCATCAAAGAAACAGCGAAGATAATAGGCATAACACCTGACATCATGATTTTAATCGGGATGTTTGTGCTTTGTCCGCCATACATTTTTCTTCCGCGTGTAATCTTTGCATACTGTACCGGAATTCTTCTTTCGGAATTATCGAAGAATACGATAAGACCTATAATTAAAACTGCTATTACAGCAACTACAATGAGCATAAACCAGTTCTTGCTGTTACCAACAAGTGCGCGTATTCCGCTTGGAAGTCCTGAAAGGATACCAGCGAAGATGATAAGGGAAATACCGTTACCAACGCCTTTTTCGTTAATCTGCTCAGCAAGCCACATAAGAAATGCAGTACCTGCTGTGAACGAAAGAACAACAACGAAGAAAGTAAGCACATTCTTCTGTGCTGCAACTGTAAGCCATAAGCCTGTTGCCTGAACGAATGCAAGGATAACTGTTACATAACGAGTCCATCTTGCAATAACTTTTCTTCCTTCTTCGCCTTCTTTAGAAATTCTTTCCAAAGCAGGGATAGCAACTGTAAGAAGCTGCATAATAATTGATGAGTTGATATATGGTGTAATACTCATTGCGAATATTGTCGCATTCTGCAATGCACGGCCTGAAACGATGTTTGCAAGACCGAACAATGAAGAATTGTTTCCACCGAAAATTGTTTCCAACAACTCTCTGTTTACAAAAGGAACCGGAATATGTGCGCCAAATCTGAAAACAACCAAAAGAAGAACTGTATATAAGATTTTCTTTCTTAAATCAGGAATCTTCCATGCGTCTTTTAATATGCGTAACATATTAGATCACCTCTGTCTTTCCGCCTAAAGCATTAATCTTTTCAGCAGCTGATTTTGTAAATCTTGCAGCTTTTACGGTAAGCTTCTTGGTTAATTCTCCTCTGTTTAAAACTACTATTCCGTCATTTACTTTTGAAATCACACCTGTTTCGAGAAGAAGTTCTGCTGTAACTTCTGTTCCGTTTTCAAATCTTTCAAGATCTGCGATTGTGATTTCTGTATATTTTTTGCTGAAGTGGTTTTTGAAACCTCTTTTAGGAAGTCTTCTTGCCAAAGGCATCTGTCCGCCTTCAAAGCCCGGTCTTACACCGCCGCCTGATCTGGCTTTCTGACCTTTATGTCCCTTACCTGCCTGTTTTCCGTTACCGGAAGCATGACCTCTACCTTTTCTGTAGCGTTTTTTTGTGCTTCCTGCTGCAGGTGATAAATCATTGATTTTCATAGTATAAATACACCTCCATAATTATTTGTGCTGTCAAAATGTAAAATTACATTTCTTCTACATCTAAAAGATATGATACTTTTTTAACCATACCTCTGATCTGAGGTGTATCGTTATGGATTTTTTCATCTCTTATTTTTTTCAAGCCGAGTGCATTGGCAGTTTTGATATGACTGTCAAGGCGTCCAATCAGGCTTTTCTTTAAAACAACTTTAATTTTAGCCATTTTTTTGTCCCCGAGCTTTCAATTTTTAGTTGAAAGCTACTCCTTTCTTATCAAATACAAAATAACTTAAAAGCTTATTTAACGATTTCTGCCGGAGTTTTGCCTCTTTTATCGGCTGATTCTTTTAAACTCATAAGGTTCTTGAGACCTTCAATTGTTGCACAAACAACATTTCTTGGATTGTTTGATCTCAAGCACTTTGTTCTGATATCTCTGATACCTGCGAGCTCAACAACTGCTCTTACAGCTCCGCCGGCGATAACACCTGTACCTTCTGCTGCTGGTTTAAGAAGAACTCTTCCTGCACCAAATTCACCGATTATTTCGTGTGGAATTGATGTTTTGTAAAGTGCAACTTCAACCATGTTTTTCTTAGCATCTTCGATACCTTTTCTGATAGCGTCAGGAATTTCGGCAGCTTTACCCATACCGCATCCTACTCTACCGTTTTCGTCACCTACAACAACCAAAGCTGAGAAACGGAATGTTCTACCACCCTTAACAACCTTAGCAACTCTGTTTAAAGCAACTACTTTTTCTTTTATATCCAAAACTGATGGATCTATTTTTGTTTGATTCATGCTTTCTTCTCCTCCTTATCGAGTTCCATTAGAACTGAAGTCCGCCTTCTCTGGCTCCGTCAGCTAATGCAGCAACTCTTCCGTGATATAAATATCCGCTTCTGTCAAATACTACTGTTGTAATACCTTTTTCAGCTGCTTTTTTAGCTATCATTAAGCCGATTTCTTTTGCTGCTTCAACATTTCCGCCGTTCTTCTTTCCGAATTCAGCACTTAAAGTTGATGCACTTGCCAAAGTTACGCCTGCTACATCATCGATAAGCTGAGCGTAAATATGATTTAAGCTACGGTAAACGCTGAGTCTTGGTCTCTCAGCTGTTCCGCTAATCTTATTTCTTATTCTATAATGTCTCTTAATTCTTGCTTTATTGCTACTAACTTTTTTAATCACTGTTTTCACTCCTTTAACATACTTAAATTGATTTAAGCTGCAATGCTAAGCTTATTTCTTCTTAGCACCGGTTTTACCTTCTTTTCTGATAATAACTTCATCAGCATATTTGATACCTTTGCCTTTATATGGTTCAGGTGGTCTTTTTTCTCTGATTTTTGCAGCAAACTGACCTACAATCTGCTTGTCAGGACCGGTTACTGTAATTTTGTTTGCTGATGGGCATTCAAGTTTGATTCCAGGAATTTCTTCCATTTCAACCTGATGTGAATAACCGAGGTTCATCACTATTTTGTTACCCTGTTTTGCAACCCTGTAACCAACACCGTTGATTTCAAGCTCTTTTGTAAATCCGTCTGTTACACCCTTAACCATATTAGCTATAAGTGTACGTGTCAAACCGTGAAGTGATCTGTTCTCTTTATCATCGTTAGGTCTTGTAACAAGAACTTCGTTGTTTTCAACTTTTATTGTCATGTTTTTGTTGAATTTCTGTTCCAAAGTTCCGAGTTTACCTTTAACCGTAACAACATTTTCGTCGCCGATTTTGATTTCAACACCGCTTGGTATAGAGATCGGCATTCTACCTATTCTTGACATAATCCTTACCCTCCATTACCAAATATAAGCGAGTACTTCGCCGCCGACATTTTCCTGTCTTGCTTTCTTATCAGTCATGATTCCTTTTGATGTTGAAACAAGAGCTATACCGAGGCCTTTTAATACTTTAGGCATATCTTCGCTCTTTGAGTAAACTCTCAAGCCCGGTTTTGAAACTCTCTTCAAACCACTGATTACATTCTTTTTGTTAGCACCGTATTTAAGAGTAATTCTTATAATACCCTGTGTGCTGTTGTCGATTAACTGGAAGTTTTTGATATATCCTTCTTCCAAAAGGATTTCAGCGATAGCTTTTTTCATGTTTGATGCCGGAACATCAACAGTATCATGCTTTGCTGAGCCTGCATTTCTGATTCTTGTAAGCATATCTGCAATTGGATCTGTTATTTGCATTTTGTTGCCTCCTTTTCAAGGTATTGTTTATCACGCCTGTGGTGATACGACTTACCTAAAACCATGTTTTTATTGTTTTATTAGCCTTTTTTAAAAGGCTGAAATTTTAATTTTACCAGCTTGCTTTCTTAACGCCAGGAATCTGACCTTTGTAAGCTAATTCTCTGAAGCAGATACGGCAGATACCGTATTTACGAAGATAAGCATGTGGTCTTCCGCAGATTTTACATCTGTTGTATTCTCTTGTTTTGTATTTCTGCGTTTTCTGCTGTTTTAAAATCATTGCTTTTTTAGCCATAATTTACATCCTTCCCTTGAAGTATAAGAGGTGTAAAGAATCTTTTTAAAGTTTCTTTACCGCTCTTTTTCTTCTAATCTAATCTTACGCCTTTATAAACGGTGCACCCATGAGTGTGAGAAGCTCTTTTGCTTCTTCATCTGTCTGTGCTGTTGTTATAAACGCAATATCCATACCTCTGATTTTGTCGATTTTATCAAATTCGATTTCAGGGAAAATCAACTGTTCTTTGATACCGAAAGCATAATTTCCGCGTCCGTCGAATGAGTTTGCACTGATTCCTCTGAAGTCTCTTACTCGTGGAAGTGCCACGCAGAATAATCTTTCAATGAAATCGTACATTCTTTCGCCTCTCAAAGTAACCTTACAACCAATGTTCATACCTTCTCTTAATTTGAAGTTAGAAACTGATTTTTTTGCCTTTGTGAGTACAGGCTTCTGACCTGTAATAACTGCAAGGTCATTTGCAGCAGAGTCTAACGCTTTCTGATTGTCTTTAGCTTCGCCAACACCGATATTTATTACTACCTTGTCAATTTTAGGAATTTGCATTACTGATTTGTAACCAAATTTTGACATTAAGGCAGGTGCAACTTCGCTTTTATATAAATTTGCTAAGTTTGACATTTAGTCTTACCTCCCTTTATTAGTCCAAAGTTTCAGAACACTTTTTACAGTATCTAACTTTTGATCCGTCGTCTAAAATTTTGTAACCTACTCTTGTAGCAGCTGAACATTTAGGGCAAACAAGCATAACTTTTGATGCGTTGATTGCGATTTCCTGTTTAATGATGCCGCCTGTCTGAGTCTGTGATCTTGGTTTTTTGTGTTTTGTTGCCATGTTTACGCCTTCAACGATTACTTTACCGTTCTTAGGATCTGCAACAAGAACTTTACCTTTTTTGTTTTTATCTTTTCCGGAAATAACCATTACCTGGTCATTCTTCTTAATTTTTAATTTCTTGTACATAATTTAAGTCCTCCCTTACAATACTTCAGGGGCCAAAGATAAAATTTTTGAATATTCTTTGTCACGAAGTTCTCTTGCAACAGGCCCAAAAATACGAGTACCTCTCGGGTTTTTATCATCTTTGATTATTACAGCTGCGTTTTCGTCGAATTTAATGTATGTTCCGTCAGGTCTTCTTGTACCTTTTACGCTTCTTACGATAACAGCTTTAACAACATCACCTTTTTTAACAACGCCGCCAGGTGCTGCTTTTTTAACTGTAGCAACAACTACATCGCCGATATTTGCATATCTTTTTTTAGAACCGCCCAATACTCTGATGGTGAGCAATTCTTTTGCTCCTGTGTTGTCGGCTACTTTCATTCTGCTCTCTTGCTGAATCATAGTAATCCTCCTTATCATCTGCAAAACTGCTATATAAAACAGATTTTATTCCACATAGCCTCTTTTTTCGCAGACCACTTTATTAAAAACTTGTATAGTTCAAAGTATTTATTATTTCGCTTTTTCAACGATTTTTGTGAGTCTCCATCTTTTATCCTTGGAGAGCGGTCTTGTTTCCATGATTTCAACTCTGTCGCCAATACCGCATTCATTTAATTCATCGTGTGCTTTAAGCTTAATACTTCTTTTTATAATTTTTTTGTATAACGGGTGTTTTACGGAGTCCTCGATTTTAACAACAATGGTTTTATCCATTTTGTCGCTGACAACTTCTCCGACTCTCACCTTTCTGAAGCCTCTTTCAGCCATTTTAAATCCTCCTTGTGTATTTACCATTTAAGTATCACTTAACGGTCAATACCTAATTCTCTTTCTTTTAACACTGTCTTTATTTTAGCTATTGTTTTCTTAACTTCTTTCATTCTGAGCGGATTATCCAACTGGTTTGTTGCATGATTTAATCTTAAGTTAAAAAGTTCAGCTTTCAGATCAGCGAGTTTCTGATTAAGCTCAATATCAGCTAAATTTCTAATTTCCTTAACCTTCATCGCTTACTTCCTCCACTTCTTCACGCATTACAATTTTGGTTTTGATTGGGAGCTTGTGCTGAGCCAATCTCAACGCTTCTCTTGCAACTGCTTCATCTACTCCGGCAAGCTCGAATAAAACTCTGCCTGGCTTAACAACAGCTACCCAGTATTCTGGTGAACCTTTACCGCTACCCATACGAGTTTCAGCAGGTTTTTCTGTTACAGGTTTGTCAGGGAAAATTTTAATCCAAACTTTACCGCCTCTTTTTATAAAACGGTTGATGGCAATACGGGCAGCTTCAATCTGGTTTCCTGTAATCCAGCCTGGTTCAACAGCCTGAATACCGAACTGGCCATAAGTAACTTTGTTACCTCTTAAAGCTTTACCTTTCATTCTGCCTCTGAACTGTTTTCTTCTTTTTACTCTTTTAGGCATTAACATAGCTTATTTTCCTCCCTCTTGAGTATTTTTTTTGGAATTTTTGTTTTCAGGAAGAACTTCGCCTTTGTATATCCATACTTTAACACCGAGTTTACCGTATGTTGTATCAGCTTCTGCAAAACCATAGTCAATGTCTGCTCTAAGTGTCTGGAGCGGAATTGTACCTTCATGGTAATGCTCTGTTCTAGCGATTTCTGCACCGCCTACACGGCCTGAAACTGCAGTCTTGATACCTTTAGCACCAAGCTTCATTGTTCTTTGCATAGCCTGCTTCATAGCTCTTCTGAAAGAAATTCTTTTTTCGAGCTGTGCAGCAATGTTTTCAGCAACTAATGTTGCGTCCATTTCAGCATGCTTAACTTCAACGATGTTTACATTTACGCTTGCATCTCTTCCGATAAGCTTAACAACAGATGCTCTGATTTTTTCAAGCTCTGCGCCGCCTTTACCGATAAGCATACCAGGTTTTGCTGTGAAGATTTTTACGAATATTTTATTTGCTTTTCTTTCTATTTCAATCTTAGAAATTCCAGCCTGATAAAGTTCCTTTTTCAAGAACTTTCTTATTTTATTGTCCTCGACCAAAGTATCACCGAATTTATGGTCGGGTGCGTACCATTTTGAGTCCCAGTCTTTTATAACACCAACTCTGAGACCATGTGGATTAACTTTCTGACCCATTTGCGCGATACCTCCTTATCCTCTTTCTTTAACAACAACTGTTATATGACTTGTTCTTTTGTTTATTCTGAATGCTCTTCCCTGTGCTCTTGGCATAATTCTCTTAAGAATTGGGCCTGGGTTTGCGAAACATTCTGAAACATATAAATCTTCTCTTGCCATGTTGTTGTTATTTTCCGCATTTGCTATAGCTGACAATAATAATTTTTCAACCAATGGTGATGCAGCTTTTGGTGTGTGTCTTACGATTGCCAATGCCTGATCTACCGGTTTGTTTCTTATTAAATCAATTACTATCTTTACCTTGCGGGGAGATATTCTTGCGTAACGGAGTGTTGCTTTTGCCTCCATCTTAATTCCTCCTCTAAAACCCATCTCTTTGGGTATCTTTATTATTCTTAGTTAAATTTTTAAATTATTTCGTTGTTTTTGCGCCTGCATGACCTTTGAATGTTCTTGTAGGAGCAAATTCACCTAATTTGTGTCCTACCATATCTTCTGTTACATAAACAGGAACATGCTTTCTTCCGTCATAAACAGCTATTGTATGACCAACAAACTGTGGGAAAATTGTTGAAGAACGAGACCATGTTTTTAAAACTCTCTGTTCGTTATTCGCATTCATTTCTTCAACTCTTTTTAAGAGCTTAGGATCAACGAAAGGTCCTTTTTTTATCGAACGGCTCATTTTACTGCCTCCTTAATTATTTCTCATACTTATGCACAACTTTGCACTGTATTATTTAGATCTTCTGTCTTTGATAATAAGCTTAGAAGAATGTTTCTTTGTTTTTCTTGTTTTGTAACCGAGTGCCGGTTTACCCCAAGGTGTAACAGGTGACGGACGACCGATAGGTGATTTACCTTCACCACCACCGTGTGGATGGTCACATGGATTCATAACAACACCACGAACGGTAGGTCTTATGCCCATATGTCTTTTTCTACCTGCTTTACCGATTGAAACATTTTCATGCTCTAAGTTACTTACCTGACCGATTGTAGCCATACAGCTGATAAGAACTTTTCTAACTTCGCCTGAAGGAAGTCTTATAAGTGCATAGCCGCCTTCTTTAGCCATAAGCTGAGCTGCGTTACCTGCTGCTCTTACAAGCTGACCGCCTTTGTTCTTGCTGATTTCAATGTTGTGGATAATTGTACCTACTGGAATGTTTTCCAAAGGAAGTGCATTACCCGGCTTAATATCAGCAGAAGCTGAAGAAGTAACTACATCGCCAACATTAAGTCCGTCAGGAGCGAGAATGTATCTCTTTTCGCCGTCTTCGTACTGAACAAGTGCGATATAAGCTGTTCTGTTTGGATCGTATTCAAGAGTAAGAACTGTTGCGTTCATGTCCATCTTATCTCTCTTGAAATCTATAATTCTGTATTTAACTTTGTTTCCGCCGCCTCTGTGTCTTACAGTAATTCTACCGTAATTGTTTCTTCCGGCATTCTTTTTGAGTGATACAACCAAAGATTTTTCCGGTTTTACTTTTGAAAGTCCAGAATAATCAGCTGTGGTCATAAATCTTCTTGACGGAGTAGTTGGTTTATATGTTTTTATAGCCATTTAAATCATCTCCCTTTCAATTATTGCAAGCTTTCAAAGAATTCAATTGTCTTTGTGCCTTTAAGCTTAACAATCGCTTTCTTCCAATCAGGAGTTTTTCCCTGATGAACGCCGACTCTCTTCATTTTGCCTCTTACATTAAGAGTTGTTACACAGTCAACTTCTACCTTGAAAATTTCCTCGATTGCTTTTTTGATTTCGATTTTGTTTGCATTTTTAGCAACCTTAAATGTGTACTTCTTTTCCTGTATCATTGACATTGATTTTTCAGAAATGATAGGGGCAATTATAATATCGTATGCTTTACTCATTAGGAGTACACCTCCTCTAATTTGATAACAGCTGATTTTTCGATAACGAGGATATCGTGTGTCAAAAGATCGTATGTGTTGATTGTGTCAACAACTGCTGTTTTGATTCCCGGAACATTGTTTGCTGAAGCAACGAGGTTGTCTTCTTTAGCACCTGTTACGAAGAATGCTTTCTTTTCTATTTTGAAGTTGTTAAGAACTTTAACAAATTCTTTTGTTTTAATCTGTGGAAGAGCAAGTGAATCTACTACAAAAATTGCATTTTCATTTACTTTTGAAGTAAGTGCAGATTTAAGAGCGAGTCTTCTTACCTTCTTGTTAAGAGAATATCTGTAATCTCTTGGTTTAGGACCGAGTGCAACACCGCCGCCTGTCCACTGTGGAGCACGGATTGAACCCTGTCTTGCACGGCCTGTTCCTTTTTGTTTCCATGGCTTAGCACCGCCACCTCTTACTTCTGTACGAGTCTTAGTTGACTGTGTGCCTTGTCTCTGATTAGCCAAAAAGTTTTTTACAGTCATATGCAATGCTGCATTGCTGATTTCAACGGCAAATATTTCGTCTTTGAGTTCGATATCGCCGATTTTGCTGCCTTCTATATTATATAAAGCTACTTTAGGCATCTTAAGTTCCTCCTCTCACCATCTTTAATAAGACGGTTTCTTTCTTAACTTCGGTAAAATTATTTACCTGATTTTACTGTATTTGTGATTGTTACCAAACCGCCTTTTGGACCAGGAATTGCACCTTTAACCAAAATTAAGTTTTTGTCTTCCATAACCTTAACAATTTCAAGGTTCTGTACTGTAACTCTTTCGTTACCCATCTGTCCTGCAAGCTTTTTGCCTTTGAAAACTCTTGAAGGTGATGAACAAGCACCCATTGAACCAACTTCTCTGTGTACAGGACCTGCACCGTGGCTCATAGGAACTCTTGACTGACCGTGTCTTTTGATAACACCCTGGTAACCTTTACCTTTAGATGTACCTGACACATCAACAAAATCTCCTGCAGCAAAAACTGATGCTGTGATTTCCTGTCCGAGTTCATATGCACTTATATCATCAAGTCTGAACTCTCTTAAGAATTTTTTAGCAGCTACGCCTGCTTTGTCAAAATGACCTTTCATAGGCTTGTTAACTTTCTTTTCTTTAATGTCGCCAAAGCCTACCTGGATGCTGTTGTAACCGTCTGTTTCAACAGTCTTTTTCTGAGTAACTACGCATGGACCTGCTTCAACTACAGTAACAGGAATGAATTTACCTGTTTCCGAAAAAAGTTGAGTCATACCTATTTTCTTACCCAAGATTGCTTTTTCCATAATCTTTCTCCTCCTATGGTTATTGGTTGGTTCCCCAACATGACCTTTGTCCTTTCGTTTTTTAGTTTTATTTAAAGGACAGGTTAATGCAATATTTTTTCCACATCAGCGTCGCCTGACACAGGATGGCAATCGCTAAAAAACATTGCGGTGCATATATATAAATGTATATATGTCTTAATTTTTTCCCTACAGCTTGAATTAGAGTTTAATATCAAATTCAACGCCGGCAGGTAAATCCAACTTCATAAGAGCATCAACTGTCTTAGCTGTCGGATTAAGAATGTCGATCATTCTCTTGTGAGTTCTCATTTCAAACTGTTCACGAGAATCTTTGTACTTGTGAACCGCTCTCAAGATTGTAACGATCTCTTTCTTTGTTGGAAGTGGTACAGGACCTGATACATTTGCTCCTGTTCTTTTTGCAGTTTCCACTACCTTCTGTGCAGACTGGTCAAGGATTACATGATCATAAGCCTTAAGTCTGATTCTGATTTTTTCTTTCATTGCTGCCATTACCGTGTTCCTCCTAAAATATAATAGTTTCTCGTTATGGCTTCACGGTATAATTTTCTTAACACTCACCCGTGTGTTTCATCCCCAAAGCATAAAATTTCCCGAGATTTTAAGACAAAATTCGGGCATAAAAAACGCATATGAAGACATACACAGACATATTGTGTAAGACCAACCGTAATTTAAGCCGCCCAATTTTAAATCGGACATACTCCATGGAAATTCCCTCAAAAGCCCTCGGTTACAAGGTTTCTGGGCCACCTCCCACTTCATCGCATAACATAACAGATAGTATTGTATCATACTTTATACAAAAAATCAAGTGTTTTTTGAAAATTTTTTTATTTTTTTGAAATTTTTTTACTTTTTTCCGATTTTTTCTATTTAATTAGTTTTTTAGTTTGTTTTTTATTCTATTTCGATGTGAAACCAAAAGAGAAAAGAAAACAAAAAAACAGGAGACCCGAAAATCGAGTCTCCATAATGTTTTTATTTAGTTTGAATGTTATTATTCAGCAACTGAAGCAACAACACCTGAACCAACTGTTCTACCACCTTCACGGATAGCGAAACGCAATCCTTCTTCGATAGCGATAGGTTTGATAAGTTCAACTTCCATTGTTACGTTATCACCAGGCATGCACATTTCAACGCCTTCTGGTAATTTGATCTGACCTGTAACGTCTGTTGTTCTGAAATAGAACTGTGGTCTGTAATCGTTAAAGAATGGTGTATGTCTACCACCTTCATCTTTTGTCAAAACATAAACTTCTGCTTTGAACTTTGTGTGTGGGTGGATTGAACCTGGTTTAGCAAGAACCTGTCCTCTTTCGATTTCGTCTCTCTGGATACCTCTAAGAAGTACACCAACGTTATCACCAGCTTCAGCATAGTCAAGAAGTTTTCTGAACATTTCGATACCTGTTACAACAACTTTTCTAGCTTCTTCAGCAAGACCAACGATTTCAACTTCGTCAGACATGTTGAGCTGACCTCTTTCAACTCTACCTGTAGCAACTGTTCCTCTACCTGTGATTGAGAAGATATCTTCGATAGGCATAAGGAATGGAAGGTCTGCTTTTCTTTCAGGTGTTGGGATATATTCATCAACTCTGTCCATAAGCTCTAATACTGGAGCGTATTCAGGAGCTGAAGGATCTGTTGAAGCACATTCCAAAGCCTGGAGAGCTGAACCTGCAACGATCGGAATATCATCACCTGGGAATTCATATTCGTTGAGCAATTCTCTGATTTCCATTTCAACGAGTTCCAAAAGTTCTGGATCGTCAACCTGGTCTTTTTTGTTCATGAATACTACGATATAAGGAACACCAACCTGTCTTGAAAGAAGGATATGTTCTCTTGTCTGAGGCATTGGACCGTCAGCAGCTGATACAACGAGGATAGCACCGTCCATCTGAGCAGCACCTGTGATCATGTTTTTAACATAGTCAGCGTGTCCAGGACAGTCAACGTGTGCATAGTGTCTGTTGTCTGTTTCGTATTCAACGTGAGCTGTAGAAATTGTAATACCTCTTTCTCTTTCTTCAGGTGCTTTATCGATGTTATCGTAAGCAGAATATTCAGCCTGACCTTTGAGTGCTAAAACTTTTGTTATAGCAGCTGTTAAAGAAGTTTTACCATGGTCAACGTGACCGATTGTACCAATGTTAACATGTGGTTTGTTTCTTTCGAATTTAGCTTTTGCCATTTTCGTTTCCTCCTAATTTTCAGTGCACATGGCACTCTTTTTTAGTATATAATAATTTTTTAAACTGTTTTATTCTTCAGATTTTGTTCTTGAAGAAATAATTTTTTCTGCAATAGATCTTGGAACTTCTTCAAAGTGTGACGGTTCCATTGTGTACTGTCCTCTACCCTGAGTTCTTGATCTTAAGTCTGTTGCATAACCAAACATTTCTGAAAGCGGAACATGAGCTGTGATACACTGAACACCGCCGTTTCTTGCTTCCATACCCTGAATCTGTCCACGACGTGAGTTAAGGTCACCCATAACATCACCCATGTAATCTTCAGGAACGATAACTACTACCTTCATGATAGGCTCTAAAAGTACCGCGTCACCTTTTCTGCAAGCATCTTTGAAAGCCATAGAACCGGCAATCTTAAATGCCATTTCAGATGAGTCAACTTCGTGGTATGAACCATCATAAAGTGTTACCTTAACGTCAACTACATTGTAGCCTGCAAGTACACCGGCCTGCATAGCACCCTGGATACCTGCGTCAACAGCAGGAATGTATTCTTTTGGAATAGCACCACCAACGATTTTGTTTTCGAACTGATAACCAAATCCTGGTTCCTGCGGTTCAACTGTAATTTTAACATGACCGTACTGACCTTTACCACCGGACTGACGAGCATATTTCTGTTCAACATCAACAGCTTTTCTGATTGTTTCTTTGTATGAAACCTGAGGTTTACCAACATCAGCTTCAACTTTGAATTCTCTTAAAAGTCTGTCAACGATGATTTCGAGGTGAAGCTCACCCATACCTGCGATAATAGTCTGTCCTGTTTCTTCATCTGTATAAGTCTGGAATGTTGGGTCTTCTTCTGCAAGTTTTGCAAGAGCGATACCCATTTTTTCCTGACCTGCTTTAGTCTTTGGCTCAATCGCAACTCTGATAACAGGTTCCGGGAATTCCATAGACTCTAAGATTACAGGATGTGCTTCGTCACAAAGTGTATCACCTGTTGTTGTGTTCTTAAGACCAACAGCAGCAGCGATATCACCTGCATAAACTTTATCTATATCTGTTCTTGAGTTAGCGTGCATCTGAAGGATACGGCCGATTCTTTCTTTATTGCCTTTTGAAGCATTAAGAACGCCTGAGCCTGCCTCTAAAGTACCACGGTAAACTCTGAAGAAGCATAATTTACCAACAAACGGGTCAGTTGCAATTTTGAATGCCAAAGCTGCAAATGGGCCGTCATCAGTTGACATAACTTCAACCTCTTCATCTGTGTCAACATCAACACCTTTGATATTAGCAACATCAGTTGGAGCAGGCATGAAGTCGATGATAGCATCGAGTAAGAGCTGTACACCCTTATTTCTGTAAGCTGTTCCGCAAAGTACAGGAACGATAGCATTATCGATTGTTCCTTTTCTGATTGCTTTTTTAATTTCAGCAGAAGTTATTTCTTCACCGCCGAGGTATTTTTCCATAAGCTCATCGTCAAGTTCAGAAACAGCTTCTAATAAATTTTCTCTGTATTCTTCAGCCTTGTCCATCATATCTGCAGGAATTTCCTCAATTCTGAGGTCTTTTCCCAAATCATCATAATAAACATGTGCATTCATTTCAACAAGGTCAATAATTCCCTTGAATGTTTCTTCTGCACCGATAGGGAGCTGAATCGGAACGGCATTACAGCCAAGTCTGTCCTTCATCATGCTGACAACATTGTAGAAATCAGCACCCATAATATCCATTTTGTTTACAAAAGCCATTCTCGGAACCTTATAGTCGTCTGCCTGTCTCCAAACAGTTTCACTCTGAGGTTCAACACCGCCTTTTGCACAAAATACTGTAACAGAACCGTCAAGTACACGGAGTGAACGCTGAACTTCTACTGTAAAGTCAACGTGTCCCGGTGTATCAATGAGGTTTATTCTGTTATTGTTCCAGAAACATGTTGTAGCGGCAGAAGTAATTGTGATACCTCTTTCTTTTTCCTGAGCCATCCAGTCCATTGTAGCGCCGCCTTCGTGTGTTTCACCAAGCTTGTGGTTTACACCTGTATAGAACAAAATTCTTTCACTTGTTGTTGTTTTACCAGCATCAATGTGAGCCATGATACCGATATTTCTTGTTTTTTCCAAGCTATATTCTCTAGCCACTTTGATAACACTCCTTTCTATAATGTTAACCTATAGTGTGCGAATTTAAAACCGCACAAAAGACAGATTTTATTAGAATCTGTAATGAGAGAATGCCTTGTTAGCTTCAGCCATTTTGTGCATTTCATCTCTTCTCTTAACTGAGCCACCTGTGCTGTTAAGAGCGTCTAAGATTTCATTTGCGAGTCTTTCTTTCATAGTTCTCTCGCTTCTCTGTCTTGAATAGAGAGTAATCCATCTTAAGCCTAATGTCTGTCTTCTTTCAGGTCTTACATCGATAGGAACCTGATATGTTGCACCGCCAACTCTGCGGGCTTTAACTTCTAAAACAGGCATAACATTTTCCATTGCTTCAATAAATACATCCAATGGATTTTTTCCTGTTTTTTCACCGATTATTTCAAAAGCGTCATAAACTATTTTCTGAGCTACGCCTTTTTTACCGTCAAGCATTATATTGTTGATAAGTCTTGTAACAATCTTATCATTGTACAATGGATCTGGCAAAACATCTCTTTTTACTACATTACCTCTTCTTGGCACTGTACTTCCCCCTTTCTAAGGATAAACAATTTTTATCGGGTACTCAACGAAACCCTTTGTTTCATTGTTAGTGCTGAACGAACCTTTATATATAAATCCGTACCTGCACTATTAAATTTTTTTGCGTTTTCACGCAATTTTCGTACAAAGTACGAATGAAAATTTCATAAACTCTATGCAGACTTAAATATCTGCAAAAACGCGTTATTATTTAGCAGCAGCTTTTTTAGGTCTCTTTGCACCGTATTTAGATCTTGACTGATTACGGTTTGCAACACCCTGAGCATCAAGTGTTCCTCTGATGATGTGATATCTTACACCAGGGAGGTCTTTTACTCTTCCGCCTCTTATCATAACAACACTGTGTTCCTGAAGATTGTGTCCTATTCCCGGAATGTAAGCTGAAACTTCGATACCGTTTGTAAGTCTTACTCTGGCCATTTTTCTAAGAGCTGAGTTAGGCTTTTTAGGTGTCATTGTTTTAACAACTGTACAAACTCCTCTTTTCTGTGGAGCACTGATATCAGTAGCTTCTTTTTTAAGAGTATTAAGTCCCTTCTGCAAAGCAGGAGCTGTAGATTTGGAAACAGAAACTGCTCTTCCTTTTCTTACTAACTGTGAAAATGTAGGCATGATTTTCTCCTTTCTTTTTTTATTTCAGGCATTTTTTTACACCTGTTTTCAATGAAAAAAATTTCATCAAAAACACGCACAAAAACAAACACAAAGCTATTTTTTAAAATAAACTTTATTAATGTTTGCCTTAATACTTTATTTAACTTAAATTTTTTGTTTTTCCAAAAAATGTTTAATTGATTTTAAAATATTATAACAAAAAATCAGTTTTCGGCTACTGCCGCTACTGAAGCTGCAACCTCAATGCCGCACATAGCACCAAGCTCATCTGCACTCTTGACAACTTCAAGAGAAACACCATTTAATTTACAAAGCTTAACAAAAGCATTTCTCATCTTCATCTCAACACCGTTTGCAACATAAGCCTTAACTGCTCTTCCTGTTTTAACAGCCTTAGTTGCCTGTTTAATCCCAACAAAAAGCCGTTGGCCAGATAGGTCAGAATTCATAAATCAATTACACTCCGTATATTATGTGATATTACAATGGCGGACTCGGGCAAAACAATATTACCCAAGTCTACCACTAATAATAACACCATTTTTAAATTTTGTCAATAGTTTTTTACAATTTTAAAAATTGTATTTGTTATTTTATTCGTTAGATGCACTTTTTTCTTCCGATACAGGTTCACTATCCTCCGAAACCTGTGTTCTCTGATAAAGTTCCATACCTGTTCCTGCAGGAATAAGCTTACCGATAATAACATTTTCTTTAAGACCGTTAAGCGGGTCTACTTTTCCTTTGATTGCCGCATCTGTAAGAACCTTTGTAGTTTCCTGGAAAGAAGCAGCAGACAAGAAAGAATCTGTTGCCAAGGCAGCCTTTGTTATACCAAGAAGTGTTGTTGCACCTTCAGCAGGTTTCTTAGTACGCAATGCTTCAAAGAGTGCGCTTAAATGTGAGCAAGGCTCTTTGTCGCCTTCTTCTGCACAATCACATGTAAAGGATTTTAACTTACCTTCATCGTCAAGTGAGAATGAAACTGCATTAACTTCACCTGTTTCATCATCAATAACCGCCGCACTCCATGCGTTATCCCCGATTGATTTGATTTCTGTAACAAGTCCTTTTGTTTCAGCATCTATACCTGCATCAATCATTTCCCAGTTTGCAACAGTATCAACAATCCACTCTTTTGTAAACATTGTAGGCTCAACATTGTATTCTTCAATAAGTTTCTTGTTGTAATCTGCAATTTTCTGATTTTCGCTCTTAAGCTCAACCATATCTGTATATGAATCTGTAAGAAGCTTTGTATCTCCGCTGTCTTCGATTTTGAACTTTCTCATCATCTGACGAACGATAACTTCAATATGCTTGTCGTTGATTTCAACACCCTGGAGTCTGTAAACCTTCTGTACCTCTGAAATCATATATTCCCAAACCTTGAATTTACCTTTAAGTCTTAATATATCATGCGGATTAAGCGGACCTTCTGTGATTGGGTCACCGGCTTCGATTTTATCTCCAACGATAATTTTAGAAGCGTAAGATGGTTTGTAAATCTTAACCTCTCCGTCATCGGAAGTAACTGTAACCTCACGGTTGTTCTGGTCTGTATTTATAGTAACAGTACCGCTTATTTCTGAAACCTCTGCACATCCTTTTGGTTTTCTTGCTTCAAAAAGCTCTTCAACCCTTGGCAAACCTTGAGTGATATCGCCGCCGGCAACACCACCGGTATGGAATGTTCTCATTGTAAGCTGTGTACCAGGCTCACCGATTGACTGAGCTGCGATGATACCAACTGAAACACCAGGAGCAATCGGATGCTTGTAATCTCCGCTTGCAAGGTCTGCACCGTAACATTTAGCACAAACACCAACCTTTGCATCACAACCGAGAACTGAACGGATTACAACTGATTCTATACCGCTTTCCTCAATTTTCTTTGCAAGCTTAATATCAATAATAGTATCTGTGTCGCAAAGAACTTCACCTGTTTCCGGATGAACGATAGGGTTAAGCGGATAACGACCGATAAGTCTTTCGGAAAGTGGCTCAATACCTTCTATTCCTTCAACTCTGAGACCGTCTCTTGTTCCGCAATCGTTAAGGTCTATTATGTCACTGTCTGTATCATGCTTATGATGTGAGTCCGCATCCATTTCCTTGATAATAACATCCTGTGATACATCAACAAGTCTTCTTGTAAGGTAACCTGAGTCAGCAGTTCTGAGCGCTGTATCAGCCAAACCTTTACGGGCACCGTGAGAAGAAATAAAGTATTCAAGTACATTAAGACCTTCACGGAAGTTAGATTTGATAGGAAGTTCAACTGTGTTACCCTGTGTATCAGCCATAAGACCACGCATACCTGCAAGCTGTCTGATCTGGTTTTTACTACCACGGGCACCTGAATCAGCCATCATTCTTATAGGGTTTGTTTCTGTAAGGTTATCATCGTCCATAAGAGCGTCTGTAACCTTATCTATTGTTGCTGACCAAAGCTTAATAACTGCGTTATATCTGTCATCATCAGTGAGGATACCACGGTTATATAATGCTTCAACTCTCTTGATTTCTTTTTCTGTTTCAGAAATGTATTTTTTCTTAACAGTAGGTACTTTCATATCAGAAATACTTACTGTGATTGCACCTCTTGTTGAGTATTTGTAACCGTTTGCCTTAATAGCATCAAGCACTTCAGCTGTATCGGTTATACCATGAATTTCAATACATTTCTCAATAATCTGACCAAGCTGTTTTTTACCAACCTTGAAGTCAACTTCAGGTTTTAATATATTTTCAGGATTTGTTCTGTCAACAAAGCCGAGGTCCTGCGGAATATAGCTGTTAAAGATAAGTCTTCCGACTGTTGTATCAATAAGACCTGAAACAGTTTCGCCTGTCTCTTCGTCTGTCTTTGATACACGAACCTTAATCGGTGCATGGAGTCCCACAATTCCATTTTCGTAAGCAAGACGGGCATCGTCAACATCTGAGAAAATCTTTCCGTTTCCGATTTCGTCGTCTATCTGAATTGTAAGATAATAACTTCCGAGAATCATATCCTGTGTAGGAACTGTTACCGGCTTACCATCCTGCGGTTTTAAGAGGTTGTTTGCAGAAAGCATCAAGAATCTTGCTTCTGCCTGCGCTTCTGCACTCAAAGGTACATGGACAGCCATCTGGTCACCGTCGAAGTCAGCATTATACGCTGTACATACGAGTGGGTGAAGTCTTATCGCACGGCCCTCAACCAAAACAGGTTCAAATGCCTGAATACCAAGTCTGTGAAGTGTAGGTGCACGGTTAAGAAGAACAGGGTGTTCTTTTATAACCTCAGCTAACACATCCCATACTTCGTCTTTTACTCTTTCTACCATTCTCTTGGCAGATTTTATATTGTGTGCTTTTCCCGAATCATGAAGCTTTT
This sequence comes from Clostridia bacterium, assembly GCA_045661305.1. Taxonomy (GTDB): domain Bacteria; phylum Bacillota; class Clostridia; order UMGS1840; family UMGS1840; genus UMGS1840. The sequence goes on along the minus strand of JAZRFJ010000006.1, from coordinate 50,098 downwards.
TCATAACAAACGGTTTGAAAAGCTCTAATGCCATTTCTTTTGGAAGACCGCACTGATAAATTTTAAGTTCAGGTCCTACAACGATAACAGAACGTCCGGAGTAGTCAACACGCTTACCGAGAAGATTCTGTCTGAAACGACCCTGCTTACCTTTTAACAGGTCTGAAAGTGATTTAAGCGGTCTGTTTCCGGGACCTGTAACAGGTTTTCCTCTTCTACCGTTATCAATAAGTGCGTCAACAGCTTCCTGAAGCATTCTTTTTTCATTTCTTACAATAATGTCAGGTGCGCTTAATTCAAGAAGCTTTTTAAGTCTGTTATTTCTGTTTATAACTCTTCTGTAAAGATCGTTAAGGTCAGAAGCGGCAAATCTTCCGCCGTCAAGCTGAACCATTGGTCTTAAATCAGGCGGGATAACAGGAAGAACAGTTAAAATCATCCATTCAGGTCTGTTTCCTGAAAGTCTGAAAGACTCAACAGCCTCTAAACGCTTGTTAAGCTTTGTTCTCTTCTGTCCCTGCATATTTGTTTTTTCTATGCTCTTTTTAAGTTCTTTTGAAAGCTCATTAAGGTCGATGTTCATAAGAAGCTTACGAACAGCCTCAGCTCCCATGCCTGCCTCAAACTTATCTCCGTATTTATCCTTAGCTTCTCTGTATTCAGCCTCATTAAGAACCTGATTAACCTTGAGGTCAACCTTTGAGCTCTTAACTTCTGTTACGATGTAAGAAGCAAAGTAGAGAACATTCTCTAAATGCTTCGGAGAAATATCAAGAAGTAGACCCATTTTTGAAGGTATTCCTTTGAAATACCATATATGAGATACAGGTGTAGCAAGAGTAATGTGTCCCATTCTCTCTCTTCTTACCTTTGATTTTGTAACCTCAACTCCGCACTTATCGCAGACTACACCTTTATATCTTATTCTTTTGTATTTACCGCAATGACATTCCCAGTCGCGTTGCGGTCCGAAAATGCGTTCACAGAAAAGACCGTCCTTTTCAGGCTTCTGAGTTCTGTAATTGATTGTCTCCGGTTTTTTAACCTCACCGTATGACCAGCTATATACATCTTCAGGAGAACAAAGACCAACCTTTATGGAATCAAAGTCGTTGAACTGAATTGAATTTTCGGGATTTACTACCTGAGAAGTAGTATTCTTATTTATACTTATATCTGCTCCCATTTTTCATCATCCTTTACTTTTTTTAAAACAAGTTTTCGTTGATTATTCATCAAGGTTATCCAAAATATCATCAATGCTTTCATTGTCATCCAAAAACTCTTCAGAATCCTGTGCTTCTTCAAACATTTCATCATCAATAATTTGGGCATCCATGATATCAGCTATATCTGCATCTTCATCATCAGACTCATCATGCTCATCTGTTATTGTATCGAGCATATCGTCTTCATCCTTAATTGGTTTCGCGAGCAATCTTGGCTCGTCATCCTGGTCGTAAGTGTCCTTTAAGCTGATTTCGTTTTCTTCTTTATCATAAACCTTGATGTTGAGTCCCAATGACTGTAATTCCTTAATAAGAACCTTAAATGATTCAGGAATACCCGGTTTTGGTATATTAACACCCTTTACGATTGATTCATAGGTTTTTACTCTTCCCACAATATCATCGGATTTAACTGTGAGTATTTCCTGCAAGGTGTATGCAGCACCGTAAGCTTCAAGTGCCCAAACTTCCATTTCACCGAATCTCTGACCACCAAACTGCGCTTTACCGCCAAGTGGTTGCTGAGTTACAAGTGAATATGGTCCTGTTGATCTTGCATGGATTTTATCATCAACAAGGTGATGAAGCTTTAAGAAGTACATATATCCTACTGTTACACGGTGGTCAAACGGCTCACCTGTTCTTCCGTCATAAAGAACTGTCTTACCGTCATAAACCTCGCCTTTTAACTCTTTAAGCTGTATTTCTTTAAGCTCAAGTTCTGCTCCAAGCTTTTCAATTTCTTTTGCATCAAGCTTTGATTTTTTCTTATCAAAATCCTTCTTCATTTTTTCGTATTCAGCCTTTGCAGCCTCATACTCAGGAAGCTTTTCTTCGTTATATCCTATATGCTCGCCCTCAGGTAAAATAAGATTTGCCTGCTCGAAGCAATCAACAATATCACTTTCCACAGCACCGTCAAAAGCAGGTGTTGCGATTTTCCAGCCAAGTGTCTTTGCAGCCATACCAAGATGAACTTCAAGCACCTGACCGATATTCATACGAGAAGGAACGCCAAGAGGGTTAAGAACGATGTCAAGCGGTCTTCCGTCTGGTAAATACGGCATATCTTCTTCAGGAAGTACCCTTGAAATAACACCCTTGTTACCGTGACGGCCTGCCATCTTATCTCCGACAGAGATTTTTCTCTTCTGTGCAATATGAATTCTTACAATCATATTTACACCAGGAGACATTTCATCGCCGTTTTCTCTTGTAAATACATTAACTTCAACGATTGTACCGCACTCACCGTGAGGAACACGAAGTGATGTATCTCTTACTTCTCTTGCTTTTTCACCAAAGATTGCACGAAGAAGTCTTTCTTCGCTGGTAAGCTCTGTTTCGCCCTTAGGTGAAACCTTACCTACAAGCACATCGCCCGGTTTTACTTCCGCACCTATACGGATAATACCTCTTTCATCGAGGTCTTTAAGAGCATCTTCACCCACATTTGGAATATCTCTTGTGATTTCTTCAGGTCCGAGCTTTGTATCTCTTGCTTCTATTTCATATTTTTCTATATGGATAGATGTATAAACATCATCTCTTACAAGTCTTTCGTTAATAAGAACAGCGTCCTCGTAGTTATAACCTTCCCATGTCATAAATCCGATTAACGCATTCTGACCAAGTGCAGTTTCACCCTTGTCTGTTGAAGGACCGTCAGCAATAACGGTTTTACCTTTAACAACCTTGTCGCCTTTTTTAACAACAGGTCTTTGATTTATACATGTTGACTGGTTTGAACGCTTGAATTTTATAAGCTCATAAACTCTTGGTTCTTTTGAGCCTTTTACTTTGACAACAACGCTGTCTGCACTTACAGATTCAACAACACCGTCAACATCTGCAACGACAACAACACCGGAGTCAACAGCAGCCTTATATTCCATACCTGTTCCTACAATAGGGCTGTCAGGTTTAAGAAGCGGAACTGCCTGACGCTGCATGTTAGAACCCATGAGCGCACGGTTAGCATCATCGTTTTCCAAGAACGGAATCATAGCAGTAGCAACAGACACAAGCTGTTTAGGGGAAACATCGACATAATCAACCTTATCTCTGTTTACCTCTAAAATCTGTTCTCTGTATCTTGCTGTAACCTTTTCGTTCTTGAAAAATCCGTCTTCAACAGGCTCGGTTGCCTGTGCAACAATGTAGTTATCTTCTACATCTGCTGTCATATATTCAATTTCATCTGTAATTTTCTTTGTTTTCTGGTCAACTCGTCTGTACGGAGATTCCATAAATCCGTATTTATTGATTTTTGCATAAGTTGACAAGCAGTTAATAAGACCGATGTTAGGACCTTCAGGTGTTTCGATAGGACACATTCTTCCGTAATGTGAATAGTGAACGTCTCGCACTTCAAATCCGGCTCTGTCTCTTGAAAGACCGCCAGGTCCGAGAGCTGAAAGTCTTCTCTTATGTGTAAGCTCTGCAAGAGGGTTTGTCTGGTCCATGAACTGTGAAAGCTGTGAACTTCCGAAGAACTCTTTCATGGCAGCATAAACAGGTCTTACATTAACAAGTGTCTGCGGTGTAAGCTTTTCTGTTTCCTGCTGAATTGTCATTCTTTCTCTTACAACTCTTTCAAGTCTTGCAAGACCTACACGAACCTGATTCTGCAAAAGCTCACCAACTGAACGGATTCTTCTGTTGCCGAGGTGGTCGATATCATCTGTTGTTCCTATACCGTGCATTATTGCAATATGATAGTTTACAGTAGCAACCATATCATCAACAGTTACAGTTCTTGTTATAAGAGTATGCTTCTTTTCATATATAAAATTAAGCTTATCTTCCTGGGTTGCCAATTCTTCAGATTCAAGAATCGGTTTTAAAAGTCCGTAATGAACTTTTTCATTTATAATATTGGTATCAGCTTCAGGGAATATATAAGTAATATCACAAGTATTGTTTGATATTATCTTAACCTCACTGTCATCATCACCTTTTACAAATATGAAGTTGACAGGAGAACGGTCGAAGGTTTCTGCCATATCAGCAGTGATTACATCGCCTTTACTTCCCAAAACTTCGCCTGTAAACGGACAAATAACATCCTGAGTAAGCACTCTTCCCTTACATCTGAGTGAAAAATTAAGTTTTTTATCAAATTTATATCTTCCTACTCTTGCGATATCATATCTTTTAGGGTCGAAGAATAAATCTTTAATAAGCTTCTCAGCATTTTCAAATGATGCCGGCTCACCCGGTCGTAATTTTTCATATATTTTAATAATAGCTTCCTGCGGATTTTTCGAGGTATCCTTCTCTAAGGTATTCAAAATAAGCTGGTCATTATTAAACAACTCAGCAATTTCCTGATTGGTAGCATAACCAAGTGCTCTTAAAAGAACAGTTGCAATAAGCTTTCTTGTTCTGTCTATACGAACCCACAGAACATCGCTTGAATCAGCCTCAAACTCAACCCATGCACCACGGTTAGGAATCATGGTTGATGAGTAAAGGGGTTTGCCCGATTTATCTCTCTGCATTTCAAAATATACACTTGGAGAACGAACAACCTGACTTACAATAACTCTTTCTGCGCCATTTATAATAAATGTACCTGCATCAGTCATTTTCGGGAATTCTCCCATATAAATCTTTTGTTCCTCTACTTCGCCTGTTTCTTTATTTATAAGACGCATGTCTACACGAAGCGGAACAGAATAGGTTGACTCCCTTTGCTTTGCTTCAGCAACCGTATATTTAGGTTTTGAATCAAAACTGTATTCACCAAACTCCAACGAAAGTTTGTCGGCATGGTCAACTATTGGCGAAACGCTCTCGAATACTTCCTTCAATCCTTCATTTATAAACCACTCATAAGAATCCTTCTGAATTTCAATTAAATTAGGGAAATCCAAATCGTTTTCTATATGTGAGAAGTTCATTCTCTCAACATTACCATAGCGGACTGGATGTACCACAAAATCACCTCTTCTATTATTTTAAACATCCAAAGGGAAACACTATCCCATTAAAATGCGTTCTATAATATTAACATACCGTAGGAAACTTGTCAAGTGTTTTTTGCAAAAAAGTTCCAGAATAATTTTATTTTTGTTAAAACTATACAAAAAAATTATTTATTTTTTACAAAAAATTAGTTGATTTTTTTCAAAAGAAGTTGTATAATATTGTTAATGATATATTATGTATATATTAATTTTCTTTTCTATTATATATATCGGGAAAGAATTACAAAATACACATTTGGAAAGGTAGTTGATTTTAATGATTGCAAAAGGAAAAATACGCAACATAGCGCTTGCAGCTCACGGAGGATGCGGAAAGACAACATTGGCAGAGTCAATGCTTGTTAATATGGTAGAAATTGATAAAGCAGGAAAAATTCCTGACGGTAATACCGTAATGGATTACACCCCTGAAGAAACAAAAAGACAGATTTCTATTTCATCAGCATTTGCAAGCGGTACATGGAAGGATGTTAAAATTAACATTATAGATACTCCGGGATTTTTCGATTTTGAAGGTGAAATGGCAGGCGGACTTCGTGCTGCTGACAGCGTTGTTATTTTGGTAAGCGGAAAAGACGGAATCGGTGTAGGAAGTGAAAATGCATGGAATTATGCCGAGAGAAAAAATATGCCGAAAATTATATTTATTAATGATATAGATGATGAAAATGCGAACTATCAGCAGGTAGTTTCCGACCTTAAAGAAACATTCGGAAAATCAATCGCTCCGTTTTATGTACCTTTAAGCATTAATAACAAGGTTATAGGGTATGTTGACCTTATACATAAAAGAGCAAGAGATTTTGAAACAAGAGAAAACATTCCGCTTTCAGACCATATGCTTGAAGTATGTGCTGAAACAAAAGACCAGATGTATGAAGCTATCGCAGAAACAAGCGAAGAGCTTATGGATAAATATTTTAACGGCGAAGAATTTACTTCGGAAGAGGTTATGGCTGCTATCAGAACAGGTGTCCGTGATTGCAGTATCACTCCTGTTATGTTCGGCTCAAGTATAAAAAATATGGGAATAAAAGGTTTACTTAATGCAATAGTTGACTATTTCCCTGCAGTTGACGAGCTTAGCCCTGAAAAAGCAATTGATATTTCAGATGAATCTGAAACAGAGGTTTCTTATTCTGACGAAGGTCCTACAAGACTTTTTGTCTTTAAGACAATTTCAGACCCGTTTATCGGAAAGCTTTCAATATTCAAAGTGATTTCAGGAACAGTTAAGCCTGATATGGAATTTTATAATATCAATAAAGGCACAAAAGAAAAGATTTCAAAGCTGTTTATTCCAAAAGGCAAAAAACAAATCGAAGTCAAGGAACTTTCAGCAGGCGATATTGGTTGTGTTGCTAAGCTTTCAGTTACAAAAACAAACGATACTTTATCAACAGCAAATGATAACATAAAAATAAAAGAAATCAAATTCCCTACTCCTCATGTTAAGGTTGCAATCGTTACAAAAGAAAAAGGTGACGAGGAAAAAATCAGTTCAGGATTGTCAAAAATGGCAGAGGAAGACCCGACAATCAAATACTACAATGATACACAGACAAAACAGTTTGTTCTTTGTGGCGTAGGAAAACAGCATATTGATGTTATTATAAGCAAATTAAAAGCAAGATATAACATAGAGCTTGAGCTTCAGACACCTCAGGTTGCTTACAGAGAAAAATTAAAGAGAAAAGTAAGCGTTGAAGGAAAGCACAAAAAACAATCAGGCGGACATGGTCAGTACGGACATTGTCTTATTGAATTTGAGCCGCATGACGGTGATGAGCTTATATTTGAAGAAAGAGTTGTAGGCGGTGCAGTTCCGAAAAACTACTTCCCTGCTATCGAAAAGGGCTTAAAAGAAAGTACAGCTCACGGTGTTTTAGCAGGCTATCCTGTTGTAGGACTTAAAGCAACATTGTTTGACGGCTCATACCACCCTGTTGATTCATCTGAAATGGCATTCAAAACTGCTGCACACAAAGCATTTATGAAAGCTATGCAGGAAGGACAAAGCACACTATTGGAGCCTTACGGTGCATTATCTGTTATAGTTCCTAATGACTACACAGGCGACATCATCGGCGATGTTAATAAAAGACGCGGTCGTATTCTTGGAATGACACCTATAAATTCAAAAACACAGCAGATTGAGGCTGAAATTCCTGTTTCGGAAATGGCTGAATATGCGATTGACCTTCGTTCAATGACACAGGGCAGAGGAAAATTTGAATTTGAATTTGTAAGATACGAAGAAGCACCTGCACATATTATCGAAAATGTAATCAAATCAAGTAAATATGTAAGAGAAGAAGAGGACTAAAATAATTAAATTCCCTTAAAAAAGAGATATATCCAAAACGGATATATCTCTTTTTTGTTTTTTTGGTGTTTTAAATTGACTTTTCTAAAATATTGATGTATAATATTGAAAGTATATAAAAAAGAGGTCTATCAATGAAAATATCAGAAATATTTAAAACAGTAAAATTACATATTATAAAGCGTTTTCATAAAATAAAAGAAAGTAATCTTAATATACTCGGCTTTTTTCTTTGTCCGCTTATACTTCTTTTTTCACTTGAAGTAATACACCTTTCTTATGGGTGGAGTATCATTGACTTTTTAAAGGGCGGACATCTTTTATTTAAGCTTTCCGTTTCATATACTTTTTTGCTCGCTTTTTTTGCAGGACTTCTTGTTATAATTCAAAGAGTGAGCATTGCAAATATTGTTATGTGTGCATTTTTTTATACAATGGCGCTTGCAAATGACATAATTTGTATTCTAACAGGCGACCCGTTACTTCCAACTGATTTTCTTCTTTTGGGAGAGCTTGGAAACATAGCGGGGTTTGTTGAACTTCCCTTTTTGATGTCACATATAATTGCACTTCTGATTTGTGTAGCATCATGCTTATTGTTCATCGTACTTGATGTAAAAAAAAGAAAAAAAGGGAAAAAGCTGTGCATAAAAAAACGCACAAGAGTAGCAATCACCTCAATCGGGCTTGTATTTTGTATATTCACAGTTTACTTGGTTTGTTTAAATGATGATTTTCGTTTCAAAGTTTTGGCAAAACATAATGTACAAATTGCAGCATTTAATCCTAAGGCAGATTACATGTCAAACGGACTTGTACTTACATTTTTCCCCCGTATAGGAAATATAATTATGGATAAACCAAAAGCTTATTCAAAAAAGGCAATGCTCGAATTAAAGGAAGAATACACTTCAAAAACCACCTCTTCCGAAATTACAGATAATGAATCGATAAAACCGAATATTATCGCTATTCAAAATGAGGCGTGGTGGGATTCTTCGCTAATTCCAAATGCAACCTTTTCTAAAGACCCTTTATCACACACAAGAAAAATAATGGCTGAGGGAAAAGGCGGAGTTCTTGTTTCACCTGTTTTTGCAGGTGGAACATGTATGCCTGAATTTGAGTTTTTGACAGGCTTTACAACAAGGTATCTTCCTGTTGCTGTTTATCCGTATATACAATCTATTACTTCACCAACCCCCTCTCTCGCTTCTGTATGCCTTAAAAACGGATACCAAACTGTCGCATACCACCCGTACAGAAAGAATTTTTACGGAAGAAACAAGGCGTATCCTCTTATGGGCTTTGAAAAATTCATTGGTATGGACGAGCTTGAAGAACCCCAGTACAGAGGTTGGTATATATCTGATATGCAGCTTACAAATGATATTATCAAGATGTATGAAGAAAAGAAACAGGAGAGAATATTTGTTTTTGGAATAAGCATGCAAAATCACGGTGATTATGCAAAGCAGCGATATGACACCTATGATATAGAAGTAAATTCAGATGTTATATCCGAAACTGATCTGCAGGGACTTAGGGATTTTACACAAGGCGTATATGATACTGATGTTGCATTAAAAAAGCTTGTGGACTACTTTAGAAATGTTTCAGAGCCGACGCTTATTGTAATGTACGGCGACCATCTTCCGCTACTCGGAACTGAGGGAAGCACCTATCAGGACGGCGGATTTGTAGAGAAAAAAGCATCATTTAATTATTCCGAGTTTGAACAGCTTTACAAAACACCGTATGTTGTATGGGCAAACTATGATATTTCTTCTTATGAATTTCCAGAAGAGATAAGTGCGGGGAACTTAGGTGTAAAAATTGCACAGATGGCAAACCTTGAGAGTATTCCATGGTATTATGCATTTTTAGATGAGTTCTACACAAAATACCCTGTATATGAAAATTCTGCAATAAAAAATCAGAATATGGAAACGATAGATGATATTCTAAAAGAAGATAAACCGCTCCAAAAGAAATTTGAGCTTATAGAATTTGATATAATTAACGGTAAACAGTATAGTAAATAAAAGAGGCTGTGACAAAATAAAATTTTGTCACAGCCCATTTACTTTAACTTATACATATTATAAATAATCTGTGCGGCTTCTGCACGGGTTGCATTTGAGGTCGGATTGAAATTACCCATATTGTCCCCGTTTACAATCCCCTGCTCCCTTAGGGTGTTTACTGCCTTAATTGCATAAGGGGCTATCAAACCAGAATCATTAAAAGGATAATTAGTCGGTGAGAGTGAAAAATATTTCAGTTTCTCGCCCACACGGTACATCATTACTGCCATATCCTGTCTTGTTATATTACTTCCTACACCAAATATGCCGTTTCCTATACCGTTTATAAGTCCGTTTGATGCCATAATTTCAATATACGGATAATACCACGCATTTTTATCAGCATCACTAAATGAAACCTCAAGCTCGCCTTTTTCGATGTCGAATGCTGCACAAAGAAGCTTGGCAAACTGTTCTCTTGTTACAAACTGTTTGGGGCAATATAAAAAGTCGCTCATTCCGTTCACGATTTTTGCATTGAATAATGTGTCAACCGCCTCATTTGCCCATTCATAGCCTTGCATATCATCAAATATTATTTCTACTCCACGCTCGGTATATCCTAAAATATACCAAAGCTCTGTATAAAGCACACTATATAGGCTGTTAAATCTCTTTGGAAACTCTCCTGCAAAAGACTTATTTAGTTCTTCTTCTGAAAGATTATCTGTAATGATAGCAAAAACAGTTGCATCAAGTGCAAGAATATGCTGAATTATTATAGGCTTCATTTCAGTTTTCGCATTGCCTTTTGTAAGCTTTCCGCTTTTTTTGTCCGCAAGTGCAGTATTTATAACATCCGAAATAAGAGTTTTCAATTTATCGGTTACATATTCTTCAGTAACTCCGTAAGCATCAAAAGTTTTTGATGCCTCATTAAATAATTCTGAAAATTGTTCATCTGTGATAACTTTTTTATAAACACGGATTACATCAGGCTCCCAGGCAGCATTTACACATAATGGGGATGACAAAAATATCACAACAATTATAAAAGAAACTATTTTTTTTATCAAAACCCACATCACTCCTTAAAATATTATACCTAAATGTTAGAACAGATTTTCAATATCTTCTTCGGAATAAACAGTTATTCCATTTTCAAAAAGAAGCTTTGCTGTTACACCCATCCCTGAAATCTTAACATTTTCAAAGTTACCGTTATAAATGGTCTTTGTTCCGCAAGACGGTGAGCTTTGTTTTAAAAGAGCAAACAAAACCTTATTTTCTTTTGCAAGCATTAATGCTTTTTCTGCACCTTTTTTAAAATTTTCGGTAACATCTTTTCCTAAGATATTGATTACTTTATCATCCTTTATTTCGCTTTTTGGTCTTGGAACTAAAAGTCCTCCCATAACCTCTGGGCATATCGGGATAATATCATATTTTTCTTTTAATTTTAAAAGCTCACTAATTGTATTTTTGTCTTTACCGTCATAACGGACAGGCTCACCTATAAGGCACGCACTTACTAAAATTTTTGGTTTCATTTTTTTTACACTCTCGACCACTTTGTGCCTTCTCTTGTATCTTCAAGCACAATTCCCATCTCTGAAAGCTCTGCTCTTATAGCATCTGCACCTGAATAGTCCTTATTTTTCTTGCACTCTGCTCTTTTTTCAATAAGGCTTATTATTTTTTCTTCATCAATATCGCCTTTTTCTTCCTTTTCGGGAATTATTCCCAAAACATCGCAAAGCTCTCTTATAAGTGAATAAGCATAATCTACATATTCCTTTTTCGGTTCATTTGCTACCTTTGTATTAATCACTCTTACAGCCTCGAAAATGTCGGAAATTGCATCGGCAGTATTAAGGTCGTCGTCCATATGTGAAATAAACTGATTTTTGAATGTATCAAGAGTGTCTTTTTCTTCATCAGTCATTTTTCCGTCTGCAAGCTTTTCAGATAAGAATTTAAGATTTTCCAGGCATTTAACGATTCTTTCCATACCTGTCTGCGACTGTTTTAAAAGCTCATCGGAAAAATTAATAGGACTTCTGTAATGAGCGCTTAACATAAAAAATCTTATAACATCATATGAAAACTTCTTTGAAAGCTCTCTTACAGTAAAGAAATTTCCTAAAGATTTTGACATCTTTTTGTTATCTATATTTATATATCCGTTATGCATCCAGTAGTGTGCAAACTCTGTCTGGTTTGCAGCCTCGGACTGTGCAATTTCGTTTTCATGGTGCGGGAAAGCAAGGTCTTTTCCTCCGCAATGAATATCTATTGTTTTTCCTAAATACTTATTTACCATAGCACTGCACTCGATATGCCAACCAGGTCTGCCCTCACCCCAAGGGGACTCCCATGAAGGCTCGCCCTCTTTTTTGCTTTTCCATACAGCAAAATCCATCGGGTCTTTTTTAAGGTCAGTAACATCTATTCTTGCACCTGCCTCTAAGTCCTCCAAAGGCTGATGTGAAAGCTTTCCGTAGCTTTTAAATTTTTTTGTTGAGAAATAAACATCACCGTTTGACTCATAAGCATATCCTTTTTCGATAAGAGTTTTGCACATTTCTATAATATCTTCAACAACATCAGTTGCTCTTGGGTGAACAGATGCTTCTCTTACATTAAGACCTTTTGCGTCCTCATAATACTCTTTGATAAATCTTTCAGCAAGTTCCTTGACGGTAATCCCCTCTTTATTTGCTCTTGCTATCATTTTATCGTCTATATCAGTAAAATTCTGAACGAATTTTACATCGTAGCCTCTGTATTCAAAATATCTTCTTAAAGTATCAAATATAATAAACGGTCTTGCATTACCCAAATGGAAAAAGTCATAAACTGTCGGTCCGCAAGCATAAATTTTAACCTTATTTTCCTCAATAGGCACAAACTCTTCTTTTTTCATTGTTAAAGTATTAAAAATTTTCATATTTTTTCTCCTTCCGGTCTCCCTTTTTTTCGAGTTTTTCAAGACGAATTAACATCTTACACAATTCCTGTGCAACAGGGTCAGGAATATGAGTCTGGTCAAGCTCCCAGTTCTTATCCATAACTCTTTTATCATTTATCTTAACAACTCTTGCCGGTGCACCGACACAAGTTGAATTTGGCGGTACTTCTGATAAAACAACTGAATTTGCCGCAATTTTGGAATGGTCACCAACATTAAACGGTCCTAAAATTTTTGCACCTGCACCTATCATTACATTATTTCCGATAGTAGGATGTCTTTTTCCTTTATCTTTACCTGTTCCGCCTAAAGTAACATTCTGATATATAGTACAGCCGTCACCAACAACAGCAGTTTCCCCTATAACAACTCCCATTCCGTGGTCAATAACAACACCTTTTCCAATTCTTGCTCCGGGATGTATTTCTATTCCCGTTTTTTTCCTTGCTGAAAATGCGATTGCTTTTGCTATAAAATTAAGCTTGCATTGCCAGAAAAAGTGGGCTCTCCTGTGCATTCTTAAAGCACGGACCCCAGGATAAAGAAAAAACACCTCAAAAACATTTTTCGCTGCAGGGTCTCTTTCCATAACCGCCCTGACATCTGCTCTTATATTATCAAACACATTTTCACCTCATTCTCACATAGTATTTTGGGAACTGTTAAACATACGGTTAAGCTGTTTTTTAATATTTCTGTTTTCATATTTTGAAATTTGGGGGTCATTCTCCGAAATAAAAACAGCACACTCCTTTGCCTTTGAAACAATTCTCATATCATAAGAAATATTTTGCAATTTTATATTCATATCTCCGCTTTGACGAGTTCCGAAAAAGTCACCGGGGCCTCTGTTTTTTAGGTCCGCCTCGCTTATTTCAAAGCCGTCATTTGTTTTTTCCATAATTTTAAGACGCGTAGCACTGTTTTTGTTCTGGGTTGTCAGAAAACAATATGACTGGCGGTGTGACCTGCCTACTCTTCCCCTTAGCTGATGAAGGCACGCAAGACCAAAACGATCAGCATTTTCTATAATCATTACAGTAGCTTCGGGAATATTAATGCCAACCTCTATAACAGTAGTGGAAACAAGAACATCGTATTTTCCCATAGCAAAATCTGTCATAACGCTGTCTTTTTCGCTTCCTTTAAGTCTTCCGTGTAGAAGACCGACAGAAAACTCTTTCAAAATACCGTTTTGAAGTTCATTATGTAACCTAACGGCATTTTCTACATCTAAGCTTTCACTTTCCTCAATAAGCGGACAAACAACAAAAGCTTTGTTGCCTTTTTTAAGCTCGCTTATCATAAAATTATAAATCTCATTACGCTCATTTTCGCCTGCAATTTTTGTTATTACCTTTCGTCTTCCCGCAGGCATCTTTTCTATAACAGAAACATCCATATCAGCATATATAATGAGTGCAAGCGTTCTTGGGATAGGCGTTGCTGTCATTAAAACAGTGTGAACATTTTCTCCTTTTTCTCTAAGACGCTTTCTGTGATTAACACCAAATCTGTGCTGTTCATCTATAACACACAAGCCTAAGTTATTAAACTCGGCTTTATCAAAAACAAGGGCATTTGTTCCTATTACAATTTGTGCCTCACCGTTTTTTATGCTGAGAAGTGCCTCGCCACGCTCCTTTTTTCTTAAATCGGAAACAAGTAGCGTTGTTTTGAAGCCAAACAGCTCAAAATATTTTTTTAACTCCTCATAATGCTGTCTTGCCAGAATTTCTGTCGGTGCCATCAAAGCCGCCTGATAACCGTTTGAAGCGCATATTAACATTATCATAGCCGCAACGACTGTTTTTCCGCTTCCGACATCACCCTGGATAAGTCTGTTTACACATTTTTTGTTTTTTAAATCCTTACATATTTCCCGAACAACATTTTTTTGTGCGTCAGTAAGCTCAAAAGGCAACTTTTCTGCAAGTTCTTCTGCAATTTTATAATTTGAAAAATAAGGTCCGCTTTTAAGCTGCTGTCTGTCCTTAATTGTCCTGAGTCCTAAAATAAGATAGAAAATTTCCTCGAAAGCAATCCTTTCAGAAGCACTTTTAAGGGAATTTTCGTTTTTTGGAAAATGTATGTTTTTAATAGCATAAAGCTTTTCACAAAGGCTGTATTTCTGCCTTAACTCAAAAGGCAGGGTTTCTTCCATATATAAAGACGCATACTCAAGTGCATTTTTCATTATAGTCCGCATTATATTTTGCGTAAGTCCTTGGGTTAGCGGATAACAAGGCAAGTATGAATCCGAAAAAGTTGTATTAGTTGCTTTTTCAAATTCAGGCTGTTTTATGACAAGACTTCCATATTCAAAAGAAACTGTTCCGAAAAAAGTGTATTCTTCGTCCTCCTTTAATGTAGAAACCACATATTCTCTATTAAAAAAAACAAGCCGTACAGCACCTGTATCATCACTTACCAAAATATTAGTAACAACAAGCTTTTGGTTTATCTTTCGCTTTTGAATAGATAAAACCTTAGCTCTTATACTTACACTCTCACCGTTTGTAAGACTATTAATTTTTTTCAGTACAGTTCTGTTCTCATAGCTTTTAGGATAAAATGAAAGCATATCTGAAAGGGAAAGGATACCTAATTTATTTAAGCATCTTTCCCTTTTTTCCGATATTCCTTTAATTTTATTTAAAGATATATCCCAAAGCTCCATAATTATTCAACAGAAACAAGATAATAATACACGGGCTGGTCGCCTCTGTAAAATGAAAATTCAGTATTTTTAAATTTCTTAGTGCAAGCCTCTTCAAGCTCATTCATAACATCTGATGAAATGTCTTTACCTGCATAAACAGTAACCATCTGGCTGTTATCGTCAATAAGCTTTCCGATTAAGGTCTGTGTTACTTTATTTATGTCTTTTCCCTTTGTAAGAATACTGCTTCCGCAAAGGCCCATAATTTCGCCCTCTTTGATTTTAACATCATCAAAAACAGAATCTCTTACAGCATAAGTTACCTGACCGTTTTTAACATTTGAAAGAACTTCAACCATAGTTGCAAGGTTTTCGTCCTCATTTTTTGTTTCGTCAAAGCTTACCATACAAGGAAATACATCAGCTAAGCTTGTTGTAGGTACAACAACCTTTTTACCCTCATAAAGCTAGCTTGCCTGCTGTGAAGCAAGAATAATATTTTTGTTATTCGGAAAAACATAAACCACATCTGCGTTAGTTCTGTTTGCTACCTCTAAAATATCCTCCGCACTCGGATTCATTGACTGTCCGCCCGAAACGATATATTCAATACCAAGCTCATTATATATATTCTTAAAGCCCTCGCCTGTTGAAACACTTACAAAAGCAAAAGGCACTCTTGGCTTATCTTCTTTTGCTTCTTTCTTATTTTTTTCCTCAAGCATTTCATTCTGGTAACGCATATTATCAATTTTTATATTGATAAGCGGGCCTATTTTGAGTGCCTCGGAAATAACTATACCTGGGTCATCTGTATGAATATGCACCTTAATAATGTCCTCATCTGCAACAACAACTATACTGTCACCTAAGTTTGCATACTTTTTGGCAAGCTCATTTTTCTTTCTGTCTTTGTTCTGGATTATAAATTCAGTACAATAGCCGAAAGTAATATCCTCTTCCCTTTCCTGCATTCCCTTTTCTTCACCGGTTTGTTCAACTTCTTCAGGGATTTCCCCTGTTTTAAGATAGTCAGCCATTCCGGCAATTATATAGTAAACACCTTTACCGCCTGAATCCACAACACCTGCCTGCTTTAATTTAGGAAGCATTTCAGGTGTCTGCATCAAGGCATCATAAGCTGCATTTTTTGCATCTTCAAACATAACACACAAATCTTCATATTCGCCCTTGTGAGCTGTGATGTACTCACTCATAAGACGAAAAACTGTAAGAATTGTTCCCTCTGTTGGCTTCATAATAGCAGCATATGCTGTTTTTGTACCCATCACAAAAGCCTGCTCCAGCTCGTCAACACCTATTTCTGTTTTTCCTTTAACGCCTTTTGCCATACCTCGAAGAAGCTGTGACAAAATAACGCCTGAGTTTCCTCTTGCACCTCTTAAGGCTGCCATAGAAACACTGTCTAAAACAGTGCTTACAGTTTCTGAATTATCTTTTGCAACGCTTGCTGCAGCATTAAATGTCATTGACATATTTGTACCTGTATCACCGTCAGGAACAGGGAACACATTAAGCGCATTAAGCTCATCTTTTTTATTTGATAAAGAGACTCTTGCCGCCTGTATCATCTGTGCAAGCATAGCACCGTCAATTTTAGTAATCATTTGCTCTACTCCTTATTTAATGACAACAATGTCGTCTACAAAAACATTGATAGTTTTTATTTTTGCGTTTGTCATATTTGTAACAGCATAAGAAATATCCTGTTTTACATTTTCTCCTATTGCCTTGATATTAACGCCGTAGCTTACACGGATATGAATGTCAATCGTTACTGCATCATCTTTAATAGTTGCTTTAATTCCATGTCTTAGGCTTTTGTCTGCACCAAATATCTTTTTTACTACTTCAGTAGGATTTTTTTCACACATTCCAACAACACCATAGCAGTGTGTTGCGGCATACCCTGCTATTTCTTCAATAGCTTTTTCCATTATAGTTATATCGCCGACATCGTTAATTTTTTTAAGTGGCATACTAAACCATCCTTTCGATACTGTTTTATAAAACCTTGTTCAAAAATGACTTTGTTCTTTCATTCTTCGGATTTTCAAAAATTTCCTCGGGTGTTCCTTCTTCAACAATCATTCCGCTGTCCATAAAAATTACCCTGTCGGCAACTTCTTTTGCAAATCCCATTTCGTGAGTAACAACAACCATAGTCATACCCTCGTGTGCAAGTTCTTTCATAACATCTAAAACCTCGCCTACCATTTCAGGGTCTAACGCACTTGTAGGCTCATCAAAAAGCATAACATCGGGATTCATACAAAGCGCTCTGACAATCGCAACTCTTTGCTTCTGTCCGCCTGAAAGCTGTGACGGATATGCGTCTGCTCTGTCTTTAAGTCCTACTCTCTCAAGCTTTTTTAAAGCCTCTTCCTTTGCATCTTCCTCTTTTAGCCCAAGAAGCTTAACAGGACCCAAAGTAAGATTTTTAAGAACAGTCATATGCGGAAAAAGATTAAACTGCTGAAATACCATTCCCATTTTTCTTCTATGTTTATTTATATCCACATTTTTGTCAGTTATGTCAATTCCTTCAAAAAAAATCTTTCCCGAAGTAAGCGACTCGAGTAAATTAAGTGACCTTAAAAATGTTGATTTACCTGAGCCTGACGGACCGATAATAACAACAACCTCGCCTTTTTTGATTTCGGCATTTACATTTTCAAGAGCATGGATAGAGTCTCCGAAAAATTTACATAAATTCTCGCATTTTATTATAGAATTAGCGTTCATCACTTCTCAGTCTCCTCTCCAGTTTTCCTACAAGATATGAGAAAAACATAACCATTACAAGATATACTGCCGCAATAGCTAAAAGCGGCCAGAAGCTCTGATATGTAACACCTCTTATAATGTTTGCACCTCTTGTCAAATCAGTTACGCCAACATAACCCGCAATAGCAGTTTCCTTTAACAAAACTATAAACTCATTTGCAAGTGCAGGAAGTATGTTTTTAAAAGTCTGAGGCATAACAATATACCACATTGTCTGCACATAATTAAACCCAAGCGACCTTCCCGCCTCGGTCTGACCTATGTCAATACTCATTATTCCGCCTCGTATAATTTCGGCAACATACGCACCGGAATTAATACCAAAAGCTATAATTCCGCAAAGCATTTTATTATCCGAGCTTGCCATAATTATAAAAAATATAATAAGTATCTGCACCATTGCAGGTGTTCCTCTTATAACTGTAAGGTATACCTTACATATAGCATTTCCTATGCTAAGAAGCACTTTTCCGATACCGTTTTTCATAACGCTGTACTGCTTATCATAGGTTGCACGGATAGCAGCAATAACAACACCAAGTATAACTCCAAGTATAAGAGCAAAAAAAGTGAGTATAAGAGTATTTCTGATCCCCTCGGTTAAATATTTCCACCTATTATCTTCTATAAAGGCAGTGTGAAAATCTCTGCCCAGCTTTAAAATCCATTCAGGCATTTTTTTAAAGTTCCTTTCTCATGCACAAATAAAAATATCAGGATAACTTCAAAAAAAGGGCTGTGACCAAACAGCCCTTAATTTTTATTTTCTTTTATTCAGCAGGAATATATTTTTCAACAATTTTTGCAACTGTTCCGTCTTCAATAAGCTCGCCGAGTGCTTTATTTATAGCTTCAAGCAATTCAGGTTTGTCTTTTGATACAGCGGCTGCATAATCTTCTTCGATATATTCTGTATCAAGAATTTTAAGTCCTTCATTGTTTGCAACGAAAACCTTTGCAGGCTCATTATCTATAACAACACAGTCAATTTTTCCTGATGTAAGTGCCATAACAGCATCAGCGCCTTTGTTATATCTTTCTATTGAACCAAGACCTGCATCTTCGATGTCACCTGTACAATAAATGTCACCTGTTGTAGCAAGCTGAACACCTACTTTGTTGTTTGCACCGTCTTTAAACAAATCGTCTACACTCTTAATAGCTGAATCTTCTTTTACGATTACAGACTGAATACCTTTTGCATAAGTCTGTGTGAAATCAACCTGCTGAAGTCTTTCTTCAGTAACAGTCATACCTGCCATTGAAAAATCAAATTTACCTGTCTGAACACCAGGGATAAGTGAATCAAAGTCAACATTTTCAATAACAAGTTCTTTTCCGAGTTTATCAGCAATAGCCTGTGCAATTTCAGCATCAATTCCTACAACTTTTCCGTCTTCCATAAATTCATATGGTGGAAATTCTGCATTTGTTGCCATTATAAGCTTATTGTCATCTGCTTTCTGTCCGCATCCTGCAAATAAACTAACAACCATCAAGGCTACTAAAGCCAAAGTAATAATCTTTTTCATAATTTTTCCTCCGTTTTTAAAAAAACTTTAAATTTTAAACTTTTTTGTATGTATCTAATTATACCACTTAATTTATATTTTTGCAATAGTTTTTTCCATTTTTTTATTTTTTGTTTCTTTCGATTTCTTTTGTTTTGGTTTATTCTCTTTTTAATAGTCAATTCTCTCGATATTTGTACATTTTCCCGTTTCCTCACAAACATCAAAAATGACGCCGTTTAGTGAAGGGTTTGTTTCACACCACTCAAAAGGCTCGGTAATATCAAATACGATTTTATTTATAGAGCTTTCCTTTTTTAAACCAAGTATTCCGTCCTTTGAGCCGGTCATTCCTACATCGGTTATATATCCCGTTCCGCCTCTTAAAATTTTAGCATCTGCTGTGGGAACATGAGTATGCGTTCCGAAAACTGCGGAAATTCTTCCGTCAAAATAATGACCGAAAGCGAGCTTTTCACTTGTTGCCTCAGCATGAAAATCTGCAATTATAATTTTAACGCCCTCATTTTCCATTTCTTTTAAAGCTTTGTCAGTATATGAAAACGGGTCACAAGCTTCGGACATATAAATTCTTCCTATCGCGTTTATCACGCCGACTTCCACACCGTTTTTAGAAATAATGCTGTGCCCTTTCCCCGAAAAATCATCGCCCATATTTATAGGTCTTAAAACATTTGAAGGATATGTTTCAAACGCTTTTTTAACTCCTTTTTTTGAAAACGCATGATTTCCAAGTGTGATACAATCTGCACCTGAGTCAAAAAGAATATCGCATATTTCCTTGCTTATACCTTTTCCACGGAACGAATTTTCACCGTTTATAACTATAAAATCAATATCCTTTTCCTTTATAAGTTTTTTTAAATTATTAGCAATATAATCGACTCCACATCGGCTGACTACATCACCTACTGCCAAAATTCTCATGTAAATCTCTTTCTATTTAAAAAAATCTCAAAAAGCCGGGTAAAGCTCTTAAAAAACTTTACCCGGCACTTTTTTTATTTGTACTCCTGATTTCTGTGCTTAAATGCCACTATAAGTCTTCTGTCCGGCTCAACACCAACGCTGTAAGTTGTAAGCATAGGATAGCTCTGTAAGGTTGAATGAATAATCTTTCTTTCATATGCTTTCATCGGTTCAAGCTCATATTTGTTTTTTGACTTAATAACTTTGCTTGCAATACTTTTTGCAAGGGCAACAAGAGTTTTTTCTCTTTTTTCTCTGTACCCTTCAGTATCAATACGGATTTTTTCCTTACCCTTTACTGCCTTATTAAATGCAAGCTGAACAATATGCTGGATAGAATCAAGTGTATCGCCATGTTTTCCTATAAGGATACCTGTTTCATCTCCAATAAGGTCAACTATAATAAACTTTCCATCTCTTTTAAAGTTAAAAGAAACCTCAAAGCCCATTTTTGCAAAAAGGTCTTTTAAAAAGCCTTCTAAAAATGGAATACTCTGTTCGTTAGGAACAAACTCTTCTTCAACCTTCTGCTCGGCTTCGCAAACAGCCTTTGGCCCATTTCCCAAGTCTGTTTCTTTAATTTCTTCCTTTTTTACAGCTTTTGGGGCACGATTTTCTTTTTTCTTTATATCGTTTTTCTTCTTTTCTTCTTTTCTTTTTTCTTCTTCCGGGTCCATATATCTTACAAGAAGCTTAGCAGGCTTTGCACCCAAGCCTAAAAAACCGGATTTAGGTGCTTCCAAAACTTCTATTGTTACATCATCAACACTTACATTAAGTTCATTTGCGCCGTTTGCTTTTGCTTCTTCAATTGTTTTTCCTGTTGCTATTGTTTCTCTCACAACTATATATCCTTTCTTATTTTTTCTTTTTATTTTCTTCTGCTAAAAGATTATCTTCAAGTTTTTTTGCCATAATTTTATTAAGCACAACTGTCTGGATTATCTGAAGAACATTACCTGCAACCCAGTATATACCCATAGCCGCCGGAAGAATGTAGCAAAAATATCCTGTCATAAACGGGAATATATACATCATCGCATTCATCTGACCCTGCTGTGGATTTTTGTCCTTATTATCTTTTTTTGGCTGAGTAGCCTGTGAAACCTTTGATACCAAAAAAGATGTTATAACACAAACAACAGGGATTGCCCATAAAAGATAGTTCCCCTGCGGATTGTTAGGTGTAAGTCCTAAATTAATTCCAAGAAAATCGAAATTAATCTGAAGACTTGTCAAATCAAAATCAAGCTTTGCTTTTGCAAGAAGCTCCTGTGCTGCTGATAAATTATTGTTTACAAACGCAACGATATTAAGCTCAGTATCTGCAGCAGTCTGTTTAAGTGCATCTAAAACTCCGTTTGGAAGCTTTATTTTAAGAAGATATGTTATCGGTCTTTGGATAACACCGTAAACAGCAATAAGTATCGGCATCTGTATAAGAAGAGGTAAGCATCCTCCCATAGGATTTACATTATATTCCTTATACAGTTTCATTGTTTCTTCACTGAGTTTTTCTTTGTCTTTTCCATATTTTTTCTGCAATTTTTCAAGCTCCGGCTGAAGCTTCTGCATATTTGTCATAGAATTTTGCTGCTTTATTGTAAGCGGAAGCAAAATAAGCCTTACAATAACTGTAAGAATAATTACAGCCCAACCGAAATTAGGAACGATATTATAAATAAAGCTAAGTACCGTACCTAAAATTTCATAAAGAAAGTTCATTTACTGTCACTCTTTCAACCTTTCTGGTAAATTAAGTAATACTAAGGATAATCAACTCCGCCTTTAGATAACGGATTACACCGGAATAAACGCCATACTGCTTTTAAAAATCCCTTAACAAAGCCGTATTTTTTTACAGCTAAAATCGCATACTCGGAACATGAGGGATAAAATCTGCAGCAAGGCTTTTTAAGCGGTGAAATATATTTTTGGTAACATTTTACCAAAAACACAAAAATTTTACTCATTACAAAAACCGGCTTTCTTTATAAGCCTTCTAAGCTCTTCAAGCACATCAAAGTAAGTTGCTTCAATAATAGAAGCTTTTGCAACAATTACAATATCATACTCCCCGCATATATACGGATAAATATGACGGAAGCTTTCAAAAATAAGCCTTCTCGCTCTGTTTCTTTTGCACGCTTTTCCTATCTTTTTAGTTGCAGTTATACCCAGACGGATACAACCGGAATTGTTTTTCCTAAGATAAAGAACGATATATCTCCCGTAAAGAGGAGCACCTTTTTTATACACTCGCTGAAATTCATAGTTTTCAGTAAGAGAAGTTATTTTTCCTTTAGCCATAAAAAAACAATTCTCCTTTAACAAAACATCAAAAATGTCTAAAATGTAGTAATTAAATAAAAAATGTCGTATTCTGAGCAGACACAATGTGTTTTTTCATTTGCCTAAAATCTCAACACGACACTTTTAAAAATTACGCACTCAATCTTGCTCTGCCTCTTGCTCTTCTGCGAGCCAAAATTTTTCTGCCGTTTCTTGTTCTCATTCTTTTGAAGAAACCATGCTCTCTTTTTCTCTGTCTTTTCTTTGGCTGATATGTTCTTTTCATGCTAAGACACCTCCATTTATTTAAAATTAACATTATTTACTCAGTTTAGCACCAACCATTATACCTAAAAACTTGTCAAATGTCAAGCATATTTTTAATTTTTTTCATTTTTTTTGTTTTTTTCCCTAAATATGCACAATAAAAGTCGTTTTTCAAAGTGTTAAAATCCTAAACTAAGAGTTCTTGCACTTCCATCCCACAAAACACTTCCAAAACGGGAAAGCTCATCAAATTTTATAATCGTTCTTCCGTTTATATTGTGAGAGGTAATAAATTCATACTCATTAGTATTCGGATTTTTTATATAGGTACGAATATCTGTTTCTTCAATCAGATATTCAGGCACCTTTGAAAACGAAGGTACAGAGGGATTATTTTTATTTATTCCTTCTATATAAAGTATTCTCTCACTTCCGTTCCATCTGACATCTATCTGATAGTTAAGTAGGTCTTCCGCAACGATATAGGTTTCATCTTTATAATTAAATGAAGTAACTGCATTTCCGTTAATATATGATACTATATCCGTTACCGAGGTTCTCTCCTGCTGTGGCATTTTACCAAAAGCAATTTTTATATCTTTCATTCCTTTTTTATAGAAAACATACTCTTTTTCAACCCCCGAAGAATATATTTTCAAGGTATGCTTTCCATCACTAAGCTGTGAAACATTAAGGCTACACTTATAAGGAGAGTTGGTTGTTGAGTGATACCACTTTCCGTCTATTGAATAATTTACAGTAAGACTTTCAAGCCCCGGAATATGTGCAAGTGTGTACAGATTAATAAATCCGTCTTTTGCTCTTATTGTTTCGCCATATTCTGCCTTTTCAAAAACAAAATCTGCATTTCCACCTGCCTCTGTTATATATGCACCGCTTGAAACAGCCTCTTTAAAAATTTCCGAAGCATATGGCTTATCCGAAATATTAAACTTCACTTTCTCGTTTTTTCTGTAAACATTGAAATAATTAATGAGCTTAACCTGAGGATATTTCATAATTACATTATAAAGCATATTTCTTATTCTCGGTGTTGCCCAGCTTTCGTGCGGTTCATTCTGTGAATTTTCGACTTCGACAGCACCCTCTGAAATCATAACAGGCTTATTTATGTTGTTGTCCTGCATGAATTTTAAAAGAGGTTTAAGACGGTTTGTAGTGAAGCTGTTTTCAGCAGTCATAAAGAAAACCTTGTCCCTTGCAAGCTGATTAGGGTTATTCTGAAAATATTTTATCGGATAACAGCTTACACCTACCCAATCAACATACTCATCGCCAGGATAGTAATAAGAAAAATCTCTGTCAAGCGCGCCAAAATCATTTGGGGACCATACAACTGCGAAATTCGGATACTCGTGAATCATATTTGCAACATTCCTAAAAATCTCAACATACCGCTTCGGCTCATCACCAAGCGAAGAACAATTCATTTCATTTGCAAATCTTATTATCATCGGCTTATTATAGGTATTAAGCGTGTCAAGAGTTTTTCTTATCGTATCGTAGTTTACCTCGTTAAGAGAGTTGATATTTATTGCTACCGTTGAGATAACATTGTCCTCTCTTATCATTTTGTTTGAGGGATAATATAAATCTGTCTGCCCAACGCTGTCAATATATGTCAGATATGAGCCGATTTTCCCAAAGTCAGGTGCAGTATCTGCAACCATACCTATATATGCCCCCGCTTTTGGCTCTAGTCTTGCACCATAGTAAGGCGAGTGCTTTCCGCTTCCCTCAACATAAAGCTCAAAATCTGTTTCCGTAACCATTTTTTCTCTTTCTTTAAGAAGCGCTCCCCAGTCAGGTGTCGGGAAATTAAACGCAAATATCTGCATTGAAAACAACATAATAAAAACTAAGCATAATACAACTATTTTTTTCATTTCTTATAATTTCTCCTTTAAAAATCTGCCTGTATATGATTTTTTGTTTTTTGCAACTTCTTCAGGTGTCCCCATAGCGATAACCTCTCCGCCCTCGTCACCGCCCTCGGGGCCCATATCAATAATATAATCTGCTATTTTTATAACATCGAGGTTATGCTCAATTATAACTATCGTATTCCCGCCCTCGCAAAGTCTTTGAAGAACCTCAATAAGACGCTTGACATCGTGGAAATGAAGTCCCGTTGTAGGCTCGTCTAAAATATAAATGGTTTTTCCTGTCGGTCTTTTTGAAAGCTCTGTTGCCAGCTTTACTCTCTGTGCCTCACCGCCTGAAAGTGTAGTTGAGGGCTGTCCTATTTTTATATACCCAAGCCCTACATCTTCAAGTAATTGCAGTTTTCTTTTTATTGACGGAATATTTTCAAAGAATTTTAATCCTTCTTCTACCGTCATATCTAGAACTTCACTTATATTTTTACCTTTATATTTAACCTCTAAAGTTTCTCTGTTATATCTTTTCCCTTTACATACATCGCACTCAACAAAAACATCAGGTAAAAAGTGCATCTCGATTTTAACTATACCGTCGCCCTCACAAGCCTCACATCTTCCGCCTTTTACATTGAAGCTGAAACGGCTTGAAGTATATCCTTTCATCTTTGCGTCGGCTGTCTGTGCGAATAAATCCCTGATATGTGAAAACACGCCTGTATAAGTTGCAGGGTTTGACCTCGGAGTTCTTCCTATCGGGGTCTGGTCAATAGCGATGATTTTATCAAGGTTTTCAACTCCTGTAATTTCATCATGCTTACCGCCTTTGGTTTTACCACCGTTAAGCTTATAAAAAAGCTCCTTATACAAAATCTGATTTATAAGTGAAGATTTTCCTGAGCCTGAAACGCCTGTAACAACGGTCATAACACCAAGCGGAAGCGAAACATCAATATTTTTAAGGTTATTTTCTTTTGCACCTTTTATAGTTAAGAAGCTTCCGTTTCCTTTTCTTCTTTCTTTTGGAACTTCGATTGTTTTTCTGCCTGCTAAATAATCCCCTGTGAGAGATTTTTCACATTTTTCGATTTCTTCAGGTTTACCCTGTGCAACAATATATCCGCCATGAACACCTGCACCAGGACCGAAGTCGAAAACATAATCTGCATTTTTTATTGTATCCTCGTCATGCTCTACAACAAGCACTGTGTTTCCTAAATCTCTTAATTTGAGTAAGGTTTCTATAAGCTTTTCGTTATCTCTCTGATGAAGTCCGATACTCGGCTCATCAAGAACATATAAAACTCCCATAAGAGAAGAGCCTATCTGTGTTGCAAGCCTTATTCTCT
The DNA here is from genome assembly GCA_045661305.1 of Clostridia bacterium. GTDB lineage: Bacteria > Bacillota > Clostridia > UMGS1840 > UMGS1840 > UMGS1840. Next base: position 23,773 of record JAZRFJ010000006.1, on the reverse strand, counting down.
GCGCCTCACCGCCCGACAAGGTTCCTGCACTTCTTGATAAAGTAAGATATGAAAGCCCGACCTTATTAAGAAATCCAAGTCTTTCCCATATCTCCTTTAAAAGTCTTTCCGAAATAGCTTTTTCTTTCTCGGTAAGCTCTAAATTCTTAAAAAATTCTATAAGCTCTTTTACAGGCTTACATGTAAGCTCGTATATATTAATTCCGCCAACAGTAACACCGAGTGCTTCCTTGTTAAGTCTTGCACCCTTGCAGACAGGACACGGTTTTTGTGACATTAAAAGCTCTATTTCCCGTCTTGTCCAGCTTGACTGTGTTTCTTTATATCTTCTCTCAAGGTTGTTTACAACGCCCTCAAAGTCCGTTATATACGAGCCTTTTCGTCCGTTTCTTGAATATTCAATTTCAATTTTTTCTCCGTTGTTTCCGTAAAGAAGTAAGTCTGTAACCCACTCTTCCTGCTCACAAAGCGGAATTTCAAGCGAAAAGCCGTAATGCTTTGAAAGTGCAGAATAAATACTGTAACAAGTGCTGTCCTCTTTATCAGCCGCATACCAACCGCTTGCAGCTATTGCACCCTGTATGACAGATTTTGTTCTGTCGCATATTCTGTCAGGGTCTATTTTCATAAGATGCCCTATTCCTCCACACTCACTACATGCACCAAACGGATTATTGAAAGAAAATGAGCGTGAAGTTAATTCCCCTATACTTATATCGCAATCAGGACACGCATAATTAAGGCTGAAGCTTTCAGACTCGTTTGTTTTATGGTCAATAAGTGTTAAAAGTCCGTCAGTAAGCTTTGTTGCCGTTTCAACAGAATCGGTTATTCTTCCTATAATCTCTTCTTTCACAGCAATTCTGTCAATAATTATATCTATATCGTGCTTTTTATTTTTTTCAAGCTTTATTTCTTCCGAAAGGTCATACATAATTCCGTCAACCTTTGCACGGACAAAACCGCTTTTTCTTGCTTTTTCAAATATTTTTGTATGCTCGCCCTTTCTTCCGCGAATAACGGGCGCTCCTATTATGATTTTTGCACCCTCGCCTTTTGACATAATTTTATCGACAATCATATCAACAGTCTGTTTTTTTATAGCTTTACCGCAGCAAGGACAATGAGGAACACCTATCCCTGCATACAAAAGCCTTAAATAATCATATATCTCAGTAACCGTTCCAACTGTTGAACGGGGATTTTTTGATGTTGTTTTCTGGTCTATCGCAACAGCAGGAGAAAGACCTTCTATACTCTCAACAGACGGCTTTGCCATTTGTCCTAAAAACATTCTTGCATAAGAAGACAAGGACTCAACATATCTTCTTTGTCCCTCTGCATAGATGGTGTCAAATGCTATTGATGATTTCCCCGAGCCTGAAACACCTGTAAAAACCACAAGCTTATCTCTGGGAATTTTTAAATCTATATTCTTGAGATTATGCTCTCTTGCACCCGATATTTTTATATAATCAGCCATTATATTTCACCCTCCTGATACTTAATACTTTATTTCCCTGATAAAAATTTGATTTTATCACGGATTTGGGCAGCCTTTTCAAATTCGAGATTTTTAGCCGCTTTATTCATTTCTTCTGTAAGTCTTAGAATTTCAAGCTCGTCAAAATCTGCTTCGCTTTTTCTTGATTTTCTCTTACTGTCAGGCTGTGCCTTTGAAGTGGCCTCTATAATTTCTCTTATGTCTTTCTTAACAGTTTTAGGTATTATTCCATGTTCTTTATTATAGTTATCCTGAATTTCGCGTCGTCTGTTTGTTTCATTTATTGCACTTTCCATTGCAGATGTAAGCTCATCAGCATACATTATAACTCTGCCGTTTTCGTTTCTTGCGGCACGCCCTATTGTCTGGATAAGCGAGCTTTCACTTCTTAAAAAACCTTGCTTATCTGCATCTAAAATAGCAATAAGAGAAACCTCAGGCAAATCAAGTCCCTCTCTTAAAAGGTTAATACCGATTAAAACATCAAATTCTCCTGCTCTTAAATCTCTTATTATTTCCATTCTTTCAATCGTATCAATATCTGAATGAAGATACCTTACTTTGACACCTGCATCTGTGAAATATTTCGTAAGGTCTTCCGCCATTCTTTTTGTTAAAGTAGTTATAAGAACTCGCTCACCGTTTCCGACAGTTACATTTATCTCGGAAAGAAGGTCATCAATCTGTCCGTCAATAGGTCGTACTGAAATTTCGGGGTCTAATAAGCCTGTCGGACGGATAACCTGCTCCGATATTCCTTGTGAAAGCTCTTTTTCAAAGCTCTGTGGTGTTGCACTTACAAAAATCGCCTGATTTATTCTCTCCATAAATTCATCGAAATTAAGCGGTCTGTTATCAAATGCACTCGGAAGCCTGAACCCGTATTCAACAAGCGAGGTTTTTCGTGCCTTATCTCCTGCAAACATTCCTCTTACCTGTGGGAGTGTTACATGGCTTTCATCAACCACCAAAAGAAAATCATCGGGAAAATAGTCCATAAGAGTATATGGTGCACTGCCAGGCTCCCGTCCGCTTATATGCCTTGAATAGTTTTCTATTCCGTTACAAAAGCCGACTTCCCTCATCATTTCCATATCATAATTAGTTCTCTGTTCAATTCTCTGTGCCTCTATAAGCTTGTCATTATCTTTAAAATATTCCACTCTCTCTTTCATTTCTTCTTCAATGCCGTCAAGTGCTTTTACCATCTTTTGAGTAGATGTGGCATAGTGGGAGGCAGGAAAAACTGCAATATGGTTACGCTCGCCCAAAACCTCTCCTGTAAGAGGGTCTATTTCTGTAATTCTGTCGATTTCATCACCAAAAAACTCTACTCTCAAAACCTTTTCCGATGTGTTTATGGGGAAAATGTCAAGAACATCTCCGTTTACCCTGAAAGTTCCTCTGTGAAAATCTATCTGATTTCTTTCATACTGTATTTCAATAAGCTTTTTTAAGACCTCATCTCTGTCCCTTTCCATTCCGACACGGAGTGATACACAAAGCTCTGTGTAATCCTCAGGGTCACCAAGTCCGTATATGCACGACACACTTGCAACTATAATAACATCTTTCCTTTCAAAAAGTGCCGTTGTTGCACTGTGTCTTAATTTATCTATTTCATCATTTATCTGCGAATCCTTTTCGATAAAAGTATCTGTATGCGGAATATATGCTTCAGGCTGATAATAGTCATAGTAAGAAACAAAATATTCAACTGCATTTTCAGGGAAAAATTCCTTAAACTCACTGCAAAGCTGTGCGGCAAGAGTTTTATTATGTGCAAGAACAAGCGTAGGCTTCTGAACTTTTTCGATTACATTTGCTATGGTAAAGGTTTTACCTGAGCCTGTAACACCAAGCAGTGTCTGGAAACGCTTATTATTTATAACACCGTCCGAAAGCTCTTTTATAGCATTAATCTGGTCGCCCATCGGCTTAAAATTACTTACAAGCTTAAACTTATCCATGTTTCTCCCGTCCTTTCTTTGCTATCTAACAATACATTATAAATCATTTCTTAATTAATTACAATACATTTTAAAAAATTTTTTTATTGAATTTTTTCCATTTTCTTTTTTAGGGTTTTTTGTCGAACGATTTTTCTTTACAAAATGGAATATTTTGTGTATAATAAAGAAAAAGTTGGCAATTTTTGCCAAATATAGATATTATCAATGAAAGGACTGTGAAATATGCAATTTAAAATAAAAAGCCCACACTTTGAACCGATTGCCTCAAAAAACACATTATTCAGTATTCCAGTTGATGCTATAAAGAAAAATCCTAATCAGCCAAGACGGATATTTGACGAAGCAGCTCTTTTTGAGCTTGCAGAATCAATCCGTTCATGCGGAGTTATTCAGCCACTTAATGTAAGGAAACTTGACGATAATACATACGAGCTTATTTCGGGTGAGAGGCGTCTTAAAGCCTCAAAGCTTATCGGTCTTAAAACCGTTCCTGCAATTATTATGAACATAGAAGAAGAAAAATCTGCTGTTATAGCACTTATAGAAAACTTGCAAAGGGAAAATCTTTCATTTTTTGAAGAAGCACTTGCGTATGAAAAGCTTATTTTAGAGTTTTCTCTTACACAGGACGAGCTTGCCTTTAAGCTCGGAAAAAGCCAGAGTGCTGTTGCAAATAAATTAAGACTTTTAAAATTGAGTGATGAAATAAAAACAAAAGTAGTGGAAAACAATCTTACCGAAAGACATTGCCGCGCACTTATGCGAATATCAAACGAAATTCTTCAACTAAAAGCGATAAAAACAATAATAGAAAAAGGGCTTAATGTTACTGAAAGCGAAAAATATATAGACGAGCTTCTTCTTAATACCAAAAGAGAAAAGGCAAGAAATAAAAGAGTGTTACCTCTCTTTAAAGACATAAGAATTTTTACAAACACAGTAAATCAGGCAGTTGAAATAATGAAAAAAGCGGGCATAGAAACAAAAACAAAGAAAAATGAAACAGAAGATTTTATAGAGTACCACATAGTAATAGATAAAAAGACTGCTGTAAGTTCGTAAGATGTTCTAATCTCATAAAAAACAGTGCAAAGCATTTTTGCTTTGCACTGTTTTTTATCATAAATTAATTTTCTTATTTAATATGAGTTTATCAAGAAATGTCTATCCGCATACAATTTTTATGAGAGAGTAAGTCCGTGTTATAAAAACACCGAACAAACAAAAATTTAAAATAAAGAAGTTGAAAAATTCTTATTTGAATTTTCTTTTTCTTGCTTCTTCTGATTTTTTCTTTCTTTTTACGCTTGGTTTAACGTAGTGTTCTCTTTTTCTGATTTCTGACAAAACGCCTGCTTTGGCACACTGTCTTTTAAATCTTTTGAGAGCATTATCTAATGATTCGTTATCTTTTAATCTGATTTCAGCCATGATATTGTTGTCCCTCCCTCCCGAAAAACGCAGTTTTATTACTGCACGGACAAGTGTATTTTGTAAACTCACAATGATTATTATAATATATCTTTCGTCTGTTGTCAATCATTTTTTGATATTTTTTTCAAATTTTTTTCATTTTTTTGTTTTTCTTGGTTTTTTTCCCTTTATCCTTGCTTTTACTACATTTAGGGCTTTTTATATTACTGCTTTAATTGACAAATAAAAAAAATTATGGTATAATTTTTGTAAAAAATGGGGGGTGTTTTAATTTGGCTTTGGAAATCATATACGGCCCGTATCTTAAAGGCAGTGAAGATTATATTTTCTCAAATATAAAATTTTCCTTACAAAATTCCCGTAAGGTTCTTTATATTGTTCCTGAACAGACAAGCTTGCAGGCTGACAAAAGCGTTCTTTCAAACTTAGGAGAAAAATTTTCGCATCTTACACAAACAATAACCTTTAAAAGATTGGCAGAACTTATAAACAAAAAATATTCCAAAGAAAAACAGGATTTTGTTACAGAAGAAATAAAAGACCTTATACTTTTTTCTGTGATAAAAAAACATGCCTCCCGTCTTAAATCATTAAAAAACAGAAGTAAAAATCCTGACAGTATTCTTATATTCAAGGATGTAATAACCGAGCTTAAAACACATCTTATAGATTATACACTCCTCTTAGATATTAAAGATGATTTTATAAAAACACCTTCGCTTTATGATAAGATAACAGATTTAAGTATTATCATGGAGGAATATGACAAATATCTCAAAAATAATTTTTCAGGCTATGAAGATATATTTAAGCTTCTTACTAAAAACATAACTGAAAATGAACTTTTTAAAGACTATGAAATATATATAGACGGTTTTATTCACTTTTCTCCCTCAGAGCTTGAAGTGATAAAGGCACTTTTCAAAAACTGCCGTAATATGTATGTTACACTTCTTCTTGATACTCCAAAAAAGCACGATAAGGGTGATTTGTTTTACATATCATCTAATACCTTTGGTGTATTAAAAGAAATGGCACAAAAATCTCAAAAGAGCTTTATATGCACTTGTTCTGATGAAAAAACGAATAAAAACACTCTTAAAATATTTAACGGAGAAGAAAACAAAGAAAAAAACATTATCGCAATAGACTGTAAAAACCCTGCCGATGAAATAAGAAGCGTTATATATGAAATAAAAAAGAAAACAAGCGAGGGGTATCACTACAGTGATATGTGTATTCTTTCAGGAAATCCTCAATTATACTCACCTTATACAGAAAAGCTTTTAACTGCCTCGGATATCCCGTTTTTTATGGATAAAAAAGTTGCACTTTCCAAAAACCCCGTATGCAAATTTTTTATAAATATGCTTTCTTCAGTAAAAGAAAACTATCATTACGAGGACATTTCGTGCTTTGTAAAAAGCATTTCTTTTATGTGCGATGCTTTTAGTGAAATAACACTTTTTGAAACATATATATCAAATTTCAGAATTAAAAAAAGTGTTCTTTTAAATAAAGCAGAATGGAAATCATCATACGAAATAGCAAAGCTTAAAAACAGTTTTCTTATCAAAAATGAAAAAAGTATCCAAAAGGTTTATGATAAATTCATCACACCGCTTGCAGAAAGCTTTAAACCGCTAAAAAAGAAAAATAAAGCAGAAGTTTATACAAATGCAATCAAAGCTTTCATAAAAGAAACTCATTTTGAAAAGCTTTTGAAAAGCTATATTGACACACTCTCTGATTTTAACGAAAAACAGCTTTACATAAACGCATATAACACCTTTATCCGCGGTGTAAAGCATATTGAAGATATACTTTGCGATGAAGAAATTGAAATTGGAGAATATTCTTCTCTTATCTCCCAAATGCTCGAAATATATAAAATAGGTGTTTTGCCAAATACCATTGACTCGGTTTTAGTTTCGGACTTAGAGAGAGGACGAATAAAAGACAAGAAAATTGTGTTTATAATTGGCTTTAATGACGGAGTTACTCCGAAAAACACAACTGACACAAGCTACCTTTCCGACATTGAAAGAGAAGAATTTGAAAAAGTAAGCACAATTTCACTTCCCTCTTCAAAATGGAAAAACAGTTCGTCCTTTCTTGCACTATACAGAGGTATAATAAGTGCGGAAGATATGCTTTTTGTTTCAAAAAGCTTAAATAATATTGACGGTGAGGCAATTTCGCCCTCATTTATATGGAATAACTTAAAAAATAATGCATCGAAATATTTTGTTTTTGAGAAGAATTTTATAAATCTTCACGAGGCAACACAATATGTAATAGAAAACCGTTATAACGCATTTGAAGATAAAAGGAATGTTGATGCAGTAGCAAATGAAGTAACAAAATATAAGGGTGAGCTATTTTCAGAGCTTGAAAAAATGCAGGAAGATGGTTATTTCAGCCCCGAAAAAAAGGTTTCAAAAGCTCTTATTGACACCGTTTATCAAAAGAAGTTAAACACTTCTGTTTCAAGAATAGAAGCATATCAGAAATGCTCGTATTCTTATTTCTTACGCTATCTTTTAAAAATTAATGCTCCCGAAAAAATGGAATACGATTTTGCAAAAACGGGAACTATTGTACACGATGTTTTAGATGTTTTTGCAAAGAAAATGAAAGAAGTGGGCAAGGACTGGCATGATATTTCGGACGACTATATTGAAGAATCCACCCAAAAGCTTGTTTTTTCGCAGATTGAAAAAAACTTCCCTGACTGTAACCTTTTCAGCCCTAAAACAAAATATCTTATTAAAAAGCTCACAAGAATTTCAAAAACAGCACTCCTATACATAAAAGAGCATTATACAAGCGGAATGTTTACACCGATAGGCTATGAAATTCCTGTTAATGAGGAGGGAGTTGAACCTCTTTCTTTCTCGCTTTCTGATGGAAGTGTAATGGAAATTTACGGAAAAATCGACAGAGCAGATATTTTTGCAGGTAAAGACGATACCGTTTTTGTCCGCATAATTGATTATAAATCTTCATCAAAAAATATTGACTTTGCACTCGTTAAAGAGGGGATAAGAATACAGCTCCTTGTTTATTTGCAAACACTTGTGAAAAACGGTGCTGAATATCTTGATATTAATAAAATTTTACTCCCGGGTGCAGCATTTTACATGGCATATGACCATTCTCTTTTAAAATTTGATAAAAAACCTGCAAGTGAAGAAATAACTTCAATGTTAAAAGAAAAATTTTCACTTCAGGGTGTTGTTTTAAATGACGAAAGGGTACTTTATGCCATAGATAAGGAATTAGAGAATAACCCCAACTATAAATCTGTGGTTGCTGATATTTCAAACGATTCAAAAGGTAATATAAAGCTAAAAAATCTTCTATACAAAGAGCAATTTTCACTTCTTTTGGAGGATTGCGAAGCTATTTTGAAAAAGACGGGTAATAAAATATTAAAAGGCGAATTTTATATCCGCCCATACCGTGATTCCGATAAAGCAGTTTGTAAATACTGTGACTACAAAGGAATTTGTCAGTTTGATAAAACTGTTTACCCGTATAAAACAGTTTATTCACTCGGAAAAGATAAGTATTTTGAGAAGAGAGGAGATTGGGCATAATGGCTGATAAAATAAATTTTACCCCCTCCCAGAAAAAAGCAATTGAAACAAGAGAGAAAGCACTTCTTCTTTCAGCCGCAGCAGGAAGCGGAAAAACAGCCGTTTTAGTTGAAAGAATTTTGAGGCTCATTTCCGACGAAAACAACCCTACAAATATTGATAATCTTCTTATTGTTACTTTTACAAATCTTGCAGCCTCGCAGATGAGAGAAAGAATACACAAGGAGCTTATAAAAAGAATTAAACAAAATCCTCAAAACAAAAAGCTTAAAAATCAGCTTATGTTACTCCCGGGTGCATGCATAAAAACAATCCACAGCTTTTGTCTTGACACGATTAAGGCTAATATAAACTGCGTTGATATTCCTGTAAATTACAGAATTGCAGATGACGCTGAAACAAAATCTATGAAAAACCGTGTCATTTCGGAAATGATTGAAGAAAAATATTCTATGTCCGATACAGCTTTTCTTCGTCTTATTGATACCTATGGCTATGCACGCACAGAGGATAGCTTTATTGAAATGGTGCTTGGCTTTTTTAACACAGTAAAATCTCTTGCAGATGAGGATGCGTTTTTCAAAATGTGTCTTGAAAATCTTGAGAATGCAAAAAAAGACTTTTCTTCGTCTGTGTTTTCCAAGCTTCTTATAAATTACGCAAAAGATATTTTAGATGACCATATAAGAAAATACGATTTTGCAATAGAGTTAAGCCGTGAAAACGAAGATATAATAAAAAACCACGACTTTTTTATCGCAGAACAGCTCCTCTTGAAAAAAACTGCATCAAGTAAAACGGCAGATGAATGGAAAAATAATATTTGCGAGTTTACTTTCCCAAGAAAGCCATCGGGAAAAGGAGAAGATAATGAACTTTTAAAAGCCATAAGAACTGCCTGTATAAAGGATGTTGATGTCCTAAAAGGATTTTTCTCATCATCTGTTAAAGAGGAAGAAGAAAACTTAAATGATATATATATCTATATAAGCGATTTAATAAGTTTTATCAAAGAATTTGATAAAAAATTCTCGGAGCTTAAAAGAAAACGCGGTGTAATAGATTATTCCGATTTTGAGCATATGACATATAGAATACTTAAAAATTCTGACGGAACTTTAAGTGATGTTTCCTTATCTTACAGAGAAAAATTCCACGAGGTATTAGTTGACGAGTACCAAGATACCTCTGATATTCAAAATGCAATTTTTGATGCTGTGTCAAAAGACGGGAAAAATCTGTTTGCTGTAGGCGATGTAAAGCAATGTATTTATAAATTCAGGGAAGCAAAGCCTGAAAATTTTGTCTTTATGGAGGATGAATACCAAAAAGACGGTATCAAAAAAGAACTTATTTTACTTAAAGAAAATTTCAGGAGCAGAAAAGAAATTCTTGATTGCGTAAATGGAATTTTTCTGCCGATTATGACAAAATCTACGGGTCTAACCGATTACTCTTCCCAACAGCTTGTCTGCGGGGGTGATTTTTCGTATAACAAAGACGCGAACTATAAGACAGAAATTCTGCTTTTTGACAGATACTCTGATGATATATCAGAAGAATACGAAACCTATGGAAAAGAAGCTCTTATGATAACCCAAAGAATAAAAGAGCTTATGTGTGACAAAAATCATTTAATATATGATAAGGACACTTCAACATTCCGCCCACTTGAATATAAGGATATTGTTATCCTTGTAAGAGGTGCGTCATCTACTGCAAGAACTCTGTATGACTGCCTTAACGAATTTAATATTCCCGTAACGGCAGATTTCTCGGAAAACTATTTTGAACAAGTTGAAATTCAGCTTATAATGGGAATTTTAAAATGTATTGATAACCCAAGAGACGATATTAGCTTAATTACTTTTCTAAAATCTCCGCTTTTTGCTTTTTCCGAAGACGAGCTTGTAAAATTAAGACTTATTGATAAAAAATCTCCGTTTTATGACGCGTTATTAAAAAGCGATGACATAAAAGCAAAAAAGGCAGTCGAGGTAATAAAAGAGCTTATTGATTTTTCACTAAAAAACGACATAAGCGACCTTGTTTTAAAAATCTTAAACACATTTTCACTTGCAGAAAAAATTTGTGCATATAAAAATCCAAAGCAAAGAGCATATAATTTAGATATGTTTTACAATATTGCCCTTAACTATGACGATACGCATTTTGGAACTTTAAAAAGCTTTATATTCTATATTGACAAAGCCGTAATTTCAGGCAAAAATGTTTCTAAAATTACCAATACGATAGAACAAAACGCTGTAAGAATAATGACTATGCACAAAAGCAAGGGTCTTGAGTTTCCTGTTGTTTTTGTCAGCGGTCTTGGTGATGACAAGCAAAAAGAAGAAAGCAGAAGTCATATTCTTCTTAACACAGAATACGGAATTGCAGCAAATTATATAAACGAAAATGAACGCTACTATTATCCGACACTTTCAAAAAGTGCTTTGTCATGCAAAATAAAAGAAGAGCGTATTGGTGAAGAAATGCGTCTTTTATATGTAGCACTAACAAGAGCAAAAGATAAGCTTATAATCACAGCTTGCCCGTCAAGCAAGCTTGAAAAATGCTACTCTTTGTGGGAGATGACAAAGCTTACAGGTGGTTTTACTAAAAATTCTCTTTTGGAAAACGAGCGTTTTATAGATTGGATTATGCCGTCTGCTACCCATAATGAGCTTTTTGAAATCCGTGATTTTTCATATTCAGATATAAAGCTTATTTCAAAGGCTCAAAAAGAGGAAGATAAAAAAGAAGACGACTTAAAAATCACAGATGATGAAAATATAGCCTTTTATGAGTACGAAAATAAAGAAAACTGTACTCTGCCTACAAAAATAACCGTAAGTCAGGTAAATAAATTAAGCCGTGATAATGAAATTGAAAACTTCTCTGTTATGCTTGATGACTTAGACAGCATAGAAAATACTTACAGTGCCTCGGAATACGGAACATATTTCCATAAGCTTTTCGAGCTTATAGACCATAATGAAATAAAGACGGGAAAAACAGTTGAAACGCTGGCAAATGACCTTATAGAAAAAAATCTTATTTCGGAATATGAATACACAAAAAGAGCAATAACAGGTATAGAAAGCTTTTATAAAACAGATATTGGAAAAGAACTTATTTCGGCAGAAGAAGTTTATAAAGAAACTCCGTTTTTGGTGCGGATAAGTGCAAAAGAAATTTTCAAAAACGCTGGAGAAGAAAATATTTTACTTCAGGGAACTTCAGACTGCTACTTTATAAAAGACAAAAAAATTACACTTATAGATTTTAAAACTAATAAAAATCCTGATGCCAAGAAAATAAAAGCCGAGTATTCCAGACAGCTTGAGCTTTACAGCTATGCAATATCAAAGGTAACTGAGCTTGAAGTTATAAAAAAGGTGGTATATACTTCCGAAAACGGAGAAATCATAGAAATATAAAAATATTAAATAAAAAGGAGAACTAATATGGCAATTATTGAATTAACAAAAGAAAATTTTGACGAAATCGTAAGAAATCCAGAGAAGCCTGTACTTGTTGATTTTTGGGCAGACTGGTGCGGACCTTGCAAAATGCTCGGACCTGTTGTGGAGGAGCTTTCAAACGAAACAGATGATGTAGTATTTGCAAAGCTGAATGTTGATAGTGAGCCTGATATTGCGGGAGCATTTGGGATTATGAGTATTCCTACTCTTATTCTTTTCAAAAACGGTGAAAAAACCGCTGTAAGCGTTGGATTTAAAGCAAAAGATGAACTTGCAGAATTTATAAAGTAATAGCTACTCACCATTTATAATCCAAAGAAGATGTGGCAAAATGAAATCATTTTGCCACATCTTCTTCTTTAAAGGGATAGGAAAAAAAGATTCAGAATGGACAAACATAGCCCAAGCTTTGCTTGGGGGCACCCGAAGCTGTATGTGTATACAGCGAGAGGCTATGTTTGTTCATAGCAAAAAAGAATTTTTTTAAGCACTTATTAAAATAGTAAATTTTTTTGTTACATATTTTCTAAGTTCTTTTTTGCGGTCTGGACTTTTTTAACATCCCTTTTTAATTTTTTATTACACCGAACTGTGTATTCTCTCCGTTTATATTCCATTCTTTTACGAAGCCGTCTACACTATCTGTAATAATATCTGTTGCTAAAACTTCATCTTTAATTATATCAGCACATTTTGTAACGATTTCTTTAATCTTTTCGTTTCCTGCCTGATAGAATTTGATTGTATCGGTAACCTCAAAGCCTGCATCTTTTCTCATTGTCTGAATTTTTGAGATAATTTCTCTTACATTACCCTCTAAAATAAGTTCATCAGTAAGATTTGTATCAAGAACAACAGTTATTCCGTAGTCGCTGTCAGAGATATATCCCTCAATCTGTGCAGCATCAATGAGCAAATCTTCTTTTGTAAGCTCAATTATTTCACCTACATCAAGCTTTAAAACGCCTGTTTCGTTAAGCTCATCCATAGCAGTATTTCCGTCAAGTGATGATAAAAGCTCTTTTATTTTACCAAGATATTTGCCGAACTTAGGACCAACAGTACGGAGCTGTGGTTTAAAGCTGTATGATGTGAAGCTTCTTACATCATCTGTAAACTCAACATCTTTCACATTAAGCTCTTCAGCAATAATTTCTTTATAAAATTCATTAAGTTCTTTATCTGCCTTTACATACATTTTTCCAATCGGCTGACGGTTTTTGATGTTTGCCGCATTTCTGCACGCTCTTCCTAAAACAACAATAGAAAGAATTTCTTCCATGCTTTCTTCAAGTTCTTTATCAATCCATTCTTCTTTCACTTCAGGGAAATCACACAAATGAACACTCATCGGAGCGTTTTTATCAATGCCTGCAACGATATTCTGGTAAATGTCTTCTGTTAAGAACGGTATCATCGGTGCAGAAATTTTTATTAATGTAACAAGTGCTGTGTAGAGCGTCATATAAGCATTAATCTTATCCTGCTCCATGCCTTTTACCCAGAATCTTGTACGCGACCTTCTGACATACCAGTTTGAAAGCTCGTCAACAAAACTGTCAAGCATTCTCGCAGTTTCTGTTATTTTATATTCAGAAAGATTTTTGTCAACATTCTTAACAACAGAATTAAGCTTTGATAATAACCACTTATCCATTACAGAAAGCTTATCATAATCAAGTGAATATTTTGTAGGGTCAAACTGGTCAATTTCAGCGTAAAGAACATAGAACGCATATGTGTTCCAAAGTGTTCCCATAAATTTTCTCTGACCCTCTGTAACAGCTCCGTCGTGGAATCTGTTTGGAAGCCAAGGTGCACTGTTTGAATAGAAATACCATCTTATTGCATCAGCACCGTGTTTTTCAAGTGCTTCAAACGGGTCTACTGCGTTACCCTTTGATTTAGACATTTTCTGTGCGTTTTCGTCCTGAACATGACCGAGAACGATTACATTTTTATATGGTGCTTTATCAAACATAAGTGTTGAAATAGCAAGAAGTGAATAAAACCATCCTCTTGTCTGGTCAACAGCCTCACTGATAAAATCAGCAGGGAAGTTTTCTTCAAAAATTTCTTTATTCTCAAATGGATAATGCCACTGTGCAAAAGGCATCGCACCTGAGTCAAACCAACAGTCGATAACTTCTTTTACTCTCTTCATCTGTTTTTGACACTGTGGACATTTAATAGTTACATTATCAACATATGGTCTGTGAAGCTCTATGTCCGAAGGACAGTTATCAGACATTTCTTTAAGCTCAGCTATACTTCCGATTGCGTGTCTGTGCCCACATTCACATTCCCATATATTAAGCGGTGTTCCCCAATATCTGTCACGGGAAATTCCCCAATCCTGAACATTCTGGAGCCAGTCGCCAAATCTTCCTTTACCTATGCTTTCAGGAATCCAGTTAACAGTGTTATTATTCTTAATAAGCTGGTCCTTTACTTCAGTCATTTTTATAAACCATGACTCTCTTGCATAGTAAATAAGCGGAGTATCACATCTCCAACAGAACGGATAGTCATGCTCGAATTTCGGAGCATCAAAAAGTATATTTCTTTCATCTAAATTCTTAAGAATTACAGGGTCAGCATCTTTTACAAAAAGACCTGCGAACTCAGTTTCTTCTGTCATATTACCCTGCCCGTCAACAAACTGAACGAAAGGAAGGTCATATTTTCTTCCGACTCTCGCGTCATCTTCACCAAATGCAGGTGCAATATGAACGATACCTGTACCGTCAGACATTGTAACATAAGAATCACATACAACAAAGAAGCCTTTTTTGTTCTGTCTTGATGCTACTTCTTCTGCACACTTAAAGAGCGGTTCGTATTCCTTGTATTCAAGCTCACTTCCTTTAAAGCTTTCAATTACCTCGTAAGCGTTTTCCTCAGCGATTTTTGATAAAACCTTATTAAGAAGTGCTTCTGCCATATAATAAACGAATCCATCAGCAGCTTTAACCTTGCAATAAGTATCTTCAGGGTTTACACAAAGTGCCACATTCGACGGCAAAGTCCAAGGGGTAGTTGTCCACGCAAGGAAATACGCATCTTCGTTTTTAAGCTTAAAGCGTACTACGGCTGAACGCTCTTTTACTGCTTTATAACCCTGTGCAACCTCGTGGCTTGAAAGCGGAGTTCCGCATCTTGGGCAGTAAGGTACGATTTTAAAGCCTTTATAAAGAAGGCCTCTTTCGTAAATGCTCTTTAATGCCCACCATTCAGATTCAATAAAATTATTATCATAAGTTACATATGGGTCATCCATATCAGCCCAGAAACCTACTGTCCCTGAGAAATCCTCCCACATTCCCTTATACTTCCAAACGCTTTCCTTACATTTTGTTATGAAAGGCTCAAGTCCGTATTCTTCAATCTGTTCTTTTCCATCGAGTCCAAGAAGCTTTTCAACCTCAAGCTCAACAGGAAGACCATGGGTATCCCAGCCTGCTTTTCTTATTACCTTTGCACCCTTCATAGTCTGGTAACGCGGAATCATATCCTTGATTACACGAGTAAGAACATGTCCTATATGTGGTTTTCCGTTTGCAGTTGGCGGTCCATCATAAAATGTAAAGCTTTTTCCGCTTTTTTTAGAGTCGATACTTTTCTGGAAAACTGCATTCTCTTTCCAGAACTGTTCCACTTTTTTTTCACGCTCCTTAAAATTGAGTGTAGTAGAAACCTTTTCGTACATTGAAATTCTCTCCTTATACATAAAAAAACTGTCCCTCCGATAACAGGAAGAACAGTCTTGTTTTATTACTACCTATTATCACATACTCACAATATGCGTTTCTTTTAACGGGGAAAAACCGTCACAGCTTAATCGCAATTTTCTTATTTTTGCTTTCAGCCATGCTGCTCCGAAGTGATATTCAATTTCCGCTACTTGCAAACGGGCTTTCACCATCCCCGTCTCGCTTTTTGCTTTCGCATTGGAAACCTACTGTCTTCATCAACGCCATTTTAACAGAAACATTATAATACATATTTTAAAAAATGTCAACACTTTTTCATTTTTTATCCTTTTATTTATACAAATAAAATCCGTTTCCTTTAATTCTCTGCGACTCTGAAAAAACAATAAAAGCAGTGCTGTCAATTTCAAGTATCTTATTCTGAAATACTTCCGCTTCGCTCTCTTTTAATGCACAAAAAAGCATTTTTTTATCAGTACCTGTATAAACACCTTTTACATCAATAAGAGTAACACCTCTTGGAGAAGTGCTTACAAGCTTTTGAGAGATTTCCTCACCTTTATCGGTAATGACAAATGCTAATCTTGAAACATTGAGCTTACTTATAATAAAATCTATTGAATAGCTTGAGATAAAAAGAGCTATAATGCCATATAATGTAAGCTCAATATTTTTAAATACAATAAGTGAAATAAGTATTATTACTCCGTCAATAAAAAGAAGCACTTTACCGATGGGGAGATGTGAAAATTTTGTCTGTATAATACGACCTATAATATCCGTTCCCCCTGTGCTTGCACCTGCCGCAAAGCTTATTCCTATTCCAAACCCATACAACACTCCACCAAAAATGGTTGCAAGCATAATATTATTAGTATGTATCGGAAAAATCGAAAAAATTTCAGTAAAGACAGAAAGGAGTGCCGTTCCAAAAAGTGTCTTTATAATAAACTCTTTCCCCAATACCTTAAAACCAGCTAAAAGGAATATAATATTCAGTGCAAAAAAGCTTACACCAAGCGGAATTCCAAGTGTATGATAGAGGATTGTAGACAAACCTGATGCACCGCCGCCGACAATTTTATTTGCCGACAAAAACACACCTATCCCTGCACCTGTCAGCATAGTTCCCAAAAGTGTAAAAATAAATGCTTTAGATTTTTTCATGCTGTTTTCTTCCTGCCTTTTTTGTTGTAGTCGCTCTTCTATCAAATAATTATAAGGAAATACTGTCCTCCAAATCAAAAAATTCAGGTGGATTATCAGTTTTATAAGTGATAAGACTTACTATAATAATAAGCAACGCACTACAAATTAACCCCGGAATAACAGCTGAAACTCCAAAAGGTGTTCCTAAAACATATTTCCAGATTATATTAGCAAAAAGTCCACCGAATATTCCAAAAAGTATTCCTTGTTTTGTTGCTTTTTTCCAAAACAAAGTGGCTAATGCCGGACATGCCATACACGAAGAATAAAATCCCCATACCAACATTAACAAGTCATAAGCACTACGCATCCACAATGCAAGAATAAGAGCAATTATTCCAGAAACAGCACAAGCTGCTCTTCCACATACAAGTTCCTGCTTTGTTGTCAATTCAGGTTTAATAGCTTTCATAAAATCAGATGTAAAATGTTGCATAGAGCAAAGTAGTTGAGAATCACCTGAAGACATGGAAACAGCTAACATAGCAGCAACAGTAAGTCCTATAAAGCCTTTAGGTAAAACCTTCATAACCAAAGCAGGTACTGTATAATCATAGCTATTAAATGTTTCCTTTATATCAGGAATTATAGCTAATGCCGCAAAAGCTATATATATGCAGAGGAAAATAGTTGCACCATAAATACAATAGCCCAAAATCATTCCCCTTTTTGCGGTCCCTGATGTTTTGGCTGAAAAAGCTCTTTGCCATATAGGCGGGTTACATGCAACTATTGCAAAATTAGTTACCATAGCACCTATAATAGCAGTATCAAAGTTCCAATTCAAGTGAGTTTTCGGAACAGCATTCATCATGGCTGTCCACCCACCTGCATCGCTTATACCTTTTAAAGGAAGCACTAGATAAATCATAATTACCAACAACACACACTGCACTACATCAGTCCAAACTACACTATACAATCCTGAAAAAAGAACATATCCAACAAAAATGATTGTTGCAAAAATCGCAGCTACTTCATATGAAATTCCAAGATTGTTTCCTCCCATTATACTAAAAACAGTTGAACATCCTGAAATTTGTGTAGCAACGCTTGCTCCCATACCAATAGCACATAATAAACCAATAGCTGCCTGCATTGATTTACCATAACGCACACCAAACAGCTGTGGCAATGTTCCTATATCATACTTACGACCTATTTTTGCAATTCTTGGAAATGCAAAAGCCATCAAAATCATCGCAAGCAAATAAGGAAGTGCCATAGTAACCCCGGCAAGACCTTTTTGATAAATAGTGCCTGTACGGCCAAGCATTGCGGCACCGCCTATTGTAGTTGCAGCTAAACTGCACGCAATAGGAAAAGCCCCCAAACTTCTTCCTGCAAGAAAATAGTCATCTGAATTTTTGATTTTCTTAGTAAAAACAACCCCTATTCCGAGCATAATCAATAAATATAAAATGACAATTCCCCAATCCAAAATTGAAATATTAAACATAAAACGCCCTCACTTTTTATATATTTATAAATTTTTTTCATTTTTCAATAAGATTGCAATTAATTTTTGATATAATCATATCTGTTCCGTGCTCATCATAAACTTTATATGTACTATACACTTCTTCGATATTTTCCCTTACAGACTCACCTTTAGGTACATATAGTCCAAAAGCAGCTACACGCTGGCTGATATCACCTGTTTTTTCTATTTTTTCACCTATATCAACGATTTTTCGCCCATAAATAACATTATGACTATTGAGAATTTCTTCGTAACCAACAATTTCGGAAATAATGCCGGCCCTCACAGAAAATGTAAGCAGCACTGCTGTTCCTCCGTTTAAGCTAAATGAATCGGATGGGTTTCCAAAGCACTCTTTTGTTTCCCCGGTCAGTGCAAAATGAATTAAGGATTTGACTGTATCAAAGCCTGTAACCTTTTTTAAAATAAGGTCATAATCTCCACCAGGCATTCGAAGTGCAGGGTCATAATATCTGATAGTTTCTCCATCAACAAAGCCTTGTAAAAATACAGGTCCATATTTTATATCAAGTGTCTTTATCATTTTTTTAACTCTAGGCATCACATTATTTACAAACTGTGAAGAAAAAGAAGATGGTAACACAGTACACATTACCTGTTTTTGCAAATTATCTTCTTCACTTCCTAAGAATCTGTCCCCGAATTTCACCAGATACGGCTCACCGTCAACCACAAAAAAAGCCGTGCTCACATCTTGCTTGCCTTGTAAGTATTTTTCACAAACAAATTTCCCTTCTTGGGAAAATTCCTTTGCCTCAGCTATAGCTATTAAAGCCTCATCTTTATTGTAGCACACTGCCTGGGCACGAGAGCCTCTCCCGTCATTTGGTTTTATAAATACCGGAAATTCTGCATCTCCGTTTATAATCTCTTCTTCAGTATAATCAGGAATTACATCAACATTGTTCCTTCTGCAGAAATCTTTGAATTTTATTTTATCTGTCATTATTTCGACTTGTTCTTTTGTTACATAGCAGGGGAGTCCAAGCCTTTCGCAAATTTCCTGATATGGCTTCTGTCCTGGGTCAATACAAAAATTTAAAACTCCATCTACTTTTTCCTTTTTGCATCGTTCAACAATTTTGTCAACTTCTGTGATACTGTACTCCCAAGCTTCATCAGCAATAAGTTTCCCCGGTGAATCAGCTAAATAATCGGTTACAATTGTATATATTCCCATTTCCTTGGCTGCTTTTACAACCTTAGAGTGCACACCTGCACCTGCTAAGATTAACAGCCTTTTCCCCTCTAAATTTCTCATTTTATCACAACTTCCTAAAATTATTTAACAAATTCATTATACCACACAAATGTTTCAAAGTCAACCAGTTTTAAAAATTAAAAACTGCATATCAGATTTTCAAAAGTCACAATCCAAAATGCAGTTTTTTTCGTTATTCTGTTATAGAAATTTCTTCTTTGATTTCAATTGGAGCAATTTCTACCCCATGCTTTAATAAAAAGTTTTTCCATATCGGGAGATATTTTGCAGTTAAATGAACGCCATCAAATGTATATTCCTTGGTCAACGCACCGTTTTGGTCATCAAGCACCTTGTTTGCATCAATAAAGAAAATTTTCTTATTATCTGCCAATGTATAAAGCCTTTTATTTCTGTCATTTATATTAAAATTATTGATATATTTTTCACTGTCCGATTTTTCTTGTGATACATGGACAATCGCCTGAACAAATATAACAGCATCAGGCTGAAGAGCCATTATTTTATCCATAACAAGCTTATATTGTTTTAAAAAAGAATCTGGGGTTCCTGTTGCAAGCTCGTTTACTCCGAGCATTATATATATTTTCCCAAACTTCTTTTCCGCTAAAGCCTGTTCAATAGTTCCCATTGTTCCGTCAGATAAAGGTGCAATTTTTTCTTCTAATATTTTCCACACAGATACTCCCTGAGAAGTATAGTAAGAAGCATTGTTCCAACCTCCGTATGCCTGCAGACATATAGTTCTTGAATCACCTATAAAAAGTGCGTCATCAAAATAGCTTTGGTTAATTGATTTAAAAATACCCTCAGACTCCAAAAAATCAAGCTTTGTGCTTATTATTTCCTTTTTTATTTCTTCTTTTATTTCCGATTGATTTTCTAATACTTCCTCTTCCTGATTAATCTTTTCCTCGGTTTGAGGGTCTATCTCTATTTCTTCTTTAATTATTTTTTCCGAAGATGCCACCACATCTGTCTGTGCTTCTATCGCATTGTTTTGGTTGTTAAACTCAGCCACAACAGTATCAACTTTTTTTCTTAAAGATGATTCCGATACAGCTACTTCATAGCCAAGAAGTAAAACGCAAGAAAGAACAATAAGAAAAGTAAATGTATATGATTTTATAAAATTAAAAAATCTAACAAAGAATTTCAAAATTTAAGTCTTTCCTTTCATATTTTTTAAAACCTAAAGTATAAGAACGGATTGTTTGCCGATGTAAACAATCTGTAAATACATAGCCAGAAAAGTCCTAATAAAATTATTGTGCAAAGCGGATTTTTCTTATACTTTTCAAAAAGCTTTTTAGGAAACGGTGTCGAAAACACAACTGCTGACAAAAAAATATGCCAATAGTTTTTAAGTGAGTTTATATAGTCAGACGGATTTACAATACCGCCCTCTTTCCAAAAAGGAAACATCCTCGATAAATATAGTGTAAGCTCGGAAAAATCTGTTATTGCAAATATTACCCAGCTTATAACTACAACAAAAAGTGTATATATTCTTGACAAAACAATTGATTTATCCAAAAGCTTTTTCAAAAACAGTTTTTCAATCGTTAAAAACACAAAGAAATATACACCCCACAGGGCAAAATTCCAGCTTGCTCCGTGCCAGAAGCCTGTAAGTGCCCAAACTACAAAAAGGTTTATTACAGTTCTAAACCCGCCTTTTCTGTTTCCGCCAAGCGGTATGTAAACATAATCCCTGAACCAACTGCTTAGGGTGATATGCCATCTTCTCCAGAATTCCGTTATGGACTTTGAAGAATACGGGTCTTTGAAATTTTCGGGAATATTAAACCCAAGCATTTTCCCAAGTCCGATTGCCATAAGCGAATAACCTGCAAAATCAAAATATATCTGAAAGCTGTATGATATTGCACCAAGCCACGCATAAGGCGTTGTTATATTAAAAAATCCTATTGTCTGTATATCATTCCAGACCGTTCCCATTATATTTGCAATAAGCACCTTAAAAGAAAGTCCATAAACAAATGTTTTAAGTCCGCTGTCTACATCTTCCATTTTTATCCTACGGCTTTTAAGCTCCTTTTCGACATCGGAATATACAACTATCGGCCCTGCAATAAGCTGAGGGAACATACAAAGATAAGTTCCCACATTTATTATATTTTTTGACGGCTCAACATTTTTTCTGTAAACATCAACGATATAAGAAACAATCTGAAAAGTATAAAAGCTTATCCCCAAAGGAAGCATAATATCAAGTGCTTCTATGCGTGTATTATTCTTAAAAAGATAAAAAATTCCGTTTAAGTTTTCTATAAAAAAGTTTGTGTACTTGAAAAATCCGAGCATCAAAAAGTTATACAAAAGAAAGAAAACAAGTGCAATTTTCCGCCCTCTTTTTTCAAATCTGTCAATAATTAAAGCACCGTAATAATTTACAATGACAGAAAGCATTATAAGCAGAATAAAAACAGGCTCCCCAAAAGCATAAAATATGAGGCTACCCAAAAAAAGCACCGTATTTTTAAATTTAGGTGCAACACTATAATAAAAAATTAAAAATAACGGTAAAAAACCGAATATAAACTCTAAACTGCTGAATACCACTGTTTTCCTCTTTTCTTTAAAATGCTATGATATTATAACATAATAAAATCTAAATTTCAACAATTTTTTTATTTTTCCAAATTTTTTTGCTTATTTTTCAAGTGGGATTTTTTTGGTACACTCAATCCATTAAAATAAAAGTGTAAAAAAACAAAAAGGACGGTATAAAAATATGGAAAAAAATATAAACCAAAGAAAAAAAGAAGAATATTATGAAATTTCTTTCTTCTTTCTTTTTATAACTGCAACACTTACCATAATAACCTACAAAAGCTTTGGCGGTTTTGCATCGTTTTTAACACTTGGTATGCTTTTTGCCATACATTTTCTTTTTTCAGAAATAAAATTATGCAAACCCAAAAAGCTTTATAAGATAGACGGATATAAATACGCCGAATATGGAAAAAATGCTTGTTAAAGACACTCCAAAAGCAGAGATGTCTGCTGAAACATTCATCTTTTTTGCCATAACAAAGCAGTTTACTGCAGCAGGCGCAGAAGCCATAATTGCAAGCACCATAATCGCGTCATCGCGATAACCAAACAAAAGTCCCATTCCTATAAATAAAATGGGTGCGAATATATTTCTTAAAAAAATTGCTGTAAAAATTTCTTTTTTATTTTTCTTAAAGCCCTCAAGTGTTATTGAAGCACCTATTATTATAAGTCCCATACAGGTTGCTATATCCCCAAGTGTAGAGAGTGTTTTTGAAAAAACGACAGGTATGGGTAGCTTTAAAAGTGAAAAAAGAAGTCCCGCAAGAGTTCCTATAATAAGCGGATTTGTTAAAATCCCCTTTGCCATTGAGCTAAAATCTCTTTTTACGCCTCCGTAATAGGAAAGAAGTAAAACTGCACTTATATTATATGTAACAACTGCGAATGAAAGCGTTACAGCAGTAAGCGTTACTCCCTCTTTGGAAAGAAGATTTATTGCAAGAGGCATTCCGATAATTGCAAAATTAGATCTGTACGCAATCTGAACAACTGCCCCTTTCTTTGATGGTTCTTTTATGAATGAACAAAAAATTATGCTAAGTCCTAAAAGAAGAAGTATCAAAAAAACCGAAAATATTTCAAATTTAAAATCAAAACAGCTGTAAATATCTTGAGGAGCAATATTCATAAAAATAAGGCAAGGTGTTCCTACATAAAAAACAAGCTTTATAATTTCATCTTTCGTATTTTCGGAGAAAAAGCCAAGCTTATTAAGGAAAATCCCTACAAAAATTACTGCAAATACAGGAACTATCCCATTTATCGTATATGTTAAAAGTGCCATTTTAATATCACCTCTTACAAAAACATCGCTATAAGCTCATAAATAGGAAGATACATATCTGATACAAGTCCGTTTTTAAGCTTATAATCATTTTCAGCACAGAATTTAATTATCTCGGGAAGCCTTTTAACATCAATATTCTTAAGCTGATTGCGGTATTTTCTTATTACAAAATCTCTTTTATTCCCTAAAAGCTCTGAAATCTCGTTTTGCGGAAGTTTTGCATTATCACAAAGATAAACAAGATATATTCCCA
>JAZRFJ010000005.1:0-15002 GCA_045661305.1 Clostridia bacterium | reverse complement strand
ATTTTGAAAGAATATTTATAATTTTTTCTAAATCCTTTTCAGAATAGTATTCTATTTCTATTTTACTTTTTATTTTTCCTGATTTTATAAAAACCTTAGAGCCAAATTTTTCCGACAAATTTTTTTCTATGTCTATATAATAAGGGTCTCTTTTAAAGTTTTTCTTTATAAGTGTACTTCTTTTCTTTTGTGATAAGCGCTTAGCAGTTTCTTCTGCTTCTCTTACAGAAATTTTATCATTTATTATTTTATGAAGAAGAATTTTCTTAAGCTCGTCCGTTTCAAGTGACATCAAGGTTTTTGCATGGCCCAAAGAAACTGTATTTTTCTTTATTTCTTCAATAACAAAATCCGGTAAAGTCAAAATTCTTAATACATTTGCTACGGTTGAACGGCTCTTTGAAACTCTTTTTGCTATTTCTTCCTGAGTTAAATCAAAATTATCCCGCAAAACTCTGTAGCCTATTGCTTCTTCATAAGGATTAAGATTTTCTCTTTGAAGATTTTCAATAAGAGCTATTTCCATTATTTCTTTTTTCTCATATTTTTTTACTATTGCAGGAATTTTTTTCTTTCCTGCAATTTTAGAAGCTCTCCATCTTCTTTCTCCTGCAACTATTTCATAAAGACCATTATCTTTTTTACTCACAAGAATAGGAGATAAAACTCCGACTTCATTTATAGAATCTGCAAGTTTTTTAAGCTGTGATTCATCAAAATTTTTTCTGGGTTGGTCGGGATTAGGCTCAATATCATAAATATTAAGTTCATATACTTTATTATCTTCTCCAGAAACATTTTCTGATAATAAAGAATCCAGACCTCTTCCAAGACCGTTTTTCTTAATCATTATATTTATTCTCCTATCTGTTATTTTTTATGATATTTTCTGATATATCAAGATATGCTGCGGTGCATTTTGAATGCTTATCATAATATAAAATAGGTTCTCCGAAGCTTGGGGCTTCTCCTAAACGAACACTTCTGGGAACAGGACTTTTAAATACTTTTTCGCCAAAATATTTTTTTATTTCCCCTGCAACCTGGAGTGTAAGATTAGTTCTTCCGTCATACATTGTAAGAATAACACCCTCTATGCTTATATTCTCATTATATGAATTTTTGATTTTATTTACTGTTCCTATAAGCTGACTTAAACCTTCAAGAGCAAAAAATTCACATTGAAGAGGAATTAAAACCGAGTCACAGCCTGACAGTATATTAACAGTAATAAGACCTAATGACGGAGGACAATCAACAATTATAAAATCAAAATCATCTTTAACAGGTTCAATAGTTTTTAAAAATCTAAACTGCCTGTCCTCTACACTTACAAGCTCTACTTCAGCCCCTGCAAGCTCAAGATTACAAGGACAAAGATAAAGACCTTCAAAATTTGTTTTTACAATAGTATCTTTAATTTTTTTATTTCCTATAAGGCAGTCATAGAAAGAATATTTAATATTTTCCTTTTCTACTCCTACTCCGCTTGTTGCATTTCCCTGGGGGTCAGCGTCTATGAGAAGAACCTTTTTATTCATAGAACCCATACAAGCTGCAACATTAATGGCAGATGTTGTTTTTCCAACTCCGCCCTTCTGATTTGCAACCGCAATAGTTTTTCCCATTTTATGTATTACCTTTCTTCAAGAATAGCAAAATGTTCCACATGGAACACGAACTGTATTAGAAAAATACGTTATTTTTTAATACAAAAAACATTATAACACAAAAAAAACAAAAAATCTACTGTTTTTTGAAAAAAAATAATTTTTTTATTTTTTTGTTCCACATGGAACATTTTAAAAAAATTTTAAATAAAAAAGGAAAATAAAAAAAAGTGTCGAAATAAATAAATAGAGAAATTAAAAAGGAGAAAAATATGTATTTTGATGATGTTTTTTTAAATGAAATAAAAGAAAAAAACAATATAGTTGATATAATAAATATGTATACTCCTCTTAAAAGAAACGGTAATCGCTATGTGGGTCTTTGCCCCTTTCATTCTGAAAAAACTCCGTCTTTTAATGTTTCGGAAGAAAAACAAATGTACCATTGTTTTGGCTGTGGGGCAGGGGGAACAGTTATTCAATTTGTAATGAATGCAGAAAACTACGACTTTGTTGAGGCAGTAAAATTTCTGGCAGAAAAAGCAGGGATGCCCTTACCTGATGAAAAAAGTGAAGAAAACGAGCTTTATAATTTAAAAAGAAAAATTTATGAAATGAATAAGCTTGCAGCAAAAGAATTTTATAAGAATCTTAATTCAGAAGAGGGGGAAAAAGCCCGTATTTATCTAAAAAACCGTGAAATAAAAAAAGAAACAGTTGTTAAATTCGGAATAGGATATGCAAAAAATGAGTGGGATTCAATATACAGACTTCTTTTAAAAAACGGTTATAAGAGGGAAGAAATATTAAAAAGCAGCTTATGTAAAGAAGGAAAAAATGGCAGAATATACGATTTTTTCAGAGATAGAGTGATGTTTCCTGTCTTTGATATAAGAGGAAATGTTGTTGCTTTCAGCGGACGAGTCTTAGGTGATGAAAAGCCTAAATACTTAAACACGGGTGAAACCGAGGTTTTTAAGAAAAAAAGTATATTATTTAATATGAATAATGCCAAAAACAGTGGGGAAGAATATATACTTCTTATGGAAGGGTGTATGGATGTAATAGCTGTACATCAGGCTGGCTTTGAAAATGCAGTTGCTACACTTGGAACAGCACTTACAGAGGAACATTCCAGATTGTTAAAACGCTTTAAGGAAAAAGTAATTTTATCTTATGACGGTGACGGTGCCGGAAAAGAGGCTACAAAAAAAGCAGTAAGACTACTTAAAAAAGACGGCTTTAATATTAAAATAATAAAGATACAAAATGCCAAAGACCCTGATGAGCTTATTAAAAAATATGGTAGGGAAGCTTATGAATTATGTATAAAAAATGCTACAAGCATGGTTATATATGATATAATGAATCTTTTTCCTGACAAGGGATTTTCTGATGAATCGGACAAGGTTGATTTTATAAATAAATGCATAGTCATACTGTCAGAAATAAGAAATCCTCTTGAACTTGAAATATACGCTAAAAAAATTGCCGAAATAACAAAAATAAGCTATGAAAATATAATTTCTCAAGTAGAAAACAGGAAAAAAAGAGAAAAAATACATAATGAAAACAATTTTGGGAAAGAGTATAAACCAAAGAAGATAACAACAGAAAGTCTTATTATTAAGTTGATGGCTGAATATCCCTCCTATTATAAAAAAATAAAGGACAAAATAAACAGAGAAGATTTTAGTGAAGAAATAAACATTAAAATATTTGATATAATAACAGAATATCAAAAAAACGAGGTAAAACCAGACATTTCAATGATTTTGGAAAAACTAGACGGTGAGTTTATAAAAAAAGCAGGGGAGCTTTTTATTGAAAAGGAACCTGTTTCAGATTTTACAGAGTATTTTGAAAGTCTTGTTTCGTCACTTAAGAAAACGAAGTTTGAGTTTGAGGGTGAAGACGAGGATGAAGAGTTAAAAAGGTTGTACGAATATACACAAAGAATAAAAAACGGAGAAAAGGAAGGTTAGAAATATGTCAGAATCAGTATCAAAAAAGCAAGTAATAAAAGAATTAATGGAATTCGCAAAGAAAAAAGGCAAAATAACACTTAACGATCTTAACATAAGGCTGGACCAGATTGATGTTTCAGTTTCGGATATCGAGAAAATATATGAACGCTTAGAGAAAATGGGCGTTGAGATTGTTGGTGTTGATGAGGAATTTGAAGAAGACGGGAAAATAGAATATCCCGATGATTATGAAATGAATATGGTGCTTAATTCTGAGGGGATTTCTATTGATGACCCTGTAAGAATGTACCTTAAAGAAATAGGAAAGGTGCCTCTTTTGAGTACAAAGGAAGAAACAGCACTTGCCGAAAAAATGGAACAGGGAGACAAAGAGGCTCAAAGACAGCTTGCAGAGGCTAACTTAAGACTTGTTGTTAGTATTGCAAAAAGATATGTGGGAAGAGGCATGCTCTTTTTGGACCTTATTCAGGAGGGTAATCTCGGATTGATTAAGGCGGTAGAAAAATTTGATTATAAAAAAGGCTACAAATTTTCAACATATGCAACCTGGTGGATAAGACAGTCTATAACAAGAGCTATTGCTGATCAGGCAAGAACAATAAGAATTCCTGTTCATATGGTAGAAACTATAAATAAGCTTTTAAGAGTAACAAGACAGTTGTTACAGGAATACGGAAGAGAACCAACACATGAAGAGCTTTCAAGAGAGCTTGGAATAAGCGTTGACAGAGTGAGAGAAATACAGAAAATCGCACAGGACCCTGTATCTCTTGAAACACCGATAGGAGAAGAAGAAGACAGCCATCTTGGAGATTTTATTCAGGACGATTCTTCACCTGCACCTGCAGAAAGTGCAACATATATGTTATTAAGAGAACAGCTAAAAGCAGTTTTAGACACACTTCAGCCAAGAGAAGCAAGAGTTTTAAAATTAAGATTCGGACTTGATGACGGAAGAATGCGTACTTTGGAAGAAGTAGGAAAAGAATTCAATGTAACAAGAGAAAGAATAAGACAGATTGAAGCAAAGGCATTGAGAAAATTGCGTCATCCGTCAAGAAGCAAAAAGCTCAAGGATTACCTTGATTAGAGCCTTTTATTATTATTGAAAAATCAAAAAACAAAAAAATGCAAAAGTATTGATTTTTTTGGAAATTTATGTTATAATACCAAGATAATAAATAAAAAAGGCTTTTTACATATATTTTTTTGAGAAAAGCTTTAAAAACAGGAAAGGATACAGACATGATAAAAGTTAGTTTAGAGGCTTTTGACGGCAAAAAAACAATTTATGATGCCGTTAAAGAACAACAGCCTGAAGTTTTAAAAGGGATACTTTGTGCGGGAGTAAATGGCAAAACCGTTGATTTGTCTGAATTGACAGAGGGAAACAAAGATATAGAGCTTTATGATTTTAATGATACTGAAGGAAAGAAGGCTTACTGGCATACTACATCCCATGTAATGGCTGAAGCTGTTAAAAATCTCTTTCCTGAAGTAAAGCTTGCGATAGGTCCGTCCACTGACAGCGGATTTTATTATGATTTTGATTGTGAAAAGAGCTTTGATAACAATGACCTTTCTGCAATAGAAGCAGAAATGAAGAAAATAATAAAGAAAAATGCAAGACTTGAAAAATTTGTATTATCAAGAGAAGAAGCTTTGGAAAAAATGAAAGATGAGCCGTATAAGGTTGAGCTTATAAAGGATTTGCCTGAAAATGAAAACATATCTTTTTATAAGCAGGGAGAATTTACCGATTTGTGTGCAGGTCCGCATTTGACTTTTACAGGGCTTATAAAGGCTTATAAGCTTATGAGTGTAACGGGTGCATATTGGAGAGGAAACGAAAAAAATAAAATGCTTTCCCGTATTTACGGTGTTTCTTTCCCTACAAAAGATGAGCTTAACGCTCATATTGAGAAGCTTGAAGAAGCTAAGAAAAGAGACCATAATAAGCTTGGAAGAGAGCTTGAGCTTTTCACAACCTCTGAGCTTATAGGACAGGGGCTTCCGATTATGCTTCCAAAAGGAGCAAAAATAATAGAAATCCTTCAGCGATTTGTTGAAGACACAGAATATGAACATGGCTGGCTCAGAACAAAGACACCATATATGGCAAAAAGCGATTTATATAAAGTTTCAGGGCATTGGGCCCATTATCAGGATGGTATGTTTGTTATGCCGGGAGCTGACGAAAAAGAAACTTTTGCACTTCGTCCTATGACTTGCCCATTTCAGTATCAGGCATATCTTAACAGAGGCCGTTCTTACAGAGATTTGCCACTTCGTTACGGCGAAACATCAACACTTTTCAGAAACGAAGCTTCAGGAGAAATGCACGGTCTTATAAGAGTAAGACAGTTCACAATTTCGGAAGGACATCTTATGTGTACACCAGAGCAACTTGAAGATGAATTTAAAAGCTGTCTTGAACTTGCTATTTATATGTTAAAAACACTTGGACTTTATGAAGATGTTTCTTACAGATTTTCACAGTGGGACCCTGAGGATAAAGAAAAGTATATAGGAACAAAAGAGCAGTGGGATGAGGCTCAGGATATGATGGGCAAAATTCTCGACCATCTTGAAATTCCTTATGTTGTAGGAATTGGGGAAGCTGCTTTTTACGGTCCGAAGCTTGATATACAGATTAAAAATGTTTTTGGAAAAGAAGATACACTTATAACAATTCAGATTGACCAGATGCTTGCTGAAAAGTTCGGCATGGAATATACTGATAAAGACGGAACGAAGAAAAGACCGTATATTATTCACAGAACTTCAATCGGTTGCTATGAAAGAACACTTGCTCTTCTTATTGAAAAATATGCAGGTGCATTCCCACTCTGGTTAGCACCTACACAGGTGAAAATTCTTCCTATTTCCGAGAATTATGCCCAGTATGCAAAAAGTGTAGAAAGCGCTTTAAGAAAAGCAAAAATAAGAGTAGAAGTAGACAATCGTGCTGAAAAAATCGGTTATAAAATAAGAGAAGCTCAGCTTGAAAAAGTTCCTTACATGCTTATTGTTGGCGAAAAGGAAGAAAATGAAAAGCTAGTGTCTGTTCGTTCGAGAAAAGAAGGCGACAAGGGTGCTATGAATATAGAAGCTCTTATTGACCTCTTGAAAGAAGAAATTGACAATAAAACGATTTAAAACCAAGGATATTAAAATGAGTATTAAGAAGTTAACAGCTTTAATTTTAATATTTATATTTGTGGGTACATTTCCTGTATTTGCGGGAAGTGTATCCACTTATGACATTTTAAAAGAAGAAAATGATTCTTTTGTGGAAAGATTGGCTCAAACAGGTCTTCCATATGTTAAAATAAATGAATTTCTTACAGATTTGGATAGCAGAATTGAAACTCTTCAAATCCCCGAAGAGAGAAAATATATGGAAGGATATTTTTTGAATTTTCTTTTTGAACTTCTCTTGGAAAGCGAAGACCATGCAGAATTTTCCATTGCGTTTGACAGTGTTTTCCAGGATGAATTTAATTATATGCTCGAAAATGATATGGCACTTCCCGAAGCGTTTGAAAGATTTTTTGTTGTTGCTATGGGTGAGCTTATAAAAGAGGAGGAGCCTGTATATAATCATCCGCCCCATAATTATGAAGATGGAAGCGAATATGAGAATTTCGAAGAAAATTCAGAAAATGAAGCAAACAGCGAAAACACTGATAAAGAAGAAAGCAAGAAAACAAGTTATTTTTCTGATTTAGAAGGTTATGAATGGGCAGAAGAAAGTATAAATTATCTTTATGAAAAAGACATAATGAAAGGGTACGGAGATAATTATTTCCGCCCTAACGGTTTTTTGACAAGGGCAGAAGGGACAAAAATAGTTTGTAAGTCTTTTTTAAAGTCAGGTTATGTGGTTTTGGAAAGTGGTTTTTCGGATATAAAGAAAGAAGATTGGTATTACAAAAATGTAGTAAATGCAGAATACTTTTCTTTGTTTTCAAAAATGTATA
Organism: Clostridia bacterium; assembly: GCA_045661305.1. Lineage (GTDB taxonomy): Bacteria > Bacillota > Clostridia > UMGS1840 > UMGS1840 > UMGS1840. The sequence continues at coordinate 7,421 of JAZRFJ010000005.1, read as the reverse complement.
AGAAAAATTTTTCAGGAAATCAATTAATGACAAGGCAGGAATTTTGTACTCTTGCATACAGAGCATATTTAATTAAGTTTGGAGTTCTGGAAACGAAAAACCTTGGAATAGATTTTTTTGACAGTTCTGAGTTTTCAAGCTATGCTTATGAGCCTATTACAAAGATGCAAAAAGCGCAAATTTTAAATGGTGACGGAAAAGGATATTTTAATCCTTGTGAAAATATAACAAGAGCCGAAGCGGCAAAAATAATAAAAATGTTGCTTGAATATGGCAAATAAGATAAGATAAAATAAAATAAGGAGAAAAAACAAATGAAAAAAACAAAAGAAATATTTTCTGTTTTATTGCTTTTTATATTAATTCTGGGGGTAATTACTCCAACTATTGCAGCCGAAAGCGAGCTTTATATTGTAAGCACGGCAGATATGCATGGTAATATTTTTAAAGACATCGAAAACCAAACGATAGGATATGGAAATATTTATTCGATAAAGAATTCTGTTGACAGCAGTATAGTTGTAGATGCAGGGGATTTTTTGGGAGATACTATTCAGAAAAAAACTGCACTTAATGAAAATATAATATATGCGATGAATGAATCGGGATATGATTACGCAATGCTTGGTGAAATTGAGGCTAAGTATAGCTATGAAGAGCTAAATGAAATAATGAAAAATGCCAGCTTCAAAATTCTTTGTTCAAATGTTCTTTATAATGGAGAAAAAGCATTTTATGAAGAACAAATAAAAGAAACTGACGGAATAAAGATAGGTGTATTTGGTGTAAGTGAAGAGATATCAGGAAATAATTATACATATGAGGACCCTGTAAAAACTGCAAAGGATAGTGCCAGAAAATTGAGAAATAATGGTGCTAAGATTGTTGTTGCACTTGTTTATTCAAAAACAGCAGGGTTAGCTGAGGAAATCGCCCGTAATGTAAGTGACATAACAACTATTGTTGAAGGCGGAACACATATAGAAAGAGAACAGGGGACACTTGTAAACAACAGAACTCTTCTTACTAATACAGGTGCAAAGGGAAATGCAGTCAATGTTACAAAGATGAAATTTACAAACGCAAGGCTTTCTTCTTTTGAAACAACAAATTATAATCTCAATAATATAGAAGAAAAATATCCTGAAATGAACGAACTGGAAGAAAAGATGAAGCTTGCACAAGACGATATTACGGCATTTACACAAAATATAATAGGAAATCTCGAGAAAGACCTGCCTTTAGATGCTGATATTTTTTATACAACAACACCTTTAGGAAATTTTTTGTGTGATGTTATAAAGGAAAAAACTCAGGCAGATGTTGTAATACTAAACAGTAAAAATATAACGGGTGGACTTTCTAAAAATGTAACACAGGCTCAGATAAATAATCTTTTTGAGAAAAACAATAATGTTACTTTAAGAAAAATAACGGGAAAATCACTTTACAGAGTTGTTGAAATTGCCATAAATAAAATTGTTGCTGATGAAAAAGGAAATATAGATAAAGAAAAATCTCAAAATGACCGATTTATGCAGATTGCAGGAATGACAGTTAAATATAATCCTGCTAATGAGCCTGGAGAAAAAATCGTAAATCTATATGTAGGAGATAAAGAAATAAGATGGTTTAATGAAAAAGATGAGTATTTGCTTGCATCAACTGAGGATGTTTTTGAAGAAACAAATGAATATCTTGCAGCTTTGGATATTGAAAAAAACTATGGTGATGTTTCTGATATCATTTCTGAGTATATGAAAGAAAACAAAGGCAATATAAAAATATCAGATGAACAAAGAGCAGAGACAACCCAAAAACAAAAAAGTTATTTGTGGGTTGTTGGGCTGATTGCTTTGGGATTTATGGTTGTTTTTATTGTAATATTTATTATTGCTAAAATAATGCTCTTTTTTGCGAGGTAAAGTGATGGATGAAAATAGCATTGGCATTGTTAAAAATAAAATAAAAGTAGCAGCGGCAATGAGCGGAGGAGTGGATTCTTCGGTTTGTGCTTATCTTTTAAAAGAGCAAGGGTATGATGTTTTTGGTGTCACGCTTCGGTTGTTTGAAAGAAGTGAATGTGGAAAAAAATGCGGAACCGGGAAAGAAATAGAAGATGCTGCGGCAGTTTGTGATAAACTTGGAATTCCACACAAGGTATATGATTATAAAGAAGATTTTAAAAATAGTGTTATCGAGAAATTTGTAAGTGATTATGAGAATGGTAGAACACCAAATCCATGTGTTAACTGTAACAGAGATGTGAAGTTCAAAAATGTACTCAAAATGGCTTTGGCAGAAAATTGCTCATATATTGCAACAGGACACTATGCAAATATTGAATATAATGATAAAACAGGCAGATATAATTTAAAAAAAGCAGCAAACCTGAAAAAAGATCAGACTTATTTTTTATACAAGCTTACACAGGAAGAGCTTTCTCATACTATTTTTCCTTTAGGTAAATTTGAAGATAAAGAAGAAATAAGAGCACTTGCAAAGGATATAGAATTGTCTGTGTCCGAAAAAATGGACAGCCAGGATGTGTGTTTTATATCCGAAAAAAGCTATATAGAGTTTATAGAAAAATATAGAAATAAAAAATATGAAAAAGGAAATTTTGTGGATAAAGACGGGAATGTATTAGGAAGACACTTAGGAATAATAAATTATACAATAGGACAAAGAAAAGGACTTGGAATTTCTTTTTGTAAGCCGATGTATGTTATAGAAAAAAGACCAACAGAAAATGAGATTGTACTTGGCGATGAGGATGAATTGTATTCCGATTTACTCATGGTAAATGATATAAATTTAATATCAGTAGAAAGTATAACGAAACCAATGACGGTTAAGGTAAAAACAAGATATAACCAACCTGAACAGGAGGCTGTCATAACTCAGATTGCAGAAGATGAAATAAAGGTAGAATTTCTGCGTCCACAGAAAGCAATCACAAAAGGACAGGCTTGCGTATTTTATGACGGAGATATTGTGGTTGGCGGTGGAACAATAATATAAAACACAGTAAAAAATATAATAAAATAAAAAACAGCAAAGTAGGAAAAAATGCGTTAAGTGCCAGAGGAACGGGAAGTTGTCCTTTAGACGAAGATTTTTTTATAAAGTCGCGGTGTTTTTTCCGCATTCCGTTGCTGCATGAAGAAAATTCTTTTTGCAGCAGATTGCAGAAAGGATTTTTTATGAAGAAGTTTTTTTCAACACACACACTTGTAACAACGGCTATGCTGATAGCTTTATCAGTAGTATTGCGGTTACTCGGATTTCCACAGACCGGAACGGTTAGATTTGAATTTGGCTTTCTACCTATTGCAGTAATAGGGCAGATGTTCGGCGCAATAACGGCGGGGTTTTCTTATATAATAGCCGATATAATAGGAACCTTTTTAACGGGAACAGCACCGTTTTGGACGATTACTGTTTGTAAATTTTTATTCGGAGCCTTATTTGGAATTTTTTTTCATAAACGAAAAATTTCATTTTTGAGTATTACTTTATGTGTAGTAACCATAGGAATATTTATAGACCTTATAGCAATGCCGTTTGCTCTTTTGCCCCTTTATCCCGGAAAAGGCTTATTTGTTATAATCTATCAAAGACTTCTTATGTCGGCAGTTAATATTCCTACAAGAATAGTTTCAATAGTATTGGTGTATAAATATCTGGGAGCTTATATAGAAAAGTATTTGAATAAAAGAGGATAGCTATCATTATGAAAGAGAACAAAGAAAATTTTAAAAGCTATGCAAATTCATTCCAGGCTGTTCCCCGTCTTGGACTTGAAAGGATAGAAAGACTTCTTTTTTACATGGGAAATCCACATAAGAACATGAACTATATTCATGTTGCCGGAACAAATGGAAAGGGCTCTGTGTGTGCATACATATATGCAGCATATCTGAATAAAAAAATAAATGTAGGAAGATACATTTCCCCCAATCTTGTTAAAGTAAATGAGAGGATAAGTGTAAATGGGGAAGATATTTCCGATGAAGAGTTAAATACACTGATTTTCGAGGTTGAAGATGCCTCAAGAAAAGTGTATGCGGAACTTTCACAAGAGGTAAGTCAGTTTGAAATCTGGACAGCTGCGGCTTTTTTATATTTTAAGAAGAAAAAATGTGATGTTGTTGTTTTGGAAACAGGGCTTGGCGGAAGATTTGATGCTACGAATGTTATAGAAGAAAATTTGCTCTCAATAATAACAAAAATTGATGTTGACCATGTCGATTATCTCGGAGATACAAAAGAAAAAATAACCTTTGAAAAATGTGGAATCATCAAGTGTCCCAAAAATGGCACAGGAAAGGTTTTAACCACTTGTTCTAACGATGATGTTCTTCCTGTGATAAAAGAACAGGCACATAAAAAAAACAATGAGGTAATAGTTACAGGAGAATTTATACCAAAGGGCTTTGAGAAAATATATGAATGTTTTGATTATAAAGATATTAAGGATATAACGCTTTCTTTAGGAGGTTACCATCAGATAGAAAATGCGTGTATGGCAATAGAGGCATTAAAAATACTCGGTTTTTCGGGAGAAGAAATAAAATCAGCACTTTGTTCAGCCAAAAATCCTGCCAGATTAGAGCTAATTTATGAAAATCCGTATATTTTATTTGACGGGGCACACAATCCTGACGGTATAGGAGCTTTGAAGAAATCGATTGACCGATATTTTAATAACGAAAGAAAAATTTATGTAATGGCAAGTATGAGTGATAAGGATATTTTACCATCTTTAAGTATTTTAAAGGATAATAAAAGTGAGTTTGTATTTACAACAGTTCAAAATAATCCACGTGCAAGAACTCCCGAAAAGATGGCAAAGGAAGCTGAAAAGCTTGGAATTAAAAGCCTCACTTTTCCAAATCTTAAAGATGCACTTTTATATGTAAAAAAGAAAAAAATGCTTACAGTTATATGTGGCTCATTGTATTTGTATAAGGATTACGCTGAAATTCATAAAAACTAAAATAAAGGAGAACAGAAAATGAAAGAATATGTTATAAGAAAGGCAAATTTAGAAAATGCAGAGGCTATAAAGCTTGATATTGCTCCGTGGGCAGAATTTTCTTACATCCCCGAAACAAAATATTATATTGTGCATGACGGCAGTGCTTTGATTGTTAAAATGGAAACAGATGAAAAAAACTTAAGAGCAGTAATGACAGAACAGAATTCTGCTGTTTGTCAGGATAGCTGTATGGAATTTTTTATAAGACCGAATAAAGATGATGACAGATATTTCAATTTTGAAATAAATCCGATAACAACACTTCATCTTGGATTAGGAGAGGGAAGATACAACAGAACAAAATTGCCGGATAAAGATATTTTTGAAATAAAGTCAGTTATAGAAAAAGGTATTTGGATAGTTAATTTTAAAATCCCTTTTGACTTTTTAGAAAAGCACACAGGATTTACAAAAGAGTGTTATGCTAATTTCTATAAATGCGGAGAGGGGACAGACCATTCACATTTCTGCGTTTGGAATAATGTAGGTACTCCAAAACCTGATTTTCATCAAAGTGCATTTTTTGGAAAACTAATAATTGAGTAAATATAGAATTATGACAAAGGTTTATGTTTTTGATTTTTCTAACTTTTCTAACATAGAAAATGATACATTGTACTTTTCGTTTTTAACCCAAACGGAAAAGGAGTGTGCAAAAAAAAAGAAAAACGAACTTATAAAAAGGCAATATATTTATTCAAGAGTGCTTTTAAAATATGTAGTTTCAATTAATGGTTTCCAATACGGAGAGATGATAAAAAATAAAAATGGGAAGCCTTATTTTAAAGAAGCTCCTTTTTTCAATATTTCACATAGTGGAAATATTGTTGCTGTTGCAATAAGCGACAAGGAAGTCGGAGTAGATGTTCAAAAAGAAACAGTTGTTTCAAAACAAGTTATGGATAAATTTTTTTCAGAAGAAGAGCGAGAGTACATAAAAAAAGGAGAAATCACAGCAGACGCACTTTGGTGTGTGAAAGAGAGCATTTTTAAATATGCCGGAACCGGAATAGTATCTGATATAAATATGGCGGAAATTCTTATTGAAAAAGAAAATATAATTTTGAAAAACAAAATAGGTTTATTTATAAAAAACATCTGCAAAAATGGCTATTGTATAAGTGTTTGTGCGGAGGAAAGTGGTACAAGAGACATAGAATTTATTTTCTTACAGTCATAACCAACCGTAAAACGGGTGGTTATGACTTGGGAACTCGCTATTTTAGAAAAAACTCTAAAAATGAAAAGCCCTCAAAAACATAGTGTTTTCAAGGGCTTTTCATTGGTGCACCTTCAGGGACTCGAACCCGGGCCCCACTGATTAAGAGTCGAAGTCTTTGAGTGGAAAATGTTGGAAGTTGAATGAATTTGTGGGAATATAAAAGTATTTAAAACCTTGTTAAAATAAGGCTTTATCAGCAAAAAAGTCTTGAAATCCACATAGTTACAATGATTTTGAAAAAGTTGATTTTTTTCGTATTTTTGCAGAATTTTGGGAACTTTTTGGGAACTTGCTTTGGGAACAGCTCTTCCCTACCATTGAAATAAAAAAATTTAAGAGAAAGAAAGTAAAACAAGCTTTCAAAAATTAAGAGCTGTCTCAAAAAAATCAAAGAAGGAAAATGACATTGCTGTTTTAACTGGCAGTGTCTTTTTTATATAAAAATCAGGAGGTGTTAAAAATGTCATTGGAAACGGAATACTTTTACGGAAACGAGGCTGAACAGTTTTCGTTTTATCGGATACCTAAGCTTCTTATTACTTCACCGGTATTTAAAAAAGTATCAGACAGTGCGAAGCTTTTGTATGGTCTTATGCTTGACCGTATGAGCTTATCTATAAAAAACGAATGGATTGATGAAGAAAATAGAGCGTATATCTATTTTACAACAAATGACGTTATGGAGCAGATGTGTTGTGGAACAGAAAACGCAACAAAGCTGCTTGCGGAATTAGACGCTGAAAAAGGAATCGGTCTAATTGAAAGGAAAAAACAAGGTCAGGGAAAGCCTGCAATGGTATATTTGAAGAAGTTTTTTGTTTCCGATGACATTGAGAAAAATTCCAGACTTTCGGAAATCGAAATTCAAGACTTTCGGAAACCGAAAGTGCAGACTTTGGAAAATCGAAATGTAATTATAATAATATTAATAATACTGAAAATAGTAATACTGAATTGAGTTATAATAAAATCATATCTTATCATATCAATCAAGATGAAAATGATATGATGCGATTGGACAAATGTCAATAAAGTAGACAGAAAAAAGAGAAAAAATTAAACAGACATAAACATCGCCTCCTTTTGGTTGGGAGAAAGCCCGTTATTATGGGAGTGAGGTCTTAAAGAATTATAAAAGCCATTAATATATGAAAA
>JAZRFJ010000004.1:0-47245 GCA_045661305.1 Clostridia bacterium | reverse complement strand
AAGTTTTCCTTGCTCTCTCACTCTAAAGTTTACTCTTGTAAAGATTTTAACAATCTTCTCTAAAATTCAAAAGAATTTCCAAGGTTCATTATGTTATTCGGTTTTCAAGATTCAATCCGCTGTCTCTCACTTTTTTATCTCTTTCGTGCGACAGCTTACCCATTATAGCACATGCTTTTTTATTTGTCAATACTTTTTGCAAAAGTTTTTTAAAAAATTTTTTTAATCGTTTTTTGTCGGTTTTTATACTATTATATACAGCAATCGGGCACCTTAGAAAAAAGATGCCCGACATACATTTTATTGTAATATAAGTAATCAAAAAATATTAATAAACTCTCATATATTTATATAAAAGCGATACAGCCTCGGCTCTTGTCAAAAAGTCCTTTGGTTTTAAACTACCGCCATTCCCCTCAACTACTCCAAAGCCTGCGAGGATTGCTGCATGCCCGATTTTTGAAGGTGTTATTTCTTTGTTATCGGAAAAATCGGTTTTAAATATATTTGAAAGCTTGGCTACCCTTTCAAGCCCTGAAAGTCTTACAAGATAGCAAAATGCGTCTTCTCTTTTCACTGTTGCAGTTGGATTTCTTTCTTCTTTTAGAATAATTCCGTCATTAATCATAAGCTCATAAATCTCATCTTCAGTACAATTCATATATGAATTATGATATATACCTGAAGCGAAAAGACGAAGTAAGTCAAGCTGTGTAACTTTTTTATCAGGGTTAAAGCTTTCTTCCAAATATCCGATACCAACATCAGCCAAAGCCTCAACAGCTTCCTTTGACCAATGATTTTCTATATCTGTATAATTTTTTATAGTCTGCATGAAATTTTTTTCCATACCTTCACCTGAAAAAGCATCTATTTTCAGATTTCCCGAATAATCAAGACCGTAGCAAAGCTTATACAAATCATCAGATTTTACATAAATTTTTGTAAGCGGTGCAATTTCAAGGATTTTGTCAACAGCAGTTTTTTCATCTATTGCATTTTTAGGATCATCAAAAATATCATCTGTAAAATTAAGGCTAAAGCTTTGCAAACGGTTTTCATCTGTATTAAATGCAACACCTATACTGTTAGACGGATATTTCACACCGTTTACTTTTCTTGTATATGTATAGTGTGCGACACCGCCGTAGTATTCTTTCAAAGCATCTTCGCAGGATTTTATTTCTTCTTTGACAAGATAATCGGTTATTTCATAAACCTTTTTATCTATCTCTTTCCATTTATCAACACTAAGAGTTTCCTTTTTATCATCGGAATAAGGTTTTGTATAGTCATATATATTATTGTAAACAGATAGGATTTTTCCATTTTCTGCATTAGCACTATATCTTAAATTTATTTCTTTTTCTTCATCTGTAACTCTGAAAGACGCATTATAAATGTAGTGCCCGTTTTGTTTGGTGAGGCTTTCCGAATTTTTTTGAAGTGAAGCTGAAAAATCAAGGTAAGGGGTTTTCTCAACTGTTTTTTTGATTTCATCAAACGATTTTAAACCGTCTATCTTTTCAATTTCTTTTATTTCAACAGGTGAAAGCATACTGTCGGCAGACATTTCTTCTTTCATAGCCTGATTGAAAATTCCGCCACCACTCATTCCTCTGAAATAATCCTCTGGGTCAGGGGTGATTTCTTCTGCCGAATATGCACTCATATACCCTATTTTGTTATCCTTTATACGATAAATAAGGTTTGTTTTCTTTTCGCTTTCCGTTCTGTAATAGTAATTATCACGCTCATAAATCATTTCAGTAGGAAAAAGCTCAATATATTTTTCGCCTGGGTTTTCAATTTCAGCTTTTTCTTCCTCAAAAGACGCAGAATAGTCATAGCTTATATTTACACTTGAAACAATTATATTATTTTCACTACCTGCAAAAACTCTGACCTCGGCAACATTATCTCTTACAAAAACACCGTTTTTCATTCTTTTATATGTAAAATTATAGTATGTACCTCTTTGGGAAGCTTCGCCCAAAGAAGTTTTCTTTACATATATAAGCCTATCATTTTCATCTTCAAAGCATTCAGGTGCAATTTTTTTAATAAAAGCATCTGCAACCAAAAAAGCATCTTCTTTTTTTACTTTGGAAAGTCTTTTTAAATATTGGCTATTGAATATATTTCTGTCATAGTAATAGTAGTAGCTTATATGACCATCAGCATCAGAATTTATATTCATATTTATGCTGTAATCATCGTTATTCCATATGAAGCTGTATTCGGTTTTTTCGTTTTCGTTACTGTATTCCGAGCTTTCAAACTGAGTGAAAAAGTCAGGAACATCAACTTTTTGTTTTACCTTGATAAGAGTTTCCTCAACACGCTTGCTTGTCTTAGTATCTGCAAAAGCTGTAAGTCCGAAAAGAAGAATAAAACAAAGAATACCTGCCATTATTTTTCTTATTTTTTGTACTTTTTTCATTTTAGTCATTAAAAATCACTTTCCTTTCTTTTTTTAATTAATTGTTTTGGTAGGTGCTTTCATTAATAACACTTTTTTAAAAAGGAAAAAGTTGCATTTTTTCAAAATTTTTTCTATTATTGGAAAAATTACAATTTCACAATAGCATCACAAAGAATATCAAAGCATTTTTCCATTTCAGAAAGCTTCATAAATTCGTTTGCTACATGGCAACCACTTTCACTATCCAAAAAGATAAGTCCAAAAGCAACAGTATTCGGGAACGCTTTTGCATAAGTTCCTCCGCCCATTGAAATAGGCTCGCTCTTGTCACCTGTTCTGTTTTCATACACCTGTCTTAGAGTGCTTACAAGATGGCTGTCCTTTTCTACATAAAGCGGTACATCGTGAGAAAGTACTTCAACCTTAAATCCAAGAGGATTTACAGCATTTTCTATATTCCCAATAAAATCCTCAAGCTTATATGTTACAGGGTATCTTATATCGCAAATAAGACTTCCTGATTTGCAATCAGCCTTTGCAACAGACGGATTGATTGTAAGCTGTCCTGACGGTTCATCGCAAAGTTTTATATCAAAGCCCTCATTTGAAGCTATTGAAAGAAGCTTAAGATATGGATTTTCTTCATTGCTTCCAAAAAGTTTAAAAAGCTCTTTTCCTAAATTTATAATAGCGTTATCACCTTTATGCGGCTCGGAAGCGTGGGCAGGTATGCCTTTTTTTGTATATTCTTTGTTATTAATCACACATTTTGCAAAGTCGGGAACGATATTTACTACTTTTCCGCCCTCAAACAAAAAGCTTTCGTCATTAGCGGAATAATCACCTGAAATTTTTATTTTAAGAAGTCCCTTTTCTGCAAAAACAACAGGAAATTCACCGTCAGGAGTAAAGCCAATTGTAGGAATTTCCTCTGTTTCTTTATATCTTTTTATACATTCCCACGCACCTGTTTCTTCATCTCCGCCTAAAATGAGTCGCACTCTTTTGTTGAGTTTTATGTCACATTCAGAAACCTTTTTCATTGCATAAAGTGACAAAAGTGCCGCACCCTTATCGTCAAGTATTCCTCTGCCATAAATTTTTTCATCAATTAAAGTTGCACTAAACGGGTCACAAATCCACTCACCGTCAGCACTCACAACATCAAGATGGCAAAGTATTCCAAGAAGCTCTTCCCCTTCGCCCATCTCGATATATCCGCAGTAGCCATCTAAATTTTTTGTCTTGAACCCAAAGCTATCTCCTATTCTAAGCATATATTCAATAGCATCATTTATCCCTTTTCCCAAAGGTGCTTTTTTTGTAACCTCTCCGCAATCACCTCTTACGGTTTTTATCTTAAGAAGTCCGTCTAAATCACTTAAAAACCTTTCATTTTCAGTTATTTTTATACCTTTTTTATTCATTTTATCACCCTTTTTATAATATGTATAAATATTTACCATTATACAAAAATGTTGTGCTGACAAAGAGGCCACCGCCAGATAAGGAAATTTTGGTTTTAAAAACATATTTTAAGCTTATACTGTGTCAAAAATACCCGAAATGCGTCAGCATTACGGATATTTTGTTCCTTGTCTAATTCTTAAAATCTGATTTTAAAACTGCTCTGCATCCTGAAATTAATATTTTTTGATAAAGTTCAAGGCAAAAAATCGAGGAATCCTTGACGGATTTTGAGGTTTTTTAACGCAGAAATTTGCAAAAAAGATAATTTTCAGGACAATACTTCCTTATCTGGTGGTGGCCAAAGCCACCACAACACTTTTTTTCTTTATTTTTGTGATTATTATTTTTTAATAACCTTGAAGAATGATTTTTTACCTTTTTTAACTATCATTCCCTCATCGCCAAAGTCAGCATCGGTAATCATTCTTGCAACATCGGTTATCTTTTCATCATTTATAGTAAGACCGCCTTGTGTAACAAGTCTTCTTGCTTCAGCCTTTGATGGTAATATTCCTGTTTGTGCAAGTACATCAAGAACATTCATTTCACCACTAAAGCCCTCAATCTCTTTTGTAGGCATATCAGCAGAAACGCCGCCCTGTCCGAAGATTGCAAGTGCAGCTGCCTTTGCTTTTTCGGCTTCTTCTTCACCATGAACAAGCTTTGTTACTTCATATGCAAGAATTCTCTTAGCCTCGTTAAGCTGTGCACCTTCCCAAGCCTCCATGGCTCTTATTTCGTCCATAGGAACAAATGTAAGCATTTTTATAAATCTTAAAACATCGGTATCATTAACATTAATCCAATACTGATAAAAGTCGTAAGGGCTTGTCTTTTTAGGGTCAAGCCATACTGCACCGCTTGCAGTTTTTCCCATCTTCTTGCCCTCAGAATTTGTAAGAAGATTAAAGGTCATGCCATAAACCTGTTTCTGGTCTTTTCTTCTGCAAAGCTCAATACCGCCTAAAATATTGCTCCACTGGTCATCACCGCCAAGCTCGATTTTACAATCGTATTTTCTGCTTAACATAAGAAAATCGTAGCTCTGCATAAGCATGTAGTTAAATTCTAAGAATGAAAGTCCTTTTTCAAGTCTTTGCTTGAAGCATTCAGCTGTAAGCATCTTATTAACAGAGAAGCACGCACCTATATCCCTTAAAAAATCAACATAATTAAGTTTCAAAAGCCAGTCAGCATTATTTACCATAATTGCTTTTCCGTCTGAAAAATCAACAACACTTGAAAGCTGTTTTTTGAAGCATTCACAGTTATATTCAATCGTTTCCATAGTCATCATCTGACGCATATCTGTTCTTCCGCTTGGGTCTCCGATTGTTCCTGTTCCTCCGCCTACAAGTGCAATAGGACGGTGACCATAGTTCTGCATATGACGCATAACAACCATCTGCAAAAAGTGTCCTACATGAAGACTGTCTGCAGTCGGGTCAAATCCGATATAAAATGTCACCTTTTCACTGCCCAAAAGGTCTCTTATTTCTTTTTCGTGTGTGGTCTGTGCTATAAGACCTCTTTCCTTTAATATGTCAAAAACATTTTCCATCTGTATTTTCTCCTTTATTACAAAAATCCTATTGAACACACATTTTGTTTATCTCAAAAAGCAGTGTATCAATTATTTTATCTTCTTCTATTTTCCCTAAATTGACAGTTTCGCCACTTTCATTCTTTTTAAATAAAACTGCACAGCCTTTACCGCCTGCGATTCCAATGTCGCACTCTCTTGCCTCACCGGGACCGTTTACAACACAGCCCATAACGCCAATCTTTATATGTTTTTTTATATGTGATGTTTTTCTCTTTACTTCATTGGCAAGCTTTATTATATCAACCTCGGTTCTTCCGCAAGTAGGACACGAGATTATCTCAACCCATTCTTTACGAACACCCGTTGCACTTAAAATTTCTTTTGCAGCCTCAATTTCCTTTTCAACATTTTCGGTTAAAGAAACTCTTAAAGTATCACCTATGCCATTTCTGAGTAAATAGCCTATACCAACAGCATTTTTCACAATCCCTGCAACACCACCACCTGCTTCTGTTACACCAATATGCAAAGGATACGGAAACATCTGCGAAGCAAGTGTATATGCATCAATCATTTTATTTGTATCAGATACCTTTAAGGACAGCACAATATCATTAAAATCACAGCTTTCAAGCACTTTTATTTCTTTTTTTGCAGACTCTACAAGTGCTTCTGCTGTAACACTGCCATACTTTTTCAAAATTTCCTTATCAAGAGAACCCCCGTTTACGCCTATTCTTATCGGGATTCCTTTTTGACGGCAAGCATCGGCAACCTTTTTCACATTACTAACATCTCCGATATTCCCCGGGTTTATCCTTACCTTATCAACACCGTTTTCGACAGCTAAAAGTGCCAGTCTGTAATCAAAATGGATATCAGCAACAAGCGGAATATGAATTTTTTCTTTTATTTTACCAATTGCCTTTGCAGCATCAACATCGTTAACAGTTGCTCTTACAATCTCGCAACCACATTCTTCTAACGACAATATCTGGCTGACCGTCTTATCAACATCTGAAGTTTTTGTATTTGTCATCGACTGAATGAGAACTTTTTCTCCGCCACCGATATATCTGTCTTTAATCTTTACTTTTATTTTCGAGCTCATGATTTTGCTCCCACTAAAATTAATCGTGTAATTTTTCTTTATAAACGCCGTCTTCTATAAGCTTTTTAAAAGAATTAACAACTGTTTGTTTATCCTCCTTATATGTAACTCCAAACCAGCTATCTTCTGTCGGAAGCATCTTAACAGTTGCCTTTTTGTTTTTAAGAAGATAATCTATAATAACAGGTACAAGGTATTCAGATTTCAATTCATCTTTAGATTTGTCACTTAAAAAACTTTTGAAATCTTCTTCCAGAAAATCTATAAATTTAGGTGTAAGTCCCCACATATTCATTGAAACATATGAATTTTCGTCTATTGGGATTATTTCTAAATCAGTTTTTATCCCTGCCCCGTTTCCAAGCTTTATGATATTTTTGGTTTCATTTACTTCCATAAGCATTCCGTCATCAGAAACTTTGCAAATCCCTCTTGTAACACTTCCGTTTTCACTAAGTGTATTTTTTAGTACAAAGCCTGCCATACAAAAATCGAAATCATTTTTATCTGTCTTCTCTGATAAAAATTTATACACGCTCTCAAAAGCATTTTTTCCATAGTAATCATCGGCATTTATAACAACAAAAGGCTCATTGACAATCCCTTTGCAAGATAAAACTGCCTGCCCGGTACCCCAGGGTTTTGTTCTGTCCTTTGGCTTTTCAAAGCCTTCTGGAAGGTCATCAAGCTCCTGAAAAGCATACTCAACCTTACATATTTTTTCAATTCTCTTTCCGATTATTTCTCTAAAGTCTTTTTCGAGGTCTTTTCTTATAATAAAAACGATTTTATTAAAGCCTGCCTTTACGGCATCATAAATAGAATAGTCCATTATTATTTCACCGTTAGGACCAACAGGCTCAAGCTGTTTAATTCCTCCGCCGTATCTTGAACCAATTCCGGCAGCCATTACAACTAATGTTAAATCCATGAAATTTCACTCCCAAAAAAGTAATATGTATAATTATATCAAATGAGGGAATAAAAGTCAAGCTATTTGAAAAATTGAGCAAAAAAACTTGACAAAAAATCCATAATATGCTATAATTCAATTCAGAATGCTGAATGCAGAATGAAGAATTAAAGTGAGATTATGATTCAAAATAATATCTCTGTTGAGAAAAGCTTTTCATTTGCAGTTAGAATTGTTAATCTATATAAGCATCTTACTAGTGAACATAAGGAATATGTGCTTTCCAAACAGTTGCTTCGTAGCGGTACAAGTATTGGTGCAAATGTTGCAGAAGCACAAAAAGGACAAAGTAAAGCTGATTTTATTGCCAAAATGAGTATTGCTTTGAAAGAGGCTAATGAAACTCATTATTGGTTAAAACTACTATATAAAACAGATTACTTAAATAAATCACAATATGATAGCATAAATACTGATATTAATGAGTTGATAAGTATTTTAACCGCTATCTGTAAAACTTCAAATTCAAATAAATAATTCTGCACTATGCACTTTGCATTCTGCATTATTATAAATCTGCGGCTGTGGCGGAATTGGCAGACGTGCCGGATTTAGGTTCCGGTGGGAAACCGTGGGGGTTCAAGTCCCTTCAGCCGCACCAAACAGTAGAAATCCGAACCTTGCACCTGTCGGTAGCGGGTTCGGATTTTTTATACAATGAAAAAACCAAATTTGTTAATTCGATTTTTAAACAAATTCGGTTTATTTTCAATTATTGAATTCTTATTATATGGTCATTAATATAAAATAACAATGCTCATTACATTAATTTTACACATATAATCAATCATTATCTTATTAAGCTTTTTATACTACAACATTATTTTATATATAGGTTAATATTAATCGGCATCTACCTTTTCTCTCATAGTTTTTAGCAGTTTTTGTTAACATAGTTTGGATATCTGATTTTACTTATATCCATGTTGCCAACAGGTTCTATTATCTATGTGCTATTTTGAATTTATTTGAATAAAATTAATTAAAATAAGACTAGTAATACATATCATTTATATCTCGTGATTACAAACCTCTATAATTTTATCTGCCGCACCTTTTACACCTGAACAACGCTTAAACCCTTCAGCAACTTTTTTTGCATTTTTCTTATAGGTACTATCGCTAAATATTTTATTTACAGCACTCAAAACAGAAAATCCATCCAATTTATCAAGCTTTATTCCTGCACGAAACTCTAAAACCCGCTCAGCAACACCCTTTTGCTCAGTTGTTTGAGGTAACATAACAAGAGGAACTTCAAAATATAAGCTTTCGCTAATACTGTTCATTCCTGAGTGTGATACAAATATATCTGCTTTTTTTAAGACAGCAATCTGGTCAACATATGAAAAAACAGATATATTTTCGGGCAAGTTTCCAAAACCATCAATAGCTACAAGATTACCAACAGACATAATAACCTGATAAGGTGTATTTTCAAACGCAGATATACACGCCTTGTAAAAAGGCATCATATCATTATTGACGGTTCCCATTGATATATAGACAAGCTTGTCTTTCTTTTTTTCAATTTCCTGGGTTGCAGAACGAATGGACGGTCCGACAAACGCATATTTATCTGAAAAAGTCTCAGAATATGGCTGAAACTCGGGAGAGGTATATACAATAGTATGGGTATTATCATCATTACCGATTATATCAAGAATATTTTTAACAGGATACCCCTTTTCCTTCAGTCGCTTAACTTGCCTGGAGGTTTTTGGGATTGAGAAAAGCATCTTAAATAAATCTCCGATACCTTGTTTCATAATCTTTGCTGAATACTTATTAAAAGCAAAAGTTGTTGTTGAAGAAATAAAAGGAATTCCAAGCTTTATTGCAACAGCTTTTCCCCACAATGCCATAGAATCTGCAACTATACAATCAGGATTAAGCTCTGCCATTTCTCTACAAACCTTGTCATCAAGAGCCAATGTGGTATCAACAAGTATTTTTGTTGAGAATGCCAAATCTTTTCCCACACGGGCAGAATCTTTTGCACTTAGTTTTTTCTCTATATCATAATCGTCACAGGATATAAATGTTGCTCCTGACGACTCGATTTTTTCACGCATAATATTATATGAATAGTACCACACCTCATGCCCACGAGAAACTAATTCCCTTACAACCTCTAAGGTAGGGTTAGTATGTCCATGTGCAGGGATACAAAAGAAAACAATTTTGCTCATGATTTTATTCCTCTATATCACTAAAAATTTGTTTAACATAATCTTGTTGTTTTACTTTAGGAAGAATTGCTATTCCTCGCTCAATATCACCAAGAACTAAAATTTCCTCACCCGGCTGTAAGTCAAACAATTCTCTTGCTTGTTTAGGAATAACAAACTGTCCCTTTTCGCCAATTTTGACCATCCAAGCATATTTTCCATCGTGTATATTCATATATGCTCCTCCTTTAGTATGATTGGTATGAATAATCATACCACAACTTTATATAATTGTCAATAGAAAATAAGTTTTTTATTGTATAAAAATTAGTGTCACAAAAAAAGCAAGCCATTTTAAAATAATGACTTGCTTTTTTTAAAAATAAACAAAATAGTCATAAACTAAGCTTGATTTTTAACCATTTCCAAAAATTCATCTTCTGTTATGATTTTTATTCCTAAATTCTGTGCTTTTGTAAGCTTACTTCCCGCTTCCTCACCTGCGAGGACATAAGTTGTCTTTTTTGAAACTGAGGAAGAAGCTTTTCCGCCGTTATCCTCTATAATTTTTGTCGCATCTGCTCTGGATAATGTAGGAAGTGTTCCCGTAAGAACAAATGTCATATTTTTAAACACTTCAGAAACATCTGTGCTTATATATTCCATATTAACGCCATATTCTTTAAGTTCCTCAATAATTTTTCTGTTATCAGGATTATTAAAAAATTCAACTACATTTTTTCCTGATATTTCGCCAACATCAAAAATATCAGTAAATTCTTCTGTTGTAGCATTCATTATATTATCAATATTTTTAAAGTGAGCTGCAATATTTTTGCCTGCTTTTTTTCCAATCTGGCGTATTCCAAGTGCAAAAAGAAGGTTTGATAAATCCTTACTTTTGGAACTATTTATGGCATTAATCAAATTTTCTGCTGACTTATCTCCCATTCTTTCCAAAGATGCTATCTCTTCTTTTTTAATCTTGTATATATCAGAAACCTTTTCTATAAGTCCGTTTTCTACAAATGCTTCTACAATCTGCGGACCAAGTCCCTCAATATCCATAGCTTCTTTTGATGCAAAATGAGAAAGATTTCTTAAAATCTGTGCCTTACATTCGATATTTGTGCACCTAAAAGCCGCTTCGCCATCTTCCCGTTTTACTTCGCTTCCGCAAACGGGACAATTCGTTGGCATTAGATATTCTTTTTCACATCCTGTTCTTTTTTCAGGAACTGAAGCTGTAATTTCAGGAATTATATCCCCTGCTTTATGAACTAAAACAGTATCACCTATTCGTATATCTTTATCCTTTATATTGTCATAATTATGAAGTGTTGCTCTTCTTACAGTTGTTCCTGCAAGTCTTACAGGCTCCAGAACAGCATTCGGAGTTAATACACCTGTTCTTCCCACCTGAATAACAATGTCTTTAAGCTTTGTTTCTTTGGTTTCCGCAGGATACTTATATGCAATAGCCCATTTTGGAAATTTAGATGTTTCTCCCAAAATTTTTCTCTGCTCAAAATCATTTATCTTAATAACTGCACCGTCGATATCAAAAGGCAGTTCTTCCCTCATTTCACCAAGACGCTCAATTTCTTTATATGCTTCTTCCATTGTTTTAAAAGTATTATAATACATACTTACAGGAAGTCCGCATTTTTTTATATAGTCAAGAGTTTGGGTGTGGGATTTAAAGCTTTTTCCGTCACAAGCTTGTAGATTAAAAATAAAAAGGCTCAATTTTCTTTCTTTTGTAACTTTTGAGTCCTTTTGTCTTAAAGAGCCTGCCGCCGCATTTCTTGGATTTGCAAAAAGCTTCTGTCCCAAAATTTCCTGAGTTTTATTTAAGTCATCAAAAACTTTTTTGGGCATATAAACTTCACCGCGTACACAAAAATACGGACTGTCATCATTTATATTCTGTTTTATATCCTTAATCTCAAAAAGATTTTGAGTAACATCTTCCCCAACCTGACCGTTTCCTCTTGTTGCACCTCTTACAAACTTTCCGTTTTCATATTCCAAAGAAACACTCAGACCGTCAATTTTAAGCTCAACCACAAACTCATAATCAGTTATTCCTGCATTTTTTATCCTGTTTTCAAAATCTATAAGCTCCTCATAAGAAAACGCATCCTCTAAGCTTTGAAGAGGAACTCTGTGTTCAACGCTTTCAAAAAGAGTTGATGCTTTACCGCCTACATTTACTGTCGGTGACATAGAATCTTTGAATTCAGGATATTCTTTCTCCAGATTTTCAAGTTCCCTAAGCATCTTATCATAGGTAAAGTCATCAATCTCAGGAGCATCATCATTATAGTATCTGTCACTGTGATATTTGATTTTTTCTCTTAATTCTTCAATTTTATTTCTTATTTCATTTTTGTTTTCCATTTTAATCCTCTTTATAATCTATTTTCACAGTATCATAATTTACAAAAATATTATATTCCATAACCTTTTTTGCTAAAAAAGATTTGTCAACTTCTTCGCACACAGTATACGAGAACTCGCTTTTATTACAAGGTGGAAGAAGAATAACCGCAAAAAACAAAAATATGATGAGCATTGATGAAACAAAAGACATCAAAGCTCCCAAAAGTGAATCTATTGAACCTATAACAGGAAGCTTTGTCAAAAATCCGAATACGCCTTTTATCATAAAAAATATTATTCTTATCCCAACAAAAACAACTATTGCGGCAAGTATATTCATTACAATTACAGTAATTCCCTCTGCCATTTTTGATATAAGTGCTTCAACAGTATCAACATTATACTTTATTAAAAGCGAAGCCACATTATCCCCTTGAGGTGCAATAACATATTTTTGTGTGAGGTGTTTTAATATGTAGTCATTAACTGTTTTATTAAGTCCTGTTTTTGAAATAAATTCTGCGACATACGGATATAAAAGATAACATCCGAGTGCTGAAAACAAAACAAAAAACAAATTTAAAAACGCCTTTATAAAACCTCTTCTATATCCAATAAAAGAAGCTATAATTATAATCAGTGCTAAAATAAGGTCTGCTTTCATAAAAACTCCTCCGTTTTTACAGATTTCTTATACTTATTAATATATATATATTGCATCCTGTGATAAAACAGCTATCTTATCTTTATAATATGACGCATTTTTTACATCAAATTCAAAGCTTATATCCCTTATGGTTTTTCCGTGGTCGCTGACACTCAGAACACCTCGTCTTTTAAGAACAAGAAATTCTTTATCGGAAATATCGCAAACTGATAAAAATGAATCCATTAAAAAGCTGCTTATTTGTTTACCTTTTGAATTAAATACACATACCTCATATTTTTCAGGCTCGCTTGCTGCTTTGCAAATCATAAGGTTTCCGTTTTTAAACGATTTAAAGAACTTCATACGGTCTTTTCCAAACGAAAGAGGCTTTGAAAGCTCGCCCTCAGAATCAATAAAATAAAGGCAATCATCACAAAGAACATATGCAAAATCATCATAAAAAGATACATATGCTGCTATGCTCTCACCAAGAATTTTGCCCATGTAAGGCTCAGGATTATCAAAGGTGAAGAAAAGAATTTTTGATGAAATTTTCGAATTGGAAACCTCGTTTGTAACAACAGCCATTGCACTCTTTGTATCGCTTATCTGTGCATCGGCAACATATCCTGTTCCACTGTACCAAGTCATAAGCTCATTTCCGTCCTGATTATAAACCTTTACTGCCGCCTTTGAGCCTTCTGTTTTTAAAATCACAACAAACTGCCCTGAAGCACTCATCTTCGCCTTAATTATTTCATTTGGAAAATTAAGCGTTTTTATAACACCGTTCTCACCAAATAAAACTGCTGTCTTTCCGCTTATATCATATATGAGCATAGTTTTGTTATTAGTAAGGAAAACAGGCTCGTTCATACCTTTTACATACGGTGAAACTGCCATATTTACATCATTAAGAACATCTTCTCCGTTTTGATTTATAATCTTTATTCCGTCTATTGTTGTTGTAACAAAAAAGTTCTTAAATTGCCCGCTTGTAGTTTGTGCAGCAGGTGTATAATAAATATTATCCTTTGCAGTAGTCTGATTTTTCCTTATTTCAAAAAAAGCTTTATATCCAAAGAATACTGCTAAAAAAAGAAATATTATAATAAGTATAATTTTTACTATGTTTATTTTTTTGTTTTTTGCTTCCCTTTTTTTGCTTCTCTTTTTATAGCTTTCTTCCATAGCTTCATTTTCAATGTTTGAGCTATTCATTGCTATTTCTATTTCCTCAATATGATTATTTTTTTCCTTATCCATTGTTTTTCCCTTTCTTAATATAAAACATCATACATATAAAGACCTTGCGGTGGAACTGTTGTTCCAAGCATTGTTCTGTCGCAATTTTTTAAAGCCTCTTCTATATCCTTTTTAAAAAGCTTTGAATTTCCGACAGCAATTAATGTTCCTGCAATTATCCTCACCATATTGTATAAAAATCCGTCTGCAGACACATATATAGAAATTATACCTGTTTTTTCATCCTTTTCAATTTTTATATCAAAAATTGTGCGTACAGTTGTTTTAACCTGACCTCCCGAAGCCATAAAGGCTTTAAAGTCATGTGTACCTCTTAAAGTTTCGCACGCATCACGCATTTTTTCAATATCAAGCTCATAGGGATAAAAAAATGTGTAATTTCTGTAAAAAGGCTCACAAAAAGGTGTATTTAAAATTTTATATACATAAGTTTTTTTCTTAACCGAAAAGCGAGAATGAAAATCCTCCAAAACTTCTTCACCCTTTTTAAAAACTATATCACAAGGCAAATACGGCTTCATTGCATAAGGAATTTTATCTGCGGGAATGGTTGAAGAAGTATAAAAATTAAAAAAGTATTTCATTGCATGAACGCCCGCATCTGTTCTTCCACAGCCTGTAACAGTAATTTTTTCCTTTAAAAATTCACTTAGTGCATTTTCAATCGTTTCCTGCACCGTAACTCCATTTTTCTGCGTCTGAAAGCCATGATAATTTGTGCCGTCATACGCCATTTCTATACGAATGTTTCTCATATACACCACTTATAAATTTATTTTAAATTAATCCTGCAGCAATAACAACTGCCGCACCAAAAAAGAAAACAACATACGCTGTTACATCTTTTTTTGTATATTTTAATGCTTTTAACTTTGTTCTGTTATCACTTCCGTTATAGCATCTTGATTCCATAGCCATAGCAAGCTCGTCTGCCCGCCTGAAAGACGAAATAAAAAGCGGAACTAAAATAGGTATAAGTGCTTTTGCACGCTTTATTATATTTCCCTCATCCAAATTTGCACCTCTTGACTTCTGTGCTGACATTATTTTATCAGTTTCCTCAATTAATGTTGGTATAAAACGAAGTGCAATAGACATCATCATAGAAATTTCATGTGCAGGAACGCCTATCCTTTTAAGAGGTTTTAGTAAGCTTTCCAAGCCTGATGTCATTGATACAGGTGATGTTGTATATAAAAGGAATGAAGAGCCGACAACCAAGAAAAGTATCCTAAGCACCATAAATACTGATAAGGAAAGGCCTTTACTTGTTACTCTTAAAAACCCGTATTCAAAAAGTATTCTTCCCTCATTTGTTAAAAAAAGGTTTAAAAGTGCTGTAAAAGTCATTATAAAAAGAACAGGCTTAAGACCTTTTAAAAAAAGCTTCATTGGAACTTTTGTCAGCTTTATTAACAAAAAAGATAAAATCCCAATAACCAAAAAACCATATAATCCCTTTATAAAAAATACGGTTGCAATGTATAAAATAGTCAGTATTATTTTTGTTCGTGGGTCGAGTCTGTGTATAGGTGAATCAGATGGATAATACTGTCCGATTGTAATATTTTTAAGCATTTTTTATTTTTTCTACCCTTTCAGCTTACTTTTTATAGCTTTTACAGCTTCAAAAACATCTTCGACCGTATAAATTTTTTCTCCCAGGTCGATATTGTGTTCCTTTTTAAGTCTTTGTGCCATAACTGTAACAGCAGGAGATGAAAGCCCGATTTTTTTAAGCTCATCTGTTTTTTCAAAGACTTCTTCTCTTGTTCCCTCAAGATAAATCTCGCCTTTGTTCATAACAATAAGTTTTTCACAGTAGTTACTTACATCCTCCATACTGTGTGAAACAAGAATAACGCTCATATTCATCTGTTTGTGAACCTCTGTTATAGCTCTTAAAATTTCATCTCTGCCCTTCGGGTCAAGTCCCGCAGTAGGCTCGTCAAGAACTAAAATATCAGGTTCCATCGCAATAACACCAGCTATTGCAACTCTTCTTTTTTGACCTCCTGATATCATAAAAGGTGATTTGTCAAAAAGGTCTTTAGAAAGACCTACAAGCTCTGCAGCAGTATTTACCCTAAGCTCGATTTCTTTTTCTGTAAGACCCATATTTTTAGGACCAAAAGCAATATCATTATAAACAGTATCCGAAAAAAGCTGTTGCTCAGGATACTGAAAAACCACACCTACCTGAAAGCAAAGCCCTTTAGTGTCGGATTTTTGGGAATTAAGAACTCTGTCGCCTACTTTTATTTCTCCGCTTTGTACCTTAATAAGACCGTTTAAGTGCTGTACAAGGGTTGATTTTCCGCTTCCGCTATGTCCGATTATTCCTGTAAAACTTCCCTCTTCTACCCGAAAGCTTACATTTTTAAGTGCAGTTTTTTCAAAGGCTGTACCTTCAGAATAGGTATAACTTAAATTATTTACAAAAAGCTCCATTTTTTTAGCCTTTCTTTGTCAATTCTACTATCTTTTCCAAAAATTCATCAATACTAAGAATACAACCATCATCAAATATACCTTCTTTATAGAGCACATGTGATAAGCTTGTAATCTGCGGAACATCAAGGCCTGTTTCCTTTAGTGTGTCATACTTTGAAAACACCTCTTTGGGTGTTCCGTCAAGAAGAATTTTTCCCTTTTCCATTACAATAATTCTCTCGGCATTTATTGCTTCTTCCATATTGTGAGTTATTAAAATAACTGTTATCCCAAATTCTTTATTAAGACGCATCACAGTTTTTATAACATCGTTTCTTCCAACAGGGTCAAGCATTGCTGTCGGCTCGTCTAAAACGATAATTTTCGGACGCATAGCAACAATTCCCGCAATCGCAACTCTCTGTTTTTGTCCGCCTGACAAATGATACGGGGACGAATCTTTGTATTCATACATTCCCACATTTTCTAAAGCTTCATCAACTCTTTTTCTTATTTCCGAAGGCTCTACTCCCAAATTTTCAGGAGCAAAAGCAACGTCATCTTCAACTATTGATGCGATAATCTGATTATCGGGATTCTGAAAAACAAGTCCGCAGTTTTTCCTCACATCAAAAAGTGTCTCCTCGTTTTTAGTATCAACTCCGTCAATATATATAACTCCCTCATCAGGAATAAGCGTTGCATTTAAAAGCTTAGATAATGATGATTTCCCGCTTCCGTTATGGCCAAGAAGTGCAACAAAACTGCCCTTCTCTATTTCAAGAGAAAAATCCTCTAAAATTTTTCTTCCGTTTTCATATGAAAAAGCGACACTATTTACTTGTATTATTCTTTTATCTTGTATATTCATTTTTATATTTTTCACTATCCTTAATTACAAAAACTGCCATCTTGCAGTTGAACCGCATGGTAAATATATTTCCGACTCTTTAGCAAAAAATCCGATTTCATCTGCCATAACACTTCCACCGAATTTCTTTTTCATTGTAAGATTTAGAATATTTTCCATTACGGTGTTTGAAAGCCCTGTTGTATAAGTATTTATTATAAAAAACAGCGGTGTATCCGAAAAAAGCGAAATACAAGAGGTTATGAGGTCATAAATTTTATCTTCAATTTTCCACAATTCTCCGTTAGGACCTCTCCCGTATGACGGCGGGTCCATAATAATTCCATCATATTTTTTGTTTCTCTTTATTTCTCTTTCAACAAATTTCTGTGCGTCATCAACTATAAAACGGACATTTTTATCCTCTAAACCGTTTAATGTAACATTCTTTTTTGCCCATGTAACGATGGATTTTGAAGCATCAAGATGACAAACATCTGCCCCTTCTTTAAGGCAAGCTACCGTAGCTCCGCCTGTATATGCAAAAAGGTTAAGAACATTTGGGTTTCTGCCATTTATTTTCTCTTTTCCTGATTTTATCATATTTCTTGCAAAATCCCAGTTTACAGCCTGTTCAGGAAAAAGTCCTGTATGTTTAAATCCTGTCGGACGCACCGTAAATTTCAAATCACGGTACTCAATTTCCCATTCTTCAGGAAGCTTTTTATAAAACTTCCACTCTCCTCCGCCTTTAGAGCTTCTGAAATATTTCGCATCAACCTGTTCTTTACCCACTTTTTTGTTTTTCCACACAACCTGTGGGTCAGGTCTTAAAAGCTTTACATTCTTCCATTTTTCAAGCTTATATCCGTCATAAGCATCTAAAAGCTCAAAATCTTTCCAATATTCTGAAATCCACATATCTATATACGAAGCGGTTAGTTAAACAAAATCCGCTTCCCTTTCCTCTGTCTTTTTTTGAAATTTTGCTTTACACTTTATTATATAATAACACTAACAAAAAGTCAAGGAATTTTAAGTGTTTTGTGCGATTTTTTAAATATAAGAATAAAGCCATAATTGACAAAAAACCATCCTTTCTTAACATATTGCAAAATATGTATAAAAAAAACGGAAATTTTTAAAAAATAGCTTGAAATATTTTATAATATATGTTATAATACAATGTGGAAAGGGAATATATACTTTCCATAGCCGAACGGAGGTAATCCTTTCGGCTAACTACAAGCGATTGGAGAAACCACTAAAAGATGAAAGCAAAAATTCATTCTTTTGAATCTTTTGGAACAGTTGACGGTCCTGGAATAAGATTTGTCGTTTTCTTTCAGGGTTGTCCGTTAAGATGTAAATATTGTCATAATCCCGATACATGGAAATATGACGGTGGCAATGAATATACGTCTGACGAAATTGTGTCAAGAATAGTAAGATATAAAAATTATTTTGGTGAAAAAGGTGGTGTTACCGTTTCGGGCGGTGAACCTCTTTTACAGATTGATTTTATCATAGAGCTTTTCAAAAAATTAAAAAACGAAGGTATAAATACTGCTGTTGACACTTCAGGATATATGTTTGATGAAAATGATAAAGAACTTTTGGAAAAGCATAATGAGCTTATTAAATATACCGATTTGTTTTTACTTGATATAAAACACATATCTGATGAAGCTCATACCGAACTTACGGGAGTATCAAACAAAAATACGCTTTCTTTTGCGAAATACTTGAGTGACAATAATAAGAAGATGTGGATAAGATATGTGCTTATACCAAAAATCACAGATGTTGATGAAGATATTACAGCACTAAAAGCATTTATTGATACACTAAAAACAGTTGAACATATTGAAGTTCTCCCCTATCATACAATGGGAAAATCAAAATATGACAAGCTTGGAATAAAATACAGACTTGAAGGTGTCGAGCCACCAAAAAAAGACAGAGTAGAAAATGCAAAAAAAATCCTTCGTAAAAATATTGAGGACTGATGAATAATGATTAACAAAAATAATTATAAAGAACAACTTAAAGGAATCTCAGTTATTGAAATAAGCGGTGAATCCTGTGCAAACTGTCTTTCACTTATGCCTGTGTTAAACAGCATTGTAAGTAAAAGAACAGATTGCAGATTAGTTAATATAGAAGCTACTGAAGAAACAAGCGAAATCATAAAAATGTTTGAAGTTGACAGAGTTCCGACTATTCTTTTATGTGATGACGGCGAAGTTTTTGCAAGAGCAACGGGCTTTCAGCCTGAAGAAATTTTAGAGCTATGGATTGATGCAAAAATTTCTGAGCATTTTAATAAAAAATAAAAAATGTTTATAATTTTCTAAATTATATATAAATGTTAAAAATCGTATTGTTTTTAAAAAACTAAAACAATACAATATCTATAAAAAGGAGAGATTAGAATGTTTGAACAATGGAATGGCTTTGTTCCGGGAAAATGGAGTGATAACGAAGTTAATGTAAGAGACTTTATACAGAGAAACTACACTCCATATGAAGGCGATGACAGCTTTTTGGCTCCCGCTACTGAAGCAACAAAAAAATTATGGGATATAGTTTGCGACTTATCCAAAAAAGAAAGAGAAAACGGTGGAGTGCTTGATGCAGACACAAAAATAGTTTCTACATTAACAAGTCACGGACCTGGTTATCTCGATAAGGATTTAGAAAAAATTGTAGGTGTTCAGACCGATGTGCCTTTTAAACGTTCATTACAGCCTTTCGGCGGAAGAAAAATGGCAAAAGAAGCTCTTGCATCTTACGGATACACTATTGACCCTGAAGTTGATGAAATTTTCACAAAATACCGTAAAACACATAACGACGGTGTTTTTGATGCATATACCCCTGAAATGAGAGCAGCAAGATCTGCTCATATCCTTACAGGTCTTCCGGATACATACGGAAGAGGCCGTATCGTAGGCGACTATCGTAGAATTGCACTTTATGGTATTGACTATCTTGTTGAGCAAAAGGAAGCTGATAAGTTAAATATCAGAGGTGATATGACACCTGAAAGAATTCGTGACAGAGAAGAACTTTCAGAACAGATTAAAGCACTTAAAGCATTAAAGGAAATGGCTGCTTCATATGGCTATGATATTTCAAAGCCAGCAAAAAATGCAAAAGAAGCTATCCAGTTCTTATACTTTGGTTATCTTGGTGCAGTTAAGGACCAAAACGGTGCTGCTATGTCAATAGGCCGTACTTCAACATTCCTTGATATTTATATTGAAAGAGACCTTAAAAACGGTGTAATAACTGAAGAAGAAGCTCAGGAATTTATCGACCACTTCATTATGAAATTAAGAATTGTTAAATTCATGAGAATCCCATCATACAATGAGCTTTTCTCAGGTGACCCTACATGGGTAACAGAAGCTATCGGCGGTATGGGTGTTGACGGAAGAACTCTTGTTACAAAGAACTCTTTCCGTGTACTCCACACACTTGTAAACTTGGGACCTGCTCCTGAACCAAACCTCACAGTATTGTGGTCAAAAAATTTACCGCAGAACTTCAAAAACTTCTGTGCTGAAATGTCAATCAAAACATCAGCTATCCAGTACGAAAGCGATGATTTGATGAGACCTGAAATGGGTGATGACTATTGTATCGCATGTTGTGTAAGCTGTATGAAGGTTGGTAAAGATATGCAGTTCTTCGGAGCTCGTGCTAACCTTGCTAAATGTCTTCTTTATGCTATTAACGGTGGTAAAGATGAAATGACTTTAGATAAAAAGACAGGTAAACCAATGCAGGTTTCACCAAAATTTGAAGCTATTACATCTGACGGTAAGCTTGATTTTGATGAAGTTATGGAAAAATACGACACAATGATGGATTGGCTTGCTGATTTATATGTAAATACACTTAACCTTATCCATTACATGCACGATAAATATTGCTACGAAGCAATTGAAATGGCTCTCCATGATACAAAAGTACGCAGATTCTTCGCAACTGGTATTGCAGGTCTTTCATGCGTAGCGGATTCACTTTCAGCTATTAAATATGCTGATGTTTATCCGATAAGAGATGAAAACGGACTCGTAGTTGATTACAGAATTGAGGGTGATTACCCTAAATACGGTAACAACGATGACCGTGCTGACGAGCTTGCAGTTAAAGTTGTTAAATCATTCATGAACAAAATCAAATCACATTACACATACAGAGAAAGTGTTCCTACAATGTCAATTCTTACTATTACATCAAATGTTGTTTATGGTAAGAAAACAGGTAACACACCTGACGGAAGAAAAGCAGGTATTCCGCTTGCTCCAGGTGCTAATCCAATGCACGGAAGAGATACAAACGGTGCTCTTGCTTCACTTGAATCTGTTGCAAAAATTCCTTATGAATACTGCAGAGACGGTATTTCAAATACATTCTCTATAACACCAGATTCATTAGGTAAAGATGATTAATTTTAAATAAAAAAATAAAAATATAACAATTATTTGAAAGGAGACACTATTATGTCACAGAAAGTAGATAATTTGGTTAGTATGTTAGACGCATATGTTGCTGACGGAGGTCACCACCTCAATGTAAATGTTTTTAACCGTGAAACCTTGCTTGACGCTCAGGCACATCCTGAAAAATACCCACAGCTTACAATCCGTGTTTCCGGTTATGCTGTAAACTTTATCAAATTAACAAAAGAACAGCAGGACGATGTTATAAACCGTACAATTCATGAATCAATGTAGTAAAAAACTTAAAATAAACGGTGGCATTTGCCACCGTTTATTTTTTTAATAAATTTATTTGATATTTCCCTGTATCTCTCTCATTTTTTCATCACTCCAGCCAAAAAGCTTTGCATATCCGCTATAATCTCCGCCTTGAGCACGAATTTCAGCATCTTTTAACCTTTTTTGGTAATCATCTTTTTCTAATGATGTATTATACTTTGAGGAAGAAAGATTATAGCTCCTGTTATTTTCATACACCCCTCTGCTATAATCTCTGTCATTTTCGTAAACTTCCCTGTTATAATCCCTGTCATCCTCATATACGGCTCTGTCATAATCACGCTTGTCCGTTTCGTAATCAAATGCAAACTGTCTGTCGCTTTCAAAAACATTTCTGTTGTAATCTCTCTCGTCTTCATAAATTTTTCTTTCATAATCTCTTTGGCTTTCATTTGACTTTCTTTCTTCTTCCGAATTAAAACGATAATTCTGGGAATAAAGTGATAATTCATCAAACAGAGCCTCATTTTGTGCATTCGCCCTTTTTGAGAGTAAATCCGCATATAGTGTATCATACTCTGAATTGCTTTTCAAAATCTCATGTTCTTTTTCATTTGCCAGATTAAGAAGCATCAAATCATAATCTGAAATTGTTTTATTATAATCACGGGTAAGCTCATTATTTTTTTCCTCAAATAATATTGCATTTGCGATGATTGAGCTTTCGCTTGCACCCCCACTTATTCCTTGTGCTTTTAAAAGCTGATTAAGCTTTTTTTGGCTAAGCTCTTTTTGCTGATTATTGTCAGCAACTGCCTCATCATAATTTTTTCTTGTGTTTCTCTTATTATTTTCAATCTCATATACAAGCGATTTATATTTTCGTTCCAAAGCATTTGCAGCAGCTCTCTTTGCTGAACGCAACTGTTCTTCCGCCCTGTCATAATTCTCCTGCAAAAAATTCGTTTTAACACCACCGTTTTTCGTTAAAGTATATGTTCCTCCTGCTGTTTCAACAACCGAGCCGATATCTACTCTTTCATTACCATCAGGGTCTTTATAAGTTTTATTATCAATAATATATCCCTCTCGGGCTTTTCCCGTAGGGTCATAGTATTTTACCTTAACACTGTTTGCCATAAATTATCCTCCTCTTTACTTTATTTTCCCGTTATTTATATAACTTATTTTAACTGTATTTATTTTCAACGCCTCGTTTTCACTGTTTATAATTCTTATCTCAGCATCTTCACTGTTTTTTATATGAAGCCTTTTTGAAACAAACATTCTATTTGAATTTTTAAAGGCAACATCCTGCCACTCCCCTGTTATATTTTTATATTGTATCTTTGTATTTTTGGAATAGTCATCAAAAAGAACAGAAAAGTGCATTATAGTTTTCTTTTTAGAATAATCATCTCCCAAAAATTTAGGGAATTGCCAGTAAGCTTCAACAGGTTTGCCATCATCAAGATAACAATTTTCATCCTCCTCGTTATCATAAAAAACACAAAGTTCACCGTTTTTTCCACCAAACATAAGCTTTTCACCGTCAGAAAATAATATGTTAGCAGGTATATTATCCCATATATATCCCTCATACTGCCTGTGAGAATATAAATTTCTTTCCTCTGTTGAGGGGTTCATAGAATCAAGTATATAAATTTTTTCTCCAACAAGAAGCATAAAAAAGCTTTTGTAAGTTACAGCACTTGCTTTTGAAAAAGAATCTTCATTCAAAAGTTTTCCATTTAAATAGTAAGACCTTAGCTGTGAAAATCTTTCTCCCATAATATCACTCGGTGTAATAGCACATATACCATTTGGAGTAAGATATGCAGGCTCACTGTCAAGATGAGCAAACGCCTCCTTGCTTACTGCCCCGTCGCCAACACAAGTACCTGTTATTTTAAAGGTAGCATTCCCCTCATCATCAACAGTACCATATCTTAAAATCATATTAGCATTACTAAGTTCATTTGTTTTATGAACACACAAATTATCTGAAACAAGACTGTAACCTACTATAGGACTTTCTTCACTGCCAAAAACACCATAATTCGTATCAGGAAAATATGTCGGGTCGTTTAATTCAGAATAATAATCCCTATTGGCATATGTACTGTTACCACCTACAAATAGTCTGTCCATTGCACCGTAAGCACCGTATAAAGTAAGAAATGAAGCTGTATTAATAGTATTAAAATTATCTTCGTTTCTTTCCACTTCATATGTAATTACGCAATTATCCTCACCGACAGCCGCAGTAATAGCAAAATCTAATTCCAATGTACTTTTATTTGTATTAAGCCAGTATGGATGTCCCTCTTCAAGATAATCTCTCCACCCTAGGTTATTAAAATTAAATTTTATACTTTTAATAGATTTAATATTTTGTGAAGCAAGCTGAAAAGTTTTCATATATCCATCACATTTATAGCTTTCTGTCCTTACTGTACTAAGTATATTTGCACTATCTAAAAAAGTACCGCCTCCTGTATTACTTCTTCCTGTTACAAGTGTAGGCTGATACGCAATATCTTCAATATAACCCGCTTTTTCACCATCATAATATATAAGTTTTTTACCATCTGCAATTACAAGCTTATTTCCAAACTGAACCCCCTGTGAGTTTTTTTCATTCAGATTTTCAAAAATGACTTCATATCCATCTTCGGACTCAATATAAAGCTTAGAACCTGAATGTATAACCATTTTTCTCTGACTTCCTTTTATAAAATAGAAAATACCAAAAATGCAATCCTCAAAGCTATAAATTTTTTTGTATCCGAAACGCTTTTTTACTTTTCCGAGTGAATCCCTTATCATATTAACGGCATTCGGGGAACGCGAAAAGGAAATTTTAGCTTGGCTGTTAGTTAAATCAACACCGCCAAATTTATCAACTGTAAGTGCTTTTTTCTGTGCTTGAGAAATATTTTTAAATTGTGCCATAAATTCCACCTACACTCTCTACAACTTCATATTTTCGCATTGCAGGTCTTTTCTTTAAAACTGCGTATTCTGAAAGGGAGCTTTCAAATTTATTTCTCCAGCCTATACTAAGCCCGCTGTCATCTTCTAAATAAAGCTCACTTGCAATATAAAAAGGAAGAATAAGACAAAGCTCATAAGGAAGCATGATTTGGGTGTCATCAGGTGTGTCTTTGGTTATAACATTTGGATACGCTATATATGGCACAGACCATTTCCCCTGAGCATCTTGTTTTAATGAAAATGTGTTCTCATCTTTGAAGTTATATAAAATACCTTTTTTATCGCAATCCTGAAAAACGCTGTTATCACTGTCGAATTTATAAAAATCTGAAACAAGCTCCTTAAAATTATATAAAATCTCTTGTCCATATTCAGGAATTTCCTCATCCGAAAAAATTTGAGAATATATAGCAGGATATGAAAAAAACAAATTTGAGGTTGTTTTAAAAATAACAGTTACAGGAGAATTTTTAGAATTTGTAAACGAAGTTTTATATGTAATCTCATCATCAGTATCAAAAGAATGTTCTTTTACTTTTTCTCCCAAAACATATATTTCAACGCTTCCCTTACCTCTTAGCTTTACACACATACTTCGTCCGTTTTCCGCATAAAGCTTAACTTTATCTTCATCATCTTGACACACAGCATTGAGCTTATGATATTCCCTGAAATTTTTTATCATATTAGGATAGGTGCATTTAAAAATTTCAAATCTTTTTCTTATTCCTGCACCAACAAGACATACCCGCGTAATTGCACAGTTGGCAACATATTCCATTTTATCAAGATAAGGCTTTGTAA
Organism: Clostridia bacterium; assembly: GCA_045661305.1. Lineage (GTDB taxonomy): Bacteria > Bacillota > Clostridia > UMGS1840 > UMGS1840 > UMGS1840. The sequence continues at coordinate 21,432 of JAZRFJ010000004.1, read as the reverse complement.
CCTCGTTTTCTTCAAGAGTTTTTATATCATGAAACATCTTCTGAAGACTTGCCAGCTTTAACTCTCCATATGTCATTCTTGTCATCTCCTTTCTTAAAATAAGGCAGCGGCATAATCGGCCACAGCCAGATAAGGAACAAAATATCCGTAATGCTGACGCATTTAGGGTATTTTTGACGCAGTATAAACTTAAAATATGGTTTTAAAACCAAAACTGTCTTATCTGGCGGTGGACTTTACCGCCGCCCATTATTAAACTAATTATTAATTGTTATGTGCTCTTAAAACGGCGGCTTCTTTTGGTCTTACCATCAAACCGCCATATGTATTAAGACCTTTTATAGCATCCATAAAACGCTTTTCAGGACAATATGCTCTGAGTTCATCAATACCGTTACAGTACGCAAACGCTTTTGATGTTTTAAGAATAATATAATCATCAGTACCATCGTTAAAAATATTGTTTGACATCTTAACCTTAGCACTTCTGTACATACCTAAGATTCCGTTTTCAATCTGTGAATCATTATTTGTTTTAAGCTCTACAAGACGCTGTTCAAACAAATCATAGTACCACGGTGTAAGATATAAGCACAAATCATCTTTTGCTGAAACGCCGTTATTCCAAAGCTGTACAAAAAGATTGTCTATTGCTTTCTTTGCCGCAGCCGCAGTAGTAACAGAAGTAGATTCTGAAATATATTCTGCATTTAATGCAATTCTCTCTGCAATATAGGCATCTTCTTTTTCAGCTAAGGCTCTTGTCGCTTCAACAGAAAGGGCTTTCATAAGGCCATCAATACTCTGAGCTTTATCAATATCATCAACACCGTAGTTGAAATAATCATACTGTTTAATTTCAAGATATACACCTGTATCTTCAGGTACTTCTACACCGTCCATATCTGTTCCAGGAACATATTTTTTAATTGTCGGTCTGTTTACACCAAGAATTTTTACTTTTTTACCTTTTCCAGCTTCACCTTCAAATCTGAAGTCACAGTCATTTTTGAAAACTGTGAATTTAGGAAGCTGGTCCTGAATATACTTTGACCATACTGTTGCTTTAAAGTTTGTTATTGACATAATTTTTTTTTCCTTTTCATTTGTAATTTTTACTTTTTATTTTTTTCTTTTACCATTTAAGCATTGATTTCATTACAGCATTCATAATTTTAGGATTTGAAAGCTGTTTTTTAGTAAGCTTGTCTACCTCTGCAGATGAGTAAAATTCTTTTTCTTTTTCAGAATTTGAATTAATCTCACCCATAGATGCAGGTTTATTATCTTTTTTTCTTGTTTCATTTTCCAAAATAACCTTATAAGAAACCAAAGGTGAGATACCTGCCCCCACAAGCTTATGGAATTCTTTCGGAAGCTCATCTATTGAAAGAATTTTAACATCCGAAAACTCTTTTTTTATTTCATCAAGAATATTTTCTTTTATTTTCTGAACAGCAAGTTCCTTATATCTATCACGCTCATTAATAATATTCTTAATCATCTCATCTCTTTTAAAGCTGTTTTCAAAAGAATGTTCTTTGTCAGAAAAATTTTCTGAAACAAGCTTTAAAAGTCTGTCATTTTCAGCTTTTAATTCATCAAGATTTTGTTTTAGTGTAATATAATCTTTATAAAGTCTTTTTACAACTTCATCTTTTTTATTCTCTGAAATTTCATTTTCTGACAAAGCTGTAACTTTTTTTTCACTTTTTTCAGGTAACACCTGAGGAATTTTGTTTTTGTTTTCAACCAAATTTGTCTTATTACTCATTTTCTCATTCCTTTCCTTATTCTTTAATTTCGTTTACCGAACAATTTTTATTTCGGCAAATATATATTGTCCTGTCTTTTTCTACACCTCCAACCACCTCCTTTACAGTTTTATATATAATTAATTCACAACCGCATTTTTCACACTTTTTGCATCTTTTCATTTGTTTTTTCCCTCTTTTGTTTTCTGCATTTTCGTATCACAGATTTTTTTTCATTTTGCCACTTAAAAATAATATCCTTCTCTTTTTCTTTTATGTAAGCTTTTAAGCCCTCGTTCTGATTAGTATTGTCATACTCATAAAAAAGTCTTCCTATCACAATCACCCTTTCTTAAAATTCAAAAGAAATCATAGATTATCAAATTCCCTATTATTTCCAAGCATTTTTCTTTTTTTAATTATACTTTCAAATTTTCCTTTGGGAGTTGTACTGTCATCATCTAAAAGCTCAACAAACTCCTCAAATGTAATATAATTCTTATCAAGTGCATTTTCCAAAGCTTGCTCACGGGCATATTTTGAAAACGGATTTACAGGCGAAATGTCGATTTTTACATTAAACTGCATATTTAGTAAAATGTGCTGCGGAATAACATAGGACATTTTTGTGCCGTCCTTTTCATATTCAACCATCATTCCGTCAGGATTATAAACGATCCACATATTGAGCCATATTTTTGCAACATCTTCTACGAATTGTCTGAAGAAAGCACTGTTTTCCGAAAGCGGAATTGAAGCCTGCTCCTGTGCAGCAACAATAGATGCACCGCTTGCTTTTTCAGGATTTATATCATTTGTAATAAGCCTTCCGGAACCGCCAAGCTGTTGAGAAAGAAGTATGATTTCCTCTTGAAGCTGTTTTGCTTCCCCACTCATCGGTGCAGGTGAAACATATCCAAAAACATCTGATATATTTGTTGCGGCAGGTCCGTTTATTTTTATAGATGTTCCGATTTTTGAAATACTTTCAGGATTTTCAATATAATCAGAATTATATACAGGCTTTGCATAACCTGTCATTTTATTGTTTATTTCTCTTCTAACAAGAAGTGCATTTGTACTTATCTGGTTTGGTATCATCTCATAAACCTCTCCGATACCTCTTGAAGAGTTGTATTTTTGTGTCCACAAAAAAGAAGCTATCGGATATAAACTTAATCCATTTATTTGTATATCCTCACAGTATATAAGATTTCTGACAGCTTTGAGATAATAAACATTTCCATTTTTCTTATACATATAAAGAAGTGAGGTACACATTGAATTGTCATTTTTTATACGGTCTTTATCATTTTCATACTCATCATCGTCAGCAACTATAAGATTGAGCTTATCTTTCGGAATACCATTTTTTAATGCTTCTTTCTTAACATCATCCACATTTTTTCTTTCATATATTATAATGTAAGGCTGTTTTTGAATATCTGACAAGCTTTCATTTGCAAAATATATATTTTCCTTGTTTATAATCTGCGAATCTAAACTTGAATTATAGAAAAAGAGATAGCTGTCGCCTGAAATACAGCTTTTTTTCGCAATTTCCCAAAGCTTGCTTTCCATCTTATTTTTTTCCCATTTTGACTTTGCAAGATTATTGAAATTTTCGCAAACAGCTGTGTATATTTCGTTTTTAATCTTATCCTTATCACTTGGCGGAGAATATATAATATCAAGATTGTTTTTTGCAACCATAGCGATTTTATAATCAACTATCGGTTTTATAAAGTTATATTTCGGAAGTCTTTCTCCGCTTTTTTCAACACCGTACCACTGGTCCCCCTCATAAAACCGAAAACACATCTTTACATTTTCATCAATGTTATCAATCATGTGCTGTTCCTTTATTTGCTCGTATTTTCTCCAAATATCACTAAGCTCTGTTTTTTTGCTCATTTTTTATTCCTCCTTTCTTTTCACACTTTTTCCATCGTATCTTTCAATCATATCAAGAATTTCTCTGTCCCTTTTTTCTTCCTCGCTCAACTTTTCCTCTTTCCCGAAAAAAGAATCAAAGACGGTATTTGAAAACGAGTTTTTTTCTTTATTCTCATTTTTTAAAAAACCCTCTTTCCTAAAAAAAGAACAGTACATAATGATAATGAAAAAAAGTATCAATAGATTAATTATTAAACTAATATTCTCAACTGTCATATTATTCTTACTTCCTCTCCAATCGGTTCAATGCCGATTTTACTTTTTCTTTCTATTCCGAATACCTTAGCAATATCAAACTCATTCTCAGTCTCCTCCTTAATAATAAAGCTTTGTTGATTACGAATATAAAAAGCTATTGCAAGTGCCATTACAAGGTCATCGTGTGCGCCTGCTTTTGCTTCGCATCTTCCGTGTGAATTTCTCACAAAAGTAAGCATTTCAAGAAGTGTTTCTTCATCATTTATAAGATTAATATCTTCCCTTGTAATCTTTACAAGATTTGCAATAATAACCGGTCTTGTAAGGGAAGTAGTCTTAAAGCCAAGGCTATTTGTTATTTTTTTTGTAAAACTATCCTCTTTTTCGCGTACATATTGCTTTTTATACTTCAATCTTTCAAGCTCTTTTATCGGATAGGTTGAAAAGTTGCTTTCAATACCGATAAGTGCCTCATTATAATATTTTCCCAAGCAATACATCTGTCTTGCATATAAATCCTCATCAACCTTATGCTTTAAAACAGCACATTGTTCACCGCTTAAATTACATAGCACCTGTCCCGTAAAGCTGTCACTTCCCTCACCCGCCGTATCACCCCCGATAACATACGGATAATTTTTTTCAGGCTCCTTATAAATCTTTATAAAACCGCTTTTATCTTCAATAAACTCGATATTAACAAGTCTGCCGTCTTTTTCTTCATAGGAAAAATATCCTGTTTTTAAAGGTTTTCCTATTTTTGAAATACGCTCCTGAATTTTTGAAGCACAAAATACTGTATTTCCAAAAACTCCCCATACACCAAGACAGTAAACGCTATAATAGTATGGGTCCGTCTTTTTGTAGCCCTCAAGAAGCTTTACATATTCATCATCTAAAAAACGGTTATCCTTATAGGTCGTGTGAAAAATTTGAGTCTGATTGTTTTTTTTATCAAAAAATTTTTTCTTAAGCCAGTGATTTACATCAACAGGATTGAACGAAACAACAATCTGTTTCTTTGTTCCTTTACCCCTCAATCTTACATCAAGCTGATTGAAGTCTTTTTCATCAGAAACCTCACTTGCCTCCTCAAGCCATATATCAGTAAGCTCGCCCTTGCAAAATGTTATTGATTTTAATTTTTCCGAATCGTCAAGTCCTTTAAAAACTACTTCGTTTCCGTTGAGAAGACACTTTATTTTCATTTCTCCCTCAAAGAACTTAAAGTATTCTGTCAAATTCCATTTTGATACAACTTGCTTAAAAAGTGCAAAGGTACTTACTCTGTTTGTGTTTGCAACAGCTCTTACAACAAGAAGATTGCAGATTTTTTCTCTTAAAAGCTTTACTATGTACCTTTGTGCTATAAAATACGATTTTCCGCTTCCTGCTCCTCCATAAAATATAAGATATCTCTTATCACACTCAAGTGATGGAATATATACGCTGTTAAAAACATTTTTCGATATTTCAAACAAAAAATTTTTATTCATCGGATATCATAACCTTCACAACTCCGCCAAAAGCAGTGTCATTCTGATTAGGAAGCTTCTGTCCTAAAGTATCTCTTACAAGCTCAAATGCTTTAGTATCACCATTTAAAGCTTTTGTAAGCTGTACAAGAGCCATAGCTTCATAAACACTCAAATCCTTACGGTCGCTTTTCATATACCCTTTAAGACTTTCACGCATCTCATCTGAGATTTTCTTTGAAAGAAGCTGTTCAAAAATTGTTTTAAAGCTTTTTTTGCTGTCCTTCTTAACTGGATTTTTTTCTTTGTTTTCTTTAGTTTCAAATTCCATTTCTTTTCCCCTTTCTTTAATTTGTGCCTATATTATACACCTCTTTACCTCACTTCTCACACTTGTATTATTTTTGAAGAAAAAAATAAGAGAAAAACCGCTAAATACAGCCATTTTTCTCTTATAAAAAAATTTTTAAAATTATCTTAATTTTAAGTTTTCCACAATTATTTTACAAAAAGTGCCACCTTAAACTGCTTCAGGATGAATTTGATTAGCAGGCTCAGCACCCGAAAAATACTCTTTTATATTTCCCAAAGTTGTTTTTGCAATATTCGAAAGTGCCTCCTCGGTTAAAAAAGCCTGATGAGAAGTAATTATAACATTTGGAAGTGAAAGAAGTCTTGCAAGAACATCATCCTGAATTATTTCCCCTGAAAAATCCTCAAAGAAAATTTCAGACTCTTCTTCATAAACATCTAAACACGCACCGCCTATTTTCATGCTTTTAAGTCCGTTTAATAAGTCCTCAGCATTAATAAGTGCTCCCCTTGAAGTATTTACAATTATTACCTCGTCTTTCATTTTTGAAATTGCGTTTTCATCAATTATATAATGCGTTTCCTTTGTAAGCGGACAATGAAGAGAAATTATATCACTTTCTCTGAAAACTTCGTCTAACGAAACATACTTTATATCTGAATTTTTGTCAGGGTACAAATCATAAGCAATAACATTCATTCCAAAACCTTTTGCAATTTCAGCAAATATTTTTCCAATTTTACCTGTTCCTATTACACCAACAGTTTTTCCATACAAATCAAAGCCTGTAAGACCGTTTATACTAAAATTATAATCTCTTGTACGAAAATGTGCTTTGTGAATTTTTCTTACAAGTGTAAGGAGCATTCCCACAGCAAACTCCGCAACTGCATACGGTGAATATGCAGGAACTCTCACAACACACATATTTTTTTCTTTTGCAGCCTTAAAATCAACATTATTAAATCCTGCACACCTAAGTGCAATAAGCTTTATCCCAAGATTGTCAAGAATTTCTATAACAGATGCAGAAACAGTATCATTTACAAATACAACAATCCCATCACAGTTTTTAGCTAAATATGCCGTGTCTTCATTGAGCTTTGTATCAAGATATTTAAACTCAACATCATATTCACCCTTTAACTTTTCAAACCATACTTTATCATACGGCTTTGTATCAAAAAAAGCTAATTTTTTCATTTTTATTTCTCCTCTTTTATTTTCTTTATATTAATTTCTGCATTTTCTTAAAAAAATATACAAAAAAGAGCCTTTTAAGGCTCTTTAAAAAATAAGTTTTTTTAATATAGGTGAAACACCAAAATTATTTTCTATTTCATCAGTTCCTGTTTTTCTCTTATTTCCAGTTAAATTACCAAGCATAATAAGATTTTTTGGTGTATCAATCGGAGAAACAAATTCTGTAAGCGTCATATCATAACCGTTTTCCTCTAAGATTTTTACTCTATATGCGTCAGTAAAAATATCATTGAACCTCTTTTTCAGAATCGGATGCTCAACAATAAAGGAAACCTCATCAGGCGGAGTAATTGTATCCAAAAATTCCTTATGACAGCACGGAACAAATGAAACAACCTTTGATTTATTATTAATCGCACAGGAAATCGCATAGTCAGTCGCAACATCACACGCATGAAGTGAAACTGCAACATCCATAGGATTTTCGGGAACAAAGCTTATGATATCCTCACAAATAAAATCCATATTATAATATTTAAGCTCATCTCTGATTTTTTTTGAGGCTTCAACAACATCTTCTCTTATATCAATTCCTGTTATATGACACTTTCTTTTCAAAACATCACAAAAATAATAATTTATAAAAAACGAAAGATACGATTTTCCGCAAGCAAGGTCATAAAAATATATTGTTCTGTCTTTAGGAAGTTTTTCAATATAAGGTGCTAAAAGCTTTAAGAAATTTTCAACCTGATTGAATTTTCTTATATGTGAATTTTTAAGCTTTCCGTCACTTGTTACAAACCCAAGCACCTCCAGAAGTTTTTTCGCCTTTGACGGAGAAATAATATGGTCTTCCCCTTTTTTTATAGCTTTCTTTTCTAAAAATGCTGTATTATCTTCATTTTTTGTAGACATATTCACCCGTCTGTCATCAGCAGTTATAATAAGCGTTGACACTCTGTCACGAAAGATAAGTTCAAATTCATCATAAAGCTTTAGGTCAGCTTTTATTATCTCAATAATATCAGAAAAAGCTAGTTCGTAAGTTTCTTTTTTATACGAAAGCTTGTAATTATCACCATTTTTTTCATTTTTCTCAATATTAAAATGATACTCAACTGTGCCTGACTTCATTACCCCATCTGCACTTACAAAAATATCACCGTTTTCATTAACACGCTCAATAAGACCGCCCAAAAAGAATGACAGCTTCATAACATTTTGTGATTTCATAAATCTGTACTCCTTTCACAAAAATTATGCTTAAATATACTTATCAACAATATCCAAAATTGCTTGCTTCTGCGGAATAGTCATTCTTGCTCTTAAATAACTTTCAATATATGCCATATCATTATTATCAAGTCCGTCACTTACTCTGCGTGCCATATCAGGATAATCAGAAGATGCAACACAGCTTTGAAGTATCGAAATAATACGAGTCTTATCCTGAGGAGAAATAACTTTCATAAGATATGAAAGGTCATGCTCAGTATAAACACCTACGGTTGTCTTAGTTGAATAAAGTCCGTCATCATTTTTTCCGTCTTTACCAGAATTTTGTGAATTACCTTCTTCCTTTTTCTCTTCATTCTCATCAGTTTTTTCTTCTTTTATATCTTCATCTTCTAAAGAAGCTTCTTCTTTTTCATCTGTTATTGCCTCTTTTGTATCTTCTTCGCTGTTAAGTAGCTTATCAAGATTTTTTGCTACAAATTCATCAAAAACTATAGGTGCAACAACATTATAAACAGGCTTATACAATATTGTACCCACAGCACATAAAACTGCTATAACAATAAAAATTGTAAGAATAATTTTAAAAGGTTTTTTCATACAATTTCTCTCCTTCTGCTTTTACGGAAGAAAAATTTTTATCTTCTCGTCACCAATTTCTACAATATCACCATCACGAAGCTTTTTCCCGCGTCTTGTTTCTATCTCACCGTTAACACTTACAAGTCCGTCAAGTATAATCTGCTTTGCCTCTCCGCCTGATGAAACAAGATTTTCAAATTTCAGTAAATCCTGTAATGTAATATAGTCTTCTTTTTTAATATAAAATTCTCTCATTTTTATTTCTCTTTTCTTTTTTTCTTTTTTTCTTTCTTACATTTTCCCCAACGCTTTTTCCATAATTTCCGTTACTGTTTTTAAAACTTCAATTCTCGCATATTTTTTGGAATTTCCTGCAATTACATGCCAAGGAGCATATGGTGTCGTTGTCTTTTTTATCATATCTTCTATTGCAGTTGTATAAATATCCCATTTTTCGCGGTTACGGTAGTCTTCATCTGTAAGCTTCCATGATTTTTGGGGATTGTTTTTTCTTTCCTCAAATCTTTTTAATTGTTCTTCCTTTGAGATATGAATAAAAAATTTAATTACAAGCATTCCGCTGTTTGTAAGATGTCTTTCCATCTGATTAATTTCGTCAAAAGCACGCTCATATTCATCTTCGCTGCAAAAGCCCTCAATCGGCTCAACCATAACTCTTCCATACCAACTACGGTCAAAAATTGTTGTATGACCCGTCTTTGGAATATTATTCCAAAATCTCCACAAATAATGGTGTGCAAGCTCATCAGGTGTAGGTGCAGGAGTAGATACAACCCTGTACCCTCTTGGGTCTAAACCGCTTGTGAGTCTTTTGATTGCACCGCCTTTTCCTGCAGCATCCCATCCTTCAAAAACAATCACAACAGGGATTTTATTAAGATAAAAAATATTTTGTAAATTATATAATTTTTCCTGATATTTTAAAAGCTCTTTTTTATAATCTTTCTTTGAAATATCAAGGCTCAAATCAGTATTCCTCAAAAAATCAGTCGCCGCTACAGAAGAGATTTCAGGTTTCTTTGATTTTTCTCTGTTTTTCACTTCTTCGATTTTTAAAGAAAGCTCATCTTTAAAATAACGCATCATTTCTATTGATGCACTATCGGTATCGTTAGCATCAATCATCTTCCATTTTGCTTTTTTACTATCGGTCTGACATATCATTTTTTCCGATACTTCAAGATATTTTTCATACTGCTTGTTATGCTTAAGGTCGTCCTCAGTAACTCTCCATCTTGTTTCTATTTTTGACATTAATTTCTCTAAACGCTTTTTCTGGACATCCTTTGTAATATGAAGAAAATATTTGATTAATAAAACACCGTCATCAGTGAGCATCTTCTCAAAATCATTTATTTCTTCGATATCGGAATCAAACCTTTTAGAATCTACTTTTTTATCTATATGTTCATTCAAAACCCGTCTGTACCAGCTTCTGTCAAAAACTGCAATTTCGCCTTTTTTCGGGGTTTTTGTCATAAATCTCCATAAGAAAGGATGACGCATTTCTTCTTCGCTTTCATCCTTAATTGTATATACACAAAAGCCTCTTGGGTCAAGGGGAAGAATAAGATTGTTTATAAGAACACCTTTTCCGCTTGCACCCCACCCCTCAACAACAATAACAGTTGGAATTCCAAGTGCTTTAGCTGTTCTCTGGAGTTCTGCAAGCTCTTCGGAAAGAGCCTCAATTTCCTTTTTGGAAATCTTCTCTTTTTTCGCATTTTTCGCACTTTTCGCACTTTTTGCACTTTTTGCACTTTTTGCACTTTTTCCTTTTTTTATTTCTTTATCAGTTTTCATATAAAACATCCCCTATTTTTTTAAATAACAAGCGGTTAGCATTATCGCAATAACAGTTTTCGCATCCTTTATTTCATTTTTTAAAACCATATTATAAAGAACATCAATATTATATTTCTCAACATCCAAAAACTCATCATCGTCAAGATTTTGCGTTGTTTTTTCTAAATCTTCTCCGATATAAATATGAATTTTTTCAGTAAGAAAACCAACAGATGGGTAAAACTCACCCATATAAGTAAGTTTTTTGGCTATATACCCTGTTTCCTCAGTAAATTCTCTTTTTGCAGCAGAAAGTATATCCTCATTTTTGTCAAGCTTTCCTGCAGGAGCCTCCAATATCATTTCACCAAAAGGAACACGGTATTGCCTTACCATAAGAACATCTTTATTTTCATCAACGCCTATAACACATACACCGCCGGGATGCTCAATAATTTCTCTTTGTGCTACACTTCCGTCCTCAAGCTCATTTTCCAAAAGCTTTAAATTAATTACTTTCCCCTCGTATATTGTCTTTTCATTTATAGTTTTTTCCGTATGCTCCATTATATCATTCCTTATTTAACACAACTATTCTCTCAATACCAAAATCATCATATATAATCTCAGTATTACCGTATTTACTAAAAATTTTCTCTACTTCGCTATACATATTTATTCCGACCTCAACAGCCATAAATCCGCCTTTTTTAAGGTGTTTTTCCGAAAGAAAAGCCAGCCTTTTATAAAAGATATAGCCGTCATCATTATCAGTAAGTGCACACTCAGGTTCATAATCTCTTACCTCTTCCATAAGAAACGGAATATCCTGTTTTGGAATATACGGAGGATTTGAAAGAATAACATCATAAACCTGGGATAACTCCTCATTTAATATATCCATTTTTATAACACGAACATCTTTAAGGTCTAAATTTTCTCTGTTTTCTTCCGCTATTTTAACACAGAAGTCAGAAATATCAAATAAATCTGCCGAAATATTTTCACAATATTTTTTTACACTTAAACCGATACACCCGCTTCCTGTGCAAATATCTGCAACCTTAAAATTATTTTCGCCAATTCTTTTAATAGCATATTCACAAAGGTTTTCAGTTTCACATCTTGGAATAAGAACACCCTCATCCACCTTAAACAAAAGTGACATAAACTCTTTTGTTTTTGTGATATATGAGCAAGGCATATGGTTTTTTCTTTTCTCAATAAGAGAAAGATATTCTTCTCTTATTAAAGAGGAAGCTTCCTCGTTATAATATAAAGGAAGCTTTCCGCTGTCAGTTTTTAAAACATATTCCAAAATCACCCTTGCATCAGTTTTAGGTGTTTCAATTTCATTTTCTTCTAAAATTTGAATTCCCTCTTTGTAGAGGTCTTTAATTTTTACCATTTTGATTCCTCAGTATTTTCAGGGATAACTGCCTTAAATGCAGAAATTGCCACTTCAATCTGTGCTTCATCAGGCTCACGGGTTGTAAAATGCTGAAGCCATACACCAGGTGCTGAAATAAATCTTGTTAATTTATTATCATGTCTTCCCGCAAATTTTATAAGCTCATAAGAAATACCTGCAATAACAGGAAGCATAACAATTCTCCAGAGTATTTTTTCCAAAAGTCCAGCATCTGGGCTTATAAATATTCCGATAACAAGAAAAACAACAACACTAACAATCATAACAAGAACAAGAAAGCTTGTTCCGCATCTTGGATGAAATCTTGTATGCTTCTTGACATTCTCAACTGTAAGCTCATCACCGTATTCATACGCAAAAATAGTTTTATGCTCTGCACCGTGATACTCAAAAACTCTTTGTATATCTTTCATTTTTGATATTAAAATAATATAAACAAGAAATATACCAAGTCTTAAAATTCCCTCAATAAGCGTTGAAATTCCCTCATTGAGATTTCCTCCGAACGGCTTTGTAATAAATTCAACAATTAATTTCGGAAGAATCATAAAAAGCCCTACTCCGAGTATCAGCGATATGAACACAGATATGTACATAACCACATCAAAAAGCTTATCTCCAAACTTGTCAAGTATCCACTGTTCAAAAGGTGAAAGCTGTTCGTTCTCATCTTCTAAATCACATTCCTTAGCAGAAAACATAAGACATGATACACCTGTAAAAAGTGACTGAAAGAAGCTTAAAAATCCTCTCAAAATCGGTATTTTATTAAGCTTTAATTTTGCTATAAATGATTTATTTTCTTCCTCACGGATAACAATCTCACCATTTGATTTTCTTACAGCAGTAGCCCTCTTCCCGGGTCCCTGCATCATTACTCCCTCAATAACTGCCTGTCCTCCAATAGAGGTAGGACAACAATTTTTATCGTTTTTAGCCAATTTTTATCAACTCCATTAATAAATTTTTGCACCGTCATCAATTTGGGAAAACGGTTTTAAAAGCTGGAGGTTTTCACCATCCTGTGCACACAGAATCATTCCCTCGGAAAGTATGCCTTTAAGCTTAACAGGCTTTAAATTGCAAATCATAATAACCTGTTTTCCTATAAGGTCACTTGGATTATAATTCTTCTTAATTCCTGAAACAACAGTTCTTGTTTCATTTCCTACTTTAAGTAAGAATTTAAGAAGCTTATCAGATTTTTTGACTTCTTCACACTCTAAAACTGTTGCAACTCTTAAATCAAGCTTAGAAAAGTCCTCAATCGAAACTTCAGGAGCAATAGGCTCATATTCTTTTTTATCCTCTACCTGATTGTTCTGTGCAATTTCTTCCTCAATTTCTTTTAGTTTCTTTTCTTCATCTATTCTCATAAAGATAGGCTCAGGAGAAGCAAGAACAACCCCGCTTTTAATTACGCCAAACTCTTCTTTTTCATCACTGCACATAATCTGTCTTTGGATTTCTTTTGCAGTTTCAGGAATAAAAGGCTTTAACATAAGAGAAATAAATCTTATACTTTCAATAAGATTGTATAAAACTGTTTTAAGTCTTTCTTTTGTGCTTTCATCTTTTGCCAAAGTCCAAGGCATAGTTTCGTCAATATATTTATTACATCTTCTTACAAAATCAAAAATTATCTCTAAAGAATCACTTGTTTTATACTCATCCATCTTCACTCTGTAAGCACTTAAAGTTTCAAAAAGCATATTCTTTAAATCTTTATCAATTTCCTCTTCAAATGTTGGTGAAGGAATTTCACCAAAATACTTGTTAATCATAGCAATCGTTCTGTTAACAAGATTACCAAGTGTATTTGCAAGGTCACCATTAAAGCGTGTAATAATATTTTCATAAGTTATTGTACCGTCATTTGCATAAGGCATTTCTGTAAGCAAATAATAACGGATTGCATCAACACCAAAATGTCTTACAAGGTCATCTGCATACATAACATTGCCTTTTGATTTTGACATTTTATCATTTCCGCTTAACAACCACGGATGTCCAAAAATCTGTTTAGGCAAAGGCTCACCCATAGCCATAAGCATAATAGGCCAATAAATAGTGTGAAATCTTAATATGTCTTTACCGATAACATGAACATCAGCAGGCCAGTATTTTTTATAAAGCTCATCATTTTTCTGACCATAGCCTAACGCTGTTATATAGTTTGAAAGAGCATCAATCCATACATATATAACATGGTTGTTATCAAATTCAACAGGTATTCCCCATTTAAAAGATGTTCTTGAAACGCACAAATCCTGAAGTCCGGGCTTTAAGAAATTATTTACCATTTCTTTTTTTCTTGATTCAGGCTGAATAAAATCAGGATTTTCTTCTATATGCTTCATAAGCCTGTCCTGATATTTTGACATTTTGAAGAAATAAGCCTCTTCTTTTGTCTTTTTAACTTCTCTCCCGCAATCAGGACATTTTCCGTCAACAAGCTGACTTGGTGTAAAGAACGATTCGCAAGGAATACAGTAAAGTCCCTCGTATTCACTTTTGTAAATATCGCCCTGGTCATAGAATTTTTTGAAAATTTTCTTTACAGTTTCCTCATGGTAATCATCCGTCGTACGAATAAACTTATCGTAATCGGCATTCATAAGGTCCCATATATTTTTAATTTCGCCTGAAATATTATCAACATACTCTTTTGGAGAAATTCCTGCTTCTTTTGCACATTCTTCAATTTTCTGCCCATGCTCATCTGTTCCTGTTAAGAAAAACACATCGTAGCCCATCTGCTTTTTATATCTGGCAATGGCATCTGTAAGTACTATCTCATAAGTATTTCCTATATGAGGTTTTCTTGAAGTATAAGCAATAGCAGTAGTTATATAAAATTTTGACACTTTGTTGTGCCCCCTTTCATTTTCTCTTTTTTACTGTAATTTGTAGTCTTTATTCAAATCGAAAATTTCAATATTTCCTTTAATATATACTTTTTTGTCTTTTGTTACAAATATAGCTCCTACATCTTCATCTACAACTTCCATTCCCTTGAGTCCCAAAGAAAAATACGAGGTTGAAAGAATATCAGCCATAAGTGCATTTGGTGCAATAACAGTTACACAAAGAAGCTCATCAGAAATACCATACCCTGTTTTTAAATCAAGTATATGGGAATATTTTATACCATCTTTTACAAAATATCTTTCATATGAGCCTGATGTTGAAACAGCCTCCCCAAAATCAAGATAAAAAGTACAGAGTATCCCGTCTCCATCAGGATTTTTAATCCCCGTTTTAATTTTTTTAGGTACAGAGGAAATGACAGTACCGCCTATATCAATAACAGCCTCATTATCTTTTAGGAGAGAAAAAACTTCATCTGCAATATATCCTTTTGCAACAGCACCAAGCTCAATACTGCTGTTATTTTTAAGCTCAATTTTCTCATCCTTTAAAATTATATTTTCATAACCAACTGTCATTAAAGCTTCTTCTATATCTTCTTTTTTTGGAACTTCGGGATTATCAGAATTAAAATCCCAAAGACTGCTTAAATTTCTTATAGAAATATCAAAATAATCGTTACAGTAGGGATAAGTTTTTTCTACTATATCGTAAAGAGGCCTGTTTTCATCTGAAATATAAATTTCCTTATTCTTATTTAGTCTACCAAGCGATGAATTTTCATCATATGCATCAAACAAAAAATCTGCTTTTTTTAATAATTCTCTTACTTTTTTCTCTTTGTTTTTATCATCTTTATTTTTTTGTGTCATTTTAACACTGTATGGCGCATCCATAGAAAAGCCGTTTATAACAACCATCTTGTTTTCACACGAAGAAAAAAGCATAATACATATAAAAAGTCCAATTAAAATAAAAACTTTTTTCATTTTTTCTTTTTTCCCATTCAGCTAAAATTCCTCATCTTCAGATGAAGAATTATCATCTTTTATATCTGCTTTTTCATCTTCGTTAACATCATTTTTAGTATTGTTATCTTCATCAGAAATCATCGGATCATCAAAAATTTCTTCACCTTCAGAAGAAGCTGTTTCATCATCCTTTACAGCATCGTCTTTTTTATTTGTATCTGTTTTTGATGTCTTAGATGTCGTTTTATTACTCGTCTGAGTTTTAGTAGTTGTCTTACTTGAAGTCTGTGGCTTTTGGTTTGAAACAGGTGCCGAGAATGAAGGTGCTCCGCCATTAGTCCCCTCAATAATGAGCTGTTCTATTTCTGCATCTTTTTCTTCAATTATATTCTTCAATTCTTCTATCTTTTCACTAAGAGATTTAACAGTTTTTTTATCTTCATCAGATACAAAAACAAGATTTTTTGCATTTATTATTACTACGGCCGTTACTGCAAAAGAAGTAAAAAAAAGTGTGAATAAAGCTACAAGAAATATAAGTCTTCTTTTTCTTGTGTTCTTTATTTCTTCTTTGTCTTTCTTTTTTTCTTTTTTTCCTTCTACCTCTTTTTCTTCATTGTTTTCTTTTTCAATTTCAGGATTTTCTGTTGCTTTATCTTTTTTTTCATCTTCCAATCCATCATTTTCCTGCATTATAAACTTTTTTGTTTCATATTTTTCATCTTCATTATAAAGCTTTGTCTTTTTTTCTTGTTTTTTTATGAGCTTTTCTTCAAGCTTTTGTTGTTTTTTAGCCTCTTTTAAAGCCTTTTTTTGCTCTTTTTCACGCTTTTTTCTAAGAGCACGCCTTTCCTCTATCGTCATGTAAGGTCTTCTTTCGTAATCCATTTATAAATTCCCTCTTACTACATAATAATCTAATTATAGTATAGCACATTATTTTAATTTTGTAAAGAAAAAAATGCAATCTTTCTTAAACTCTTAAAATGGGCTGTGACAAAATGTTTTCATTTTTGTCACAGCCCATTTGGGACGAGGAAAAAATAGTGCAGAACGGACAAACTGAGCCAAAGCGAAGCTTTGGGACACCCGAAGCTGTATATTTATACAGCGAGAGGTGAAGTTTGTGCGTAGCATAAAGCGGTATTGTTTTATCCTCATTACATATAAGTTAGTAAAGTGACACTTTATTTTTAAAAAACTTTATGCGGTCTGTGCATTTTGTCGCAGTCCCATTCTGAGTGTCGGCTCAAAACTTATTATTACCAAAACTGTCTTTTTTATAACAATTCCTTGCTATCCAAAACTATCGTGAAAGGTCCGTCATTTACAAGCGAAACCTTCATATCAGCTCCAAAGATTCCATGCTCGGTATTTGCAAAAAGCTCCTCGCACCTCTTTAAAATATAATTATAAAGCTCTTCTGCCATCTGTGGAGAGCCTGCATTTATAAAGCTTGGTCTGTTTCCTTTTTTACAATCTGCATAAAGTGTAAACTGCGAAACAACAAGTATTTCTCCATTAACATCAGCGATAGAGAGGTTTGTTTTCCCGTTTTCATCTTCAAAAATACGAAGCTTTGAAATTTTTTCAAACATTTTGTCGGCTATTTTCTCATCATCTTCATTGGAAATTCCAATAAACACAAGATAACCTTTTCCTATTTCACCTACTATTTTTTCATCAACCTCAACTTTTGCCTGTAAAACTCTTTGTAAAACAATTTTCAAAACTTTCCACCTCTTTTATTCAGGTTTTTTTGGCATAACGATTGCAGCAATAATATACGCTATTATCCCTGAACCGCCAAGAAGTGTAAAAACTACCCAAGCCAAACGGATAAGCGTTGAATCAAGCTCAAAATATTCTGCTATTCCCGCACATACTCCGCATAGTTTTCTATCTTCACTTGATTTATATAATTTCTTTTTCATAATTTTATCTTCCTTGTATTATATAATTAAACTGCTAATATATTTTAATTAAAATCCTTTTCTTTCAATAAGTCTGTCCTCTGCCATATACCATTCTCCACCGTGTTCTACAAAAACGACACGGTAAACGAGTTTTTTCTCTGCTCCCGAACCTCTGTGAGTATCATAATCATATTCACCTGCCAGCTCTTTTAATATGTAGTTACCCTCTGCCACACGATACCCTTCTGAAATAAGCCTTTTTGCTATATCAGTTGAACACGCATCCCCTGTTACAAAGGAGCTTTCATCAAAGTATCTGTCTGAATAAAAAGACTGGTAGTTATCCATCATATCAGAATCATAGTCAAGTGAATACATATCTATCGGATTTCCAATCATTTCGTGGACACCGCCAAAAGAAAATCCTTCTATATTATTTTCAGCATAAAGCTCGCTTGCACTGTTATAATCACCTGATTGACCCCAATAAGCATCTGAGGAACGGAGCGTTTCAACAAAACCATCATAATTTGAAATTATATGGTCAAAAGTATAAAAATCATCATCACTAAGTGGTACAGTTTCAATTATTTCCTCAGTTTCCACAATCTGTTGTGCTGAAACAGACGCAGTTTTTTTCTCACTTACCGTTGGAATATCCGGAATTGAATACACAGTTGCCGTTACAGATGCAACAATGGAAACTGAAATAAGAACTCCATATGCGTGAGAAAAAAGAAATTTTTTAATTAAAGAAAAAAGTGAATCTGTGATTTTTCCCGCTGCCTCATCTTTTATACGCTTTTTTAAAAAATCATAGAAAGGTCTGTATTTTGTAATAATTTTCTTTCCACAATCAATACATACAAAGGCACTTTTTTTATTTACCGCACCGCAGTGCGTACAATATTGTAATTCTTCATTAACCACATCAAGCACCTCACTTTGAAACTACTATAAATTTTACGGTATCAGTTATTTTGTCTTTTTTTACAGCTTCAATCGTTATGTATTCATATAAGTTTTCACTTATCTCATAGCCGTTTTTCTTGTATTCTTCCACTGAATACTGAGTAATATCTGATTTTTCATCAGAATTAATTGCTTTAAATACTATTTTATCAGTTCCGAACGGAACAAACATTTCAAGATTTGCGTTGTCCTCGTTAAGACTGATATAATATTCATCGTACTGCTTATTATACTCTATTTTATACTCAGTATTTTCTTTTAATCTTATGCCTGTCAAATTACCATGCATAGTGAAAAAGAAATACCCCAGAACAACCGCAAGAGATATAACTTTAAAAACAATCGAGCCGGTTATTTTCTTTAAGAAAAGAGAATCATACACGTCCTGTGCTTTGTCAAGCTTTGCCCACACAGAATCATTATATTCTTCTTCATACACTTCCTTTAAAACAGCCTCTCCGCATTTATTACAATACTTTTCGCCATAAGAAAGCTTAGATGAACAGTTGTTACAAAGCATACTTCTCCCTCTCTTTTATATTATATATTCTGTTTCTATTATATCATATATTATTTTGGAATTCAACTTTTTTCCACAATAAAATTGTTCAAAAAAGCCGATTTATTTTCACTTTTGGAAAAACAATCAAAAATATAAAAAAGTAAAAAGGCAAAATTCTACAGAAGAAAATTGCCTTTTTTATTTAATTAAATCTAATTAAAACGGATATGCAGCTTCATCGCAGATAACTGTTACATCCGGGTGGAACTGCAAAATTGATGCAGGAACCTGAGGGTCAACAGGACCCCAAAAAGTTTTTTTAAGAATTTCTTTTTTGTCTGCACCTGTTACTACCATAAGGATTTTCTTTGCAGCCATAATAGTACCTATTCCCATAGTAATAGCAGCACGAGGAACATCATCAATAGAATCAAAGAAACGCTTATTGGCATTAATTGTCATATCTGTAAGTTCAACTTCATGTGTCATAGTCGGGAAGTGGTCTTCAGGCTCATTAAATCCGATATGACCATCATGACCTATACCGAGTAACTGTAAATCTATACCTCCCCAAACCTCAATCTGTTCTTCATATTCCTTGCATAATTGAGGGATGTCCTCACTAAGCCCTAACGGAACAACAGTATTTTCAGGCTTTATTGAAATATGGTCAAACAAATTGTCCTGCATGAATTTACGGTAACTCTGTTCATGTGTAGGTGCAAGCCCCTTATATTCGTCAAGGTTTACAGAACGCACCTTACTAAAATCAATTTTTCCAGCTTTTTCACGAGCTATAAGCTCACGGTATAAAGGCAACGGTGAAGAACCGGTTGCTAAACCCAAAACGCATGCCGGTTTTTTTGAAATTTCAGTTTCAAAAATGTCTGCAGCAAGCTTTCCCACCTCTTCAGGATTTTTGGCAACAATTACTCTTGTGTGATACATAAAAAATTCCTCCCTTAAATCATATGCTTTTTCCATCTATATCAGAACGGCTTATATTTGTTGTTTTTGATATGTTATATTATCACTGTTTTTATTATACCATATTTTAACATTTTGTCAATGGTTTTTAAAAAAATTTATAGCACTAAAACATTTCTATAGTATTTTGCCATGAAGCAGACACTTTTCTTATACTCATTGTTTCACACATAAACACAACAATCAGATTATGAAATTTATCAGTCTATCATAAATTCCTCAACTTCTTAATATCTATATACTGGTGATATTTATGAAAGGTACTAAAATATACATAATTGCCGGTATAATATTTGTCAGCATTGTAGGAACTCTATTTCACTTTTTATATGAATGGTCAGGGAATAATACTTTTATCGGAATTTTTACCCCTATTAATGAATCAATATGGGAACATACAAAATTAATTTTCTTTCCTATGCTGATATATTCATTGTATCTTAATAAAAAAATCGGAAAGGAATACCCCTGTATAAATTCGGCTATGACTTTGGGGGCAATTTTGGGTGTCATATCAATAATAGTTTTATTTTATACATATTCAGGAATAATAGGATTTAATTTTGCTTTTGCAGATATATCAATTTTTTACATCAGTGTTATAATAGCATTCTTTGTTGCTTATAAACTAACACTATCGTGTAATATAGCTAAGCATAGCCGACTTCTTAAAATTTTACAGATTTTGATAATTTGTTTATTCATAATTTTCACTTTCAATCCTCCGAATATCCCGCTTTTTATGGAGCTAAAAACTGCATTAGCTATTAATTATTGAGCATACATATGCCGTCAGGCATATTTCACATTGCGAAGCAATATTTCATACACGAAGTGTATTTCACTTGCCGAAGGCAAATTTCATTGAAAAAAGACTATTCCGAAGAATAGTCTTTTTTCTGGTCGGAGTGGCGAGATTTGAACTCGCGGCCCCTTGAACCCCATTCAAGTACTCTACCAAGCTGAACCACACCCCCAAATAAATACTTCATTATTATATCACAATTTTCAAATTTGTCAATAGCTTTCAAATATAAAGTAACAAAATTAAAAAAACAAAAAAAATAAAAAAATTCTAAAAAAGTATTGACAAATAAGAAACTTTATGATATTATATACAAGTCCTTTGAAAAAAGCGATGTTATGGGAGCATAGCTCAGCTGGGAGAGCATCTGCCTTACAAGCAGAGGGTCATAGGTTCGAGCCCTATTGTTCCCACCAGAAAAAGCACTTGCGAAAAGCAAGTGCTTTTTTC
>JAZRFJ010000003.1:0-3941 GCA_045661305.1 Clostridia bacterium | reverse complement strand
TTATCTTTCATAAAAAAACATCCTTTCTAATTCTATTAATTTCTAAAATTTAATAATTTATACATAAAAGTGAAAAAGCAATTTTTATTTACGAATATTTTTTTATTTCAAATAGTATAATATACATAAACAAAAAGTTTTTTAAAAAATTCCAAAAAAAGTATTGACTTTTTAATAATTATATTGTATAATATCAAAGCTGGTTAAAAAAGCAATGTGGCGCCATAGCCAAGTGGTAAGGCAGCGGTCTGCAACACCTTGATCCCCAGTTCAAATCTGGGTGGCGCCTCCAAAAATCCTCGTACGATAGTACGGGGATTTTTACATATTACCTATTCACTATTCACTCTTACTTAAAATGACTTTATGTACGAGCATTTTTGGAAGTAATAGTTAATAAAGTCGTGATAAAATTCCGCAAATGCAAATTTATTTTTTAAATTAATAGGAAAAAATAGAAAGGATAAAAAAATGAAAACAATAATTATTGCAGTAAGACATGGTTACAGCGAGGCTAACCTTACACAAACCTTCACAGGAAACACAGATTCCCCTCTTACAGAACAAGGCTTTGTTCAGGCAAAGCTTTCAGCAGATTATCTTAAAGATTTTCCGATTGATATAATATATTCAAGTGATTTAAAGCGTGCTTATGACACAGCGGTTGAAATTTCAAAAATAACAGGTTTAAAAATTAATAAAACAGAAAAGCTTCGCGAAATATACGGAGGAGAATGGGAAGGTATCCCATTTTCCGAAATTGCAGTAAAATATCCCGAGCAGTATAATATTTGGCGTAATGATATTGGAAAATGTACATTAGGGGGCGGAGAAAGCGTTAAAGAATTTTTTGACAGAATTAAAAACGCAGTTTTTGATATTATAAAAAACAATGAAGGAAAAACAATCTGCATTGCCACACATGCTACTCCTATAAGAGTTTTAAGAACTGTATCTCTTGATAAAACTGCTGATGATTTAAATGATATTCCCTGGTGTGCAAACGCATCTATAAGCATATTTGAATATGAAAACGAGAAGCTTAATACTATAAATTATGGTATTACTGACCATCTTGGGGATAATGTAACAACTATACCAAAAACAATATAGTATAAAGGGAAGTAATAAAATTGTTTTATCACTTCCCTTTAATAATTTATATATTATATTCTTCAGTTTTTCCGCTTTTTAAAGATTTTTTAACATCAATTATTCTTTGATTTTCGCTTCCTTTAAATTTCAGCATCAGATTTTTTTTACTTTCAACAAATCTTCCGTCAATCAGAACATCAATATAAGAAAGCATTTCATCTGTATAAGAACATCTTGCTCTTGATGGTTTTAGAAGCTCTTTATCAAAAAGATAGCCTGTATAACACCATATATCTTTTTTTGGAAACTCGCTTTTTACCTTTTTTAAAAAAGGTGTTAAGCATTTTTGATTTTCAGGTTCAAAAGGCTCTCCACCAAGAACTGTAAGTCCTTTTATCTGTGGCTTTTTAAGAAGCTCAAGAATTTTATTTTCTGTTTCTTCATTAAATTCTTCACCATAAGAAAAGTCCCATGTTTCAGGCTGAAAGCAACCTTTACAGTGATGCGTACAACCTGAAACAAAAAGAGAAACTCTTATACCGCATCCGTTTGCTATATCAAGCGGTTTTATATTACAAAAATTCATCAGATGTGAAGCACCCTTTCTCTGATTTCCTGTGTTCTTCCCTGATTCCAGAACTGTGAGCCAATGTATCCACAAGTTCTTCTTGCAACATTCATCTTATCCTGCTCACGATTTTTACAATTCGGACATTCCCACACAAGCTTGCCCTCATCATCTTCAACTATAACAATTTCGCCGTCATAACCGCATACCTGACAGTAATCGCTCTTTGTATTAAGCTCTGCGTACATAATATTGTCATAAATAAACTTTATTATTTCAAGAACCGCTTCGATATTATTCTGCATATTTGGAACTTCAACATAACTGATTGCACCGCCTGTTGAAAGTGCCTGGAATTTCGACTCAAATTCCAATTTTGAAAATGCGTCTATTTCCTCTGTTACATGAATATGGTAACTGTTTGTTATATAATTTTTATCTGTTACACCCTCGATTATTCCAAATCGTTTTTGCAAGCATTTTGCAAATTTATATGTTGTACTTTCAAGCGGTGTACCGTAAATAGAAAAAGCAATATTTGTCTTTTCTTTCCATCTTTGGCAAGCATCATTCATATACTGCATAACCTCAAGTGCAAACGGTGTTGCTTCGGCGTCAGTATGTGATTTTCCCGTCATATATCTTACACATTCACAAAGTCCTGCATATCCTAAAGATATAGAAGAATATCCGCCATATAAAAGCTTATCAATCTTTTCACCCTTTTTAAGTCTTGCGATAGCACCATGCTGCCACAAAATAGGTGCGGCATCGGAAAGTGTTCCTTTAAGTCTTTCGTGTCTTGCCATAAGTGCCTTATAACATATATCAAGTCTTTTATCAAATATCTCCCAGAATTTTTCAAAGTCACCATTTGATGAAAGTGCTATATCAACAAGGTTAAGTGTTACAACACCCTGATTAAATCTTCCGTAAAATTTATAATTTCCGTCTTCGTCTTTCCAGGGACTCAAATTAGACCTGCACCCCATAACAGGAAAACAGTTTCCCTCTTTTAATTCCTTCATCTTCTTCTCTGAAATGTAATCAGGGACAAGTCTTTTTGCTGTACATTTTGCGGCAAGCTCTGTAAGATACCAATACTTTGAGTCTTCTGTTATATTATCTTCCTCCAAAACATAAATAAGCTTTGGAAATGCAGGTGTAATCCATACTCCGTTTTCATTTTTTACGCCCTGATGTCTTTGCTTTAAGGTTTCTTCTAT
This sequence comes from Clostridia bacterium, assembly GCA_045661305.1. GTDB lineage: Bacteria > Bacillota > Clostridia > UMGS1840 > UMGS1840 > UMGS1840. The sequence goes on along the minus strand of JAZRFJ010000003.1, from coordinate 1,052 downwards.
TATAAGTGCAAGGTCATTTTTCTCAAGCTCATTTTTTGCTTCGTTAAGGTACATAAATACTGTTACAAACGGTGCTTGTCCGTTTGTAGTCATAAGTGTAACAACCTGATATTGTATCATCTGCACACCTTTTCTTATTTCTTCTCTTAACCTTTTTTCAACTATTTTTGAAATTGTTTCATCAGGTGTATCAGCATTTATCTGAGCTACTTCTTCCACAACCTCTTTTTTAATTTTTTCACGGCTTATATTTACAAAAGGAGCTAAATGTGTAAGCGAAATACTTTGACCGCCATACTGTGAGCTTGCAACCTGTGCAATAATCTGCGTTGCAATGTTGCATGCAGTGGAAAAGCTGTGCGGTTTTTCAATAAGAGTACCGCTTATAACAGTTCCGTTATTAAGCATATCTTCTAAGTTCACAAGGTCACAGTTGTGCATATGCTGTGCAAAATAGTCAGCATCGTGAAAATGTATTATTCCCTGATCATGTGCTGAAACAACTTCAGGAGAAAGAAGAATTCTTCTTGTAATATCCTTTGAAACCTCTCCTGCCATATAATCTCGCTGAACGCTGTTTACAGTAGGATTTTTGTTTGAATTTTCCTGTTTTACAACCTCATTATTACATTCAATAAGTGTTAAAATCTGCTCGTCAGTTGTATTGGACTTTCTTACAAGATAACGGTTATAACGGTAAGTTATATAGTTTCTTGCAACAGAGAATGCCTTCTGGTCCATAATCTGGTCTTCAACCATATCCTGTATTTCTTCGACATTAAGTGACCTTTTTATATTACTGCACGCATTTAAAACATTTTCAAGTATAAAAGAAATCTGTTCTTCTGTCATTCTTTCATTTGACAAAACACTTTCGTTAGCTTTTTCAATAGCTTTCTTTATTTTATCAATATTAAAGGCAGCTTCCGTACCATTTCTTTTTATAATATTCATTTTTAAAGCTCCTTTTTGTTTTTTTTATTCTATATTTTATTATATCACTTTATAAAATAAAGTCAATAGAATTCTCTTTAATAAAACAGAAATTATTT
>JAZRFJ010000002.1:0-48799 GCA_045661305.1 Clostridia bacterium | reverse complement strand
AGTCCTTTTTGTTATAATTTTTGTTTATTAACTTTACTTCTCGTCGTAGAAGATACTATATATTTTGGTCTTCCCTTAATTTCTTCATATATACGGGCAATATAGTAACCTATAATACCAAGACTTATCATAATTATACTTCCTATAAATATCGTTATAATTATGACCGTTGTCATTCCCTCAAGTGCTCTGCCGATTATTTTGTCTATAAGCGCCCATATCCCGAATATAACAGATATTATAAGCATCACAACTCCAAGAACAGTTACTGTTTGCATGGGTGCCGCCGAATATGATGAGATATTTGAAAGTGCATACTTTATAAGACCAAGCTTAGACCACTTTGACTTTCCGTCTATTCTTTCGCCTACATCAAATTCAACTGTTGTCTTGTTATAGCCTACCCAATATGAAATTGCACGAAAAAAACCCCTCTCAGGCATCTTGTTTAAAATATCTACTACCTTTCTGTCCAAAAGCTTGAAGTCAGAAGAATTAGACATATCAAAACCTGCCATACGGCTGATAAGAGCATAAAAAAACTTTGCTGCAATGCTGTAAGTCTTTTTCTCGTTTCCTCTTTCTCTCTTTATACCCTCAACAATTTCATATCCGTCTTCCCAAAGTCGATACATTTCAATGATTTTTTCGGGCGGATGCTGTAAATCACAGTCAATCACAACAACACAGTCTCCGTTTGATGTTGCAAGCCCTGCAGATATCGCTGCCTCTTTTCCGAAATTTCTGGAAAAATGAAGACCGATTATATTATCTTCATTTAATGACAGGGTGTTTATTATTTCATATGTATTGTCCCCAGATCCATCGTCCACAAAAATAAATTCGCTTTCTATATTGTTTTTTACCAATAAGGAATGTACTTCATTATATGCTCTTTCTATACATTTTTCTTCGTTATATACAGGAATAATTACGGATAACATAAACCTTCTCCTTATCACAAATTAATTATCTTCAAATATTTTTTCCAGTTGTGTAACAGGCATCGGGCGGTAGAAATAAAAGCCCTGAAGCATATCCCCTCCTGCATCAGTAACAACCCTTTTTTGTTCTTCTGTTTCTATACCCTCACACAAGGTTTTAAAACCTAACTCTTGTGCAACTTTTATTATATTCTTAAGAATCAAAAAGCCTGGTTTTGTAATTGCATTTTGCGTTATTGATTTATCAATTTTCACAACATTTATATCAAATTCTGTCAAATCTCCAAACGAAGTATAACCTTTTCCGAAATCGTCAAGAAAAATTGAAACTCCCTTTTCTCTTAATGCATTCAGATTTTCACTCATTATGCGTTTTTCTTCTTTTTCTAAATTTTTGTCTTCAAGAATTTCAACAGCAATACACGAATATTGAAGAGAGTATTTATTAATTATTTCAGTTATGTTTTTCACAAATTTACTATCACAAAGCGTATCACGGGAAAAATTAATTGTATATATATAATTTGTGCGATTATCTTTATCGTTTGAAATCCATTTGCAGTTTTTTTCAAAGATATAATAATCGAATTTTTTATTTAACCCCACATTATTCACAGCCGAAAGAAAGGCATGGGGCGTTAAGATTCCGTCTGTGCGGGAATTTAGCCTTGATAATACTTCTGCACCTACGATTTTATTCGTTTTTGCATCAACAATCGGTTGATATTCCAAAAAAAAGCTGTTGTTTTCAATTTCACTATTTATATTGCTTTCTATTTTGATTTTTTTCTCAAATTTTTTTCCGTTATCACTGTCCCAGCCACAATGCAAAATTTCCTTGTCTTCGGCCATTGTAGCTGCCTGTTTTGCCCTTTCTAATGCCGTCTTAAAGGAAACCTCTGTTGATGTTGTACAATAATAGCCAAAATTTATCCGTAATATATTAACCGCTGCGTTATCTTCAAGAATTTTAGACACTTCTTTGAAGCACTCTTTTATATGAACGATTATTTCGTCTTCATCGCAATAATTTACCGCTACAAAATTATTTTTTTCATAAGGTGAAATATTGCCTTTTATATTAATGCAAAAATGCGTAAGCATTACTTTTTTAATTTTTTCAAGTATCCTCATCGCCTTTGATTCCGGATAAATTCTTTTTAAACTGTCAAGAGATACAGAAACATAAACAAGACAGCGTTTTTGCCGCATATTGCCTGCCTTTTCAAAATCGCTTTCGATTCTGCCTGTTTTGCAGAAGCTTTTTTCTTCTTCACCATTAGTACCATTTGCAGTTTTTACAGACTTAATTGAAAAATATATACCAACTAATGCCATAATAAGAAAGCCTATTGAAAGAAGTGTAATAATTACATATGGGTATTCAAAAATTCTCATTAAATTAACTCCTGATGTTTATTTTTCAAAAATGGGATATTGCTTTGTTCCCGCTACTTTTCTAAGTCCCATTTTAATTGCAACCTGCATACATTTTTCTATATCCCTCTTCGCAGTCCTCTTTCTTCTTATCATTTCTTTTGCAAGGAAAAACGGGTTAAAAGAAAGCATCCCTTTTATAATGTCTGTCTTTGATACCGAGCATCTTTTATATTCAGCTAAGACTTCAAATAAAGCATAATTTATTGCATCTTTTTCATAATCTTTTTTAGTTACCTCTCTAAGATGCTTTGCATATTTTAAGAAATTATCTATATCGGGCTTATCATTAAAATAAATACCTCTTATATAGAAATTCTGCATTTCTTCATCTGTTTCTTTAAAAAACGGATAGTATTGTTTTTGTATTTTAAGAACCTCTGTATATTGTCTTTCCCTTGTTGTACTTGTGATTTGCTTATCATGAAGTCTGTATATTAAAAGACATTCAGGTAAAATCTTTATTTTTAAGTTTTCTTTTGCCATTCTTGTCCAAAGTTTAAGGTCTTCAGTACAGGTAAGCGTTGTATCATAATTGAATTTTTTCATAACCTCCGCTTTGGCAATAACGCCAGGATGAAGTATAGGGTTTGTTACAAGAAGCAATGCTCTTAGTGCTTCAAAATCGCAACGGCCACCGCATCCCCCTGACTGATATACACCGTTTTTAACAGTCATAAATCTGCATGAGGATAGGGATATGTCTTTGTTTTCCTCCATAAATTTATACTGTTTTTCCAATCTGTCAGGAAGACAGATATCATCTGCATCCATTCTTGCTATATATTTTCCCCTTGATAAAGAAATAGCTTTATTAAGAGATGTTGGAAGTCTTAAGTTAACCTCATTATTATGTACCTTAATTCTTTCATCTTTTAATGAAAGAGCTGAAAGGATTTCACTTGTAGAGTCCGAAGAACAGTCATTTATAACAATCAGTTCCCAGCTTTCAAATGTCTGTCCCATAACACTTTCGATTGCATCAACAAGATATTCTTCTCCGTTATATACACTCATAATTACTGATATTTCAGGTATTTTCAAATCACTCACCCTTTCTTTAAAATTTTCTTTATTTTCTTAATATTTTTACATAAATTAAGAAAATAAAAAGCAGTTATATATAATTTTCTTTTCATAAGAAATATTGATATACGGCTTTTTAGAGAAATATTTTCAAACTCTGCACAGCGGATTTTTTCCGAGTGGCTTGAGCTTAAAATCGTTTTCTTTAGTTTTCTTATACTGTTAAAATGGTTATTTTCAGCTGCCGAAGCTAATATTGCAAAACACATAAAACACGAATAACGACAAAGCTGTTTATTAAAGTCTTTGAAATCTTTCATCTTTGTTTTGCAAATTTCTTCAATTACATTTTCTATAAGAAGAACCTGATTTGTATTAAAGTCCTTTGAAAGAGAATCCTCTCTTATCGTATATAAATATGCGGATTTTTTACTTATATAAACACTTTTTGCATCAAGATAGCACGGAATAACACAGCATAAATCTTCACCAAGTGATATTTTTTCGTTCACATTTAGCTGATGAACTGTCAAAAACTCCCGTCTTATTGCCTTTCCTGAAAGATAATATGAAATATGCTCCATATTTTTATCCATAAGCAATCTCGGATAAATATATTTCTCTATTTCATTTTTTGAATAATAACCCTCATCAATACCGTCATCTGTAATATTAAGTGTCTTTGAATTTTTGACCCATTGATATGAAAAAGAGAGTATGTCGCAGTTAGTATCAGTTATTATTTTATGTGCATATTCCAAAGTATCTTCTTGTATCAAATCATCTGAATCAAGATTAAAAACATACTCTCCCTGTGCAAGCTTTATCCCTGCTCTTCTTGCACTTGCAAGACCGCTGTTTTTTTTATGTATCACTTTTATGCGGTCATCTTTTTTAGCATAGCTGTCACAAATTTCGGGACACAAGTCAGGCGAGCCATCGTCAACCAATATAAGTTCAAAATCACAAAATGTCTGCCCAAGCACACTCTCTATACAATTTTTAAGATATTTTTCAACATTATACACAGGTACAATTACAGAAAAAAACATTTTAATTCCCCTATCTGTTTCTTAATCCTACAAGCATTTTCAAAACAAAATACATTCTGCATTTCATCGCATATGCAAATATTCCCTGTTTTGTGGGTAATTTTCCTATCGGATATGTTTTTAATGCTCTTACAGTCAATTCATGCGTACAAATCTGTTTTAATCTTTTTTTAAGAGCAGAATACTTAATATTGTTGTCTTTTGCATACATTATTTCCTGTGAACACATAACCCTGCACATTGCCTGCCAAAATCTGTATAAATAAATTTGATATTCTTCAGGCTCGCAATCTTTGCCAAATCTTTTTTTCACTTCATTAACAAAAACAAGGCTTTTTTCAAATCTGTCCTTTTTATAGGATTTTGAAATAGAAGCTTCGTTTCTTATGTAGTTATAAAAAGCTTCTTTAATACCTGTTGCTTTTTTGATACAAGATATGTAATCTATCATAAACAAAGCATCTTCGGAAAGCATTTCCCTTTCAGACTGAAAGCAAAGATTATTATTCTTTATTATTTCAGTTTTAAAAAGATTTTTCCATATGCTCATTCCATACTTGCTGTCATCAGCATCATGAGGCAATGCTCCCACAATACCCATTTTAAGTTCTTTCAATTCCTTTTCTGTCTGAAAATGTGTATCATCAGAAAAATAGTCTTTTCGGATACACTCTCCATCTTTTTTGAATATATTTCCGTTTCTGTATACAACGCCTGACATTACTAAATCAGACTTATATTTTTCTGCTGTATCATAAAGTGTTTCAAACATTTTAGGCTCAACATAATCATCAGAGTCAACAAAACCGATATATTTTCCCACAGCAATTTCAAGTGCAGAATTTCTTGCTTTTCCCGCACCCTCATTTTCTTTGTGAATTACTTTTATACGATTGTCCTCTTTTGAAAAATCATCGCACAATTTACCTGATAAATCAGTTGAACAATCGTCCACAAGTATTATTTCAATATTTTTTAATGTCTGGTTCCTTAATGAATTTATACATCTCTCAAGATATTTTTCAACATTATATACAGGAACTATGATACTTACTTCAGGTTGTGTCACAACTTCACCTCATAATTAATTTTTTATATTGTTCTGTTAAAATATCGCAGTATGTTTCCACACTTAAAATATTTTCTTTCTCATTTTTACAATTTTCTTTAAGCTTTTTATAGTATTCTTCGTCCTCAATAGTTCTTTTTAGTTTTTTAGCAATTTCTTCTGCCGATGGTGTATCTACAAGTGTACCTGTAACTCCGTCTTTTACAAGCTCTGCCATTCCTCCGCTATTCATAGTAACAACAGGAACACCCATAGAATGAGCTTCAAGTATTGAAAGCGGACAATTTTCATAGCATACCGACGGAAGAAGAAGAACCTTTGCATTCCCCATAAGCTTAGTAAGCTCATCGCCTGTGACGAACCCTTTAAGCTCAATATTTTCTATATTTTTAAGCACATCTTCCTCAGGTCCGTTTCCTGCAACAACAAAAGTATGCTCCGAAAGAAGCTTTGCAGTTTCTGCAAGCGCCTCCACGCCCTTTTCTTTTGAAAGCCGTCCTACATATACGATATATGAGCTTTGGTTTTCATCTGTCTTTGAAAACGCTTTTTTATCTATGAAATTATGTATTGTATATGTTTTACCTTTATAAAATTTCTTTGCAGATAATAGTTTCTTTTCAAGAAAATGGCTGGGGCATATAAATAAATCGACTTTTTTATAAGCTTTCAGTAACGAATAAAGCTTTGCCTCAACTACACCTATAATGCTCTTAACAGCTGAGTTATGAATACATTTATTTTTTATGCAGTTAATATGAGAGCCGTTTATACATTTTTCGCATGGCTGATTTTTATTAAAGTTATAAAAAACATGATTAGGGCAAAGCATCTGATAGTCGTGTACCGTCTGAATAACGGGAACTTTCCTTTTTTTTGCTCCATATATAACAGAGGGTGTTAGCTGAAAATTGATATTGTTCATATGAACAATATCAGGTTTAAATTCATCTATGACTTTGATTATTTTTCTTTTTGCTTCAAAGGAATAAATTATTTTAAAAGGATATAAAAATCTTGCCAAGCCTTTTGAATGAAAATCCATATTGGAAGTACATATTCCTGATGAATTTCCTACTGTATTTTTTTCGTCATACATTCCGAAATATTGAACTTCATGACCGCTTTTTTTAAGATGCTCCCCTAAAGAAAGCATATAGCTTTCACTTCCTCCGCGGGGATATAAAAATTTATTTACCATCAGGATTTTCATAGCATTAAATCACTTTCCTTTTCTTTGTTCTCAGAAGAAATATACCCAAACATTTTATTCTCATTATAACGGACTTTTTCATCAAATCCACATCCTATCATCAGTATCGCAAGGACCCCTGTAAGAAGAGGGTAATTCATCGTGTTGTCAGTTGATGATACAATTATAAGATAAAGTGTAAGCATAAATGTAATAATAGCATTCTCAACCTTCCCTTTTGCACCGAAATATAAAACTCTTACAAGTGTAATAGATAAAAGCCATATTATATAACCCCAAAATCCCAGGTCGATAAAATGCTGAAGAAAATCGTTATGTACAGATGCAACCCCTATATTAATAAATGTATTTAACTGGTATGTTAAAAATCCAATACCGTTTCCTAAAAACGAAGGGGCAAATTCATAAAACTCATCAACTGCATCATATATTCCCACTCGTCCGCTTGTATTCACTCCTGCTTTTTCCAAAAGCTCAAAAGCACCTGCTTTTATAAGCGCAACATAAAGTATAAGAATAAGTACCAAAAGTATTGATAAAAAAGTAATCAGCCTTGTTGCAGTTTTCTTGTTATATTTGGCAATAAATTTTAGAATGTAGCCAAACAAAAGTGCAATCACAATTGCAATAACACCTATTCTTTTAAAAGCCGACAAAAAGCAAAACAAAGAAAGGAAAAGAAGAATAAAATAAATAATATCTTTCTTCGGCTTAAAAAGCATGTATATAAGGTACGCACCTAAACAAAATGCAAGCTCGTGAATTTCTGCCTGTACAATTATATCACCCGTTTCACCTGCAAATGTAGTTATAAGCGTTACAAATTCAGATAAATAATTACCAAAACCATTATTTATAATAATTGTAACTATCATAAAAATGTTTGCGGATAAAATGGCAATAAGGTTATACCATATCCCTTTTTCTCCGAAAATATAAAGCATTGCTCCTGCACCAAGTGCAAAGGAAAACATATTAAAATATATAAAAGAGCTTGAAAGTCCTCTTGAAATAACTTCTACGTCAACTGTTTCCCAAAACCATATAAACAGCGAAACTGCCGTTGTTACTAAAAGCGGAATACTGTACACGCACGCGGACTTAAATGCCGTAAAGCCTCTTGCTATATTCGGTTTATATAAAAACATAATTATCGCAGAAAAAGCTAAAACAAGTGTGAAAGCATGGCGGTATGCAATATGAAGACCTACATCAATATATTCATTGAGAAAATAATACATCGCTACAGCAACAACAATAAAATAAAATGCTTTTGCCTTCTCAAGAATTTTATTTTCCACCCTGCTTTCCCTCCTCTTATACTGGTGATTCTTCTCCTAAATCCGATGTATATGTTTTTTTAGCTTTGATAGCTTCTGAAAGTAGCTTTCTTGCTGTTTTATTTTCCTTATAAGTTTCTGCTATACCAATCTTATATTCTATCTTAATTTCTCTGTATTCTTCTCTGTCTAAAAGTCTTAACTTAAACAGTCCCATTATATCCTCAACAGTAATATAATCTGAATTTTCAGCTAATATTGCAAAGCTTCCGTTACCGTTATAGATAAATTCAGCCTTTGTTTTTCCGAATACCTGTTTAATATACTCTGTGAACATCTTTATAATTGCATCTCCCACATTTCTTGAATGTTCACCGTTTATATGCACAAGATTTGCTATATCAACAAGACAATAAACAACACCGTCATCTAAAAGCTTCTTATCTTTAGATTTAAGATACTTGTCGAAATATGCCCTGTTACTAAAGCCTGTAAGGTGGTCTGTATAGAAAATATAGTTTATTATATCTCCCATTCTTCCAAGAACAATCGCACCTCCCGAGCAAAGAACCACAAGGAAGAAAAACGCAATGATTGTATAAAGAGTTACATTGATACTTTCTTTAACAGATGCAGACGATAATACGGAAATATAGCTTGCACCGATGTATTCGTTATATTCGTCGTTTGTTTTTTTAGTTGTATCATAAAGGACATTAAGCTTTTCAACAAGACTGTTGATTTCTTTTTCCACCTCATCCTTTATTGTTTCATATTGCTGATTATAAAGTGCCGTACAAGTAGACATAGAATTTGAACATTCTCCATCGTTACAATTTCCTGTGCAACGCTCAAAGGTATCAATAACATACTGACAGTATGCAGAATCAATAATCGAATGTTCCTTATTTTCGTTATGCTCCCTCCAGCTGTAAATAAGCTCGTCATATGTTACAGTCTGATCTCCCACATACTCCTGAAGATTTCTTTCGTGAAGATTATCTAGAATGTATTCGTAACTTATATTCGTATTCCCTGATTCTCTCATTTTCTTAACATACGCATCTATAACCATAACAACATCTTCAACTATACTGTCTTCTTTTGTATTTGAGATATTATTGTTATCTATTCTTGTTGTATAGTCAGAAATAAGGACTGATTTGTTTTTTGTAATCTGATACTTATATATTTTTGAAAAAAGAGATGAAACCCTGACCTGTCTTAAATAATTAAATTCTTCCGCAAGGTCAACAAAAGACACACCTGTTTTAGTTGACCTGTAATAATTATTCTGCTCGATTCTCTGATAAAGTGTGTTCAATGTTTCCTCAATGCTTGTATCAATAAGCTCCATCATTTCAATATAATCATAACTACCTTTATCAATATTTTCTATAGTGTTATTTGCAGGTGCAACATTAACATATTTCTGGCTGAACTGTGCAAAGTAAATATCGAGTGTTTCATCAAGTATAGTTCTTGCAAAATCAGCACCCTCACCGCTTGTTGCGGAAAAAGAAACTATATATGTACTCGGCTCGTAAATATATTCCTCGCCCTCTTCAAGCTTAGCTTCCTTCTGTGCTATTTTGTCTTTATCCTCAATAGGTGTTATATTTATTCTTGATATAAGGCTGTCAACCGAGTAAATGCCTGTAAGTCCCATTTTATCAACAACTTTAGACATAACAGCAGACGATTTTATCTCATTTACATCAAGCTTGTCACCCGTTGGGGCAAGTCCTTTTTCTGCCTGCTCATCGTTATAGTGAATAACTTCTGATGCAATATATGTATTTGATTTTGAGAGCTTAAAATAGATAGCACATGTAGATAAAAGGCAAAAAACTATTATAAACGGTAAAATTTTTCTTAAATATCTGAAAATCTGAAAATTTTTCATCTTTATCCTCCCTAATAATTATGCCTTTTTCGGAAATTTTTTGGATATTCCGAAAAGTATAAGTGCCATATAAGTAAACATAGCAAACAAAATCAGCGTTTTTAATTCACTCATAAGAGAAATACCGTAAATACTTACTGCAATACATTGGTTCATTCTGTAATTTGAATATTCTCTGCCTGCATTTACAGCTTCCCTCTCAAAACTCTTTATATCCTTATAAACAGACTCGATTAATTCATCAACAGCCTCATAATCATTAAAATCAGCATTATCTGCACTCATTTTCTGGATTATCAGGTTATTATCCATAATTTCTTTTTCGTTAGATGCAACAAAATTACTGTAATCAGCCGCCTGAACTGATATCTCATCGACACCGACCTTAGTTCTTCCCATGTAATACTTTCCTGACTGGTCCCATGTCGGAACAAGAACTATCCTTGTCATTTCCTCGCTGTACATATCTATTGCCTGATTGCAAAGATTAAAGGAAACTGCATTTTTCCTGCGTTCAAAATCTGTATTTTTATTCTGGAATAAAAGTCTTTGTGTATAGTCCTCCCTGTTTCTCACAATTCCGTTTTGCAAAATGAGGGACTTTAAATTCTGATTTATTTGTTTTTCTTTAAACTGATATACTTTACCCGCTATTGAATTAAATGTGGTATTATTCTGGGTAACAAAGCTTGAATTTTTTTCTGCCATACCGTATAAATAATTTAAAATAGCAGTAGTTTCTTTATCAAAATAAGAAACTATATCCATATATTCCATACTTAGAAAATCAGGTTTCTGAGCATCAAGTTTAAAATTATCTGTATATCTTTCTATATAATATTCCTTGTAAGCTGAAGTAATTAATTTTATAACATTCTCCGAATCAAGATGTGAAGTATGTTTTGAAGCATGATATTCCACTTGAAATTCTGTTGAAATATGATATTCAGACTCATTGTTTACTCCACCCTGAACACAAGGATAAACACTAAGGCAATTTTTCAGCTGTTTTACTGTTACATCCTCAAGTGCCCCCTTTTCTATCGCTCTTTCTACTACCTCATCTGATATAATTTCTGCCATATTATATCTTGTGCCGTTAGAGTTTTGTGCAGCTGATGCCTCGGAATAGTTAAGAGAAAGAACTGCATGAACTGATTTTTTCAAATCAAGATGATTAAAAACTCCAAATACAACAGTAATAACAAAGCACACTATAACTGCCCATAAGCTGAAATATTGTGCTGTTTTAAAAATCTGCACAAATTCTGTACGATTGACATTTTTACAACGGATATATATTATTACTGCTGATGCTAAAAATAATATTCCGACAAATAAAATCGGTATTTTTTGAAGTATTGATGTGTACATTTTCTATGTTCCTCACAAAATTAAAATTTGTTAATATCAATAATAACCAGCTCAGGTTGATTATTTATTCTGAAAATATTTTTATTTTCAAGTCCCGAGCTTACTATAAGAGGTCTTCCTGCCGTATCATACCTTCCATAAACAAAGCTGCCCTTTCTTTCAGGAAACAAGCCACCTTCGCGTGTATATAAAGGTCCAAGCACGGGAACACGGATTTCTCCGCCATGAGTATGTCCGCATACCATTAAATCTCCCCAGAAATCAGGCTCGAACTCTTCAAATATGTATGGCTCGTGAATAGCAGTGATTTTTAGGTTATCTTCATTTTCATATATGTATCCCAAAAAGCTTTTTTCACTATAAGACCAGAAGGATGACGGATTTGATGTCAAAACTCCATATATATCAACTGTTGTTGTACCTACTGTCAATGTATCTTTTTTGTTTTTTAAAACATTTATTCCTGTCTTTTCAAGCTTTTCTTCAAAAGAATCTTTAATCTGAAGTAACTTGTTCTCATCACGGTTTTCATTATTAAAGCCGAATTTTTTGTCCAGTTCCTTTTGGTTTAACGGTATATCATAAACCCTTTCAACCTCGTTATTTCCGTATATATAATATGACGGTGCAATTTTCGATATCTTTTGACATAATTTAATCACATCTTCGTCGTCTTTTTCTCTGGAATCTATTATATCACCTGTACATATTATCAAATCAGGCCTTAACTTCTCAATACGGTCCGTAAGCTTTTTATTGTCTTTTCCGTAAGTTGCACTGTGTAAATCTGATATCTGAACAACCCTGATATGATTATCCACCTTAAGACTGCTCACATTATAAAAAGATTCCCTGAAATTTCTGTTTCCTATATAATTACACAAAACTGTAATTATTACCGCTGAAATACAGGCAAAAACCATACCTATTGCCAAAAACTGAATTGCCTTTATGTTCTTTCTGAGCTTTTGATTTATAACCTTAGGCTCTTTTTCTTCTAAAAGCTTTATATTTTTTCTTCCGCCCAAAGCTGAACATATGCACATCCATAACATTTTTTTACATTCTTTTTTAAACTCTTTAAAAGGCTCTTCACCATGATAGTAAACAATAATATTTTTTTCACTTATCTGTTTAATCGTAAATGTATTTGCCCACATACTATAAAACTCATAAGATGCTGCATTTTCAAGAATGTTTTTTACTTTTTCCAAAAGAACATCTGTCTCTTCTTCATAAATTGTTTTTCCCATATACACCTGACCTTTCTTTTATTTTATACTTTTATAAAGCTTAGAGGTTAATTCTGCAACCTCATTCCAGTTATATTTATTTAAAATAAATTCATCGACACCGTCTCTTAATTTTTCTCTGATTTCTCTGTTATCACATATCGTCTGTAGCTTTTTGGCTAACTCTTTAACATCTCCTTTATGAAAATACATAGCCCTGTCATCAGCAACAGATGTATTTTCCAAAATATCCGAGCATATAACAGCATTGCCATATGCAAGTGCCTCCAAAAGACTTAAGGACATACCCTCAAGGTCAGACGGAAGTGTAACTGCGTATGCGTTTGAGTACATTTCATCAAGTATATCACCCGATATAAACCCTGTAAAAATTATATTCGGATTTCCTTTTGCTTTTTCCTTAAGAAGCTTAACATAATCATCTGTATCACTTGTATCTCCCGCAATAACAAGCTTTTTATCTGTCGAAATCATATTATATGCATCAATAAGGTAGTGGATGCCTTTCTCGGCAGTAAGCCTTGAAATAATGCAGATGTATTCATCTTTTTTAAGACCGTATTTTTCTTCGATAAGCTTTGCATCTCTTTTTATCGGTCTTGATATTCCGTTATGAATAATTACTGCCTCTCGGTTATATGTTTCTTTAAAATAATCATAAGCTGACTGACTTAAAACTATAATTTCATCAGCATATTTTGCTAAAACCTTTTCACCGAATTTTATGTATTTTGAAGCAAATCCTTTACCCCATTTTTCTCTCTGCCAGTCAAGTCCGTGAACAGTTGCAACACATTTTTTCCCAAAAAGCTTTGGAATCCACAATGCCGCACAAGGCCCTTCTGCATGAAAATGAATGACATCATAATTCTTAAAAGATACAGCTATTGCCGCAGTAAATGAAGCAATCATTGCCGCTATACCTTTTTTATTAAGCGTCCATGCGTTTTTAATCTTTACACCCTTATACATACCGTCTTTAATAGTTCCGATATATTCATTTTCTACCTTGTCGCTTGAACGGTTATAGCAAGTAACATCAAGCCCAAGTTCAACTAACAAAGGACAAAGTGTGGTAAGCACATTTTCTATTCCACCGCGTCTTGAGGGAACAACCTTATGCCCTATCATTGCAACTTTCATTTTTTTCACTCCAAATCTATACTATCTTCCTGTTGCCGTAATCATAACTAACGGCGTTTTTAACATAATTTTCAAATCGTTAAGATATGTTCTGTGCTGTATATAATCAATATCCATTTCAACCCATTCTTCAAACGGAACATCGTTTCTGTTTTTATGAAGCTGCCATGTACATGTAATACCAGGTGTAACAAGCAGACGCAATTTCTGGTAATCAGTATAAAACTCAACCTCACCGGGCAACGGCGGTCTTGGTCCTACAAGAGTCATATCGCCTTTAAGTACATTAAAAAACTGCATAAGCTCGTCAAGAGATAATTTTCTTAAATACTTACCTACTCTTGTTATACGAGGGTCGTTTTTAATCTTAAATACAGGACCGTCCATTTCATTCAGCTTTTTTAACTCTTCCATCATCTTATCAGCATTTGCTCTCATAGTCCTGAACTTATACATATAAAACTCTTTTCCGTGACGGCCTACCCTGACCTGTTTGTAAAAAGGACCTGCACTCGGGTCATCTATTACAATTACAATTGCAATAACAGCCATTAAGGGTAAAAAGAAAAGTAAAATCAAAGATGCAAAGAAGATATCAAAAAGCCGTTTCTTTTTCCAGTAAGAAGCGTAAGACTTCTCGATAATCATTTCAAGTTTTTCCCTTGTTTTTTCATCTACTTTTTCTTTTTCAATGTAAATCATTTTTTTCTCTTCTTTCTCTTATAATTTTATTACTGTATCAAATTCTGTTTTTCTGTCTTTTGACAAATAAAAATTTTTAAAGCATAAATTGTCATCGTCTGTAAGCTCATCTTTAGAAAGATACCCGGGGTGAAACAAAACCTCTATATCTTTTCCTTTTCTCTCTGCCAATTTAATATAGTGCGGTAATACCTTTTCCACTCTTTTTGCGTCCATTTTCCCTGAAAAAAGGATACCGAAAAAATATGCTGTAGGAACTTCATAGCCTTTTATGTACCTTTTATTAACTCTCCACAAAAACTTCAGTAACCACTGTTTAATAAGGTTTACAGGCTTATATGTAAAATATAATGACGGAGTTTTAATAAACGGATATATCGGCTCTGCAGGAATCCTCAGATACTTTAAATTTATTTCTTCTTCCTTAAGAACTTTTATAATTGTTTTAAAAACTCCCGGAATCATATGTGTATGCTGATGGCTGTCAATTAAAAATTCAGAATTTTTTGGAAGAATTTTTCTCCAAAGCACTATCTGCGATTTAATTTCTTTGTAAACCTGAGCCTCAAATTTCCTTTTATTAAAAAGGCTTTTAAAAAGCAGTCCCACAAATGAATATTTAAAATTTCCGTTTTCATCTGTAATTAAATTTATATCACTTGCATCCAAAGTGCATTTTCCCTCAACTAAGTTAAGATGAAGCGAAATATCTACTTTTTTATTTTGGGATATTTTGTCAAAATCAATTTCGTTAAAATTCGTAAATATACTGACTTTATTTAATGCACCCTCATCAACACACTCCTGTATTCTCATTGAAGCTATTTCATTTAATCCATAATCATCAGCACAGAAATATATCACCTTTTACTCACTCCCAAGCTTAATAACAATTATATTATCAACTACCTTAACAGAATCTTTCTGTGGCCAAAACGGCATAGATTTTATTTCGTCCTTTTTCTTAAAAGCTTCTTTTTCTTCTCCGTATAAAAAACTGTAATTCTTATCGCAATAATCATTAAGGGCAGTTGTAAGTACACTTTGCCCAACCGCTTCATCGTCTTTACGGATTATATAACCATCTGTAATTCCTGTAATATCAGGCGGAAGATTTGCACTGTAATTGCTACTGTTCTTGAGTGCTCCCAAAACTAAAACTGTATCGCATTTCTCTGTATCAGGGGTTTGTTCTATCCTGTCAGCAATACGGACTAAAACACCGTATGACTTTTCATATGCAAGCTGTGCTTTATGATAGCTCACATTTGCTATAACAACCTGATTAAAAATCAGAACAAGAGAAACTAAAAAAACTGCCCACGCTTTAACTTTAGAATGTAAGTCATCTTGGTTTGTCCCTCTTTCGTAAATAACTATAAAAAACAGATAAAAAACACAATAGCCCATAAGCATCAAATTATGGTAATCAATACCCGCATTTATAAACGATAATGCACTTGCTCCTAATATAAGCATAATGCACAGAATAATCAACATAAAAAACTTAATAGGTTGTTTATATACCTTATTTTTAAAAACAGTTCTAAGATAATATAAGATAGTAAATGTAAAAATAATGACATTTAAAAAATTATATACATTTATTCCTTGCGAAAAGTCAAAAAAACATTTGATAAAGGTTTCTTTTACAGAATATAACGAGCCTGCCAAATCTATATTTGAAAACGATAAGGAAGAATTAAAGCCCTGATAATCAAAAAGCTCGACAGGGTTAATAATAAGAAGTATTTTTAAAATAACATAATATAACCCCATACCCAAAATTCCGCATATAAGATACTTTGAAGCTTTTATTAAGATTTCTTTAGTTGTTTCATTACTATAAATTATTCTGTTTACTAAATCAAAAATAACAAGCATTATTGTTACTGTTATATATGCCTGATAAATTCCTGCTGATAAGCTGATTAAAAGCATAGCTAAAACAAGTTTAGGTTTTTTATCTGTCATAAAAATTGCACTAAGTGCAGATAAGAAGAATGCAACAGCATACCCGTCTGCAACATAATTGTACATCATAACCGATGTAACTGTCGGAAAAGAAACAACTACCGCTCCGATTAAAAATGCTGTTATATTTTTTTCAACTCTTAGCATTTTTGTTATGCAAACTGCACCTAAGGCATGAAATATAATTGCTGTTATTCCATTTAAAAAAGGTAAATCATAAAATGAAGTAAACGAACAGACAACAGGCAAAAACCATCTTCCTATCGTTATCATATTCTGCGAATCATACCTGAAAACAAGTGAATCCCAGTTTGGAAGCCAGTTTGTTATTTTATAAAAATGAGCAAATAACCCAACAATCAACGCACCTATAAAGCAAGCTTTAAATTGGGGTAAAATATATGTATTAAGTTTTTTTAATGTTTTCTCAGGCATTTTTACCACTCCAGCCATTTTAATTTATGTAAAAACTTTCCGTAAAGCTTCTCATACAGCTTAACACCTATTATTCTCTTTATAAATGTTGTGCGTTTGCTTACGGAAGAAGTCCATGATGCACAAAAATGATGTATTGAATAAGTATTTTTGGTTATTACTTTTTTTCCTGTATAATATTTCATAGGACAAAAATAATCTTCAGGAAATATATGTATTCCCATGAAAACCTGGTCCTTAATATCAAGAACCATACCGAGCTTTTCCATAGTTTTTGTATTTCTTACAGGGCATGGTGTCAAATCATATGAGCCGTCAGGAAGTACAAAAGGTATATCGTCATAGTCGCTAAGCAACGCTCCAACAAGCTCGTTTCCCTTTTCGCACGCAAATCCAAGACCTGTTGAAATAACCCCGTTATCGTCAAAACCCATATATCCGTTTTCTTCTATAAGAAAATCAAGAGGCTTTATAAGCTCCACATCTGTGTCAAGGTATATTCCGCCCTCATCATATAATATTTTCAGTCTTGCATAGTCACTCACAAATGCCCATTTTTGTGCTTCATATGCTTCTTTTGCATACTTATTCTGGTTTATATCAAAATTTTCTTCGTTCCAGCATACTATTTTATAATCAGGACAATATTTTTCCCAGCTTTTTATACATTTTTCTGAAAGCTTAGGCATTTTTCCTTTTCCAAACCAGCAATAATGGATAACCTTTGGAATACTCATACTCTGTTCTTCCCCCTGTAAAATTCAAAAAGAGTTTTAAAAGCAGACTTATTTACTGTAAAATTAACGATTATGTATAAAACCGCAATCCATATCGAGTGAATAACGCCGTTTAATAAAAGCTTTCCAAACGAAAGGCCCGAAAATGTATCAACATAAAATATTGCCATTATAAGAGCAAAAACCGCACCGTTTGCAAGCCATATTTTATAGGTACACATTTGTTTTCTTTCCAAAACCTTTCTGTTTGCATGATAAATCATCATTATACTGCGGTAAAGAAGTGCCGAAATTGTTCCCATTATCGCACCGCAAATTCCAAAATACATAATTGCAATAATTGATACTGTTATATTAATAACCATTTCCCATATTGCATGAGAGCGTGTGCTTTTAAAACTGCCTGAATATTCAATAATGCTGTTTGTCGGCAATTTACCATTAGCAAGAAGATTCATTATTACAAACAAAAATATAAGAAATGCATTTGTGTAGTTGGCATCATTAATTCCGCTTGTGTATATCTGTATAAGAGGCAACAAAAATACTGCCATTAAGGTATAAATTATACAAGTTGCCATTATGTAAAAGGTTTCATATGCATTAAAAAGCTCATCAAACTTTTTTCTGTCTGTATGAAACATCTGCCCCAAAGCAAAGTTAAATGACGAAACTATGCCTGTTATGAAATTCTGCACCTGTGAAAAGAAAATGTTATATATGGCATATATACTTACTGCTTTAAAATCACACAAAACTGAAATTAAAATCACATCTGTATTGTTAAATACCATTCCTGAAAGCTGATGAACAAGAACTGAATTTTTCTGCGATATAGCTTTAAAATCAGGCTCCGCTTTCAAATCAAGCCATTTATATCTGCGTTTTGCATAAATATATAAAAACAAAAGCTGTATAATAGCAATTATGCAATAAACAAGCTGAATAAGAATAAGGCTGTCTGTCAGAAGAAGAACAAGAATTTTCCCTAAATTTGAAAAAAGCTGAAGAGCAGTTTCGGAATTGTTTATTACATATCTTCTTCCGTCAACCTCCATAAGTATTCTGTATTTAGCCTGAACGAAATAACTGAAAAGTGCAGGAATTGCATTTAATATAACAATAAAAAACAGTACAGTGTTGTTTATTGAAGTAGGAATTATATAAGCGTAAACAACAGCAATAACAAGAACTATAAGAAGATATATTCCGCCTGTTTTAATATAATAACGATTAGTTGCAGAAAGAACAGCACTTGCACTTTTATAGTCCTTTTCCCCTACCCTTTTATATAAGGCCTGTGTTGTTGCAAGACCGACTCCTGCCTCAAGCAGACACATATATGTAAAAATCTGTTTAATCGTTGATAAAACACCGTTGACTTCCGAGCCGAAGTTTTCAAGATATAATCTCGGCAAAAGAAAGCTTAAAGATATAAGAACAACCTGGTAAATAACATACGATACCACATTGCGTTTTATTCTGGAATCTTTGGCGTTCAACTTGTCACCCCCGCATAACTAAAATTCAGACAGTATTTGTTCCTATCCAGCAATTATCCTCTATTGTTGGCTCGCCTTTTTCCCCGTAATATCTGTATAAATCTTTTTTAAAAACATTGTTCATACGCATTCTCTTTCTTCAAGAAATATCTTTCTTGTGACAAAATTATACACAGGTACAGCTATCATCGCAAGAATTTTTACTTTAAGATAATATATTGATAAATATTCAGTGCCAACCCATAAAATAAGCTCATTAAGTAACAATCCGCCCACACTTAATAATACAAATATTAAAAATTCATTTAACTTATTTTGTTTTTTTCCCTTAAAAACAAAGGTCATACTTAAAATATAATTTATAATAACGGAAGCACAAAATGAAACTGCACAAGATATAAGTACATCAATATGTAAAAACTCTTTTAAAAGTATAAGCACCCCTATATCTACAACCGCAGCAATAACTCCGACAATTGCAAATCTCGTTAACTGCTTTATCAGTTTGTTATTTTTTATCATTATATATTCCCCTTTTGTCTTACTTAGAAAATTCGACATTATTAATGAATTCAACTTTGTTGAATTCATTATACCACAAATTTATACATTTATCAATAGTTTTTCAAAAAAGTATTGCAATTTATTAAAATTAATGGTATAATGTTCTTGCAACAAAATTTTAATAATTTGTCCCTGCGAGGAAATACTTTAGGTAAAAAGTGTTTTCTCTAATTTCACTATGCTCGTAGGGAATTAAAGTTTTGTTGCAAAAACCGAGGAACACACTTTTTCATGCGTTCTTCGGAACGCATTTTTTTATGTGGAGGAAAGTATATGGAAATTATAGAAGTAAAGGAACCTAAAAAAGCCTTTAGTTATGAAGGAGTTATTTATATTGACGGAAAAAGAGCCCCTGTAAATGATTTTATAAAATGTGATGGTAAGGTTTATGTTTCGCTTGAAGAAGTAAGCATATTAAACAAAAAATCTTTTATAGCTGATGAGCAAAAACAAGCCTTTTTTTTCGGTGAAATTCCTCTCGGAAAACATTACATAAATGATGCTTGCTGTCCTTTATCAAGTATTAATTGCGAATTTATAAAAAATTACAGATATAATAACAAAACATATAAAAATGCAATGGTTTTTTCTAATTTGTATCCCGAAAAACCTCATTTTGCTGAAATCAGTTACAGATTAAACGGTCTTTATAATACATTTTCATTTGAGCTTTTAAAAATAACGGATAATGATGAAGATTCAACAATTTTTTGGATTATGGGAGAAAATCTTATCAATAATACTTATGATTTGAAGAAAATCGAGAGCGGACAAAGAATTGAGCTTGACATTAGAGGAAGACGCTATATGAGACTTTATTTCTTAGATACGGGTTCACATTTTGAATATGCTATTGTGAACGCTTTTTTAGAATAGAAAAATTTAATAATTAAAAGGGACTTTTAAAAAAGTCCCTTTTAAAATTACTCAACAAAATCAAACTGTGATTCATCAATAATAATCGTGTCGCCTTCTTTTGCACCTTTTTCTTTAAGTGCATCAATTATGCCCGATTTTATAAGCGCTCTCTGTAAATACTGTGTAGATTCGTAATCCGTGAAGTTGGTTGAATTTATAAGCTTTTCAGGTAACGCACCCTCAACGATAAATACCCCTTCATCTTCTTTTATAATTTCAAAGCTTGTATCATGAGGGTCAATTCTCACGATTGTATCAATGTCTACAACTCTTACAGCCTCACTTACAGGAATTGTCTGAAGTCTTTCATAGGTATAATTCATAAGCTCATCTACACCTTTTTTTGTAGCACCTGAAATTAAAAACACCTTGTAGCCTCTGTTTTCCATTTTGCTTTTAAAGCTGTTTACAGTTTCTTCATCAAACACCAAATCAAGCTTATTTCCTACAACGATCTGCTCTTTTTCACTTAATTCTTCGGAATATTTTTTTAACTCATCATTTATTACATCAAAGTCTTCGACAGGGTTTCTTCCCTCAATTCCCGAAACATCAACAATATGAATAAGAAGTCTTGTTCTTTGGGTATGCTTTAAAAACTCATGCCCAAGACCTACGCCCTCGCTTGCCCCCTCAATAATTCCGGGAATATCGGCAATTACAAAGCTTCTGTTTTCGCCCATATCAACAACACCTAAGTTCGGAATAAGCGTTGTGAAATGATAGTTTGCAATTTTTGGTTTACATTCACTTACAACGGATAAAAGTGTAGATTTTCCGACATTAGGAAATCCCAAAAGTCCGACATCGGCGAGAAGTCTTATTTCAAGCTCTAAATTAAGCTCTTCCCCCTTTCTTCCGGGCTTTGCAAAATGGGGAGCCTGCCTTTTTGGAGTTGCAAAATGTGAGTTTCCGAAACCGCCTTTTCCTCCTCTTGCAACAAGCACCTGCTGTCCGTGATAAGATAAATCTCCCAAATAAATATCAAGGTCAGTATCCTTAATGGTTGTTCCCACAGGTACTTTTATGATAAGATTTTCAGCGTCCTTACCTTTACACTTTTTGCCTGTTCCGTCTGCACCGTTTGGAGCAATATATTTTCTTTTATACCTAAAATCCATAAGAGTTGACATGTTGCTGTCAGCCTCAAAAATTACATTTCCGCCCTTTCCGCCATCACCACCGTCAGGACCGCCTGCCGCAACATATTTTTCTCTGTGAAAGGCAACACAGCCGTTTCCGCCGTTGCCTGCTTTTACATATATTTTTGCACTATCTACAAACATTTTTTCTAATATCCTTTTCTTTAAATTATCTGATTTGTCCGTTACCGAGTATTATATATTTTGTACAAGTGAGCGCTTCAAGTCCCATAGGACCTCTTTTATGGAGCTTTTGAGTTGAAATACCTATTTCTGCACCAAAACCAAATTCATTTCCGTCAGTAAATCGTGTTGAAGCATTAACATACACACACGCGGCATCAATCTCATTTGTAAATTTCTGTGCCTCTTCATAGCTTTTTGTCACAATACATTCAGAATGTTTTGTGTTATGTGAATTGATATGCTCTATTGCCTTATCAGTATTATCAACTATTTTTACTGAAATTATAAGGTCATTATACTCCGTATAGAAGTCTTCATCGGTGGCTTTTTTAACATCTATTATTTTTAATGTTTCTTCGCAACCGCGGATTTCAACATTGCAATCTTCAAGCATTTTCTTTGCCTTTGGAAGAAAGTCTTTTGCAATATCCTTATGAACAAGTAAACTTTCGCAAGCGTTACATACAGACGGACGCTGTACCTTTGCATTTTTCAAAATTTCAAGTGCCATATCAATATCCGCATCATTATTTACATAAGTATGGCAATTCCCTGAGCCTGTTTCTATTATCGGAACGGTTGAATTATTTACAACAGCCTGAATAAGTCTGGCACTTCCTCTTGGGATAAGCACATCAATATAACCGTTTAAGTGCATCATTTCATTTGCAGACTCATGGGTTGTATCCTCAATAAATTCTATTGCACCTATTGCATCCTCAGGAAGATTGCACTTTCTTAAAGCATCTTTCATAATTTTCACAAGTGCAATATTTGAATTGATAGCTTCTTTTCCGCCTCTTAAAATGCAGGCATTGCCTGTTTTTAGCGTCAAAGCTGCAGCATCGACTGTAACATTTGGTCTGGCTTCATATATTATTCCAACAACACCGAGAGGAACTCTTTTTTCGCTTATCAGAAGACCGTTAGGGCGTGTTATTGCACCCGTAAATTCACCGATAGGGTCTTTTAAATCAATAACCTCTCTTACTCCGTCTGCCATAGCCTCAATTCTTTCCTTTGTAAGAAGAAGTCGGTCAATCATTGCTTTTTTGATGCCGTTATTTTCTGCATTTGAAATATCTTTTTTATTTTCAGCTAATATATAATCTGCATTTTCGCAAAGTGCCTTTGCTATTTCTTCTAAAGCTTCATTTTTTTTATTCGTGCTTAGCTTCTGTAAAATAACGCTTGCTTTTTTTGCGTTCTTTGCTTTTTGTAGAATTATACTATTCATAATATCAACCCTTTTTCTTTTTTTACTTATTTCTTATAAGAGTACCTATTTCCTTACCCTCAACAACACTGTAAATATCGTTTGGATTTTTTCCTGAAGTAATTACAGTTGCAATATTTGATTTCATTGCAATCTGTGCCGCAAGTAGCTTAGTGTACATACCGCCTGTTCCTCTTGCACTTCCTGCACCGCCTGCATTTTTTAAAATTTCAGGAGTAATTTCATTTATTTCAGAAATAAGCTTTGCGTTTTTATTTTCTTTAGGATTTTCGGAGTAATAGCCGTCAATATCTGTAAGAATGATAAGCAAATCTGCATTTACAAGCTCTGCAACATAAGCAGATAATGTATCGTTATCGCCAAACTCTATTTCAGAAGTTGAGATAACATCGTTTTCGTTTACTATTGGAACAACATTTAACTTAAAAAGCTCATCAAATGTATTTTTTGCATTTGTTTTTGACTGCTCGTTATCAATAATATATTTTGTTATAAGTATCTGTGCAACATCCTGCCCGTAAAGAGAAAAGCATCTGTCATAAATACTCATAAGCTGACACTGACCTACTGCGGCAGTTGCCTGTTTTGTTTTTATATCGTCAGGCTTCTTTTCAAGTCTTAATTTACTTACTCCAACACCAATAGCACCGCTTGAAACAAGGACAACATTTTTCCCTTGATTTTTAAGGTCACAAAGCACCATTGTAAGCTCTTCTATAAATTTAAAATTCATTTTTCCGTTATCATAAGTAAGCGAGCTTGTTCCTATTTTCACAACAACTGTATCAGATTTTAAATTTCTCATTTTTCTATTTCTCCGTTAATACATCAACTATTTCACTATATTTAAAGTGTATATCCTTTATTTTATATAATTCTTTTAATTTTCTTATATTTTCCTTTTTATGTCCGCTTATCTTTGAAATAAGCTCCTTTGGTGCTTTTATAATTAGTATTTTATCTTTTAGCATAAGCTTCTTTTCATCTATTATTTTACAAATTTTATTAAAATAAAGCTTTGAAAAAACAAGCTCTCCAAAAGCAGGATGATATGCTCCGATAACATTTTCGCAATTAATATCTTCATTTGTCATAAGTCCGAGTCTTATTACAGGAATATTATTACGAGAGAAAATTTCTACCATCTCACAGCATACATCTATTGTTTCATCTAAAGTTCTTGTTTTGTAAAGTCCACTTTCATAAAATTCATAAAGCTTTGTACCCTCTATAACAACAGTAGGATAAATACGAACAAAATCAGGTTTTAGGAAAGTTACCTCAAGTGCAGTTTGTATATCAGCTTCTTTAGTTGAGCCGTACATTGATGTCATAAGCTGTACTCCGAGTGTAAAGCCATATTCTTTTATAAGGTTGCAAGCGTCTATTGTAGCTTTTTTTGTCATACCTCTGTTGTTTTTCAAAAGAACATCGTTATCCATAGACTGAACACCAAGCTCAATCACTTTTACACCATATTTTTTTAATATATCAAGTATATGTTCATTTATATAGTCAGGTCTTGTAGAAAGGCGGATTCCGTCAAGAGAAAAGTTATCGACATAATACTTTGCAATTTTTAAGTATTCTGTCATAACATCTTCCGAAATCCCCGTAAAACTGCCGCCAAAAAAAGCAATCTGCGTATTTTTGCAATCACAGTACGGCAAAGAAGCCTCGATAATTTCTCTTATTTTATCGGGGTTGATTTCATCTTTTGCACCGCTTATCTTAACCTGATTGCAAAAAACACAATCGTTGGGACAGCCCTTATGTGCTACAAAAATAGGTATGTTTTTCTTTTTTTCTTTAGTATTCATAAAATATTTTCGGTATAAAAAAAGGGCTGATGCCCTTTTTTTATATCGGTAGTTAATAATTTATTGTGGTATAAAAACCGTATTTCTATTCAGCAAAGTCTGAACCGATAAGCTGAGCAAGAGCATTTACTGCATCAGTTTCGTCTGAACCCTCTGCAACAATTTTAATGCTTGTGCCTTTGGTAATTCCCAAAGAAAGAACACCGAGTAAGCTTTTTGCACTTACCTTACGCTCCTCTTTTTCTACCCATATGTTGCTTCTAAATTCATTAGCTTTCTGAATGAAAAATGTAGCAGGTCTTGCATGCAAACCAACCTGATTCTGAATCATAACTTCTTTTTCGTACATTTTTAAACCATCCTTAATGTGTTTTGAAAAACAGATTTTTGAAATACTGTTTCTCTTTATTGATTATTTTCCGCAAAAATACGGAGATTATTTTTTAAATTTTTTATTATTCTTCAACTGCTTCTTCCACAGCTTCAACTACTTCTTCTGTAGCCTCAACAGTTTCTTCTACAGCTTCATTTTCTTCCTTTGGAGCGATAAGCTCTCTTATAGACAAGCTTACTTTCTTTGTTTCTGCATTGATATCGATAATTTTAGCAGCAACAACTTCGCCAATCTTAAGTTCATCTTCAGGTTTTGCAACATGTTTGTTAGCAATCTGTGAAATATGAATTAAGCCGTCAACACCAGGAATAATCTGAGCAAAAGCACCGAATGGAACAATTCTTACTATTGTACATTCAACGATGTCATTAAGCTGATACTGATTTGTGAACAATGTCCAAGGATTGTCTTCGTCTTTTTTGTAACCCAAAGATATTTTTTTCTTTTCATCGTCAATTGCTTTTACATAAACAACAACGCTCTGACCTTCTTTAACAACCTCTGACGGATGTTTAATTCTTGACCATGATAATTCTGTGATATGAATTAAGCCGTCAACACCGCCAAGGTCTACGAAAGCACCAAAGCTTGTTAATGATTTTACTGTACCTGTGTAAGTTTTGCCAACTTCACAATCTGCCCAGAAAGCAGCCTCTATTTTATCCTGTTCTTCTTTCAAAACAACTTTGATTGAACCTGTTGCTCTGTTTCTTCTGTCATCAAAATCAACTATTCTTAATTTAACATTCTGATTCTGAAGAACGCTTAAATCTGCTGTATATCTTAATGTTGCCAAAGATGCAGGAACAAATACTCTTACACTGTTAACAGATACAAGTATTCCACCTTTTATAACACTTACAACCTTACCTTCAACAATTTCCTGTTTTTCAAATGCTTCTTTGATAAACTGGAGATTTGCTATTGAATCTATGCTTTTTTTAGATAATAGACAAAAACCTTCTGCATCGTTTGGTTTAATAACCTTTGCAGTAATTTCATCACCGATTTTGATAATATCTGACGGTTTTACTGTTGAATCATCTGTTAATTCATCAGCAGGAATAATACCAACACCTTTATATCCCGGGATATTAATTCTTACTTCGGTTTCAGTAATCTGTTCAACATGGCCAGTTACTGTTTTTCCTGTGTGTACAGGACTTACCAAATAATTTTCGAGCTCCTTTTCAAATTCACTTGTTGTGTAGATTTCTTCTGCCATAACTGTAATTACCTCCTCGATGCTACTTTGGGGAGTCGATGCTCCTGCTGTAACACCTACGCTTTTAAAATTTGTATATATAATATTTTTTAACTTAATTATTTTTTTATCATCGTCATTTCGTATGCCGAAATACTCAAATAAGCCTTTTATATTTTCAATAAGCACGGTGTTTTTACAAACCGCACTGCACTTTTTGTAAAGCTCTTTTGTATTAGAGCTTGCTCTTCCGCCAATAACAATCATAAAATCGACCTCACAGGCAATTTTTTCTGCCTCATTCTGACGGTTTTTTGTTGCATTGCAGATAGTATCAAAAACCTCTACATCATTGCATTTTTCTTTTAAAAACGAAACAAAGCTTTCAAATTCTTCTTTTTCAACAGTTGTCTGTGCAACAACGCTTAGACTGTCAAACTCATTTATTTCGTCTTTTATTTGGGAAAAATCCATAGATATAACCGCATCTTTACAATGTCCTGCAATTCCTATAACTTCAGGATGCTCTTTTTTGCCGAAAATTACTATTTTTCTGCCTTTTTGTTCTTCATCCCAAACTATTTGATGAATTTTAGACACATACGGACAGGTCATATCCATACATTCTGCATTCTTTTTTAAAATCTGACTTTTCACTTCCATTCCAACACCGTGTGCCCTTATGACACAGGTTGCGTGTGCAGGAATATCATCTGTATTATTTATAAGAACTGCACCTTTTTCTAAAAGGTCGTTCATTATATCATTATTATGAATAAGCTCGCCCAAAAGATATATTTTTTTATGGGGCAATGCTTCGTAAACTGCATCGCAGGCACGCTTTACACCGAAGCAAAAGCCCGCATTCTTTGCAATTTTTAGTTGCATTATCTAACTTCCTCCAACATACTTCTGACTGAAGTTTTTATTTCGTCTGTCAGATTATGTACATCATTCTTAGTTTTGCCTGAAGTATCAACACTCTCTCCAAAAACAATTCTCAATTTAGAAAAAGGTCTGTATTTTCCGCTTATTGCACAAGGAATAATCGGACATTGAGCCTTGTATGCAATGAGTGATGCTCCCGACTTAAACTCCAAAAGCAAATCATCGCTTTTATTTCTTGTTCCCTCAGGAAATATTATCATCAGCTTATCTTCTTTTAATACCTCGATAGCCTTTCTTACAGCACCGATGTCACCTGTTCCTCTGTTAACAGGTATAGCACCAAGCTTTTTAAGAACAGCACCAAAAGGCTTAAATCTGAAAAGCTCTTCTTTTCCAAGAAATGCTAACTTTCTTTTTATTGCAATCGTTACCAAAACGGCATCGTGATTGCTTATGTGGTTAGGGCATATAATTGCAGCGCCTGATGATGGTATATTTTCTTCACCCTCAATTTCAATGCGAAATACAATATTGTAAAGTAGCTTGCAAAAATTTTTAACTACGCTATATAACATGGATTATACCTTAACCTTTTCTTTTATACATTTTAACACAGCGTCAACTGTTTCGTCAAAAGAAAGCTCAGTATTATCTACAACCACTGCGTCAACCGCCTGCTTTAGAGGTGCGTATTCTCTCTGGGAATCGTTCTTATCACGCATTTTCATATCGAAAAGAACTTCCTCAAAGCTTACACTGTTTCCTTTTTCAGTAAGCTCCTTTTGTCTTCTTTTGGCTCTTTCTTCTACATCTGCAGTAAGAAAGATTTTCACATCGGCAGACGGGAACACATTTGTTCCTATATCTCTTCCGTCCATTACAACGGAAGTATTCTGCGCCATTTTTCTTTGAAGCTCAACCATTTTATCTCTCACATAAGGAATAGCTGAAATATATGAAGCACCGATTGAAATATCAGGCTCTCTTATCTCTCGTGTTATATCAACATCATTAAGAATAACTCTCTGCATATCCTTATCGGCCTTCAAAACAAGCTCAAAATCATCAAACATAAGAGGCAAACGGTTAGTATATTGTCTTACATCAACGCCTGTTTCGATTGCCATAAGTGCACACGCTCTGTACATAGCCCCTGTATCAATATAAGTAAAGCCAAGCTTTTTTGATACTGCCTTTGAAACGGAACTTTTTCCTGCACCGGCAGGGCCGTCTATCGCAATAATAACATTTTTCATATTTTCCACAAGAAAAGATTTTCCTTTCTTAATTTATATTCGTCCCGGCAAGATAACCGGTAGAGTATGCTATCTGAAGGTTATAGCCTCCTGTATAAGCATCAACATCTATTACTTCACCACAGAAATAAAGTCCTTTTACAAGCTTTGATTCCATAGTTGAGGGATTGATTTCCTTTACATTTATTCCCCCTGATGTAATTATCGCTTCTTTTATAGGGCGTTTTTTTGTTACTGTGAGTTTAAGTTCCTTTAAAACCCGAAGCAAGCCCATACGCTCATCTTTGGTTATAGCGTTACATTTTTTGTGCGGATTTATGCCACATAAATCTATTATAACAGAAATAATGCTTTTTGGCAAGAGTTTATTTAAAGAATTACTAAAATCTTTGTTACAAAATTCCTTAAAATCCCTTAAAAGCCTTTCATCAAGCTGTTTTTCAGATAGTGCAGGCTTTAAATCTATATATATATTATTAGTAGTTTTCTCATTCAAATGACTGCTCGCAGATATAACAAGCGGGCCCGTTATTCCAAACGGAGTAAACATCATTTCCCCAAAATCTTCAAAAACTGTCTTGTTATTGCTGACAAGCTTAAGTCTTACATTTCTTAGCGAAAGTCCTTTTAAGTCATTACAAAAGCTTTCTTCAATTTCAAGCGGTACAAGACTTGGAGTAAGCTCTGTCACAGTATGTCCGAGTTTTTTTGAAAATGTATATCCATCACCCGTTGAACCCGTAGCAGGATATGAAAGACCTCCTGTTGCTATAACCACACAATCGAAGTGTTCTTTTTTGCCATTTACATGGACTAAAAAACCTTCATCTGTTTTTATAATACTTTCAACCTTAGAGTTAAGAAGTATTTTTGCACCTGATTTTTTAAGATAATTTGTGAGTGCAAGTGCTACATCAAAGGCTTTATCGGAAACTGGAAAAACTCTGTTTCCCCTTTCGTTTTTCGTCCTTACGCCTTCGTTTTCTATAAGATTTATTATATCCTCATTTGTAAAAGTATAAAGGGCACTGTATAAAAATTCGTGATTAACGGGAATTTGTGCAAAAAAATCGGATATATCACTGCTGTTTGTTATATTACATCTTCCTTTTCCCGTTATAAGAAACTTTTTTAGGAGTTTATCATTTTTTTCAAAAAGATAAACATCATTTCCTTTTTTTGCGGCTTCGGAAGCACATATAACTCCTGCTGGTCCCCCGCCTATAACTGCTGTTTTCTTTATATTTTTCATACGATATCACTGCTATCGGGATTTGTGACTTCATCAAGCTTGTCATAAACCTGATATTCCTCCCAGATTTTTTCAAGCTGTTCAAAGTTTGTCTGAAGCTCACCCTTTTTTCTCATAACAAGCTCAACTATAAACGCATTAAGCACAGAAAACGCAGCAACGAGCGAATCAACAAATGAAACCATTTCGCTGTTTGCAGTCATGAGATAGTCGGAAAAAGGAGCAATAGGTGATTTTTCACTGTCTGTAAGTGCGATTACTGTTGCACCTTTGTCCTTTGAATATTCCATAGCTTTAACAGTTCTTTTGGAATATCTTGGGAAGCTTATTCCAAATACCACTGAATCTGCGTCAACCTTTAGTATCTGCTCAAACATTTCAGAAACAGAATTTGTCTGAACAAGCTTTACATTATCAAAAAGCATATCAAAATAATAGCTTGCAAAGCTTGCAAGGCAAGATGCACTTCTAACTCCTAAGATGTATATTTTTTTAGCATTCAAAACTGCATCAACAGCTTTTGAGAACTGCTCTTTATCTATTTTCAAGGCAGATTTTTTCAAACTGTCAATATCAGAATTCATAACTGTAAGTAATGTATCCTGATTTTCAATAACGGAAGATAAGGATTCCATACGCTTTATCATAGAAGACTTACTTCTCATATATTCCCAAACAGCCTCAATAAACTCAGGATATCCAAGATACCCAAGTTCGGTTGCAAAACGAACAACTGTAGATTCCGAAGCACCTACAGTTTCTGCAAGTTTTGCAGCGGTCATATTAGCAGCCTGAGATATATTATTATTCACAAAATCAGCAATAAGCTTTTGTCTTTTTGAGAATGTTTCATAATTCTTATTTATTCTTGTTATTATATTATCATTCATTATTAAAAGAACAGTTTAAAACTTCCCTTTCATTTTTTTGGATAATAAAAGTATTATAACACAATTTTACCATTAATGCAAGTTTTTTTTGTTTTTTTGAAATTTTTTTGAATTTTTTTATACTTTTTTATATTTTATTTAACCTTATACGAAGAAAGAGGATTGCTTTTAAGTGCTTTTTTTATTTCCTCATTGTTTGCATGAGTATAAATTTCAGTAGTGTTAAGATGCTCATGTCCCAAAACCTCCTGCAAGGCTTTAACATCGACATCACCGTATTTATACATAAGAGTTGCCGCTGTATGTCTTAATTTATGGGTTGATATTTTTGTTGCATCAAGTCCTGCTTTTCTTATTAAATTTTTAACAATAAACTGTATGCCTCCTATTGAAATCTCATGACCGTTTGATGCTAAAATAAGCTGTTTATAATTAGACTTTGCAGGTTTTCTTACTGCTATGTACTGTAAAAAAGCATTTTTTGTAGCTTCATTAAGATAAAGCTGTCTTTCCTTGTTGCCTTTTCCATGTATTAAAATAGTATCACCTTTAATATCATCTACTTTTAAGTTCTTAAGCTCGGAAACTCTAAGGCCGCAGTTAAGCAGTATTGTTAAAATGAGGATATCTCTTTCCTTGCATTTTCCGTCTGCACTTTTAAGTAAATCCTTTGCTTCGTCAAGCTCCAGATATCTCGGAAGAGTTTTCGGCACAGCAGGAAGCTTTAAGTCTTTTACAATATTATCATTTATAAGATGAACACTGACATTAAGATATTTATAAAAAGATTTTATGCTGGCAAGCTTTCTTGCACGGGTGCGGACTGAATTGTCAAGAACATTATTTAAAAACAATAAATATTCGTATATATCAGAAATAGTTATTTTCCTGATATCTTCGACACTTACCGAAGTTATATCTGTATTCTCAGCATCAAAAGGCTTTTTATCTCTCTTTGATACTATATATCGAAAAAATGTCTGAAGGTCATAAGCATATTCCTTTACTGTGAGTGCTGATTTTCCTTCGATTGTAAGCTTGTGTGATAAAAAATCCTTCACACATGGTGGAAAGTTTGAATAGTCCTGCATAAAATCCTCCTTTTCTGTAATTTGTACAAACATTAATACTGTTAGTATATCATACTGTGAAAAAAAATTCAATATTTCTTTAAAGTTTTTTTAATATCACGACAAAATTGGTTAAAATTTTCAAAAGAAATGTGCTAAAATAATATTCGAGTAGTAAACGGAAGGGGTATAATTTTGACTACAACAGTTTACATTGATGTTTTATTTTTGGAAAATTTTCTGATTGATTTTCTTGTTTTATATATGACAGCCTTTGTTATGTGCATAAAGCCGTCATTTTTCAAAATGACAGTTTCTTCATTTGTAGGCTCATTTTATATGTGTTCGCTTTATTTTAGCGATTTTCTTTTTTTTAAAAACACAGTTTTTAAAATAATTGTTTTTTGTGCAATGATTTTTTTAGCTTTCCCCATCAAAACATTTAAAGTGTTTTTAAAATATATAATGACATTTCTTTTTATAAATCTGTCTTTAGGGGGATGTATATATTTTTTCGCATCATTCTCAGGCGGAAATGTGAAAAACGGGGTTTTTTATATAAGGACAGAAATTATGGGACTGATTTTAGGCATAGGCGTACTTATTTTTATCGGGAGGTTTTTTATTGTGCTTTTTAAAAAGAATATGTTACTTAGTAAAACAAAAAAAGAATTGACAATTTTTTATAAAAACAAAAAAATGAAATTAAGTGCGCTTATTGATACTGGAAACACCCTTATTGACCCTATAAGCAGAAAGTCTGTCGTAGTTGTTTCACCAAAGAAAATAAAAAAGCTCATCAACGAAGAAAAACTTTCCGAAATAAAGAATTTCAGGCTTATCCCATGTCGGACAGTTACTGATAAATACGAGGTTTTATATGGCTTTAAGCCTGATAAGTTTGTATATAATGAAAAGGAAATAGATGCTGTTGTAGCAATATCAAAATGCGATTTTGACGGTGAGTATGACGCTGTTATAAATCCTCTTACATTAATATAAGAAATGAGGTGAAGTAATTGAAATTATTTCAGAAAATAAAAAATTTTATAATAAATTTATACAGTTATTTTGAAAACGAATGTTATTATATCGGCTCAAGCGAGCTTCTTCCACCGCCTCTTGAAGCACAGGAAGAGGAAAAATACATATCACTTCTCCCCCAGGAAGAAGCAAAGAAAAAGTTGATTGAGCATAATCTCAGACTTGTTGTTTATATTTCAAAAAAATTTGAAAATACTGGTATTAATATCGAAGACCTTACATCAATCGGAACAATAGGACTTATAAAAGCTGTAAATTCGTTTAACTCGGAAAAATCTATCAAGCTTGCAACCTACGCTTCAAGATGTATTGAAAATGAAATTCTTATGTATCTTAGAAAAACCGCTAACAGAAAAGCCGATGTTTCTTTAGATGAGCCTCTTTCGACAGACGGTGAGGGTAATGAGCTTTTATTATCAGATATTTTGGGGACAGATAATGATATAATTCACAGAGAAATTGAAGCAAAGTTTGAAAAAGAACAGCTCTTAACTGCTGTTGCAAGCCTAAAAGAACGAGAGAAGCTCATAATAGGGCTTAGATTTGGTATTTTAGGTGATGAAGAAAAAACGCAAAAAGAGGTCGCAGATATTATGGGAATTTCACAATCCTATATTTCAAGACTTGAGAAGAAAATAATAAAAAAATTACAAAAACAAATGGAAAAATATATGTGAGAAATAGTCTTAAAACTATATTTATAACTAAAAAACGACTTGTCGAATGCCGTGTACTGTTAAGGACAGTTTCCGAAAATAGTATAACGAGCATTGCGAGGTCAAGATGAAAGAGATAAGACTGTAAAAGGTTTTATCTCTTTTTCTTATGCTTTTTTATCCGCACATTCGTCAAATTAAATGCCTTCTGATAAAATGAAGATACCAAATTTAAAGGAGGTACTTCACAATGAAGGAAAAATTTATTGAAAACGGAATTGAGTATGTAAGGAACGGTGATTATTACATTCCGAACCTAAAAGCACCCGAAGGGACTTACACAATTGGCAGGTATGGAAAGTTGCACTTAATATTTATTAAAGAAAATCGTACTGTTTTTTACTCAATGAAAATGCTTAACGGCACTTGGTTTGCATATCTTGAAGAAATTGACATATCCGCAAAGGAAATGGTTGATAGACTTATAAAGGATATGGCGGTTAAACAAGGTATCACGGAAGAACTCAAATCAAAAGACCAAATAGCTTGGGTTGGTGCTATGAACAACATTCGCCATTCAGCAGAAGAATTTGTACTCAGAGATTTTGTCTATTCGATGGAGGTGCGAAAATGAGCTTATAGTCATCGTGCGACCACTGTGCTATTTCCCCGTAGCCATAATCGTTAAGATTAACCGCAACAACCTTTTTCTTTGCTACAGCATTTGAAAGTCTGTCTAAAAATGATAAAAATGCTGTCAGAGCTTTTACAGGCAACATTTCGTAATGACAAAAAATTTATAAGTATTGAAGAAGAGCTATATCACATAAAAATTATCTTAATCTGCAAAAAATAAGATATAGTGACTTTTTTGATATAAAGTGGGATATCGACGAAAAATGTCTTAAATATGCTACCATAAAATTCCTGTTACAGCCAATCTGCGAAAATGCAATTTATCATGGAATTAAAAACGCAGAATTCTTTTGCTATATAAAAATATCTATAAAAGAAAATAAAAATACCTATTATTTTAACAGTCGAAAACACCGGGAAAACAATGGGCAAAGAAACCGTAAGAGAGCTTAATAAAATTCTTAATAAAAACACAGATTTAGAATCTTCACATATAGGATTAAAAAATGTAAATAAGCGTATAAAAATTGCTTTCGGAGAAAAATACGGATGTTTTGTGAATTCAGACGACGAAAAAACAACTGTTACGATTACAATACCAAAATCACAAATTTGGAAAAACTAAAGAGCATTTTCATAAACTCCATTATTTTGTTTATTTAAATTAATTATAACAGCCCGTAGGGGTAACCCGAAGCTGTACGCGGTACAGTGAGAGGCGAGGTTTGTTCGTAGCATAAAGCGATTTTTTGTTTTTTCTTTCAAACTATAAAATCAATATACAGTTGTTATATTTCTTAAATCGCTTTATGCGTTCTGTGCATTTTATCGAAGCCCATTATAGGAATTTTCTTATATCAACTGCCAACTTCTCCTCAAGATTTATAAGTTTTTTTGTAATATCCTTTGAAACTTCATCTGCCGCTTCATATTTATTAAGATATTTATTAAGCGACTTTACTCCCATATTACAGCCGTCTGTCATAAGGTCTGCAATTGTTTCATCTGACTCCTTCATCGCTAATTTTACATTTGTTTTCATCCATGACATACTTTTAGCAATAACAGCAGGCTCTTTACCATCATCGTTATACTTTTCTAAAAGCTCTTCAAGTTCATTCTCCAGTTTTTTGTGGTTCTCTTTACACTCCGAAAGAAGCGTTTTAAGTTCTTCATCACTTACATATTCCAAAACATCGTCTATTGACGATACACCCATTTTTACTCCCGCATCACATTCTCTTAATAATTTTATTGTATCCTGTTCAATCATCTTAAAAAACTTCCTTTCATTTGATATGATAATTATTACCAAATAAAATTTTTTTATTCTGATTTTAGAAATATCAGCAAGGAAACTAATTTTTATTAACTTAAAAACCGGTGGCATTCGCCACCGGTTTTTTTAAATATATCAACTTTTATTCAGCATCAACTTTTTCTATTTTTTCTGCTTTTTTGTCTGTTGCATTTTTTACAACAATTTTATTAAGAGCAATAAGTGCAATAACGTTCGGGATTACCATAAGGTAGTTAAAGAAGTCTGTAAGCTCCCAAACAAGGTCGTTTGATAAAAGTGAGCCTAAGAAAATGAACACGATTGCAATTACGGAGTAAAGAACAACTGCACCTTTTTTGTTTTTAAAGAGGTACTGAACATTAATTTTACCGAAGAAGTTCCAGCCGATAATTGTTGAGAAAGCAAAGAACAACAAGCATATTGCGATAAATATATTACCAAAGTTTCCTAAAGGAATTGCCTGTGTGAAAGCTGTCTGCATTGCATTTGTTTTAGAAACTATTGCATCTGCACCTGAAGTTGCAGCAAGGTACGCATCGCCTGACAAGCTGGCAAGTCCACCCTCTCCTGCATATAAGCATGAGATAACAACGAGAGCTGTCATTGTAAGAACAACAAATGTATCAATAAATACACCTATCATCGCAACAACACCCTGATCGTGTGGTTTTTCAACCTTAGCCATTGCGTGAGCATGAGGTGTTGAACCCATACCGGCTTCATTTGAGAAAAGACCTCTCTTAGCACCCTGGCTGATAGCAGTTTTTAAAGCTGCACCGATACCACCACCGATTAAAGCAGATGGAGTAAATGCAAATTTAAAAATCATGGCAAATGTAGCAGGTATATACTGAATTCTTGCAACAAGAACGCAAACACCACCGATAAGGAAAAGAACTGCCATAAGAGGAACAAGCTTCTCTGTTACAGAAGCAATTCTCTGTATTCCGCCTATAAAAATAAATGCACAAACAACTGCGATTATAAGACCTACAATCCAACCTGGAACGCCAAACGCTGTATTACAGCTTTCAGCAATAGAGTTAGACTGTACCATTGAGCCCATAAAGCCAAGAGCAAGTGTGATTGCTATTGCAAAGAATACGGCTAAGAAAGTACCAAATCCGTTAGGAAATGCTTTTTTAATGTAATAAACAGGACCACCGTGAACTTCGCCCTTATCGTCAATAATTCTTGTTTCCTGAGCGAGAGTTGCTTCTGCATAAATTGTAGCCATGCCCAAAAAAGCAATAATCCACATCCAGAAAATAGCACCTGGACCACCAACTAAAATAGCACCTGAAGCACCAACGATGTTACCTGTACCAACCTGAGCAGCAATAGCTGTTGCAAGTGCCTGGAATGAGCTTAATCCGCCCTCCTGTTTTCCTCCGCGAAGTGAAATGTTTCCAAAAACCTTTTTCATACCTTCGCCGAAGCAACGAACCTGAACAAACTTTGTTTTGATTGAGAAGAACAAGCCTGTTCCTATTAAAAGAATGATGAGTATGTAGTCAGCCAAATAACCGTTTACGGTCTGGACTACCTTAAGAATTGATTCCTGCATGAGAAAATCCTCCTAAAAAAAATAATGAAATAAAAAATGCTGTCTTTTTGTTTGGTAACAAAAAACAGCAACTCTGAAAATAAGAATAAGAATACGACGATTTATAATGTATAAGCTTATAATATAAGCCTCCTCATAGTCTTAAATAGTTCTCTATCCTTTTGCCTGAGAGATTCAGCAAATCCTTTAAAATTTGCCTTGCACCATCGGCACCCGACTAAACGGAATTCTCCAGAGTCCCCTCCCCCTCCAGTTCAATTTTTTAAAAAAATGTTCTAAAGGCTTCAACGGGCAATATTTAATTTTTACATTAACATTATAGCATATAAAATGAGAATGTCAAGAGAAAAAACAATTTTTTTGTAGTTTTTGATATTTTTTTATTTTTCTTGAGAACTTATCCTTTTGTTTTTTTCCGAATTTTTATTTATTTTTTTGTTTATGTTTCTTTTTTTACTTTTTTTAATAAAAAATAGCGAAATACTATAGACTTTTTTCAAATAAAGTTGTATTATTATATAAAGTATAATATATCAGTTTACATATATGATTTGAAAGGTGGATTATTATGAAACCATTTAACTTTAAGGGGATTGAAAAAAGTCCCAGAATACAGCATCTTATTGATAATTTATTCATAAAGATGCCTGAAATTGAGCCTGAAAGAGCTGTGCTTCTCACAGAAAGCTACAAAATGACAGAGCATGAGCCTATCATTATGAGAAGAGCAAAAGCTTTTTCACATATAGTAAGAAATCTTCCTGTTACAATAAGAGATGAAGAGCTTATTGTCGGAAGTGCAACAAAATCCTCAAGAAGCTGTCAGATATTCCCTGAATATTCTTTTTCATGGATTGAAGATGAGTTTGATACAATAGAAACCCGTTCGGCTGACCCTTTCAAGCTATCAGATGAAACAAAAGCTCAGCTTAAAGGCGTTTTTGATTATTTCAGAGGAAAAACTACAAGCGAATTTGCTTCATTCTGTATGGAAGATGAAACAAAAAAAGCTATGGAGCATAATATTTTTACACCCGGTAACTACTACTATAACGGTGTAGGACATATAAGCGTTGACTATGGTAAAGTACTTAAAATCGGATACAAAGGCATTATGGAGGAAGCAAAAGAAGCACTTTCCAAGCTTTCTATGACAGATGCTGATTTTATTGAAAGAAGTAACTTTTTAAGGGCAGTTATTATTAGCTGTGAGGGTGCAATTGCATTTGCAAAAAGATACAGTGACCTTGCTTTTGAAATGGCTTCAAAATGCAGTGATGAAGTAAGAAAAAAAGAACTTCTTACAATAGGCGAAAACTGCAAAAAAGTTCCTGAAAACGGTGCAACCTCTTTCTATGAGGCTTGTCAGTCTTTCTGGTTTGTTCAGCTTCTTATCCAGACAGAAGCAAGCGGACACTCAATTTCACCGGGAAGATTTGACCAGTATATGTATCCATACTTTAAAAAGGATTACGAAGAAGGAAAAATTACACTTGAATTTGCACAGGAGCTTGTTGACTGTGTATGGGTTAAATTAAATGACTTTACGAAAGTAAGAGATGAAGCTTCAGCTGAAGGCTTTGCAGGCTACAGCTTATTCCAGAATCTTATTGCAGGCGGTCAGACAAGAGATGGAAGAGATGCAACAAATCTTCTTTCATTTATGTGTATTGAAGCAACAATGCATGTTATGCTTCCGCAGCCGTCATTCTCTGTAAGAGTATGGAACGGAACACCGCACGAATTTATGGTTAAAGCCTCAGAACTTACAAGAACAGGTGTCGGTCTTCCTGCATATTACAATGACGAGGTTATTATTCCTGCCCTTGTTTCAAGAGGAGTTAGCTTAGAAGACGCAAGAAATTATTGTATCATCGGCTGTGTTGAGCCACAAAGCCCTGGTAAAACAGACGGCTGGCATGACGCTGCATTCTTTAATATGTGCAGAGTTATGGAGCTTGTGTTTGAAAATGGTAGAGATAACGGTGAGCTTATCAGTATTGAAACAGGCGATGTAGCACAGATGAAAACATTTGAAGAATTTTTCGATGCTTATAAAAAGCAGATGGAATACCAGATTTCTCTTATGGTTAATGCAGACAATGCGATAGATATTGCTCACGCAAAACGCTGTCCACTCCCATATCTTTCATCAATGGTTGATGACTGTATTTCTAAAGGTAAATCAGTTCAGGAGGGTGGTGCGAAGTACAACTTCACAGGTCCTCAGGGATTTGGTATTGCAAATATGGCTGATGCTTTCTATGCTGTTAAAAAGCTTGTGTTTGAAGATAAGAAAGTTACTCTTTGCGAGCTTAGAGAGGCTCTCAGAAACAATTTCGGTCAGGGTACAGCTTTACAAAGTGACGAAAAAGATGTTATTGCAAAAGCTATTGTTAAACAGCTTGTAGCAAGCAACTCAAATGTTTCGGAAGCAGAAATAGAGAGAGTTTACAATTCAGTTATATCACAAAAAGGCGGTTCAAACAGTTCAAATAATGCAAGATATGCCGAAATATTGAAGATGATTGATGAATTACCAAAATTCGGTAACGATATTGACGAGGTTGACATACTTGCAAGAGAAGCTGCTTATACATATACAAGACCTGTTGAAAAATATAAAAACCCAAGAGGCGGACAATTCCAGGCGGGCTTATACCCTGTTTCTGCTAATGTTCCGCTTGGTGCACAGACAGGTGCAACTCCTGACGGTAGACTTGCATACACTCCTGTTGCAGACGGTGTTTCACCGTGTTCAGGAAAGGATGTAAGTGGTCCTACTGCTGCTGCAAACTCTGTTTCAAAGCTTGACCACTTCATTGCATCAAACGGAACACTTTATAATATGAAGTTCCACCCGTCAGCATTAAAAGGCAGCGAGGGTATAAACAACTTTGTATCACTTATAAGAGCATACTTTGACCAGAAAGGCAGTCATATGCAGTTTAATGTTGTAAGCCGTGACACACTTCTCGATGCACAGAAGCATCCTGAAAATTACAAGAGCCTTGTTGTTCGTGTTGCCGGTTACAGTGCACTTTTCACAACACTTTCAAAATCATTGCAGGATGATATTATTAAGAGAACAGAACAATCATCTTTCTAACAAAAAGTATTAAGAAAAACAGAGGAAAAAAAATGATTGACATAAACAGTGTTAAAGGAAGAATTTTTGATATTCAGAAATATTCCGTTCACGACGGGCCTGGAATAAGAACCATTGTCTTTTTAAAAGGATGTGCATTTCGTTGCAAATGGTGCTGTAATCCTGAATCGCAGGAATATGGCATACAGACAATGAATGTTGACGGCAAAGAAAAAATTGTCGGCAGAGATGTTACCGTCGGTGAAGTTATGGAAGAAATAGTTAAAGATTTTCCATATTACAGACGCTCAGGCGGTGGTGTTACCTTATCAGGAGGCGAATCACTTTTACAACCTGAATTTGCGGTTGCACTCCTTAAAGCCTGCAAGGACTACGGAATAAATACTGCTATGGAATCAACTGGCTTTGCACCTTTTGATACTATAAAAAAATATCTTGAATATTTGGATTTATATCTTATGGATATAAAGCATATGGATAAATCAAAGCACATGGAATTTATAGGAAAGCCAAACGATGTAGTTTTGGAAAATGCACAGCTTATTGCTGCCCATGCAAAAAAACTCATTATAAGAGTTCCTGTTATTCCTACATTTAATGATACAGAGGAAGAAATAAGAGCAATCGCACAATTTGCTTCTTCACTTCCAAATGTAGATGAACTTCATCTTCTCCCCTACCACCCGTATGGAACAGATAAATACAGATGGCTTGGCAGAGAATATACACTTTCTCATATAACACCTCCCTCAGATGCAAAAATGAACAGACTTCTTGAGGTTGTTAAAAGAGAGGGCTTAAGAAGCCAGATAGGCGGGTAAGAACTTTGCCTGATTTTATGATAAAATAATGTTAATAAAAAAGGACATATCTTGGTAAATGATTTTTCAATCAAATCTAGAGTGTCCTTTTTATATTAAAATTAATTTTTAAACATCCTCTTTTTTATTATCTATATTTCAGGCTTAAACGATGGCATAAGCTGCAATTTAAACAAGTTATTCTTATGCTTTTGGTCGATTGTTTTTTTCTTTTCTTCGTCATCTATTACACCCTCTCGGATATATCTGTCAAGTTCTGCATAAGTAAAACCCAAATTTTCTTCGTCTGTTTTCCCGCAAAGCCCGTCAATGGGTACCTTATCCACTAAAAGATCAGGAAGCCCCAAAACTCTTCCGATTTCTTTTACTTCTGTAACAGTAAGGTTACACATAGGTGAAAAGTCACCTGCCGCATCGCCATATCTTGTGGAATAGCCTACCCAATCCTCAGATAAATTACAGGTGTTTACAACTCTGCCGTTACAGCTTTGAGAGAGTGCATAAAGTGTTGTCATTCTTACTCTGGGCGGAATATTTGTTATCGTCTGCTGCGAAATTTCCATATCATCAGGCAAACTTTTTAAAACTCCTTGAACAGCATCTTTTATATTTATAACATAATGCTTTATTCCAAGATGATTTACAAGAAGATGTGCCATATCTATATCGTATTGTTCTCCGTTTGGCATCAAAACACCAATTACTCTTTCTTTTCCTAAAGCCTCAACCATAAGTGCCGCCGCAACTGAGCTGTCTTTTCCGCCTGATATTCCTACAATAGCATTACAGCCGTCACCATTTTGTTTAAAAAAATCTCTTATCCACTCTACACAATCATTCTTTACTTTTACAGCATCAAACATATTTACTCCTCCGCTATTTTTTTCTTCTTATCGGGAATAAGGAATATGAAAACAAGTGAACTTAACAAAAGGAGATAAGGATAGAAAAGGTATGGAATTACCTGGAAAGCAGTAACACTTTTTTCAAGCTCATTTGCCGCCGAAAGTGCAACAAGCATCTGTGCACCATAAGGAATTATCCCCTGGAATATACAAGAAAATGTATCAAGTATTGATGCAGATTTTCTCGGGCTTATATCGTAATCCTCCCCCATCTGCTTTGCGATAGGATTTGCCATAACGATAGCAACAGTATTGTTAGCCGTTGCTATATCCATAGCACCAACCAAAAGTCCCATACCGATTTGACCGCCTTTTTTCCCTTTAAAAACTCGCTTTATTGCAGAAAGAAGATATTCAAAACCGCCATGTTCTCTTATAAGCGCACAAATTGCAGAAACTAAAATTGCAACCATTGTAGTTTCAAACATTCCCGAAGCACCCGACCCCATTGATGAAAGAAGTGCTGTTGCCTGGGTTGCACCTGTTGCAAGCATAATTGCCGCGCCTGAAACTATTCCCATAAGAAGTATAACAAAAACATTTATTCCTATTATTCCGCCAATAAGAAC
Source organism: Clostridia bacterium (assembly GCA_045661305.1). Lineage (GTDB taxonomy): Bacteria > Bacillota > Clostridia > UMGS1840 > UMGS1840 > UMGS1840. The sequence continues at coordinate 6,324 of JAZRFJ010000002.1, read as the reverse complement.
AAGTATGTACGGAATTATCTGAATAAGGTCATATTCTTTTAATACGATAGGAGAAATCTCCTGATTGAATGAAAATACTAAAATAAGCACAAGTGTAGCAAGTGCCGCAGGAAGTGCAATACCAAAATTCTCTTTAAATTTATCTTTCATCTTACAGCCCTGACCGTTACAAGCGGCAATGGTAGTATCTGAAATAAATGAAAGATTATCTCCAAACATCGCACCGCCCATAACTGATGCTATGCAAAGAGGAAGTGAAAAGCCTGATGCTGTCGAAACTGCAACGGCAATAGGTGTGATTAAAGTTATTGTTCCCACAGATGTTCCCATAGCAGTAGATACAAAACAGCTTACAACAAACAAGACTGCAACTGCATATCTTACAGGAATTACAGATAGCATAAAATATGCCACACTTTCAGCACTGCTTCTTCCAACTACTCCGACAAAGGCTCCTGCTGTAAGGAAAATAAGTATCATGGTTATTATATTAGGGTCGCCTACACCTTTTCCCATGATTTCAAGCTTTTTGTTAAAACTAAGGCTTCTGTTCTGGATACACGCTGTCAAAAGTGCAATAAGAAACACTATAACAATCGGGATATTATAAAATCCCATCGGTATTTTAAGTAGATATTCAAATAAAATACCAAGTCCTAAATAAAGCACCAGAAATACACCTATTGGCAGTAATGCCAATGGATTTGATTTTTGAGATGTTTTTTCTCCGTTCATAAAAATTACTTCCTTTCATTTTTTATTTAATTTAATTATACACTAAAAATCAAGGAGCTTGTCAATTTCTTCGTCACTAAGCTCTTTAAAATCACTTTCTTTTATTATGTCAATATAGTCAACAACTCCGCTTATACGGACATTTTTTTCTTCACCTAAATAATCTGAAAACTCTTTTGGAAGAACAAATTTTTTTTCGTCTATAACTTGTTCATAAGAACACAAAATCTCAAAGTCTTTTGAAAAATCTTTGGCTTTTTTTATATCTTCTATTTTCCAAACTTGCAAAAAAATAATATTTTCGACATCTTTCATACAATAAATTACGCATTTCTTATTTTCAAATTCGAATGGTATATTTACAGTGTTGTCTTTCACTTTGACATTATAAGTTCCGTAAAACACTTTATCTACTCCCCCTTTTTAGCTTTCTCACATAGCCTAAAACCTGTTTTAATGCTTCTTCTTTTTCGATTCCTGCTAACCTTAGCTTATGAGCATAAGAAAGTGCTTCAGAAAAATATTTTCCCGACTCTAATCCTGCATCTATCAGGTCTTTTCCCGTAACATACGGTCTTTCCATCATTTCTTCATAAACTTTTAGTCTTTCAAAGAGAAAATCAGCGTTTTTATTCCCACCTGAATCTTTGGAATTTTCTTTTATTCTTCCAAAAGAGTCAGCGACAGAAAGATATATAAGGTCTTTTGGTGAGAGCGACTCATCATACATCTTATTTGTAGCTTTTATTCCCGAATTTGCCTTTGCAAGTATATTCGGCTTCATATGAAGTGCTGTCATATTCAAAACATATTTCTTGATTTTTCCCTCGTTTGTAAGCCTCTTTATAAAGCTATCAACAAGCTTTAGCCCCGCATTTTCATGATTATAAGCATGAATTACTCCGTTTATTTCTTTTGTAGTGATGCTCTTGCCTAAATCGTGAACAACTGCCGACAGCATAAACCCAAGCGGATATGACACCTTTTCTCTTAATTTTGCAGCCTCGTCAATAACCATCATCGTATGATTCCATACATCACCCTCAGCATGGTACTTCTTGTTTTGCTCTACTCCAATAAGTTCCTCAAGCTCATAGAACCAGTAAGAAAGCTGATTTGTCTTTCTTAAAACCTCAAAAAATATTGACGGCTTTTCTGCTTTTAAAAGTGCTTTTTCAAGCTCACCAAACACTCTTTCCTTTGAGAGTGCATCAAGCTTTATAGTTTTACAAAGCTTAATTGTACTTTCTGATACTTCAAACAAAAATCTTGCCGAAAACTGTGAAAGGCGAAGAACTCTTAAGGGGTCCTCGCAAAAGGTATCATCATTCACATGCCTTAATATTTTGTTATCAAGGTCATCTCTTCCGCCAAAATGGTCGATAATTTCACCTGTTAAGATATTTTCCATAAGTGCATTAACAGTAAAATCGCGTCTTTCAGCCGCTTTTTTCGTTCCTATAAAAGGGTCTGCAATAACATCAAAATCTCGGTGTCCTATCCCTCTTAATTTTTCTTTTCTTGGGAGTGCAATATCAATATTGCTCCCCTTTATACTGTAAATTCCAAAGCTTTCGCCGATATTAAGACGGATACCTACTTTATCAATTATCTCCTCAAGCTTTTTAGGAATAACACCGTGAACTTCAATATCAATATCCATTTTCTCGTTATTATCCGCTATTCCCAAAAGCTTATCCCTTACATATCCGCCGACAAAATAGGCACAACCGCCTATCTCATCTGCTTTTTTTGCAATAATTTTTGCAATTCCAAAATCCTTTTTGTCATTGTACAAATCGTCAAAAAAATTCATTCTATGACCACCAGACATTTATCTTTTTTATAATATGTGAATGCTTCAACCGCTTCTTTTGTTATTCTCTCTCCGCATACTGCTATACTTACAGCAGGCGGACAGCTTATATTTGTGCTTGCAAGTATTCTTCCAATACTATCCTCTATTTTTACTTCCTCTTTTTTAGAAAAAACTGCTTCACGAACTGTAAGAACAGTTTCTAATACTACTCGTTTTGGAGATTTTTCATCTATCTTTCTTTTCTTTGGAACATTAAGAAGTGTTTTCTCCAGCATTTCAAGACTTTTATCATCTATTTCGGGTGTAAGCATAAAAACAACAAAATCAGAATCGTAAAATTCACAGATAATATTATTATCTTCCATAATTTTTGAAAATTCATAACCGAAATAGCCGTAGCTTTTCGTTTCCAAAGTGATTTTCAAAGGTTCGTTCCCAAAAAGTGTATAACCTGCTTTTTTTAGGTTTTCTTTTAGTTTTTCTGACTTTTTCAAAAAATCACATAGTTTTTTCTTATAGCCGTCATCAAGGTATTTATTTACAAAATCCAAAGATTGCAAGATAAGATATGATGGACTTGTAGACCCAAAAAGCGACAGTGTAGATTTTACATTATTTTTAAAAAATTGTGGCAATTTTTTTGATATATGAAGATATGCACCGCCTGTTAATGCAGGCAGTGTTTTATGTGCTGAATCGCATACAATATCTGCACCCAAGTCAATAGGATGCATTGATTTTTCCAAAAATTTAAGATATGCTCCGTGAGCATTATCCATAAGAAGAAAAACGCCATCTTTATGACATATTTCCGCTATCTTTTCTATATCCGAGATATTTCCCAGATAATCAGGGGAAGTAATATATACTGCTGTTATATTTTCTTCTCTCTCCAACATATCCTTTAACTGTTCTATGGAAAAATTACATGAAAGATAGCTTTCTTCCTCACACCCATACAGCCACTTTATATCAAAATCTAAAGCAGCAGCCGCATCAATAAAAGCTTTATGTGCATTTCTTCCTGCAATAATAGTTTGTCTTTTGTTCTCTTTCTTATTTGCCATAAGAGCTAAATAAAGCATAGCCTTTATTGAAAGCGTTGTTCCCTCAACAGAGTAAAAGGTATCTGCACCAAAAAGCTTACTTGCATTTTTTTCACTTTCCTTAATTATCCCATCTGCATGATACAAGCTGTCAGCTCCGTTTATTTCAGTAATATCTAAAGCTTCATACCCCAAAAAAGACTGTCCCTTATGACCAGGCATATGCAGTCTTAAAGCATTTCTATCTATGTATTCTGATATAAAATCACAAATTGGAGTGTTCATTTTTCATTCACCATCAAGTTCATTTAATGCGGCAACCATAATTGCACATTCCATTCTTTTCTTAAAAAGCTCACAGCCATACTTATAAATTCCCCTTATTGAGCCTGTTGAGTGGTAAGCATTTGCCGCACAGCCGCCTGAACAGTAAAGTCTTGCCCAACAAGTTCTGCATTCTTCCCTTTCATATACATTACAGCTTTTAAATTCGTCCTGAATTTCTTTGTTATCCACACCGTCCCATATATTTCCGAGCTTGAATTTTTCATCACCAACAAACTGATGACATGGGTACAAATCTCCCCAAGGAGTAACAGCCATATACTCAGTTCCTGAGCCACAGCCCGAAATTCTCTTGTATATGCAAGGTCCGCCCGAAAGGTCTATCATATAATGATAAAATGTAAATGGTCTGCCCTCTTTTTTTCTTTTTATCATAAGCTCGGCTAACTTTTCATATTGCTCAAATAAAACAGGCAAATCTTCCTTTGTAAGTTCACCCTCATCACCTGGTGCACACACAACAGGCTCCATGCTGAGTTCTGTAAACCCAAGTTCAAGCATTTTTTCAATATCCTTTAAAAAGTCAACATTATTATGGGTAAAAGTACCTCTCATATAATAGTCGCGATTGCCTCTTTTTTCAACAAATTTCTGGAATTTAGGGACAATCTTTTCCCAGCTTCCGTTACCCGCATAATCTACTCTGAAGCGGTCATGGACTTCCTTTCTTCCGTCTAAGCTTAAAACAACATTACTCATTTCTCGGTTTGAAAATTCAATAACATCGTCATCAATAAGAACTCCGTTTGTAGTGAGCGTAAAACGGAAGTTTTTATTTTTTTCTTTCTCAATTTTTCTTGCATATTCGACAAGGTCCTTTACAACCTGCCAGTTCATAAGCGGTTCACCGCCGAAAAAATCCACCTCAAGATTTTTTCTTGTGCCTGAATTTTCAATGAGAAAATCGAGTGCTCTTTTCCCTGTTTCAAAGCTCATTATTGCTCTCTCACCATTGTATTTCCCCTGACTTGCAAAGCAATATGAACAGTTTAAGTTACAGGTATGAGAAACATGAAGACAAAGTGCCTTTATAACTCCTGATGTTTTTTCCTTTAAATCTCCCGCCATAGGCTCAAAAGTATCAGGTGCAAAAAGCACACCTTCATCTTTTAAAGCTACTATCTGCTCATAACATTCTTCTATATCTTGTTTTGTTATATCAGAGTTATCTTTATATTTTTCACAAATAAAAGAAATAATCTCGTCTTTATTCTTATCTTCAAATATTTCTATAATATCGTATGCGACATCGTCAACAACATGGACAGCCCCTGAGCAGACATCTAAAACAATATTACAGTTATTAAGTTTATACTGATGTATCATATATATTCACCTTTATTATGAAAAAAAGCTGTCGTGATGCGACAGCTCTTGTCTCGTTTTTAATCTGAAAAATTATTTGCTTTCTTTGCTTTCGCACTTCTGATTAGCAATACCACAGCTTGTTTTGCAAGCAGACTGACAAGAAGTCTGACATTCTCCGCAGCCGCCGTTTTTTGCACTGTTGCAAAGATTGCGTGTTTTAATTGTTTTTATGTGTTTCATCATAAAGTCCTCCTATATTAATTCATATAGTAATAATACCACTTTTTTCTTATAAAGTCAATAGTTTTTAAATAAAAATGATAAATTTACATCCTTTGTAACAAAATAACAATACGGCATACATTGTTAATATGGAGGTATCTATGTTAAAAACACACTATATATTTTTCTACACGCTTTTTCCGCTAATATTTTTTATTTACAGTTTATTTAGTAAAAATTTTTCTGCTATGCTTAATTCAGCACTTACTTTAGGAATTATAATTTTGTTTTTTATTTTTGTAAAAAACAAAAAAATATTTCAAGAAAAAACCTGCCATTTTATTGTTATTTTTATTCTTCTCTCACTTTTTTTGGGAAAAGCACTTAATTTTTACCATATAATTCCCTATTGGGACAGAATTCTTCACTTTTTATCAGGATTTCTCACAGCAAAAATAGGGTTTGAAATATATATAAGGTTAAAGGGAAACACAATAAATAAAACTCTTACAATTTTATTTTGTATTTTATTTGCATCAGCTTGTGCATCAGTTTGGGAAATATGGGAATTTTTTTCCGATATTCTGTTTAAAACAAATGCACAGAATAACTCCCTTAATGATACTATGTGGGATATTATTTTAGGAACATCAAGCTCTTTTTTATATGCCTTCTTTTTTTGTAAAAAACGAAATTTTTTTTAATATTTTGTAGAATTGTCAATGATGGGTGACACTTTTATTTAAAAAATAAAAAGATGCACTCCAAATTTTTATTTGTCAAGGTGGAACGGTGGAGATTTTCGGTAGAAAATACTACCGTCTTACCTTGACAAAACGCTTGTGATAT
>JAZRFJ010000001.1:0-67178 GCA_045661305.1 Clostridia bacterium | reverse complement strand
AAAAACTATTACTAATTGGTATTCTGGTATTATTAATTCTTTATATTTACCTTACACTAACGGATTTACTGAAGGATGTAATAATAGAATAAAAGTTTTAAAAAGACTTGCTTATGGGTATAGAAATTTCAGACGTTTCAGAAACAGAATTTTACATATTTTTAATAATAAAAATAACATAAATGTTAATGAGGCAGCAGCTTAAGCTACCACCTCAAAAATTCTTTATAACTTTTTTCACCACAACTATTGACAAAGAGCCGAAATTTATAATTTAAATTCATGCCGACAGGCAATTCATTGAGTTTGCTTTGCAAACTCATAAAAATAGAGCCACCGCAAAATATTGCAATAGCTCTACAATTTTTCTTTTTGTACTTTTTGTACAGGTTAAATAAGTAATAATTACTTAAGTTCAACAGCAGCACCAGCAGCTTCAAGTTTAGATTTGATTTCTTCAGCTTCTTCTTTAGATGCGCCTTCTTTAAGAGTTGATGGAACGCCTTCAACTTTTTCTTTTGCTTCTTTAAGTCCAAGACCTGTGATTTCTCTAACAACTTTGATAACATCAAGTTTCTTGTCACCGAATGAAGTCATAACAACATCAAACTCTGATTTTTCTTCAGCAGCACCGCCTGCAGCAGCACCAGCAGCAACAACTGCAACGCCAGCAGCAGCGCTTACGCCGAATTCTTCTTCTAAAGCTGAAACTAATTCAGCTAATTCTAATACTGTAAGTTCTTTTATTTCGTCAATAAATTTTGTGATTTTTTCGCTCATTTTAAAAATCCTCCGTTTTTGATTTTTCTTTTAAACTTTTAATTTAATTTTTAAATTTTTTGATTTTTGAGAATTAAGCTACTTCGCTTTCTTTTTTCTCTTTAATCTGGTTAATAACTCTTGCTAAGTTAGAAATCGGAGCCTTCATGCTGCCGAATGCTTTAGCAAGCATTTCTTCTTTAGACGGTAATTTAGAAATTTTAACAATTTCTGCAGCGTCAATAACTCTTCCGTCCATGAAGCCTGTTTTAATTGTAAGCTTCTCGTGCTTGTCGATAAATTGACCGATTACTCTTGCAGGAGCTACAGGATCGCTTTTTGAAACAGCGAGCGCTGATGGGCCTTCAAGAAATGCACTGATGCTTTCAATATCTGTTCCTTTAATAGCAAAGTTAAGAAGAGTATTTTTTACAACTGTGTAATCAATGTCTGCTTCTCTCATAGCTCTTCTGAGAGCTGTATCTTCTTCAACAGTGATTCCGCGATAGTCTACTAAAACACCAGCCTGCGCACCGTCAAGTTTAGCTTTAAGCTCTTCAACAAGACCTTTTTTTGCTTCTAAAACCTTATTACTTGGCATAAACCTTTACACCTCCATTTAATTTATAGTAAAATAAGAACCTCACGAAATTCTAACGAATTAAAATTCGAGAATTTCGGAGAACCTTGTTGTGTTAACACACAATAAAACGCTACCCCCGCAAGACAAACGAGGGTAGCATATAAAAATCTAAAATAATGTCAATTTTTATATTATCCTCGATAGGCGAAACTTTAAGTCAGAAGATACGAGATTTCCAATCAACTTAATCAGCATACGAAATGCCTTTCAAATCTCCCTGAATCCCACCTGACACCTATTGTCTTAGGAACAACAGAGTTATTTTAACACAAAAAATTCATTTTGTCAATACTAAATCTGTTTTTTCTTTTTTATTTTTGTTTTTTCGGGCAGATATTATCAGCCCACTTTGTTATCAAAAATTAAGCGTCAATTTTTGCCTGATTGATTTTCACACCAGGACCCATTGTTGAAGCAACTGCTACGCTTCTAAGATACTGACCTTTTGCAGCAGCAGGTTTTGCTTTGATAACAGCACTCATAAGAGCGTTGAAGTTTTCTAAAAGTTTTTCTTTTCCGAAAGAAACTTTTCCGATAGGACAGTGAATAATGTTTGTTTTGTCAAGACGGTATTCAATTTTACCACTCTTGATTTCAGCAATAGCTTTAGCAACATCCATTGTAACTGTTCCTGCTTTTGGGTTTGGCATTAAGCCTTTTGGACCGAGAACTTTACCGAGTCTGCCGACAACACCCATCATATCAGGTGTAGCAACAACAACATCGAAATCAAACCAGTTTTCACCCTGAATTTTTGTAACTAATTCTTCCGCACCTGCATAATCTGCACCTGCAGCTAAAGCTTCATCAAGCTTTTCGCCTTTTGCAAAAACAAGCACTCTTGCAGTTTTACCTGTTCCGTTAGGAAGAACAACTGCACCTCTAACCTGCTGGTCAGCGTGTCTTGAGTCAACACCGAGCTTAATGTGAAGCTCAACTGTTTCATCAAATTTAGCTTTTGCACATTTGCAAACGAGGTCAAGTGCCTCTACGCTGTCATATAATTTTGCAGAATCAACAAGCTTTGCGGAATCCTTATATTTTTTTCCTCTAAACATAAAAATTTACCTCCTGTGGTTAATGTATCAAGCCTATTTTAAAAAGGCTCTCCCACGTTTTTGTTTGACTTAAATTAGTCCTGTACAGTAATACCCATGCTTCTTGCAGTACCGGCAATCATGCTCATTGCAGCTTCGATTGAACCGGCATTGAGATCCGGCATTTTCTGTTCAGCAATTTTCTGCAAGTCTGCTTTGCTGATTGATGCAACCTTTGTTTTGTTCGGTACGCCTGAACCGCTGTTAATCTTACATGCTTTTTTAAGAAGTACAGCAGCAGGTGGGGTTTTTGTGATGAATGAGAAAGAACGATCAGCATATACTGTGATAACAACAGGGATTATAAGTCCCATATCATTTTTTGTTCTTTCGTTGAATTCTTTTGTGAATTGCATAATGTTTACACCGTGCTGACCAAGTGCAGGTCCAACAGGTGGTGCTGGTGTTGCTTTACCTGCTTCAATCTGAAGTTTTATAAAGCCTACAACCTTTTGTGCCATGAAGAACACCTCCTAATTAAAAAAAATGTGGTAATAATGTTGAACTTCGGGAACTCCTTAGGAAAAGGTGCAAAAAGCAGCCTTTTCATACCGCCCCTTTATTCTCCCACGGGAATTTTCACCTGAAAATACCCATTTTATATAAAACATACAAGGTATGTTTTATGCTAATTTTTCAGCCTGTCCAAATTCAAATTCAACCGGTGTTTCACGGCCGAGCATTGAAAGAAGGACGGTGAATTTTTCTTCTTCAAGATTTATCGACTGAACTACGCCGACAAAACCTTCAAAAGAGCCTTCAATGATTCTTACATCATCGCCAACCTCAAAATCAATTTCGATTGTACGCTTTTCAAGCTCCATTGCGATAACTTCTTCATCACTGAGAGGAACAGGCTTTGAGCCTGGGCCGACAAAGCCGGTAACACCTCTGGTATTTCTTACAACATACCATGTGTTATTATCCATCACCATTTTAAGAAACAGATAGCTTGGCATCAACTTTCTTTTGGTAACCTTTTTCTCATCGCCTTTTATTTCGACAACTTCTTCTTCAGGAAGTCTGATGTCTACTATTTTATCCTGCAATCCTCTGTTTTCAATCAGTCTTTCCAAATTGCTTTTTACTTTATTTTCGTAGCCGGAAAAAGTGTGGATTACATACCATTTAGCATCTTCCATCAACAATACTCCTTACTACTTTATAAAATTCTGCAACAGTGCACCAAATACAAAGTCAAGAACAAATATAATCAAACCAACGATAATTACTGAAAGAATAACAGTCCATGTATTATTTGCAACCTGTTTAAAAGAAGGCCATGTAACTTTTTTCATTTCTGACTTTATACCTTTAAAGCCTTTAACCAAAGCATTTTCTTTTTTCTCGCTCATGGTATTCATTCCTTTCATACGGCGTATATAGCCTTATTATTTTGTTTCTTTATGCATTGTGTGCTTTCTGCAAAATCTGCAATACTTTTTCATTTCCAAACGATCAGGATCGTTTTTCTTGTTTTTCATTTTGTCATAGTTTCTCTGTTTGCATTCTGTGCAAGCTAATGTAATTTTTACTCTCATTTTTAGCACCTCCGTCTAAAGAACATTATAAAAATGTATATAATAAATTTTTAACAAGTTTTATGTCACCTTTAAGCATAAATACTGTGGATTCTAAAAACCAACACTTTGAACAAACCCTCAAATCTCCACAAAAAGCCTGCCCTTTTTTCGCATAAAAAAAGAACGCCTGCAAAAAGGCATTTATTAATATAACACAGTTTTTTTTATTTGTCAATATTTTTTTGAATTTTTTTCTTTTTTTTGTAACTTTTTCTGAAAAACACGAAAAATGAAAAATGTTTCGCTTGACAAAAAAATGCCTTATATATATAATTGTATAATAAATATATTACGGGGTGGTAAAATTGAAATTTTTAAATATAATACAGCTTGGCTTTGTTTTTGCAGGTTGCTTTTTGGGGGCAGGCTTTGTTTCGGGACAAGAGCTATGGCAATTTTTCGGAATTTATGGCAAAAATGGATTTATGGGAATGATTCTGGCAATTATGTTGTTTTTTATTTTTGGATACATAGTCCTTAATCTTTCCCAAAAAACAGGCATAATTCTTATGGATGAAATCGTAATTCCACAAAAAAGAGGCTATTGGGAAAGTTTAAGAAATTTTGTCGGATTTATTCAGGTGTTTTTTATTATAGGAATATATATAATTATGTGTGCGGGTGCAGGTGCACTTCTTAATCAGCTCTTGGGATTACATATTATAGTTGGAAGTTCCATTTTTTGTTTTCTTGTTTGCTTTGTTTCTCTAAAAGGCATACGAGGGGTTATTAATGTTTTCTCGCTCTTTGTTCCACCGCTTATACTTGGTGCTGTCGTTATAGGAATAAGTGCTTTAAACAAGAACGGCTTTTCAATTGTTGTTCAGGAAAGCAAAGACACTCTGTTACAAAATCCTCTGATATCTGCCCTTCTTTATGTTTCATATAACTTTTTTGGCTCAATAGGAATTCTTGCTCCTGTTGCACAAAAGTACAAATCAAAAAAAATTCTTGTGGCAGGAACAGCAACGGGTTGCTTAATTTTAACTCTAATTTCTTTTTGTATTATTATGGCGATGAATACTGATAGGGAAAGCACTTTTTCACAGTTGCCGATGCTGTTTATAGCAGAAAAGGCAAATATATTTGTCGGTTTTGCGTACGCTTTCTTTCTATTAGGCGCAATGTTTTCCACTTCCCTTTCTTCCTTGGTCGCAGTGTGTGAATATGTTAAAGAAAAATATAATTTCCAAAGGAAAAAGTCTGCTATTCTTACAATTTTTCTAAGTTTTCTGGCTTGTCTGTTAAGTCTTGTAGGTTTTGATAAGTTAATCGGAACAATTTATCCTCTGTGCGGAGTTTTTGGAGTTTTTGCACTTGTTGCGATTGTTGTGCATTATATAAAGGTTAATAAGTAAAAAATTAAAAACAAGTTGACATTATGCTGTAATTCGTGTATAATATAACAAATAGGATATATTTATTGAATAAAAAATAGGAGGAATATTATGAACATCAATACTGAAACAATTGCTACTATGACAGAAGCAAATCAAAATTTTTCAAAGGTAGCTAAGGTAGCTGAAAATAATGGTCAGGCAATTATATTCAAAAACAATAAACCAAAGTTTATTCTTATTGATGTAGATTCAAATTCTTATTTCGATATTACAGACGATGAGAAAATTGATATTGCAGCAAAAAGAGTTTTGGATAAATTCAGACCTGCTTTTGAGGAGTTGGCAAAATGATAAAATTAACTAAGCAAAAAGTTTTACTTCTTCATCAACTAATAGCCAAAGAAACAGGCGGAAGTATCGGGGTTAGAGATATCGGACTTTTAGAAAGTGCAATAAACAACGCATATTCAACCTTTGGTGGCGAGGAACTATATAAAACAAAAGAGGAAAAAGCAGCAAGCTTAGGATTTTCATTAATATCTAATCACGCATTTATCGATGGAAATAAGAGAATAGGTATATATGTCATGCTCACATTCTTGGAGGCTGAGGGGATAAAAATGAATTGTTTGAACGAAGATGTTATTGAGTTGGGGTTAGCTGTCGCTGCAGGGAAAATGAAATATAACGAGATTTTAGAGTGGATAAAAAAATTTAAGAAATAAATAAATTTTTACTTTTTAGCGGTGCTGATGCACCGCTTTTTTTGTGTACAAAAAAAAGCGAAAAAATGGCGAAAAAAGTATTTAGTTAACAAAATAGCTGTTTTGTTTATTAAAGCTTTTGGCTTTTGTATAAAAAAATTAAATAAAATCCGCCTCGAAAAAATTTAAAAATCAAAAAATAAACAGAGGCATAGAAAGGAAGAAAAAACCTATGAAAAAGCTTATTGCAATGATTTCTGCAATTGCCGTTATAGGCACAATGTCATTAACTTCATTTGCTGAAATCACAGTTACGCCTAATCCAGAATTAACAACAGCTGTAACTTTGGAAAAGGGCGAAAGTGGTGGTTACGACGCTTCATATACAAGCGATGATGTAAACACACAAACAACTATTGTGGCTGTTAAAGGTACTGAAATTAACACATCTTCAATTCAGTATATCAATCAGCTTACACAGGATAGCGAAACAGTTATCAACTTTGACCTTAAAGATACACTCAATGCTGGAGAAACAGTAACAGTGTATATGGGCGGTGATGCTATCGACAAAACAAAAATTGGTACAATAGCTCAGCCATTTACTGTTACATTCTACAATGGGGATAAAAAAACAGCACTTCAAACAGTTGAAGTTGAGCCTACATCAGACGCTGGAATAGCTTATACTGGTGAAGAAGCACCAACAAAAGCTGCAGATAACGAAAACACCTATACTTTTGCAGATGCTTGGTATTACATTGACGATGAGGGTAACGAAGTTGAAGTTAATTTAGCAACATTAAAAGTAACCTCTGACCTTGCTTTGTATCCTAAATTTACTGCTACACCAAAAGAAGTTGGCGGTGGGGAAGATACTATTAAAGTAACATTTGTTAATGGTACAGATTCAGAAGCAATTGTTGTTACTGCTGTTAATGGTGCTGTAACTGCCCCTGCTGCTGTAACTAAAGCTGATGCTACTTCTGCCGTTACAGATAGTGGAGTTGTTAGTTTCACATTCTACAAATGGACAACAGCAGAGGGTACTACAGATTATGATGCTGGCGCTAATATTCCAGTAACAGAATCAATTACATTATATGCTAAATATGATACAGGCTTATTGCTTGGGGATATTGACGGAAACAGTGAAATTGGTTCAAGAGACTATGGTCAGATTAAAAACAAATATAATGACAAAAAAGTTAATTACGCAGTTGGTGAACCTATATTTGAAGGTAGTGATATAATTCTTGGTGATATTGATGAAAATACCGAGATTGGTTCAAGAGACTATGGTCAGGTTAAAAATAAGTATAATGATAAAAAAGTTAATTATGCAGTTGGCGAAGCTATTTACATAATTAATAAATAAAAGGAGATAATACTATGAAAAGATTTTTAAGTTTACTCGCAATAGTTGCAGTGATTCTTTCATTTTCATTAGTAACTTTAGCTTTTGAAGATGAAGCAACAATTACATTAACATCCAATTTACCAGCAACAGTTGAGCCAGGTCAAACAGTTAACTTAGAGTTCTATTTTGATGCTGGCGCAGACTTAGAGGTTAATGGCGCATTTGCCGGTGTGAGAATATACTATCCGAGTGAGTTAACCTTAACTGGTTTAGCAGATGGCGGTTATGGAATTTTCCAGAATTTTCCTGATAAAACCGATGGAGATAAAAAATATATTTATTTTAATGGCGAAACAGAAGATACATTTGTTGTTAAATCAAGCTCTGTTGCAATGACAGCTACTTTCACTGTTCCAAGCGATGCAGCGAATGGTACAACATATACTTTTGAAACTATTGGAAAATCCAACAATTTAGATGACATGAATGATGGTGGTATGGCTACAATTGCTAGTGCTACATTCACAACAACAGTTAAATCAGGCGAAGAAGTATTCGAGCCAACATACGAAGGCGTAAAAGCTGCAGATGGTTCAGTTACAGAAGGCTTCGCAGCTGGTTCAAAAGTAGCAACAGTATTTGCTAAAGCTACAGGAAATCTTGCAGCAGGAGAATATGGTATCGTATTTGGCGGACATAAATATGTTGGTGCAGATGATGTTCTCGATGGAAACTATTGGGTAATCAGACTTTATGACCCAGATGGTAATATTCTTGATTTCTCAAAAGAATATGATTGCCAGATATTTGTAGGCGAAACTACAACCGATGCAGATTATCAGACTGCAACAAAGAACTAATTCAATGATTTTTAAGGAGGAATAATATAATGAAAAAATATACAAGACCAACAGTTGAAATTATTGAATTACAGTCAAGAGAAGCTATCGCAGCTGATGTAAATCCTATCAAAGCTGCTACATCTACAGATGCTAACGGAACTGTTACAACAGTTTACAACTTAGCACTTTCAGATGCTTCTTCACAGCCTAAGGCATAATCAATAATTACAATTTGATTAATTAAAACAAAAAATCCCTTGTCGAACACCGACAAGGGATTTTTTTACGAAAACCTATTGACAAATCAAAAAAAATATTCTATAATATATATACAAAAGGCAAGACCTCAAACGGTTATGCCAAAAGAAAACGTTTTATAAAGGAGTAACGCTAACTTTTGTCACGGGCTGGCGTTACTTTTTTATGGTTAATGCTAAAAGCAATAAAATTATCATAAAAGAAATTATGTAATTTTCGTCCATAAGCCACACCCCCTTTTTAAGAAGATGTTGGCATAACCGCCAGTGTTAAACACCATTAAGAAGTCTTATCTTAATTCATATTATAACATAAATTTACACATTTTTCAAGTCTTTTTCAGAAATCCAATAAAATAGCTATAAAAAGTCCCTTGTCAAAAAAATGACAAGGGACTTTTTACATTTAATACAAAAATTTAAAATATAAAGCTTATCATATTTTGAATAATTGTCATCGCACCTGTTGTTAAAAAGGTTGCTGTTACAGTTCCTAAAAATAAAGCAGGTAGTGCATAAAGCTCTCTCATATCCAAAAGTGCAGCAATCATAGCACCTGTTATTGCACCCGTTCCAGGAAGAGGAATGGCTACAAAAACAAAAAGGCCGAAAGCTGAATATTTTTGGAGCTGTTCTGACTTTTTCATAGTTCTTTCTTCAATCTTTTTTGCAAGTGTTGAAAAAAGCTTTGTTCGTCTTAAAAACCCAAGAAGCGGTCGGAACAGATAAATTATAAACGGGATAGGAAGCATATTTCCGAGTACGCTTAATAAGAATAGTTGCCAGTAAGCATATCCGCTATCCATAAAAAACAGTATAGAATATCTTGCTTCAATCATGGGAAGCATAGCACAAAGCATTATTCTTGCCCAAAGCGGAACAGGTAAGTTTGCGAAAAACGACTGTACCGCTTCTTTAAAACTGTTCATTAAGCTTTATCCTCCGTCATTTTACTTATTCTTCTTCCGCTGCATCTTTTACAACTTTTGTACATTTTATATTAAGCTCGTCAAGCTGTTTTTCGTCAACGATATCAGGAGCATTTGACATAAGCTCAGATGCGTTCTGAACTTTCGGGAATGCTATTACATCACGGATAGATTCACTTCCTGATAAAATCATACAAAGTCTGTCAAGACCATATGCCATACCGCCGTGAGGTGGTGGTCCGAATTTGAAAGCTTCCATGAGAAATCCGAATCTTTCCCAAGCCTGTTCTTCTGTAAATCCAAGCACCTTGAACATTTTAGATTGAAGCTCTGTATCATAAATTCTGATACTTCCGCCGCCTACTTCCATACCGTTAAGAACGATATCGTAAGCCTTTGCTCTTATTTCACCAGGTGCAGTTTCAAGCTTATCGAGGTCCTCGTTAAGAGGTGCAGTAAACGGATGGTGCTTTGCTACATATCTGTTTTCTTCTTCATCATATTCTAAAAGCGGGAAGTTTACAACCCATAAGAAAGAATATGTTTCAGGCTCAATAAGGTCAAACTTTTTAGCAAGATGGCATCTTAAGTTACCTAAAACTGTATAAACAACGCTTGTTTTGTCAGCAACTATAAGAATGATGTCGCCAGGTTTTCCTGCCATTTTTTCTACAACGGCTGCCATCTGCTCTTCTGATAAGAATTTTGCAATAGGGGATTTTATACTTCCGTCTTCATTAATAACAATATATGCAAGGCCTTTTCCGCCGATTGTTTTTACATATTCGCCTAAAGCGTCAATTTCTTTTCTTGAGAGCTTTGCACCCATGCCGTTTCCGTTTATTGCACGAACACTTCCGCCTGCATCTAACGCAGACTTAAATACAACAAAGTCAACATCTTTCACTTCATCTGAAATATCAACAAGCTCTAATCCAAATCTGTTATCAGGTTTATCTGACCCAAAACGGTCCATTGCTTCCTGATAGTCCATTCTTAAAAACGGTGTTTTAATATCAATACCTTTTACTTCTTTAAAAAGTCTTTTTAAGAAGCCTTCGTTTACACTCATAACATCTTCTGCCTCAACAAAAGACATTTCCAAGTCTATCTGAGTAAATTCAGGCTGTCTGTCTGCTCTTAAATCTTCGTCTCTGAAACAACGGGCAATCTGAATATATCTGTCATAGCCTGCAATCATAAGGAGCTGTTTATAAAGCTGAGGAGATTGCGGAAGTGCATAAAATTTTCCTGGGTGAACACGGCTTGGAACTAAATAGTCTCTTGCACCCTCAGGAGTTGATTTCTGAAGATAAGGAGTTTCTATTTCAAGGAAGTTATTTTCGTCAAAATAATCGCGTGCAATTTTTGAAATTCTATGACGCATAATGATATTTTTCTGCATTTCGGGGCGTCTTAAATCAAGGTATCTGTATTTTAATTTAAGTGCGTCATTTGTATTTATATCGTCTGCAATCATAAAAGGAGTTGTTTCGGAAACTGATAAAATTCTAAGCTCATCTGCAACAATTTCAATTTCACCTGTTTTTAAATTAGGATTGAATGCACCGCTTCTTTCTCGTACAACACCTTTTACTGCGAGAACATATTCGTTTCTTACAGTTTTTGCTTTTTCAAGTAAGCTGTTGTCAACAGTTTCATCAAAAACAATCTGGACGATGCCTGTTCTATCTCTTAAATCTACAAAAACAAGAGCACCTATATCTCTTTGCTTATTTACCCAACCTGTAACGCTTACAGTTTTTCCGATATAACTTCTGTCAAGGTCGTTATTATAATTAGTTCTTTTAAAACCTGTTAAAAATTCAGCCATTATTTGATTTCCTCCATATATTTTGAAATTCCCGCAAGATTAAGCTCACAGGTTTCTCCGTTTTGCATATTTTTTAAAGTATATTTATCGTTATTTACTTCGTCATCACCGATTACAACAGTATATTTTGCACCTGTTTTATCGGCATATTTCATCTGTGCTTTTACTGAACGCTCGTTTATATCAATTTCTGCGGCGATATTGTTCTTTCTTAAATCGTAAAGAAGCTTATACGCAGTCTTTTTAGCTTCATCACCGATAGGAATGAGCATAATGTCAGGGGTGTCAGCTTTTACAGGGAAGTTTTCTATCTGTGAAAGAAGAAGTACCAATCTTTCAAGTCCCATAGCAAAGCCTATTCCAGCTGCATCGTTACCGCCAATATCGCTTATAAGACCGTCATATCTTCCACCGCCAAGCACAGTCCCTTGTGCACCGATGTTCTGGGTCACAAACTCAAAAACAGTTTTTGAATAGTAGTCAAGACCTCTAACGATAGCTTTATCTATTTTATATGAAATTCCTACATTATCAAGAATATCCGTAACTTTTTTAAAATGATCCTTACAACCGTCACACACAGAATCGAAAATTGTAGGTGCGTTTTCTACTATGCTTTTACATACAGGACTTTTGCAGTCAAAAACACGCATAGGATTTTTTTCCATACGCTCTCTGCAGGTTTCGCAAAGCTCGTCTTTTTTCTCGAAAAGGAAATTTCCTAATTTGTCGTTATATTCTTTTCTGCAGGTTTTACAGCCTATGTTGTTAAGATTTAAGGTTATAAAATCTTTTAATCCGAATTTTTCAAATATACTGTCTGCAAACATAATTGCCTCAGCATCAGCAGACGGAGTATCTGTTCCCATCATTTCAATTCCGAACTGATGGAATTCTCTTAATCTGCCAGCCTGCGGTTTTTCATAGCGGAAACAGGAAATAAGATAGTAAAGCTTTTGGGGAAGAACACCGCTGTAAAGTCCGTGTTCAACAAAGCTTCTTGCTATACCTGCTGTACCCTCAGGTCTTAATGTGATACTTCTGTCACCCTTGTCCAAGAAAGTGTACATTTCTTTATTTACAACATCTGTTGTATCACCCACACCTCTTAAAAAAAGCTCGGTATGTTCAAAGGTTGGTGTTCTTAGTTCGTGAAAATTAAAGGTACGGCTAAGATTACGCAAGGTATCTTCTATATATTGATATTTGTAGCTCTCATCAGGCAAAATGTCCTTTGTGCCTTTAGGAGCTGTTATTTTTACGCTCATTTTTTTTACTTCCTTTAAAAAATTATTTCATAGTCATCGGAGGGCCGAACTCTTTACGCCTTATACTTGCTAAATTTTAATGCTTTGAACTTGTCGTTTTTGTAGGGCGATAGCCCAACTTCAAACTCCGCATCCAAATCATTTGAAATTTTTCTAAGTATAAGGTCGGAGAGTTAAAAAAGAGAAAATTTTGATAAAAGACAAGGAAAATTCAAAAATTATACTGTCGTATATTTGCAGAATTTTCTGCAGTATTATACAAAATTTTCCTTTTTAAACCGCAAACAGTTCGACACTCCGATGACTAAAGTATATTTTAACATAATAAGGAAAAAAAGTCAACAACGAAAAAGGGTTTTTACTTCTTTTGTTTGTTTTTTCTTTTTTATCATTTCAATTCTGCTATGGTAACACCAGCTTCACCCTCACCGAAAGTACCCAGACGAAAAGACTTTATAGCTTTATTCTTTTTAAGAAGTGCATGAATACCGCTTCGAAGTATTCCTGAGCCTTTTCCGTGAATAATAACGATGCTTGGAATATGACCTAAAATTGCGTCATCAATAAATTTTTCCGTTACAAATTCAGCTTCCTCTAAATTCATTCCTCTTAAATCAAGCTCAGGACGAAATTCACGGTTTTTAATACTTACATTTGAAGAGTTGCGTTCTAAAGAACGGGCAGATTTTTTCTCCTTGTTAGCTTTAGTTTCGCAAGCATACAGCTTTGAGATATTTGTTTTAACTTTCATTATTCCTGCTAAAACAGTAAGATTTCCGTCTTTATCAGGAAGGGTATCAACTGTAACTTCAGCGTCAATTTCTTCAAACATTACGGTAAGGCCTATTTTAATATCCTTGATATTAAGCGGATTTTTACCTTTTTTGTTTTCGTCCGAAAGCTTCTGGGCTTGTTTATCACGCTGTTCCTTTAATTTTTTTCTTGCATCGCCTACTGCCTTTGCACGCTCTGCCTGACTTTTGGCTTTTTTGTTAAGGTCGCTTATTATTTCTTCTGCCTTTTCTCTTGCCTCTTCGGTTATTAAGAGTGCTTCAGCTCTTGCCTTTTCGATTATTTTGTGGCTTTTGGAGTAAGCATCTTCTTGTTTTTTCTTAAGCTCCTTTTTTAATTCTTCAACTTGCTTTTTTAAGCTTTCAGCCTCTTCTTTTTCTTTTTCAGCCTCAATTCTGTTTTTATCAATAGTTGTTAAAATATCTTCAAATTTGAGTGCATCTTTTGAAATTCTTAATTGTGCATTATCAATCACTTCATCGCTCATTCCGAGTTTTTTTGAAATCGCAAAGGCGTTACTTCTGCCTGGCATACCCATAATAAGACGGTAGGTTGGCATAAGTGTTTCAACATCAAATTCCAACGATGCGTTACAAACTTTTTCTCCTGAAAGAGCATAAAGCTTAAGCTCAGGATAATGCGTTGTTGCAGCCACTCTTGCACCTCTTTTTCTTAAATACTCAATTATTTCTATCGCAAGTGCTGCACCTTCGGTCGGGTCTGTTCCTGCACCAAGCTCATCGAATAAAACGAGGTTATCAAAAGTGATATTATTTAAAATTGAAACAATATTTTTCATATGTGATGAAAAAGTGGAAAGCGATTGTTCGATACTTTGTTCATCACCTATATCTGCATATATTTCCTTAAAGACAGCAATCTCACTTCCCATAAATGCAGGAATGAGTATTCCTGATTGTGCCATAAGTGTAAGAAGCCCTATTGTTTTTAGAGAAACTGTCTTTCCGCCTGTATTTGGACCTGTTATAACAAGTGTATCAAAGCCCTCATCAATACTTACATCAATGGGAACAACTTTTTCAGAAGGTATTAGCGGATGGCGAGCCTTTTTTAATATAATAATTCCTTTATCATTAAGCTTTGGAAGCTCACCTTTTATATTAAGGCTGTACTTTGCCTTTGAGAATATGAGGTCAAGGTTTGAAATAAGTGTGTCAAGAGTTTTTATTTCTTCAAAGTAGCCTGCACACATTGATGATAAATCAAAAAGAATTTTTTCAATTTCTGCCTTTTCCTTTATATCAAGCTCTTTAAGCTCGTTATTAAGATTAACGACGCTCATAGGCTCTATAAATACTGTTGCACCGCTGTCGGAGCTGTCGTGCACAAGTCCCTGAATTTCGTTTCTGTATTCCTGCTTAACAGGAAGAACAAAACGCTCGTTTCTTAGTGTTACTGTTGCATTTTGAAGATATTTTTTGAAGTTAGGAGAGTTTGTGAATTTCTGGAGTGTTTCTCTGATTTTACCCTGAGAAGAAATTTTCTTTCTTCTTATAGAGTAGAGTGTATCACTTGCGTTATCAGCGATTTCTTCTTCTGAAATTATTTTTGAAAAAATTTCATCTTCAAGATGCTTGTTTACGATGAGCATTTCAATATAGCCGTCAAAAACGGGGAAATTGCAGTCTGAAAGATATCCTTTTAAAAGGCGTGAGCTTTTAAAAAGCGTAGCAACAGCCAGTAGCTCTCTAGTGTTGAGAGGAGCTGTTACTTCAAGCCTTTTTGTTATCTTTGTCATATCCGAAAAATCACCGTAGTTATAAATCGGAGGTGAGCCTGCTTTTATTATTGCTCTTGTTGCAAAGTCGGTTTCATTAAGAACGAGCCTTACATTTTCAATATCTGTTTTAGGTTCAAGAGAATATATTTTATCCTTTGTTTTTTCCAAGACAGCGTAAGCAGCAACTTTTTTTAAAATTTTATCAAATTCGAGAGTTTTATAGACTTTTTTGTTCATTTTTAAAAATCCTTTTTTATAAATTCAATAATGTCAGACGGCTTTTCGGCAATAAAATCAGCATTATGCTTTTCAAGCTCATCTCTGTCACGAAATCCCCATAAGACACCTATTGTAAATGCACCTGCATTTTTTCCTGTTTCCATATCTGTTTTTGTATCACCTATATAAAGACATTCCTCTGGCTTTATATTCCATTCTTCAAGCATATCAAGAAGAACAGTGGGGTCAGGCTTTATGGGATAATTTTCTCTTTGTCCAAACTTTAAATCAAATGTTTCTTTTTCAAATATATTATCCAAAATCATTGTTGTGGGATAGTGGGGTTTATTTGAAAGTGCACCTATTTTTATTTTATTTTCTTTTAAAAAATTTAAAAGCTCACAAATCCCCTCGTATGGAGAAGTGAGATATAAAAAATCATTATTGTATATTTCGTTGTAATATGTAAATACTTTTTCAAAAAGCTCATCAGTATATGAATTTTGGTTTTCAAGAGTTCTTTTGATTAAAATTTTTGCACCGTTCCCAACCATATATTTATAGTCTTCTTCTTTATATGGTGAAAGCGAGAAGCGAGTTAAAGCTTTATTTGCAAAATAACTGATGGTTTTTAAGGTATCGGCTAAGGTTCCGTCTAAATCAAATATTGCACATTTATACATTTTTATTCTCCTGATATATTTTTACTATATTTTAACATAAACTATAAAAAATGTCAATCCGAGTGGAAAGAATTTCGGTGTTCTTTTCTTTTTAAAGCAAGTGCCCAGTTGTTTTTTTCTTCCTCATTCTCTAAAATAAGTCCAGGGACTTCCACGGGCTTTTCATTTTCGTCAAGTGCAACCATTATTACATAAGCTTCATTAATAAGAATTTTTTCGCCGTTTAATTTTTCCACATAGGTTTTAACCTCAACTTCCATCGAGGTTTTCCCTGTATATGTGATTTTTCCTTTTAAAACCACTGTTTCATTCGCATAGGCAGGCTTTCTGAATTTCAGCATACCTATTGAAGCTGTTGTAACATTATGGTTTGAATGTCTTCTTGCAACAACTGCTGCAACCTCATCAATCCATGATAGGAGCTGTCCGCCAAAAAGTCTGTTATATCCGTTTAAATTTGACATTGTCAGCACATGGACCTGCTGTGAAGAAGACTCGTTTACTCTTTTTTTCATTATTGTTCCCCTTTTTTGTATTGCTTTATATTTATTATTGCATAAAAATGTAATATAATTCACCTATAATATTTTGGGAATAAAATCTTGACAATACTGTGCTAACATGATAAAATTAATGTATTATAAAAAACGGAGGGACAACTTATATGAAAAGGATTTTTTTGACAATGGTAATTTTTATTTTGATTTTCATGAGCTTTAACTGCGTTATGGCAGAGCCATTGTATGATTTTAATTATAAATTCGAAAGTGTTACATTCAAAGGCGGTAATAATTTAGAAGCTGAAATTTCTTTCTATGTTGATGAATGTATAGAAGATGTTAATACAGAATTTCTTATTATTGTAGCTGTGTATGACGATAAAAACGGCAGATTTGTGGGATGTTCTTCTAAAGAATATTACAAAAGAAATATGTTCGCTTATGAAACACAAAGAACAACAACTGTACCTGTTTTATTAAATGATCTTGAAATTGAAGAATATCTTTTTAAAGTTATTCTTATAGAAAATTTTGATACTTTAAAATCGGTAGCCAATGTAAACGAAAATGAGAATTGTTTGATTGTTGAAAATAATTTTGATGAGGTTGAATTGGCACTGGATTACGGTGCATACCCAATGATTGTAAAATCAGTTGCGGATGGTGCTGTTACAGGATTTGTAAATGGTGAGGAGGTTACATATGCAGTGGCACAAAGTCCTCAAAAAATCGGTATAACAGGAATAGAAAACGAAGATGTATATGAGATAGGAGACAATGACATTATTTGGTATGCACTTAACGCTCAAAATGAAATATCTTTATACAGACATCTTATAAACTATGATAACGGTTATTATTATGGTATGCTTTCAACTGCAGGAGATGAAAGAAATAATACCGAGACAGAGGCTTTGTTGTATAATATCAGTACATTAAAGCCAGCAGAAGTTCAACCAAGAACACCTCAGCTTTGCGGATATGCAGTTGCAGGGCTTCCTTATTATGTCGGTGGAAATATGCTTGGAATATTTAAAAAGGTTGACAGCTTTTCAAGCGAGAGCGAGTTGACAAATTGGTCTAATATAAAAGAAGTTGAATGGGATGATAGAATTTGTGCATATTCTTTTGAAACGACTGTTGGGACTATAAATTTCAATAGTTTCTATTCAGTAATGACATATGAAGATTTCAGAGAGCTTTCCATGTTGAAAAAGGTAGTTTATGTTTACTGTTATGATAATTGCAATACATGTAATCTTATCATTGATTATTCTAAAAATTGAGGAGTATAGTTAATGAAAAATATATTAAGAACAATTTCACTTTTGTTAACACTCACAATTTCATTCGGATTATTTAGCGGCTGCGGTAAGAAGAAAAACGAAAAAGCGGAAGAAAATCTAAATCCTCCGATAGAAGAAGTGACAGAAAAAGAGCCTGAAATAAAAGAAAAATATAATGATAATGATGAAAGACCGATTGCTGTTGTAATTGATAATGACGGCAAGGATTCGTGGCCTCACAGCGGACTTTCGGACGCATATATGATTTATGAAATGTATGTTGAGGGAGGAGTAACGAGGTTACTTGCGTTTTTTAAAGGCAAGGATACTGCAAAAATAGGTCCAATCCGTTCAGTAAGACATTATTTTTATGATTTTGTGTTTGAGCATGACGCTTTCTTTACAGGCTTTGGTGTAAGCCCGCGAGCAAGCGAGGATTTGAGAAATTTAGGCGTAAAAATGATGAACGGAATTTTGGGTGATGAGAGCTATTTTTGGAGAGAAGAAAAATATAAATACGATTATCACAGCGTTTATACAAGTATTAAAAATATAAAAAAGGCTATGGAGAAAAAGGGAATATCCCAAAAAACAGATGCAAAATTTCTTCCTTACAATGATGAAATGACAGAGCTTACATCGGATGCAAGTGCAAAGAAAATCGTTATCCCTTACAATTCAATCTATAAAGTAACATACGAATATGATGAAGAAGAAAAAAACTATAAAAGAACGATGAATTCTTCTACTGTTCACAAAAGCCCTGACGGCACTCTTTATGCACCTGTAAATATAATTTTACAGGAGGTTTCAAATTATACCATTTCGGGGGATACTGCAGGCAGACAGGATATGCGTACTGTCGGAAGCGGAAAAGGAAAATATATAACAAATGGAAAAGCAGTTGATATAACATGGCAGAAAAATTCAAGAAGAGCAAAAACTGTTTACAAAACTGCTGACGGAAAAGAGCTTGTATTAAATCCGGGCCTTACCTTTGTTAATATAGTTCCGCCGTCGATGAGAGTCACAATTGAATAAATAAAAAAAGTTCTTGAAAAAAACATATATTTGTTATATAATAAAAAAGTGATTAATTTTTTGGGAGGAAAACGAAAGTGAGTACAGTTATAGAAATTTCCGGACTTACTAAAAAATACGGAAGCAATAAAGCTGTCAACGATATATCATTTTCAGTTTCAAAGGGCGAAATTTTAGGCTTTTTGGGACCTAATGGTGCGGGAAAGAGTACAACAATGAATATCCTGACAGGCTATTTATCAAAAACAAGCGGAAAGGTGAGTGTTTGCGGATTTGACATCCTTGATAATCCGAAAGAGGCTAAAAGAAAGATAGGCTATCTTCCTGAGCATCCGCCTATTTATAACGAAATGACACCTAATGAGTACCTTGATTTTGTATATGATTTAAAGGGTGTAAAAGGGAATGAGGAGGAGAAGAAAGAGCATATTGAGCTTGTTATGTCACAGGTTGGCATTACTCATATGAAAAACCGCCTTATAAGAAACCTTTCAAAAGGTTATAAGCAAAGAGTGGGACTTGCGGGTGCACTTATCGGAAATCCTGAAGTTCTTATATTAGACGAGCCTACTGTTGGTCTTGACCCAACACAGATTATTGAGATAAGAAATGTTATAAAAAAGCTCGGCAAAGAAAGAACTGTTATTTTAAGCACACATATTTTGCAGGAAGTTACTGCACTTTGTGACAGAGTTATTATTATAAATAAAGGAAGAATTGTTGCACAGGATACGATAGAGAACCTTTCAGGCGGTGAAACAAATACATATCTTATGAAGATAAAAGGCGAGAGAAACCGTGTGAATGAAATCGTAAGCAACACTGATTTTATAGGAACTCATATCATAGATTCACCAAAGGAGCAGGGTGTTGTTGAAATCGAAATATCCTCTCTTGACAAGGATGAAGATATCCGTGAAAAGCTTTTTAATCTTTTTAAAGACGAGGGAATGGTTATTTTAGGTTTTGAAAGAAGAAAATCGACTTTAGAGGATGTTTTTGTGCGTGTTACAAGTGAGGAAATTCACGAATCTTTGGACGATGAAGAAAAGCCAGTTTCTTTTATTGAAAAAATAAAGAGTATTTTTGTGAAACCTGAAGAAAAAGAAGAAAAAGAAGAGGTAGCTTTGGAAGAAAAAACTGAGCCTAGAGAAAGCGAGGAGGAAGAATAATGAGTGCGATATTTAAAAAAGAATTCAAAAATTATTTTAAAACTCCGATTGCATATGTGTTTTTAGCTCCGTTTATTTTTCTTGCGTCAATGCAGTTTTATGCGATTATGTTATATACAACACAGGCATCAGTTGACTACATATTAAACTATGTAAATGTGCTTTGTCTTTTTATTGTACCTGTTCTTACAATGCAACTTTTATCAGAAGAAAAGGCTAAAAAAACAGACCAGCTTTTGATTACTGCACCCGTAAGTGTGTGGGATATTGTACTTGGAAAATTCTTTGCGGCATATGCTGTGTTTGGAGTAGGCTGTGTTATAACTCTTATATATCCTGTTATTTTTTCTGTGATAGGCTCACCTATAATGAGTGAAGTTGTTGGACAGTATATAGGCTTCATGCTTATATGGGGTGTATTTATAGCAGTAGGGCTATTCATTTCATCATGTACTGAAAGCCAGGTTGTTTCAGCTATTTTAACATTTGTTTCGCTTTTCTTTGTTTATCAGCTTGACAGCTGGACAACAAGCATTACAAATGAAGTGTTAAAAGAAATTGTTAGTTGGTTTTCTGTAATGGGCAGATATACAGATTTTCAGAGTGGACTTCTTAATTTGCCGAATATTATTTATTATTTAAGCTTTATTGGTGTATTTCTTTTCCTTGCAAAAAGAAATATCGAAACAAGAAGATATAAGTAAGGGAGGGGATTTAGGATGAAAAATACAAAATACAAGGTTAATTCCTGGGTTATAACTGCAGTTGTAGTTATTGCAGTTATACTTATTAATCTCATAGTTACAACAATATCATCAAAAGTGCCTCTCAAAATAGATTTGACAGAGGATAAAATTTATGAAATATCCGAGGAAACAAAAGATATTTTAAAGGAGCTTGATGTAGAAGTTAAGGCATATGTTTTAGCACCTGAAGAATATGTTGATGTTCGTGTTAAAGAGTATCTTCAAAGATATAGACAGCTTACAAATAAAATAGATTTTCAGTTTATTGACATATATAAAAATCAGACAATGCTCACTAAGTATCAACAGCTTGGTGAAGCTATATCGGAGGGCGATATAATTTTGGAATATGGGGATAGCTACAAGGTTATTTCCGTTGCAAATTTAGTGAAAAACCTTTCTTCAACAGGTCAGTCAAGTATGTCAAGCTTTGACCTTGAATCAAAGCTCACAAACGGAATTTTGTTTGTTACGGGAAAGGTAACAGAAAATAAATTCTATTTCCTCGAAGGTCACGGAGAGAGAGAAACATCAACCTTCAACAGTGTAATAGAAGATAAGGATAACGATATAGAAACAATATCAATTATGAATGCACCTATTCCTGAGGATGCTGATGTTTTGGCAACTGTTATGCCGTCATCTGACTTTTCCGCTTCGGAATGCGAAAAAATAGATGCTTTTCTGGATAATGGCGGAAAGCTTGTTTTGCTATATTCACCAGGACTTAACTCATGTCCGACATTTGAAAGCTACCTTTTAGAATGGGGAATAAAGCCTGTTCATGGTTATGTTATAGAAAATGATTCAACAAAAACACTCGGCTCACCCGTTGAATTTGCACCTGATTTGCAGGAACATCAGATAACTTCAAATATTATTTCCTTAAAGCTTCCTGTTATGTTTGTAGGTGGCACAATGGGATTTGATATAGTGGAGAACAATCCTCAAAAAGCAACTGTAACATCACTTGTAAAATCATCAAATGATTCATTTGTGGAAACAAATCTTAATGCAAGCTCATTTGAATTTGATGATAACGATTTACAAGGATCTGTTGATTTGTGTGTGCTTAGCGAAAAAACGGTTGTAACAGATAGCGGTGAAGAAAAAACAGCATCAGTTTTTGCTATCGGAAATGTGCTTGCTTTTGAGCTTACAGAACAGATGACAGGAAACCGTGCAAACAGCGAGTTTACTGAAAATGCAGTTACTTACCTTACAAACTCAAGTGATTCGTTAAAGATTTCTTCAAAAATCATTACAAAAGGACTTTTTACACGTCCTAATGATGTTGTGATTACCGTTCTTTATTATGTGCTTGTATGGCTTATCCCTGTGGGACTTCTTCTTGCAGGCATAATCATATGGCTTAAGAGGAGATATCTGTAATGAATAATAAAAAGCTTATAAGAAATATTGTTATTGCTGTTGTTGTTATCGGTATTCTTTGTGTCGGACTTGTTTTTGCACTGAAAATGCCCGATTTAAACACAAACGATGTACAGGAAGACAATTCTTTCTCAGATGTTTCAGAGGATATCGTTGTAACTGACTTTGAAAATAAAGATGTTGACAGTGTTACCGTTAAAAATGAAAAACAAACCTTTACTATCGTAAATAAAGGCGAAGGCGAATATGAGCTTCTTAATAACAAAGGCATACCGTATTCCTCATCGCTTATGTCAGGTACATTTAATTCATTTCTTTCAATAAGGGCACAAAAGGAACTTACGGGTGAAGATGTAGGGTTTTCGGAATGTGCAAGAGTGACAATTCATTTTAAAGACGGAACAGATAAAACTGTAATACTTGGGAATGAGGTTATCGGTCAAAATCAGCATTTCTTGGAGTATGAGGGCAGAACTTATGCAGTCTTACCTTATATTGCATCGTATTTTACTACACATACAGACGGTTTCAGACAGACTACCCTTGCGACTATCACACCTGATGTAAAATCAGTTATGATTAAAAAAGACGGTGCTGATTATGTCGGCTTTAAGGTTGCAGAAACTGAAGAAGAAGCAAATATATTAGATGTTACAACAAGCTTTGTAATGACATATCCTAAAAAAATGGCTGTGAATGAGGACAGACTTACACCGTTTTATCAAATGCTTTCAGAAAACGGATATACAGTTAATATAGGGTATTTTCTTGCTGATGACAGTATAAGTAATAAAGGTAAATACGGAATAGGAAAGAAAACTGTTACAATCGAGGATGGAACAAATAAGCATGTGTTTGAATTTGGAAACAAGGATAAAAACGGTTATGTTTATACTGTTTTTAACGGTGAAAATTACATTTTTGCTATGGAACCATCACTTTATAATTTGCTTGATACCTTTACTCCTGATTTACTTATGGATAAATCGGCACATCTTGTTCTTATAACAAAAATAAATCAGGTTGTTATAGAGGGTAAGGGAGAAAAATTTGCTTTTGATATATCGGGAAAAGAGGACAGCTACAGCTACAAAATAAACGGTAAAGATATAAAAGAGGATGATTTCAAAGAGGCATATCGTGAAATAATAGGTATAACTGTTGATACCATGCTTCCTAAACCTATTGATACAAAAGGCGGAGAATATACTGTTACATTTAAGTACACAGACGGAAAAACAGTTAAATATGAATATGTTTCATATGATGACAGAAATTATATTCTCGCAAAAAACGGAAAAGGAGAAAAAATTCTTCTTAAAAAGCGTTTGCCTGAGGCTGTGAAGAACATAAAAGAAATTTTGGAGAAAAAATAAAATTGTATATAAAACAAAAAGAGCTGTGATATCACAGCTCTTTTGATTTCAATCAGTTATTAAGTATGTCTTTTACTACCTCACTTGCAATTATTAAACCTGCCGCTGAGGGAACAAAAGCGGTGCTTCCGGGTACGGAGCGTTTACCTGATGGTAAATCCTCATTGAAACTTACAGTTGGTTTTATAGGTATTTCTTTAGAATAAAGAACTTTAAGCTTTTTTATGTTCCTTTTCTTTAGTTCATATCTCATGACACGGGCAAGAGGACAAACAGAGGTTTTTGAAATATCTGAAATTTCAAGCTTAGTAGGGTCAAGCTTGTTTCCTGTTCCCATACAGCTTATAATTCTTGTATCTGTTTCTTTGCATTTTTGTATAAGTTCTATTTTTGAGCTTACGGTATCAATAGCATCAACAACATAATCAAATATGGAAAAATCGTAATCAGCGCTGTTTTTTGATGAATAAAAAACATTGTGCTCATTAACAACGGAAGACGGATTAATTGAGAGTAACCTTTTTTTCATAACTTGGGTTTTTGGTTTTCCTATTGTATCAACAGTTGCAATAATCTGCCTGTTTATATTAGTTTCGCTTATTGTATCATTGTCAAATATATCAATCTGACCTATCCCACTTCTTATAAGTGCTTCGCAAACATATCCGCCGACACCGCCTATCCCAAATACTGCAATTCGGGAGTTTTTTAATCTCTCCATCGAAGCTGCACCAAGAAGATATTCTGTGCGTTTAAAATATTCTTTCATTATATAACCTCGTTTTAAAATAAAAAAATAAAGAATAGAGAATAAGTAAATGAGTTAATTCAGCTACTATTCTTTATTCTTTTTGTGTGTCTGGTGACGGATACGGGAATCGAACCCGTGTTTCGGCCTTGTGAGGGCCGTGTCTTAACCGCTTGACCAATCCGCCTCACAACAAAGCTAATTATACATCATTATTGGGGATTTGTCAATAGAAATTTTAAAATTTTATTCTTTTTAGGGAGATGCGCGGAAAAGAAATTTACAAAAAAGATGCTGTTCAAAATTCTGACAGCATCTTATATATATTTATTTAATTTTCCCTATTTTCTGTGCATATGCTTTCATCTGCTCTTCCATTTTATTATCCGAATAATTGTAGTAAATTCTTTCTTTTATCGGGTCGGGCAAATACTGCTGTTTAACATAGTGGTTCTTAAAGTCATGGGGATATTTATAATCAAGACCGTGACCAAGCTCTTTTGAAAAAGCATAATGCGAATCTTTAAGATGAGCGGGAATATCACCGCAGTTAATAGTAGTAACATCACTAAGTGCCATATCAATAGCACAAATAGCAGAATTTGATTTCGGTGCAGTTGCCAAAAGTATAACAGCCTGTGCAAGCGGAATACGGGCTTCGGGAAGTCCGAGCCTTGTTGCACTGTCGCAAAGTGCATTTACAATAGATGCCGCCTGTGGATATGCAAGTCCTATATCTTCACTTGCAATAACAAGAAGTCTTCTTATAGGCGATATTATATCACCTGCTGATATAAGGCGAGCAAGATAGTGGAGTGCTGCATTTTCATCACTGCCTCTTATTGATTTTTGGAACGCAGAAAGTATATCGTAATGACTGTCACCGAATTTGTCGTATCTGAAATTATTTTTTCCGCAAACACGCTTCGCTGTTTCCTCATCAACAAATACAACATTATCTTTATCAGGTTTAGATGTCAAAACGCACATTTCAACAGCATTTATTGCCCGTCTGCAATCTCCACAGGAATTAATCGCAATGTATTCTATTGCTTCATCGGAAAATACAGCTTTACTCGTTTCGTTTAGCTTTTCGACGGCTCTTTTTATCGCAAACATAAGGTCTTCTTCGTTTAATTCTTTGAACTCAAAGACACTGCATCTTGATAAAAGTGCATTATATATGTAAAAGCTCGGATTTTCAGTTGTTCCTGCAATAAGAGTAATCTGTCCCTTTTCAACATACTCCAAAAGCGATTGCTGTTGCTTTTTATTGAAATTCTGTATCTCATCAAGATATAGAACGACACCGTCTCGGCTGAAATAACCGTCAAGGTCTGAAATTATAGCCTTTATATCTGCTACAGAAGCATTTGTAGCATTAAGCTGATACAATTTTTTGTTTGTAATTTTAGTTATTATATTTGCAATTGTTGTTTTTCCTGTTCCGCTTGGGCCGTAAAAAATCATATTCGGGATAACCTTTTTCTCTACAATAACCCTAAGCGGCATGTTTTCTCCGATAAGATGCTTTTGTCCGAAAACCTCGTCAAGATTTTCAGGTCTTATTCTGTCTGCCAACGGCTTTGACATGGTAAAACCACCCCCTATGAATATATTTTACTATATAAAGGCTTACTTTGCAAGGCATTTTACAAAAAAATAAAAAATTTTAAGTTTTGTTGACAAAAACATCTTTTTCTTATATAATATAATTATTAAATATGTGAAAGGTGAGAATATATGAACTGCAAAAAAACTAACTTTATAATTAAACTCGTATGTGTATTGTTCGTATTTTTTCTGTCGTTTCCGTGCTGTTACGCTACACCTAAAAGCACAGCAGAAAAACTTGATATTGCAATAGAAAATATAATTTCATATAAAAAATCACAATCAAACGGTTATATAATAAACTCAGATGTTTTGGAAAATGTTTTTGATTTTTCCGATGCTAAGCTTGTGGTTGCACTCTCTCAGGGAGGTTTTTCGGATAATTATAATAATTACTCTGCGGTCTTAAATAATTTTATAAGTGATAAATACAGTACAAATGAGAAGTTATACTCTTTGCCTGCCGCAACAGGTGCACAAATGTCTTTGGCAATGCTTGCCTGTAATGCAAATCCTTATACGATAAAAGGAGCTAACGGAAAGAGCTATGATTTTCTTGCTGACAATATTTATAATCGTGATACGGCTTATTCTCTTGGAAAAAACGGACTTGAGGGTTATGCATGGGGACTTATAGCACTTGATGCTTATAACTATGATTATGATGTTGACATTTTAAAATTCCGTGAAGATATAATGGCTAAAATAGTGGATTCTCAGCTTCCTGACGGAACTTATACATCAACCGACAGCACATCTCCATATTATCTTTCAGCTCTTTCAATTCTTGCTTTGGCGAAGGATTATAATAACGAAAGAAGAAAATATGAAATAAGAGAACAAACTATTGAGCTTAAAAAAGAACTTGATAAAAAAAGAAAAGAAGAAGGCATAAAAGTAACATTTGAAGAGTTTGAAAAGGAATACGGAATTGAGGACGAGCCTACTCTTTATCATTATGTTGATATGTGTATAGATAAAAGTTTGTCTGTACTTTCCAAAAAACAGTCAGATGACGGTTCATATAAAGCCTATTCAAAAAGTAATATCAAAACTACTTCTGCTGTCATAACTGCATTGTGTACACTTGGAATAAATCCTGATGAGGATGCTCGTTTTATAAAGCATGGAAATAATCTCCTTGACGGGCTTTTGAAATACCAACAAAAAGACGGAAGCTTTAAGGTAGATGAAAATTCTGATGTTACAGCTGAAACTACCGATGCACTTTGTGCACTTATATCATTCAAAAGATTTCTTAATAACCAAAAGCCTTTGTATGACTTTTCTGATAAGGTTATATATCAAACTGACGGGATGCTTCAGGTTTCAGTTAAAGATATAGAAAACATAAAGTATATTAATGAAAACTTTAGTCTTTCTTTGTATCCACAAGTTTGCATGATTTATGAAAAGGTACTTCAATCAGACAGAAAAGATAAAATTTTTCTTCTTTCTCTTATAACAAGTATAAAAGAAAAGAAATTCCAAAATGAGAGCATCATAAGATATATAAATGAACAGGGCAGTGAGCTTTTGTATTCTGAAAATGGTGTCAAGCTTAACAAAAAAAGACAAATAAGGGAACTTTTAAAGTTATGTGAATCAATTTCCCAAAGCGAGCAGAAGTATATTTATGTATATGAAGACCTTGTTTTAAATACAAAAAGAATTGAAAACGCATTGGCACTTGAAACTTTACTTTTTTGTGTAGTTCTGATAGTGATTGTATCATTCTTTCTTTCTATTCTTATGTACTTAATTAAAAAGCGTACACTTGTCAGAAAAACTTTTGAATATAATATGGAAGTTATGAATCAAAAAAGGCCGACTTCTTCAAAAAATAATATTTCAGCAGGTGCGGAAAACAAAAAAATGCCGTTTGAAATAGAGGAAGCATTTTTTGAATATGAAATACAAGAAACGCAACCACTTGAAGAAGTAGTAAATAATCCGCTTCCGTTTGAAGACGAAGACGAATTTTTCGATTATGAAATGCCGCATGAAGAACAGTTTGCCAAGGAAACAGCTCCTGTTTTCCCGCTTCCGTTTGAAATGGAGGAGGAAAATGATTTCTTTGATTATGAAATCGAGGATAATAATGTTACTAAAGAAGAAGTCAAAAAAGAAGATAAAGATATGATGCCTTTTGAAAAGGAAACGGGATTTTTCAAATATAGATAAAAGGAGAATTGCAGCAAAACGCAATGGTTTTGTTGCAATCTTCTTTTTTGTGTCTTTTGTGTGAAGAATGCTTGACATAATTTTATAAATGTGCTATACTAAAATATGAGAAATTGCACAAAGTTGGTACTTTAAACACTAATTTGTGTATGGAAAGCGAGAAAGAAAATGAAGTTGAAATTCTCTAAAGAAGATATATTAACAATACCAAATATGCTCAGCTTTTTCAGATTGCTGTTGATACCTGTAATTGTTATAACTTATTTGAAATATGATAATTTTTCGTTGACAGTTATACTGGTGCTTCTTTCAGGGCTTACAGATGTTCTGGACGGATTTATCGCTAGAAAATTCAATATGGTTTCAGATTTTGGGAAAATCCTTGACCCTATTATGGATAAGCTTACCCAGGCAGCAATGCTTCTTTGTCTCTTTTCAAGGTTTACAAAGATGATGTATCTTTTTTTGCTTTTAAGTGTGAAAGAAATTGTTACCGCTGTAACAGGAATTATCGGTATAAACAAATCAGGTGAGGTTAAAGGTGCTGACTGGCACGGAAAGCTTTCTACCTGTACCCTTTATGCAATGATGATTGTACATATGCTGTGGTATGATATACCGCCTCATATTTCAGATTTGTTTGTAACAATTTGTGCTTTTGTTATGTGTATGTCGTTTGTTCTTTATGTTATGCGTAATATAAAATTAATGAAGAAATAAAAATTCAGATTTATAAAAGTGTTAAAAAAAGGGAATAATACATCTGAATTATAAAAACACACTTTTTTGTGTGAGTTTTTTTAAAAATACGAACGGAAAAAATAATTTTATGGAGGTTTATTTGTGTCAAAAAATAAAAAAGTAAGAGTTATCCCATTGGGCGGACTTAATGAAATCGGAAAAAACTTCACTGTGGTAGAATATGGGGATTCGAGCATTATAATTGATTGCGGGATTGCATTTCCTGACGAGGAGCTTTTAGGGGTAGACCTTGTTATACCTGATTTTTCTTATGTTATAAAAAATAAGAATAAGATAAAAGCACTTGTTATTACTCATGGTCATGAGGACCATATAGGAAGCATCCCTTATTTGTTAAAGCAATTGCCGGAGCTTCCCATTTTTGGAACGATGCTTACAATAGGACTTGTCCGTTTTAAATTAAAGGAGCATAATTTAGTATCAAGTGCAAAGCTTAATCAGATTCATGCAGGAGATACAATTTCTTTTGGAAGTATGAGTGTAGAATTTATTCATACTAACCATTCAATAGCAGATTCTGTTGCGATTGCTGTTCATACACCTCTTGGAACTATACTCCATATGGGTGATTTCAAAATTGACGCAACGCCTGTTTCAGATGAAATGATTGACCTTACAAGAATAGGAACACTTGGAAAAAAAGGAATTTTGCTTTTAATGTCGGACTCTACAAATGCCGAAAGACCAGGCTCTACACAGAGTGAAAGTACAGTTGGTAAAGCACTTAACAATATTTTTCTCACTAATCCGGATAAGAGAATTATTATTGCAACCTTTGCGTCAAATGTTCATAGGGTACAGCAGATAATAAATGCTTCTGTGAGATACAACAGAAAAGTTGCAGTTTCAGGAAGAAGTATGGAAAATATTTTGCAGGTTGCAATGGAACTTGGATATATGGATGTTCCGCACGGAACACTAATCAGTCTTGATGATATAAAAAAATATAACGATGAAAATATCACTATAATAACAACAGGCTCTCAGGGCGAGCCTATGAGTGGTCTTCACAGGATGGCATTTTCAGGTCATAAAAAAGTGGAAATAGACAAAAACGACCTTGTTGTTTTAAGTGCAAATCCTATTCCTGGTAATGAAAAGCTTGTTGCAACAGTAATAAACGGACTTTTTAAAAAAGGTGCAACGGTATTATATGATAATGTAGCTGATGTTCATGTTTCAGGGCATGCTTGTCAGGAAGAGCTTAAGCTTATTCTTGCACTTGCAAAGCCAAAATATTTCATGCCTGTTCACGGAGAGTATAAGCATCTTTTAAATCACAGAGAGCTTGCACTTAAAGTTGGTATAAAGGATGAAAATATATTTATACTTCAAAACGGAAATATTCTTGAGATTGATGCGAACAATGCTAAAATAGCAGGTAGTGTTACAAGCGGACAGATATTTGTAGACGGTCTTTCTGTGGGTGATGTAGGAAATATTGTAATCCGTGACAGAAAGCATCTTGCGCAAGACGGTCTTATCGTTGTTGTTGTTTCTATTTCCGCACAGACGCATCAGATTATTGCAGGTCCTGATGTTATATCAAGAGGATTTGTTTATATGAGAGAAAGCGAAGAGCTAATGGAGGAAACAAGGCGTATTTCAAAGGAAACACTTGATGCGCTATTGGAAAGAAATGTTACAGACTGGGCTACTTTAAAAAGCGAGATAAAATCTGCACTTGGAATGTATTTTAATAAGGAAACAAAACGAACACCTATGATACTTCCTGTTATTATGGAAGTATAGCCGAGTGCTGTATTATTTTGAGAAAAAATAAAAAAGGAAAACCAGATGTTTTCAATTTCCTTTGGAGGTTGGCTATGAATTTTAAATTAAGTTTATCTGTAATTGTATGTAAGCTTTTAATAATTGCAGGGAGAATTTTGGGGAAAGCCGGTTCATCTCTGCCGGGACAGATTGCTATGAAAATCTGTCCTGATATATTGAAGTTAATTTCTCCGAAGATACATAAAGGTATTATATGTACTCTTGGGACAAACGGAAAAACGACTACAAATAATATGATAAATACCATTATCGAATCTACAGGAGCAAAGACTGTCTGCAATAAAGTCGGTGCAAATATGCTCTTTGGTGTTGTAACTGCGTTTTTAGAAAAAACAAATATTTTTGGGAAACTTGATGCAGAATGGGCAGTTATCGAAATTGACGAAGCGAGTGCAAAGATAGTTTTTGACCATATT
Source organism: Clostridia bacterium (assembly GCA_045661305.1). Taxonomy (GTDB): domain Bacteria; phylum Bacillota; class Clostridia; order UMGS1840; family UMGS1840; genus UMGS1840. The sequence goes on along the minus strand of JAZRFJ010000001.1, from coordinate 36,096 downwards.
TCACCCGATTATATTGTGATTACAAATCTTTTCAGAGACCAGCTTGACAGATACGGTGATACAGAGCTTACAGCGAAACAGATAAAAATTGCGATTGATAAAGCACCCGATGCAACACTTATCCTAAATGCAGATGACCCTGTTTCAAATTATTTTTCCTTTATTTGCGAGAACAAGGTAGTTCGTTACGGAATAAATGAAAAAAGCACAAACGATGAAGCTGAAACAAATGAAGGCAAATTCTGTTTAAAATGCGGTTCAGAGCTTTCTTATGAATATCACCATTACAGCCAGTTGGGAAAATATTCCTGTCCAGAGTGCGATTTTTCAAGAAATGAGCCGGACTATTTCGCAACAGAGGTTAATTCTGACGGACAAGTAAGCTTTAAACTGAATGATAAATTTGAAGTTCATTCAAATACTTACGGTTTTTATAATATCTATAACATGCTTGCAGCAATAAGTGTATGCGAAACTATCGGACTTTATATATCAAACTATACAAATATTTTCAGGGAATATGAAACACAGGTAGGGAGAATGGAAGAATTTCACTTCACAAAGCCTGTAATTCTTAATCTCGCAAAAAATCCTGCCGGCTTCAATCAGGCAATTTCAGCAATTGAGAATGATAAAAGAAAAAAAGCTGTTATTATAGGTGTAAATGATTTTGAAAGTGATGGAACAGATATTTCCTGGCTTTACGATGTTGAATTTGAAAAGCTGAAAAATCTTTGCGGTTACGGTGTTTCGGGAAGAAGAAAATATGATGTTGCGTTAAGACTTTACTATGCAGATGTTTGTGATGAGCCAAAAGTATTTGAAGACCCGACCGAGGGTGCAATGGAAATGCTTCGTACCGAGGCTGAGGTTGTGTATGTTGTTGTTAACTATACACTGATATTTGATGCTCATAAAAACTTAAATAAAAAATTAAAGCAGTACAGAAAAGAACATGGCACACAGGATAAAATATATTGAAAGGAATGTTATAAATATGGAAAAAACGCTCAATATAGTTCATCTTTTTCCTGAAATTATGAACCTTTACGGTGATGTGGGAAATATTGTTGTGTTAAAAAAGAGATGCCAACTTCGGGGAATTGATGTTAATATCATTTCTGTTAATATAGACGATGAAATAGATTTAAAAGATGCAGATATTGTTTTTTTAGGCGGTGGAAGTGAAAAGGACCTGAAAAAAGCAGGTGATAAGCTCCTTTCATTCAAGGATGAGTTTATTTCTTATCGTGATAATGACGGAGTAATGTTATTTGTATGCGACAGCTGTCAGCTTCTTGGAAATTATTATTTTTTACAGGATGAGAAAACAGAGGGACTCGGAATTTGTGATATGCGTGTAGAGAAAAGTCAGCAAGGTGATAAAAAGCTTATGGGGAATGTATGCATAGATACACAGTTCGGTGTTATTGCAGGCTTTGAAAATCATACTGAAAAAATATACATTGGTGATGATGCAATGCCTCTTGGAACTGTAATAAGAGGTTACGGTAACAACGGAAAAGATAAAAAAGAGGGCATTTGGTATAAAAATATTTTCGGAACAAATCTTCACGGTCCACTTTTGCCAAAAAATCCTGAATTTGCAGATGCACTTATAAAAAAAGCAATTTTAAGAAAATATAACGAAGATATCGACCTTCTTCCGATAAATGATGAGCTTGCTATGAAGGCAAAGGCTTATGTACTTAATCTGAAGAAAGAAGAACTGTAATACTTTGAAAAAAGTTATCAAAGGCTGAGGGTATGAAATGAAAATAAGACTTGAATTTGAAAAGAATATAAGATATATTTCCCATTTAGAGCTTATGAAAGCGATGGGGAAAATTTTAAAAAGGGCAGAGCTTCCCTTAAAATATTCAAATGGATATAATCCCCATATTGTCCTTTCTGTGGCAAATCCTATTCCTGTTGGGGTTTGCGGAAAAAGCGAGTTTGCTGATTTTGAGCTTACAAAGGATATGAGCGAGGAAGAAATATTTTCAAGACTTCAAAAAGCATCACCAAATGGTATTTTGATTAAAAAATTACATATAGACTACGAAAAGAGTTTTAATTCCAGTCATAAAGCTTTTTATGAAATTGAAATAAGAACTTCGTGTGATGAAAAGCTTTTAGATTTTTTCAATAAGAGTGAAATAAATGTTGAAAAAAAAGCAAAGGGAAAAATAAAGACTATAAATCTTAGGGATTATATATATGAAATTTCTCTTGAAAAAAATGAGGAGAATTTATGTATCAAGTGTGTTCTTGCCTGTGGCCAGAGTAAAAATCTCAACCCTATGCTTATAAGAAAAGCACTTTTAGAAGAGGGAATAGAGGTTTTCAAGTTTCTTCCTGTAAGGCTTGATGTAGCAGACGAAAATGATGAGGACTTCAGAAGATAATTTTGGTGGTAAAAAAGAAAAGGTGAATTTTTTAAAATGAGGATATTACTTGTTTCCATGCGAATGGACATCGGCGGAGCAGAAACTCACATTTTAGAGCTTGCCAGAGAGTTACATAAAAGAGGATATTATGTTAAGGTAGCGTCCGAGGGCGGTGTCTATGTTGATGTGCTTAAAAGAGAGGGAATAGGGCATATTTATGCACCGCTTACATCAAAAACACCAAAAGCACTTATAACCTCATATAAAACTCTTTCTAAATCCATACGCGAAGAAAAGTTCGACATTGTTCATTCTCATGCAAGAATACCTAATTTTATTATAAAGCTTCTTAGATTAAAATATGATTTTGGTTTCGTTTCAACACTTCATTTTTCATTTACCAAAAATAAATTTATTGAAAAATTTTCTGTATGGGGCGAAAAAAATCTTGCTGTTTCTGATGATTTAAGAAGACATCTTATAAAAAACAGCCGTGTAAAGGCAAAAGATGTTGTTACAACTGTAAATGGGATAGACCCACAACCGTTTTTAGATAATTCGGATTATGGCTATCTGTATGATGAATTTCCACTTAAAAAGGATTCAAAAAAGATTGTGTGTGTCTGCCGTATGGAGAGGTCAAATTGTGAAAGTATGTTTGCGCTTGTTAAACAGGCCGAAGATTTAAACAAGACTTTGAAAAATGTGCAGATTATTCTTGTGGGAGATGGCGAAGCTTACATTGAACTTAAAAAAATGGCTGACAGCGTTAATAAAAAGACCCGCGCTAAAACTGTTATTCTCACAGGTGCAAGACAGGATGTTAATAATATTATAAAAATTTGCGATGTCTTTGTTGGAATTTCAAGGGCAGCACTTGAGGCTATGATGGCAGGAAAAATAGTTGTTCTTACAGGAAGCTACGGGCATCATGGCGTTCTTTTGGAAAAAGATTTTGAAAAAAATATGATTTCAAATTTCACTTGCAGAAAATTGCCTGAAATAACTCCTAAAAAGGTTTATGAGGCTGTGTCAAGTGCGTATCTTATGGATAAAGAAAGAAAAAACCGTACAGTAGAAGCTATCAGAAAGCTTGTCGAAGAAAACTTTTCTGCATCAAAAATGTGCGACGATGCTGTAGAGATATATAAAGCACTTTCAAGCGAGAAAAAAAGCGGTGAAATTATACTTTCAGGTTATTACGGTTTTTCAAACAGCGGTGATGATGCAATACTTAAAATGATTATCCGCGATATCAAAAAAAGAAAGCCTGATGTGGCTATTACAATTCTTTCAAATAAACCGCAGGAAGCAAAAAATATTTATAAAGTAAATGCACTTAACAGATGGAATATATTTGCAATTATAAAGGCACTCAGAAAGTCAAAACTCTTTATTTCGGGTGGCGGAAGTGTTATTCAGGATGTTACATCTACAAAGTCTCTTCTTTATTATCTTACGCTTATTCTTCTTGCAAAAAAATATGATAACAAGGTTATGCTTTATGCAAATGGAATAGGACCGGTAAATAAGAAATCAAATATAAAAAGAACAAAAAATGTTCTTAACAAGACAGATATTATTACATTAAGGGAGCCTGATTCCAAAGAGTTTTTGGAGGAATTGGGTGTTCTCAATCCTAAAATTAAGGTAACCTGTGACCCTGCTGTCGGACTTAGTGAAATTTCTATGGAAGAAGCAGAGGATTTACTTTTCAGATATGACCTTTTCTCAAAAAAATATATTATAGTTTCTCTTCGTGAATGGAAAGATGCAGCACTTTTTGAAAATGAATTTACAAATGCGATAAAGCAACTTAAAAAAGAACATGGTTATGAAGCAGTGTTTATTCCGCTTCAGCATCCTCATGACATTGAGTTTTGCAGAAGAATGGCGAAAAAAACAAGCAGTATCTGTATAGAAAGAAGAATGAGTGCAGAATTGTGTATTGCACTTGCTAAAAAAAGTGAGTTTGTAGTCGGAATGAGACTTCATATGCTCATATATGCTTTTGTAGCAGGTGTTCCTTCTCTTGGAATTTCTTATGACCCGAAAGTAGAAAGCGTTATGAAATATTTCGGACAGGACACATATGTAGGAATACTTGAGTTTACAAAGAGAAGCTTCCTGGCAAAGGCTAACAGAATAATACAAAACAGGCAAACTTATTGCGATGATTTAAAATACAGACTAAAAGAACTGAAACAAAAAAACAAAGACAATATAGATTGTGTTATGGAGCTTATAGGTGAGGACGAAGATTAAGAAGTTATTTTCTATTTCTTTTGACAGATGCTTTTCGTGTGACAAAAGGATTAATTCAGGAGATGGTCTTTGCAAAAGCTGTAGGGAGAAAGTAGATATTTATAATTCTCACAGAAAATGTGCATTGTGTAACAGACGGCTTATTTCTCATGAGGAAATATTGTGCGAATACTGTGATAAGCTTTCGCCGAATTTTGACGGTGCTATTGCATTGTATCCTTATAAAGACTCTTTTTTGGAAGCATTTACAAAAATGAAATTCCGAAAGAATTATTATAAAGTAAAATCGGCATCAAAGCTTATGTCTTTGCAGTTTAGAAAGATGAATGTTAAATGTGATTTCTCAGTTCCTGTTCCTACTGTGATTACAAATTATCACGAGAGGGAATATTGTACAGCAGTTGAACTTTGCCATCTTGTTGCAAAAGAGTTCGGGCTTAAAGTGTATGATAATCTTATTATAAAAAAATCGAATATACAGCAGGCAAAGCAAAAGTTAGAGGAAAGATATGAAAGTATAAAAGGTGCGTTTATAATAAATAAACGCTTTAAAAAGAAGCTTTCGGGGAAAACGGTGCTTCTTGTTGATGATGTTATAACTTCAGGGGCAACTGCCTCTGAATGTGCAAAAATTTTAAAGGAAAACGGTGCAAAGTATGTTTATTTGATTGCACTTCTATATGGCGGTGAAAAACGCAGAGAAAGGATGTGAGTAAGATGCAATTTGATAAGAACGGATTTCAGAAAAAATTGCCTGAGCTTGAGGATATAATGCTAAAGCATAAGCTTCCTTTGTGGGAGGAAATACCTGATATAGGGCTTTATATGGACCAGGTCATACTTCTTATGAATGAATACTTAGAACTTTATGTAAAGAATGTAAATGACTCAAGGCTTATAACGCCTTCTATGATAAACAATTATGTTAAAATGGATATTATTCCGCCTCCTGTAAAGAAAAAATATTACAGAGTGCATCTTGTATATCTTATTATTGTTTGTACATTAAAGCAAAGTCTTAGTATTGCAACGATAATGAAGATTTTTCCTCTTAATATGAATGAAGAAGAAGTCAAAAAATTGTATAACATTTTTTCTGAAAGTGAGTATGCAGTTATGAATTCTCTTGCTGATGAGGTTGCGTCTGCTTTATCTCCGATTTTAGATGAAAATACTAACGATGATGACTTTTATAATCTTATAATGCAGACAGCACTTTCTGCTAATGCTTTCAAGCTTCTTACCGAAATAATGACCTTTGAGCCTGAAGAAAAAGCAGATTCAAAGAAAAATAAAGAATAAATTAAAGAGGAGGCGTTTTTTATGTCTTATGTTATAATGACAGATACATCGGCTAATTTGCCTGAGGAAATAATTGAAAAGTATGGAATTGAACTTATAGTAATGACTTATTTTGTAGACGGAGTGGAATATAAGGGTTACGAAAAGGGGAAAAAGACAGACCTTAAGGCTTTTTATGATAAAATGCGCGAAAAAGCACAGACAAGAACTTCACTTGCTTCTCCTGATGTATTTTATTCTAAATTTGAAAAGCTAGCAGAAGAAAAAAGGGATATTATTTACATAGGTTTTTCAGGCGGTTTGAGTGGGAATTATCAGTCAAGTGTAATTGCTTCTGAAATGATAAGAGAAAAATATCCTGACATTAAGCTCTATACAGTTGATACACTAAGTGCAGCTTTGGGTGAGGGACTTTTGGTTTATAATGCCGTATTAATGAAAGAAGAGGGGAAATCTATCGAAGAAGTGCGTGATTGGGTAGAAGAAAATAAGCTCAAAATGTGCCACTGGTTCACAGTAGATGACCTTGTTTACTTAAAAAGGGGCGGAAGAATAAGCGCTACCTCTGCAATTGCAGGAACAGTTCTTGGTATAAAGCCTGTTATGCATGTTGATAACGACGGAAAGCTTGTAGCTGTTTCTAAAGTAAGAGGAAGAAAAGCAGCTTTAGATGCAATTATCAAAAAATTTGAGGAAACTGTGGTTGAGCCTGAAAATCAGGTATTTGCTTTAGGTCATGCAGATTGTGAAGAGGATGCTGAGTATCTTATCTCCGAAATTAAGAAAAAATATAAAATAAAGGGAATTATTAAAAATTATATTGACCCTGTTATAGGCTCTCATTCAGGACCTGGCACTTTGGCATTCTTCTTTTTAGGAAAAGAAAGATAAAAAGGTTTAAACCAAGTTGAAAATAGAAAGAATGAAGACGGAAGATATAAAAACCGTCTTCTTTTTTTATATATAGTTGAAAAAATCTTAATAACCACTTGACATAGTTTATAAAATGTGTTAATATGGTATTAAATACTATATGGAGGAAAAAACAATGGAATATATTATAGTAACAGATTCTACAGCAAACTTGCCTGAGGAAATAATAGACAAGTATGGAATCGAAATTGTATCACTTAGCTATTTTGTAAATGATGTTGAAGATAAAGCGTATGTTAAAGGCAAAAAAACTAATTTAAAAGAGCTTTATGTAAAAATGAGAAACAAAGTAAGTATGAGGACTTCACTTGCTTCTCCTGAAAGCTTTGCGGATGTATTTGAAAGTATTGCAAAAGAGGGGAAAGATATTCTTTATATAGGGTTTACGAGTGCACTTAGCGGAACATATCAGTCAGGAACAATAGCAGCAAATATTATAAGAGATAAATATCCTGATATAAAGCTTTATACTGTTGATACTCTTTGTGCAGCTTTAGGGGAAGGACTTTTGGTTTATAATGCTGCTTTAATGAAAGAAGAGGGAAAAACTATCGAGGAAGTGCGTGATTGGATAGAAGAAAATAAGCTTAATATGTGTCATACAGTTACAGTAGATGACCTTTTCTTCTTAAAAAGAGGCGGAAGAGTAAGTGCGACAACGGCTGTTGCAGGAACAATGCTCGGAATAAAACCGCTTTTGCATGTTGATATTGACGGCAAGCTTGTTACAACAGGGAAAATAAGAGGAAGAAAACAAGCTATGAATTACCTTGTGGAACAGTTTGAAAAATATGCTCAGGATAAAGAAAATCAGATTATTGCAATAGGACATGGTGATTGTGAAGAAGACGCACAATATGTTATTTCTGAGATTAAAAAGAAATATAATATAAAAGAAGTTGTTATAAACTATCTTGACCCTGTAATCGGTTGTCATGCAGGACCAGGGACTTTGGCGTTATTTTATTTAGGTTCAGAAAGAAAGTCGTAAAAAATTATATTCAAAAAGATTTGAGATAAAAACATCTCAAGTCTTTTTTATATTGTTACAAAAATCAAAATCAGTAACACAAAAGAAAAATGAGAATAATATATTATCGAGGGTGATTTGATGAAAGAAAAGGTTCTTGTTTTAGGCGGAGATGAAAGACAGCTTTATGCAGCCAAAAATTTTTTAATAAATGGGTTTGATACCCAAATATATGGTTTTTCGGAGGCGGATGAAACACAAATATCAAACTTAAGGAAAGCAGAAAGTTTAGAGGAAGGAATAAAAAAAGCAGATATTGTTGTGCTTCCGATGCCTGTGAGCAAAAACGGGGAGTATCTTAATGCTCCGCTTAATCGTATGCTTATAAGCCTGGAGGAGATAAATAACTTTCTTACTTCTTCCAAAAAAGTATATGGCGGAATAATCGGTGAGGGCTTTTTTTCAAAAAGTAATTTTGTAAATGATTATTCACTTATGGAAATGCTGACCGTAAAAAATGCTGCACTTACTGCTGAGGGAACGATAGGCATGATGGTTTCATCATCACCCTCGGGGATATATGGTTCAAAGGTACTCATAACAGGGTACGGAAGAATAGGGAAAATACTTGCTGGTTATGTGAAATCACTTGGGGGAATACCTGTTGTTGCGGCAAGAAAGGAAAGGGATTATGCCTGGTGCGATTTTGGGGGAATAAAACACATCGGATATAGTGATTTAAAAAAAGAAGCTACAAAATGCGAGTTTTTAATAAATACAGTTCCGTCTAAGGTGATAGATGAAGATGTGATTAGTACATTGGATCTTTCATGTGTTGTTATTGACCTTGCATCATGCCTTGGCGGATGTGATTTTGAGGCACTTGAAAAAAGGAAAATCAAGTATTTTCATGCACTTGGAATCCCTGGGAAATTTTCTCCAAAAACAGCCGGAGAACTCATTTCGTCTGTCATAATCGGCAGAGAAAAGGAACTGAAGACGAATGGATAACATAAGAATAGGATACTGTCTTACTGGTTCTTACTGTACATTTGAAAAATCAATAAGGGTTATTGAAATTTTGTGTGCAAGAGGGCACGATGTTTTTCCGATTATGTCAGAACACGCTTATGAAACTGACACGCGCTTCGGAAAAGCAGAAGACCATATTGCAAAAATAGAGTTAATATGCGGTAATAAAGTATTGCATACCATTGCGGAGGTAGAGCCTATCGGACCGAAAAAATATATTGATGTGCTTGTTATTTCACCATGTACTGGAAACACTCTTTCAAAGCTTGCAAATGGTATAACAGATACTTCCGTTACAATGGCGGCAAAGGCATCATTGCGAAATTCAATTCCCGTTGTTATAGCACTTGCAACTAATGACGGACTTTCTCAATCAGCAAAAAGTCTGGGAACAGTCCTTGCACTGAAAAATGTATATTTTGTACCTTTGGGACAGGATGATTGCGAGAAGAAACCAACATCGCTGGTCTGTGATTTTAACAAGGTTGAAGAAACTATTGAAAATGCCTTGGTAAGAAGACAAATCCAACCACTTCTACTTTAAAAATAAGGGTGTAAAAGCACCCTTATTTTGTTTTATATCATATTATCGGTTGACAAAACGAAGTAAAAGGATTATAATGGTATTAAGTTTTAAAAAAAGGATTGTTTTTAGTGGAAAATTATCAGATATATACGACAAAATCTTATGAAGATACATATAAGCTTGCAGGTGAGTTTGTTAAGAGCCTTAAAGAAAATGATATTGTTCTTATGTACGGCGAGCTTGGAGCAGGGAAAACCTGTTTTACAAACGGTATGTTATACGGACTTGGATTTTCTGAGGGTGGTTCAAGCCCTACCTTTACAATTGTTAATCAGTACCCGTCAGAGCCGAAAGTAAACCATTTTGATTTATACAGAGTAACATCGGAGGACGAGCTTTTTGATATTGGTTTTAATGAGTATTTAAGCGACGGCAGTATCAATATTATAGAGTGGCCCCAGAAAGCTTTTTCACTTCTTGACGGATATAATACAATAAAGGTAACAATTAGTTATACCGAGAATGATGATGAAAGGATAATAAAAATTGAAAGATAGGTATTTGTTAGTTATAGATTCCTCAGGTGCAACTTTAGCGGTTTGTGTTATGAAAAATAATGAAGTGCTTGCTTCCTTTAATGAAAATACAGGACTTACACATTCCTGTACGCTTATACCGAAGATAATTGAAATGATAGAGAAAAGTAATATTTCGCTTGATGATATTGATTATTATGTATGCTCAAACGGACCTGGTTCATTTACGGGACTTCGTATCGGAATTTCTGCAATGAAAGGTTTAGCTCACGCAAAAAACAAGAAAATGGTTGCTGTAAGCACACTTGACGGTCTTATGCATAATATTGAAGAATTTGATGGTCTTATATGTCCGATTATTGACGCAAGAAGAAAAGAAGTTTATACAGCACTTTATTATAATGGCGAAAAAATACTTGATGATTGCGGAATTTCTCTTGATGAGCTTTTTGAAATAATAAAAGAGAAAGGTGCAAAAAAGAAAAAAGTTATTTTCTGCGGTGACGGTGTAATAAGCTATAAGGACTATATAAAAGAAAATTTGGGTGAGCTTTGTTTTTTTGCTGATGAAGAAAAATGTTTACAAAACGCAGTAAGTGTAGGAAAAGCTGCACTTAAAAAAATAGAAAAAGGCGAAGTTCTTCATTATTCTGAATTTAGTGCATCCTATTTAAAACCATCTCAGCCCGAAAGACAGCAGAATATAACAGTATAAGATTTATTTTTTGAAAAACTATTGACAAAACAGAAAAAATATGTTAATATAGTCGCGTAAAAATTTAAAAACTTTGACGGAGAGGGCTTCGGAGATAGCTTTTGAGAGAATTGGCGGTTGGTGCGAGCCAAAAAAGTGAATACCGATGTTTGTAGCTCCTGAGTTGAAAGGAAGAAAGCTTTTTTATTTTTTATAAAAGCAAGTAGAACCTTTTCGCGTAGGCTGCGTTAGTGCATAGGGCTTGAAAGAGTCTGAAAGTGGTGCTTTTTTTAAAAAGTGCAATTTGAGTGGTACCGCGGGTATTATAATTTTTGATTTTTGATTATAAGCTCGTCTCAAAGACATTGAAAAACTCTTTGAGGCGGGTTTTTTTATGTGTAGCGTGACAGAAGATATCCGAACCTCGTTTTTTGCTTTCTCTTTTTTGTCACTACTGCGTCAAAAGCCTTGACAATACAACAGTATTGCTTGCGTTTTTTTCTTGTATTGACATAAAAATAGTTTGCAAAAAATTCTTTGAACCTGAAAGGGATGGAATTTTGAGCAGTTTTTGACGCGGAGAACGAAGTAAGGCTGTCGCCTTTCGAGAGCGACAAGTTAAAAAATGCCGAAATAACGCCATTCCAGGCGTGGTTCGGATAACTACTGTCACGCTAGAGTATATTTTAAAAAAGGAGAATTTTAAAATGGATAAGGGCTTTATCGGTTTGGATTTAAAAATAATGGAGATTGCCAAAAGAATCAAAGAATTAAGAGAAATTATGGGAATTTCTGTTGAAACGATGGCAAAGCTTACTGATGTTACAAAAGAAGAATATGTGGCTTGTGAAAAGGGCGAGCATGATTTGAGCTTTGCGTTTATCTACCGGTGTGCGATTGCACTCGGTGTTGATGTTACTGATATAGTTGAGGGTGTAAGCCCTATGCTTAAATCATATACCGTTACCAGAAGAGGAGAAGGTCAAAGAATTGAAAAAGCACACGGAATGACCTATTATAATCTTGCTTCTTCATTCAGAAAGCGTGTTGCTGAGCCTCTTTATGTTGAATGTGTTTACAGTGAAGATGCGTTACATAAGGACATTGAATTAAAAACCCACGAAGGTCAGGAATGTGATATAGTAATCGAAGGACATCTTATGGTTCAGGTTGGCAATCATAAAGAAGTTTTAGGTCCTGGTGACAGTATCTATTATAACAGTAAAACCCCCCACGGAATGATTGCAGTAGACGGAAAGGACTGCAAATTTTATGCATTTGTACTCAGGGCTGATGATGATACTGTTGAGGAAATGGCTTCCGATATGGCTACTACTGAACAGATTATAGGTACTGTACATAAAAGTGCGGACACAAAAGACAGAATATACCATAAATTTATTGATGTTACAGAAGATGAACAGGGAACACCGACATCAATAAAATTCAAAAATGAAGATAAGTTTAATTTTGCTTTCGACCTTGTTGATGAGCTTTCAAGAAGAGAACCGGACAAGCTTGCTATGCTTCATATTTCAAAAGATAATGTGGAAAGAAGATTTACTTTCACAGATATGAGAAAGCTTTCAAGCCAGTGTGCAAACTATTTCGCTTCTCTTGGGATTAAAAAGGGCGACAGAGTTATGCTTATTTTAAAGCGTCATTATCAGTTCTGGATTGCAATGCTCGGTCTTAATAAGCTTGGTGCTATTGCTATTCCTGCTGTTAATCAGCTTCAGGAGCATGACCTTAAATATCGTTTTGATTCAGCAGGAATAAGTGCAATTATCTGTACAAGCGATGACGATGTTGCACATCAGGTTGATATAGCAGCCCAAAGCTGTCCACAGCTTACAACAAAAATGATAGTGGGCGGAGAAAGAGAAGGCTGGAGAAATTTTGACGAAGAATACAAGCGTTTCAGCTCTCATTTTGATAGAACAGAGGATACTGCGTGCGGTGATGACTTGATGCTTATGTTCTTTACATCAGGAACATCAGGCTATCCTAAAATTGCAGCACATAATCATAAATATCCTTTGGGACATTTCCATACTGCAAAATACTGGCACAATGTAGACCCCGACGGACTGCATTTTACTATATCAGATACAGGCTGGGCAAAAGCAATGTGGGGTAAGCTTTACGGACAATGGTTATGTGAAGCTGCAACATTCGTTTATGATTTTGACCGTTTTGATGCGGCCGAAATTCTTCCTATGTTTGCAAAACACAATATAACAACCTTCTGTGCACCTCCGACTATGCTTCGTATGCTGGTTAAACAGGATATTTCAAAATATGATTTATCATCTGTAAAGCATATGACAACAGCAGGAGAAGCATTGAATCCTGAAGTTTACAGGCAGTTTGAGAAAGTAACAGGATTACAGATAAAAGAGGGCTTCGGACAGTCGGAAAGCACAATGATTATTGGTAATCTTGTTGGAAAGCCTCACAAAATCGGTTCAATGGGTAAACCTGCTCCTGTTTATAAGGTTGAGCTTCTTAATGCAGACGGAAAGCAGGTTAAAACAAGTGAAACAGGAGAAATTTGTATTAATATTAAAGACGGTGCACCTTGCGGATTGTTCTCAGGCTACTATGGTGATAAGGAAAAAACTGACGAGGTATGGCATGACGGATATTATCATACAGGTGATGTTGCGTGGAAAGACGAGGACGGTTACTATTGGTATGTAGGACGAATTGATGATGTTATCAAATCTTCAGGCTATCGTATCGGACCTTTTGAGATTGAAAATGTTATTATGGAGCTTCCGTATGTTTTAGAGTGCGGAGTTTCTGCCGAGCCTGATGAAATAAGAGGACAGGTAGTTAAAGCAAGCATAGTCCTTACAAAAGGAACTGACCCGAGTGAAGAACTTAAAAAAGAAATTCAGAATTATGTTAAGGAGCATACTGCTCCGTATAAATATCCGAGAATTGTTGTATTTAAAGATGAACTTCCAAAAACAACAAGCGGAAAGATTATAAGAGCGAAGCTTTAATAATTTTTGGAAATTATTAAACTGTTGTGGTGAATATTCCAAAAATTTCAATAAAATATGGATAATTTTGAAAAAACACTTGCATTTTTGAAAATATGTGGTATAATAAATTGATGTTATAAATGCAAAATGGAGGAATTTTATAATGGCTATCAAAGTAAAAGATTTAGGAAAGAATCAGGTAGAGTTTTCTGTTAGTATTGATGCTGAAAAATTTGCAGAAGCTACTCAGAAGGCTTATATCAAAAATGTGAAAAAAATTATGATTCCGGGCTTCAGAAAAGGTAAAGCACCGCGTTTTATGATTGAAAGAATGTATGGGGAAGGCGTATTTTTTGAAGACGCTATAAATGATCTTTTGCCTGAAGCTTATGAAAAAGCGCTCGATGAAACAAAACTTGATGTTGTTTCTCAGCCTGATATTTCTATTGATGATGTTTCTAAAGAAAAAGGCTTCACATTTACAGCAAAGGTTTATGTTCGTCCTGTTGTTGAAGTTAAAAATTATAAAGGTATAACAGCTAAAAAAGTTGTCTATACTGTAAAAGATGAACAGATAGATGCTCAGCTTGAATCTTTAAGAGAAAGAAACTCAAGAATGATTACAGTTGAAGACCGTGCTATCGAAAATGGCGATATTGCTACAATTAACTATAAGGGCTTTGTAGACGGAAAAGAATTTAAAGGCGGAAGTGCAGAAAACTATGACCTTACAATCGGTTCAGGACAGTTTATTCCTGGCTTTGAAGACCAGCTTATCGGAAAAGGCACAAATGATGATGTTAAGGTTAATGTTACATTCCCGGAAGATTACCATGCAGAAGAATTGAAAGGTAAAGAAGCACAGTTTGATGTTAAAATCGTTAAAGTAAGCAAAAAAGAACTTCCTGAGCTTGACGATGATTTTGCAAAAGATATTTCAGAGTTTGATACAATTGAAGAATATAAAGCTGATATGAAAGCTAAAATGCAAAAACAGCTCGATGAAAGAGCAGATGCTGAATTTGAAAACAGCGTGATTTCGGAAATTGCTAAAACTGTTGAGGTTGAAATTCCTGATGCAATGATTGAAGACAGAGTAAATTATATTGCACGCGAACAGGAAACATCAATGATGCAACAGGGTATTTCAAGAGAAATGTATCTTAAATTTACAGGCATGGACGAAGCTAGTTACTTAAGTCAGTTCAAACCTATGGCTGAAGCACAGGTAAAATCACTTCTCGTTCTCAACGCTGTTGCTAAGGCAGAAAAAATTGAAGCAACAGATGATGATGTGAATAATGAAGTTGAAAAGATTTCAGAACAGTATGGCGTTGAAAAGGATAAAGTCCTTTCAATGATACCAAGAGCTGAACTTGAAAAAGACATAATTGTTAAGAAAGCAGTTGACTTTGTTAAAGAAAATGCTGTTTGTCAGGAAATTTCTGAAGAAGAGTACTTAAAGGAAAAAGAGGCTGAATTGAAGAAAGAAGAAAATCCTGCTAAAAAGACAACAACAAAGAAAGCTACAACAAAAAAGACAGCAGAAAAGGCTGATGCAGAAGAAAAACCAGCTAAAAAAACAGCAACAAAGAAAACAACAACAAAAAAAGCAGCTGATACAGAAGAAAAACCAGCTAAAACAACAAGAAAGAAAAAAACTGAAGAATAAAAGTAATATAAAGGTGGTTATCTAATGAGCTTTATTCCTTATGTAATTGAACAGACAGGTCGCGGTGAAAGAAGCTATGACATATTTTCGCGATTACTTAAAGACAGAATAATATTTTTGTCAGATGAGGTAAACGATGCAACAGCGAGCCTGGTGGTTGCTCAGCTTCTGTTTTTGGAGGGTGAGGATCCTGATAAGGATATTAATCTCTATATTAACAGTCCCGGTGGTTCGATTACAGCCGGTATGGCAATTTATGACACAATGCAGTATATCAAATGTGATGTATCTACAATCTGTGTTGGTATGGCTGCAAGCATGGGAGCATTCTTACTCACTGCAGGGGCAAAAGGAAAGCGTATAGCACTTCCAAACAGCGAAATTATGATTCATCAGCCTTTAGGCGGGACTAAAGGACAGGCAACAGATATAAAAATCCATGCTGACAGAATAATCAGAATTCGTGAAAAACTCAATCAGATTATGAGCGAAAGAACAGGTCAGCCACTTGAGGTTATCCAGAGGGATACTGAAAGAGATAACTTCTTGACAGCACAGCAGGCATTGGAATACGGTCTTATTGACAAGGTTATAGAAAAAAGGTAGAAAAATAAATAAAGATTGATGCGGTATGATGACAGCTCATCATACCGTCATTATTAACTTTTAATATTGAAAAGGAATTGAAATTTAATGTCAAACAGAAATAATGATAATAATTTCTGCTATTTTTGCGGAAGATATCAAGGCGAAGTAGACCAGCTTATAACGGGCGGTGCTGCAAATATATGTGACGAATGTGTTATAAACTGTTTTGAAATTATTATGCCTAATAGTGAATTTTTCTCTCCGCAAAGGGCAAAGAAGAAAAAGACAGCTAACAATCCGAAAAATCTTAAGCCAAAAGAAATAAAAGAAAAACTTGATGATTATGTTATAGGTCAGGATAGAGCCAAAATAGCTTTATCTGTTGCAGTATATAATCACTATAAAAGAGTATGGAAAAACGATACGAAAGACGATACTGAAATTAAAAAGAGCAATGTTCTTCTTTTAGGACCCACAGGAAGTGGAAAAACACTTCTTGCACAGACTTTAGCTAAAATTCTTGATGTTCCGCTTGCTATTACCGATGCAACAACTTTAACTGAAGCGGGATATGTGGGCGAAGATGTTGAAAATATTCTTTTAAGACTTATTCAGGCTGCTGATAATGATATTGAGCGTGCACAAAAAGGAATAATTTATATAGACGAAATAGATAAAATTGCAAGAAAAAGTGAGAATCCGTCTATTACAAGGGATGTAAGCGGTGAAGGCGTTCAGCAGGCACTCCTAAAAATCATTGAGGGAACTGTTGCAAATGTTCCGCCTCAGGGTGGAAGAAAACATCCTCAACAGGAGTTTTTGAAGCTTGATACTACAAATATTCTCTTTATATGTGGCGGTGCGTTTGATGGAATTGAAAAAATTATCGAAAAGAGAACGCAAAGCTCGTCGCTTGGATTTAATTCTACTATTGCGTCAAAAAAAGAAACAACAAAATCAGCTTTAATTTCAAAGGTTATTCCTCAGGATTTAATAAAGTTTGGGCTTATTCCTGAATTTGCCGGAAGACTCCCGAATGTTGTTGCACTTTCTGAGCTTGCGGAAGAAGATTTGTTGAGAGTTCTTAAAGAGCCTAAAAACTCTGTTTTAAAACAATACTGCAAGCTTATGCGATATGACGGTGTTGAACTTGAGTTTGAAGATGATGCCTTGAAAGCTATTGTGAAAAAAGCAATAGACCAAAAAACAGGTGCAAGAGGTCTTCGTTCGATAGTTGAAAATGTCATGACAGATATAATGTTTGAGGCACCATCAGACCCGACAATAAAAAAGGTTGTAATAACAAAAGACTGTATTAACAAAGGAAAAGAACCTTATATAGAGAGAAAAGCATAAATTTATTTATAATCTTCCCGCTTTATTGAAATTAGAGCGGGAAGAGGAATAAAATAAAAAACAATAAAAAAGAAAAAAAGTATTGACAAAACATATTTAATGTGATATAATATTTCTGTTCTCTAAAAAAGAGGAAGTAAATATGGCCCGGTAGTTCAGCTGGTTAGAACGCTAGCCTGTCACGCTAGAGGTCGTGGGTTCGAACCCCATCCGGGTCGCCATCTTTACTTTCGGGGGATGTTTTACTTCGGGGGGACTTGGTTTTAAGTTTCGGTGTTTTTTGGAGTTATCATCTCACTTTAGTGTGCATAGAGATTTGCCTCTGTAGCTCAGTTGGTAGAGCAAGGGACTGAAAATCCCTGTGTCACTAGTTCGATTCTAGTCGGAGGCACCACAATTTCAAATATTATGCGGGAGTGGCTCAGTGGTAGAGCGTCACCTTGCCAAGGTGAACGTCGCGAGTTCGAATCTCGTCTTCCGCTCCAGAAAGAAGACAGGTTTTGATATAGAAATCTGTCTTTTTTTCAACTTTTATAACGGTTTATAAAAATATAAACAATGGGGGTTAAACCATGAAAGTAAAAAAAATATGCGAGCTTATTGAAGAAAGAAAAGAGGAACTCTTTAGACTTTTAAGCTCAATGATAAAAATTAATTCGGAGAATTTTAAAACTCACGGAAACGAGCAACCGATGGCAGAATATGTTTATTCTCTCTGTCAGGAACTTGGACTTGAAAGTGAAATTTATTCTCCTCTTGATATTAAGGACTTCAAAAATCATCCTGATTATTTAGAGGGACGCGGACTTGAAAACCGTTATAATGTCAATGCTGTCTGGAAAGGTAAAGAAGATAAAGATACACTTATGCTTATGGCACATACTGATACTGTAGAAATAGGCGATCCTGCAAACTGGGATGAAGACCCTCTGAGTGGTGAAATAAAAGATGGAAAAATCTATGGCAGAGGTGCGTGCGATGATAAGTATGCGTTAGCGTCTGCACTTTTTATTATAAAGCTCCTTAAAGAAGAAGGCTTTGTGCCGTCATCAAACCTTGTGTTTTCAGCATACAGCGATGAAGAATATGGCGGCTCTCACGGTGCACTTGCAGCAGTTTTAAAAACACAATGTGAAAGTATAGTAAGTATGGATGGACGGGATAACCAGATATGGCACTGCGGTTCAGGCGGCGGTGAGATGAAATATACATATCATACTAAAGAAACAGTTGACAGTGCTGAGCTTACTGCAAAAGCTATACCGATTGTACTTGAGGAAATAGCAAAATTTAAAGAGAACAGAAGAAAAGAACTTTCGGAAAACAGATTTTATAAAGGGACAATAATTCCTGACACTTCACTTCGCTATATGGGCGTGCGTGTCGGTAACAACGGTATGGATTTAGGAATAGGAGAAGCATATTTCGTATTCTATACAGATAAAACAAAAGACGAAATTTACAAAGAATTTTCACAAATTGAAGAAATACTTGCAAAAAGGCTTGAGCCTCTTGGGATTATCGGAGATGGATTTAAACCTGCAACAAGATTTTTCCATTATGTTCACTGTGAGCCTGACAGCGAGGATGTTGTCGGAATGGTTGAGGCAGCAAGAGAGGCAACAGGAGATGAAATTTTGGTTTGCGGTTCTTGTCTTTCTGATTTATCAGTTATCTCAAAATATGGTAGCGACCGTGCTTACGGTTACGGTGCAGGACGCGATTTTAGTGAACTTGGCGGTGCACACCAGCCAAATGAATATATAGAATGTGACCGTTTGGTTAGCTATACGAAAAATATTGCGGCGTACATTCTTCGCAAATTAGGTTAATTATTTTAAAGGCAGCTGATTTTTACGAAAATCTACTGTCTTTTTTGTCGAAAAAACACTATATTTAAAATTGTTATTTTTTTTGTACATTTTTTGTAATTTGACTTGCAAATTTTTTTATTTAGTGATATAATAGTAAAAAATATATAAAGGCAGGACTGAATTATGATTAAAAAAAGTAAATGGGTTATGAGGCAGTCTGATTCTGAAATAGCTGCCAAGCTTGAAAAAGAGCTGAATTTAAACCCATTATGTGCCAGAGTTTTGGTAAACAGAGGAATTGAAACTGTACAGGAGGCACAACAGTTCATGTACCCTGATGTTTCAAAACTTATTGACCCTTTCTTGCTTAAAGACATGGATAAAGGTGTATCAAAAATAAATGAGGTAATAGAGAGAAATGGCAAAATAGTTGTTTACGGAGATTACGATGTTGACGGAATAACAGCTGTTTCAATTATATACTTATACTTAAAATCAAGAAACGCAAATGTTTCTTATTATATTCCCTCCCGTTCAGATGAGGGGTATGGTCTTAATAAAGACGCTGTGAAGAATTTTAAAGATGAAAATACAGAGCTTATTATAACAGCAGATTGCGGAATAACTGCATATGAGGATATTGCATATGCAACATCCTTGGGGATTTGGGTTGTTATAACAGACCACCATAAATGTAAAGAAATTCTTCCTGATGCATATGCTGTGATAAATCCAAAGAGAGATGACTGTGAATATCCTTTTAAGGAACTTTCGGGTGTAGGAGTTGCATTTAAGCTTATTGAGGCTTTAGACGGAAAAGGCAACTCAAAAGATTTGCTTGAAACCTATGGTGATTTGTTATGTTTGGGAACTATTGCGGATATAGTTTCTCTTACAGATGAAAACAGGATATTTGTTTCGATAGGGTTAGAACTTCTTAAAAATCCAAGAAACATCGGACTTAAATGCTTGATTGAGGAAGCCGGACTTGCAAATAAAAAGCTGGAGTCTTCTCATGTAGGCTTTATTATTGCTCCGAGAATAAATGCTGTTGGAAGATTAGGAAATGCACTTGATGCTGTCAAGCTGTTTACTACTTCTTCGGAGGATGAGGCAAGAAAGCTTGCTTGTATGCTTTGCGAAGAAAACACACGCAGACAGATGATAGAGCAGGAAATTCTTATTGAAGCGTGTAGTGAAATTGAAAAAGGAAAGCTTCACGAAACTGACAGAGTTATTGTTCTTTCAAGTGACAAATGGCATCATGGAGTTATAGGAATAGTTGCTTCCAGAATAACAGAAAAATATGGGAAACCATGTGTTCTCATTTCAATAGAAGGCGAAGATGCCAAGGGCTCTTGCCGAGGAGTTGCCGGTTTTAATATGTTCGCAGCACTGTCTTACTGCGAAGATATTCTCACTAAATACGGCGGTCATGAGCTTGCAGCAGGTCTAGCAATAAAGAAAGACAATATTGATAATTTGAGAGAAAAAATCAATGCTTTTGCTAAAGAAACATATTCTTCAAAATTCTTTGTTGAAGAAATAGTGTATGACGGCAAAATCACCGAGAAGGATATTTCACTCGACCTTACAGATAAGCTTGAGGTTATCCAGCCGTGCGGTATGGGTAATCCTGTTCCGCTTTTCCTTATTGAGAAAGTAAAAATTGAAAATCTTACTTATTTCGGAAATGATAAGCATATTCGTTTAAGATTTACTAAAAAAGGCTTCTCAATTATGGTTATCGGATTTGGTATGGGTACTAATAGCTCGATAAGAATGCTTCGTGACGGCGATACAGTCAATGCTATTGTTACACCGTATACTAACGAATATCGCGATAAGAAAAACGTTGCATTAAAGCTTAAAGACATAAAGCTTGTTTAATATAAACAATAATAAAGCTGAACATAAAACGGCGGAAAAAACGCAGTTTTATATGTGTTTGGCTTTTTTATGTTTATTGTTTTTTAATAAAGAAATTTGTTGAGAAAGAGAGGGGAAAAACATGGATGAACTAAAAGTGCTTCTTGATAAGATAAAATCTTATAATTTAAAGACAAACGAAGAGCTTATCACAAAGGCATATCTTTATGCAAAAGATTCACATAAAGACCAGTTCAGAAAAAGCGGTGAACCGTATTTTTTCCATCCGTATAATGTCGCTCTCATTCTTACAGAAATATTTTTAGATGATGAGTCTATTTGTGCAGCACTTCTACATGATGTTATAGAAGATACCCAGCATTCCTATGACGAGATAAAAAATGAGTTTGGTGTTGAAATTGCTGATATTGTTGATGGCGTAACTAAACTCGGAAGAATTAATTTCAGTTCCAAAGAAGAAGAACAAATCGAAAATTTAAGAAAAATGTTTATGGCTATGGCAAAGGATATAAGAGTTATTCTTATAAAGCTTGCCGACAGACTTCATAATATGCGTACGATGAAAAGTATGCCCCAAAATAAACAGCTTGAAAAGTCTTTGGAAACTATGGAAATATATGCTCCTATTGCTCATAGATTGGGTATGAATAACTTTAAATGGGAGCTTGAAGATACATCACTTCTTTATCTTGACCCCATAGGCTATCATGAAATTTCTTCGGGAATTGCACAAAAAAGAGAACAGCGAATAAAAATAGTAGAAGAGATAAAAAACGAACTTTCAAATAAGCTTAATGAATGTGGAATACAAAGCCATATCGAAGGAAGACCAAAGCATTTTTACAGCATATATAAAAAATTGTATTCAAAAAATATAAGCTTAGATGAAATTTATGACTTATTTGCAATACGAATTATAGTAGGCTCAATAGCGGAATGTTATACCGTTTTGGGATATGTTCATGAGCTTTATAAGCCTATTCCAGGCAGATTTAAAGACTATATAAGTATGCCAAAGAAAAATATGTATCAGTCTTTGCACACTACTCTTATGAGTAATGCGGGTACACCGTTTGAAATCCAGATTCGCACATGGGATATGCACAGAACAGCTGAATATGGTATTGCTGCTCACTGGAAATATAAAGAGGGCGGCTCAAATGTAAAAAATAACGGTGATAAATTTCAATGGGTTCGTCAGCTTTTGGAAACGGAAAAGGATTTTTCTAATCCAAGTGAATATATCAGTCATATTAAAATAGATTTGTTTTCCGACGAGGTTTTTGTTTTTTCACCAAAAGGCGATGTTTATAGCTTGCCAAGCGGCTCAACACCGATTGACTTTGCATTTATGATACACAGTGCTGTTGGTTGGCGAATGGTTGGTGCTAAGATAAACGGAAGAATGGCAACGATTGATACTCCGCTTAATAACGGTGATATCATCGAAATTATAACCTCTGCATCTTCTTCGCCTAATACTGAATGGCTTAAAATTGCCAGAACAAGTCAGGCAAGAAGTAAGATAAATCAATGGTTTAAAAAAGAAAAAAGAGAAGAAAATATCGCAAAGGGAAAAGAGCTTCTTGAAAAAGAGCTTAAAAAGTATAATATGTCACTCAAGGAGCTTCTCAGTGACGAAAATCTTCTTGCCCATCTTCTTAAAAAATATAGCTTTGCAAAAGAAGACGATTTTTATGCTATTATCGGTAACGGCGGTATAAATGTAGAGAAAATATGCAACCGTATCGAAGACTATACCCAAAAGAATAATAAAGTTCCTGATGAGAAAAAGCTGATTGAAGATATAAATCAAAATGCAAAAAATCAGCAGGACAGTAAGAAAAAAAGCGGAATTTCTGTCAAAGGAATTGATAATTGTCTGGTTAGAACAGCTAAATGTTGTTTTCCTGTTCCTGGTGATGATGTAATCGGTTATATCACAAGGGGAAGAGGCGTAACAATTCACCGCAAAAACTGTCAGGCACTTTTAGATATAGAAAAATCTGACGGAGATAAGAAAAGACTTGTTGAAGTAGAGTGGGAGGGCTACAACGGTGAAAGCCATAATGTTGATGTTGTTATAGAGGCTTCCAACCGTTCGGGATTACTCGTTGATGTTACTCTGGCACTCAACGATATGCGAGTTCCGATTATGGCTCTTCAGGCAAAAACGACAACGCATAACACAATAGATAATATAAATGTAACAATACAGGTTGAAAGTCAGGAAAAGCTTACACGCGTTCTTGGCAGACTTAATAATATAAAGGGCGTTTATAACGCACGCAGAGCTTAAAAAATATGGATATAAAAACTATTACAAGTCTGAAAAATGATATCGTTGTTCAGACGAAAAAATTGAAAAATAAAAAATATAGAGAGCAGACAAAAACTTTTTTTGCGGAAGGGATAAAAAATGTAAAAGACAGCTTGAAGCTTTGTGGTGCAGAAAGAATTTTTGTTACTGATGAAAAGCTTCTTGATATGGACTATAAATGCCCCTGCTATGTTGTAAGCGAGCAGATAATGAAAGAGCTTTCCGATACTGTTACTCCGCAGGGGATGGCTGCAGTTTTTAAAATGAAAGAATTTTGTTATGATAATGTGTCAGATAAAATTCTTCTTTTAAACGGTGTTTCAGACCCGGGAAATGTCGGAACTATTTTGAGAACTGCCTGTGCGTTTGGTTTTAATACTGTTATTTTAGACTCCAAAACGGCAGATATTTATTCTCCTAAAATTATACGCTCGGCAATGTCGTCTGTTCTTGCACTTAATATTTTAAGAACACCTTCTTTGGAAGAAGAAGTAGAACGCTTTAAAAAAGAGGGGTACAGCTTTTATGTAAGTTGTCTGTCCGAAAAATCTGAGGATATAAATAAAATACATTTTGATAAGAAATGTATCATTGCTTTGGGAAACGAGGCAAATGGTGCAGATAAGAGCATACTTAATCTTGCAGATAAACTGTATATCATTCCTATGGAAAGCGAAATTGAATCGTTGAATGTTGCAGTTGCAGGCGCGATAAGTATGTATAGCTGTAATCATTTTTGCGGTTTTTAGGTCTAAACTATTGCTAAAATGGCAAATATATGTTAAAATAAAATAAGAATACTATATAAAGGAGATTTTTTATGAGTTGGTTTGATAAAGTTAAAGAAAGTGCCTCAAAGGCAACAAAGCTTGCAAAGGTAAAATCAGGAGAAATTTACGAGGTTACAAAGCTCAATCTTTCTATAAATGAATGTGAAGCGAAAATAGAAAAAATGTTTAAAAATGCAGGCGTTCTTTGTTACAGAGATTTTGAAAACGGGATTGAAATTTCTGAAGATATAAAGCTTATTATGGAAGATGTTGATGCTAAATATAAGGAAATAGAGTCTTTAAAATCAAGAATTAATGAAATTAAGAGCGTTGTTTCTTGCCCTTCTTGCGGTAGTAATAATGCTTGCGATGCAAAATTCTGTAATAGCTGCGGAAAAAATTTAAAAGAAGAAGCCTAAGCTTTATAATAGCTTAAAATTAAAATATCGAAAAGAGAAAAAAAGATAGTATGGAAAATACAAAAAATATAAAAAGATATATTACGCACAAAAATATTGCCCTTGCAATTCTTTTTGTAATATTTTTGTTTTCAAATCTTATACCGCCCTCAGGAATAGCGGGTGGAAATTTTTATGAATATTCTTCGGGCGGTTATGCTGCGGGAGATACAGCTTCATTACTCCCTTTTACTTACAGCAGTATTCCTTATGAAAATTATTATCACGGCACGATGAACTGGATTTTAAGACCTCTTTCTAAAATTATTCCTGTAATTGATATAAGAGTAACGGGTTTTTTATTGTTCCTTGCAGTTTTTGCCTTTTTTGGCGTAATTATTTACAAAATAAATTTCAAAAAGAAATGGCACGCAGTCTTATTTGAGTTTATGACTATTTTTGTGTTTGGTGATTTTGCATATTTGCTTCATTATAACACTATTACAACCCAAGGCTTACTTCTTGCCTCAATACTTATTATGACATTTATTTTGCTGTGGCAGTTTTATGTAAAAACCTCTGTTTTTATGAGTGTTATTTATTGCTTGTTGTGTCTTTTTGCAGGCGGATTGTCTGAGGGCTGGTTTATTTTGGGAATATTTCTTAATTTACTTATAATTCCCACATTTCTTATAAGAAATGATAAAAAGTATATCTTATCTGTATCATTAGCGTGTGTTCTTTCTATAACTGCCGTTTCTGCACTTTTTGGGGGCGGTGTAAGTGAGCAGATAAAATATGATAATCTTGTAAACTCAACCTTTTACGGAATATATAAGGATAATCCTATGAGTGTTGACAGTACATTTCAAGATACTGCTTTAATAGAAAAGTATGCCGGTAAATCTAATTTTGAAATAGAAGAAAAAATAGATATTGATTATAGTTATTCGGATATTCTCGGATATTATATTAAAAATCCGTCTTTCTTCAAGGAAAAACTTGAGATTACTGCGGGAAATGCTTTTGAGATACGAGCCAGGTATCTTGCCAATCAGCCTGATGGTACGCTTAAAAATGGTTTTACCTTATATAGTGCATTAAAAAGAAGATTTATGCAACCAAGTTTGTGGTTTGTTATTGCTGTTGCACTTGGTATTATAGTATTTTGCGGACTTAATATAAAGAGCGAGGGAAACAAAAAAGTAAAAGCACACTATTTATATATGATAATACTTGCACTGATTAGCTTATATGCTTTTGTTGCTCCTCTTATAATAAGCGGAGAGGCAGGAATTTCTGAAAAACTTTTCTGTTATAATATCATATTTGATATTATGCTTTTGAATGCCGTTATAGGCGGTGCAATCATTTCTTCAACACGAAGAGATAAATTAAAAGAGAAATACGGTGTTAATCAATAGCATTTTTGCTATTGATTAACCTTTTAAAAGGAGATACATATAAAATGAAAAAAATGGGATTAAATGAGATAAGAGAAGAATTTTTATCTTTCTTTGAAGAAAAAGGACATTTGAAGATGAAATCGTTTCCGCTTGTTCCGATAAACGATAATTCACTTCTTCTTATAAATGCAGGTATGGCACCACTCAAAAAATATTTTACAGGGGAAGAAACTCCGCCAAGAAAAAGAGTAACAACATGTCAGAAATGTATAAGAACACCTGATATTGAGCGTGTTGGTATTACTGCAAGACACGGAACATTCTTTGAAATGCTCGGCAACTTTTCGTTTGGTGACTATTTTAAAAATGAAGTAACAGGTTGGGCATGGGAATTTATCACCGAAAGATTGCAGCTTCCTGTGGACAAGCTTTGGGTGAGCGTTTATCTTGATGATGACGAGGCTTATGACATCTGGACTAAAAAAGTTGGTGTATCACCTGATAGAATGGTGAGATTTGGTAAAGAGGACAACTTTTGGGAAATAGGAACAGGTCCTTGCGGTCCTTGTTCTGAAATATATTTTGACAGAGGAGAAGAACACGGTTGCGGTAAGCCTGATTGTAAGGTAGGCTGTGATTGCGACAGATATGTTGAATTCTGGAACCTTGTTTTTACTCAGTTTGACAAAGATGCTGACGGAAATTATAATCCGCTTGCTAATCCTAATATAGATACAGGTATGGGGTTAGAGCGAATTGCTGCTATTATGCAGGGAGTTCATTCGCTTTTTGAAGTTGACACAGTAAGAAAAGTCCTTGACAGCGTATGTAAGCTTTGTAACAAGGAATATGGAAAAGACCATAAGACAGATATTTCAATCCGTGTTGTTACAGACCATATAAGAAGTACAGTTTTCCTCGTTTCGGATGGTGTTATTCCGTCAAACGAGGGAAGAGGTTATGTTCTTAGAAGACTTCTTCGCCGTGCTGCAAGACATGGAAAATTACTTGGAATTAACGATATGTTTTTAACAGGACTTGCTGATGTTGTTATTTCACAGTCCAAAGACGCATATCCTGAAATCTTTGAAAATCAGGAATATATCAAAAAGATTATCAGCTTAGAGGAAGAAAAGTTCTACAAGACAATAGATTCAGGTATCGTTATTTTAAATGATATTATAGCTGATATGAAAAAAAGCGGACAAACTGTTCTTGACGGTTCTGTTGCTTTCAAGCTTCATGATACATATGGATTTCCTCTTGATTTAACAAGGGAAATTGCAGAAGAAAACGGCTTTAGCGTTGATGAAGACAAATACAGAGAAGAAATGGAAAAACAGAAAAATCAGTCAAGAGAAGCAAGAGGCGATACTTCATCTTTAGGATGGGAAAACGAAATTGCAAAGCTTTTAAAAGAGCTTGATGATTGTGAGTTCGTAGGCTATGATGAGCTTTCATGTGATGCAAAGGTTATAGCATTATTTAAAGATAATAAGAGTGTTACAGAGGTGAAAGCTGGAGATAAGGTTTCTGTTATCACAGATAAAACCTCTTTCTATGGAGAAAGCGGTGGACAGGCAGGCGATAAGGGTGTTATAACATCATCATCTTCAAAATGTGTAGTTTTAGATACAGTTAAATATTCACAAGGCAAAATCGGACATACTGCTGAAGTAGAAGAGGGAACTTTAAAAGTCGGCGATGCTGTTAAAATGAGTGTTTGCAAAAAAACAAGGCTTGCAACAGCAAGAAACCACTCAACAACACATCTTCTCCAAAAAGCATTGAAAACTGTGCTTGGTGACCATGTTAATCAGGCAGGTTCATTTGTAAATTCAGAAAGATTGAGATTTGACTTTTCTCATTTTTCAGCTATGACATCTGATGAAATAGAAAAAGTTGAAGAGCTTGTAAATGATGCAATTTTAAGTGCATACGATATAAAATGCGAATATATGAGCATTGAGGAAGCAAAGAAAACAGGTGCTATGGCATTGTTTGGTGAAAAATATGGAGAAAGAGTAAGAGTTGTTTCGATGGGTGATTACTCAAAAGAGCTTTGCGGAGGAACACATCTTACAAATACTTCACAGGTAGGTTTATTCAAAATAGTTTCTGAAAGCGGTGTTGCAGCGGGTGTAAGAAGAATCGAGGCCGTTACAGGTGCAAATTACCTTTCATATCAGAAAGAAAGAGAAAATATTCTTATTGAAACTGCAAAAGCGATGAAGATTAACAATTTAAGCGACCTTGTTAAAAAGACTGAAGAGGTTGTAAATGAGCTTAAAGAAAAGAAAAATGAGATTGACAGCCTTAAACAACAGCTTTCAAAGGGAGCAGTAAACGATATTGAAAAGAATATGAAAGAAGTTTCGGGAATAAAGCTTTTTGCATTCAGAATGGATGGTTCAGAAGCTTCCGAGCTTAAAATGATGATTGACAATATAAGAGATAAGTATATTAATGATGCTGTTGTAACTGTTATTGCATCAGCTTTGGATGATAAAATAACATTTGTTGCAGGTGCTTCAAAAGAGGCTATAGAAAAAGGTGCTCATGCCGGAAATATCATAAGAGAAGTTACTGCTGTAACAGGCGGTAAAGGCGGCGGAAAACCTGATATGGCGCAAGGTGGCGGAAAAGATAAGGACAAAATTGATGAAGCTATCATAAAAGCTGAAGATATTCTTTCTGCACAGATAAATAAATAATCGGAGGGAAGAATGATGGATGATTGTTTATTTTGTAAAATAATAAAAGGCGAAATTCCTTCAAAAAAGGTATATGAAGATGACTATGTTTATGCGTTTTGGGATATTTCACCAACAGCACCGGTACATATACTCGTTATACCAAAAGAGCATATTTCAACACTTAATGATGTGGATGAAAAAAATTCCAAAGTTATAGGAAAAATATATGAAGCTATTCCAAAAATTGCAAAAGAGCAGGGAATAGACGAAAACGGTTACCGTGTTATTTCAAATTGTAATAAAGATGCGGGACAGACAGTTTTTCATATTCATTTCCATATTATCGGCGGAAGAGAGCTTACATGGCCAGCAGGCTAAAAATTTAAAGTATAATTTGTTAAAATTTATTAAAAACACTTGACTAAAGTTGAAAAAAATAGTATACTGATAGAAGTGTTTAATTATAATGGTGTATAATCTACACCAAAAAATTAGGAGGTAAAAAAACATGGCAAAAGGCATTAGTAAAATTGTTGCCACTCTCGTTGTGATTGTACTTTTATGTTATGTTGCAATTTCGGGACTTACAGTTGGCAGCATGAAAATCGGTCCTGTTTTTGATGACGAACACGGAATAAGAAAAGGATTCGACTTAGCAGGCGGATCAGTTATCGTATATCAGGCAGAAAAAACAGAAGACGGAAAAGAACCTACAGATACACAAATGGCAGTTGCAAAGAAAATTCTTGACGGCCGTTTATCAAGAAAAGGTTATACAGAAGGAACAGTTACAATCAAAGGAACTCAGCTCGAAGTTGAAATTCCTGCTGTAACAGACACACAGGAAGCTATCGAAAGCATCGGTCAGACTGCTAAGCTTACATTCAGAGAGCCTGCAGCAAATGAAGGCGAAGAAGGTAAAATCATAATGACAGGTGACGATGTTAAGAAAGCAGAAAGAGAATATATCAACAACTCAGAAACAGGCGAACAGGGGTATGTTGTTGCTATTGAAATTACACCAAAGGCTCAGCAGGCGTTCTTTGAAGCAACACAGAAGCTTTCAGGTCAGTATATTTCAATTCATCTTGATGAAGAAGTTATTTCAGCTCCTATGGTAAAAGAAGCAATCAATGCTACAAGCTTTATAATTCAGGGCGATTTTACTCAGGAACAGGCTGATGAGCTTGCAGCTTTGATTTCAGACGGTCAGTTACCGTTCAAGCTTTCAGTTGCACAGCAGAGAACAGCAGGACCTACACTTGGTGCAAACGCACTTGAAGCAGGTCTTAAGGCAGGACTTATAGGTCTTATTATTGTAATGTTATTTATGATAATCCTTTACAGACTTCCTGGTCTTATGTCAGCAATTGCTCTTGTTCTTTACACAGCACTTTGCTTCCTTATCTACGCAGTGCTTCATGTAAATCTTTCTTTACCGGGTATTGCAGGTGTTATTCTTTCAATAGGTATGGCGGTTGACGCTAATGTAATCATATTTGAAAGAATGAAAGAAGAATTTAAGTTAGGTAAAACATTGCGTGCAGCAACTGACGCAGGCTTTAACAGAGCATTATCTTCAATCATTGACTCTAATGTTACAACTCTTATAGTTGCAGTTGTTCTTTACTTTATCGGAACAGGTCCTATAAAAGGCTTTGCAATCACACTCGGTATAGGTATTATAGTTTCTATGTTCACAGCTATTGTTATCACACAGCTTCTTATCAAAGCACTTGTTGATATGAATATTAGAAACAAAGCTCTTTATGGCGGAAAATCATTAAAAGGAGGAAAAGAGAATGCTTAATATTTATAATAAAAGATGGATTTTCATTGCTGTATCAGCAGTTGTAATCCTTGCAGGACTTATTTCTTTCTTTATTCAGGGCGGACTCAATGTTGATATTGATTTCGCAGGCGGAACAAGCATCGTGTTTAATACAACAGATAAAAATGCTTCTCAGGATGATATTGTTTCAATAGTAAAAGAAGCAGTTCCTGGAATTTCAGGAACAATAAGAGCACAGGCTACAACAGATAAGCCTGAAGAGTTCACAATTAAAACAATGGCTCTTTCAACAGCACAGAGTGAAGCAGTTTTGGATGCTTTAAAGGCAAAATATGTTCCTGATGCAGAAAACTATAATGATTATTCAGTTTCTTCATTCACAGCAGCATATGGAAAACAGCTTGCTCAGGAAGCAGGACTTGCACTCTTTATTGCTATCGCACTTATGCTTATATACATTTCAGTTCGTTTTGAGTTTTTATCAGGTGTTAGTGCTATTATAGCTCTTATCCACGATGTACTCATTATGCTCAGTATATATGCAATTTTCGGAATTTCAGTAAATTCTTCATTTATTGCTGTTATTCTTACAATTTTGGGTTATTCAATCAACAATACAATCGTTGTGTTTGACCGCGTAAGAGAAAACAGAAAAATGGCAAGAAAAGAAACAATGGCTGAAATTGTTGATAAGAGTATCACAGGAACTTTGGGAAGATCAATAAATACAACTATCACAACACTTATTATGGTTGTTCTTCTCTTTATCTTAGGCGGAAGCTCAATAAGAGAATTTGCACTTCCTCTTATAATCGGACTTCTTGGCGGTGCTTACTCATCAATCTTCATCGTATCACCTGTATGGGCTATGATGAAAGGCGCTAATAAAAAAGCAGTTAAGTAATATTTATAAAGCTAAACACAAAAAGAGCTATCTTTTAAAAAGATAGCTCTTTTTTATGTACTCATTATTCTGAAAATTTATTCCATGTTGTTAATTTTACTATTTTAGCATAGCTTTGAATAATCTTAACGACCTTGACAGAAACATTTGTATCATTATAATCCTCTGCCATAACAACTTCTTCATTGTTTTCATACATCGAAACGGCAAGGTCCATAGCCTGTTTTACATCTTTTCCTTTTATACCGCCGATAACAACAGTTCCTTTATCTAAAACTTCAGGACGCTCTGTTGAAGTACGGATAAGAACGCCTGGGAAATTTAGCATTGCAGATTCTTCTGAAAGTGTTCCACTATCAGACAATACGCAATAGCTGTTAAGTTGAAGCTTGTTATAGTCAAAAAATCCGAAAGGCTTTGGATTTTGTACAAGCGGATGAAATTTGAAGCTTCTTTTTTCAATAAATTTCATACTTCTTGGGTGAGTTGAATAAATAACAGGCATCTGGTATTTTTCTGCAATTTCATTTATTGCGTTCATAAGAGAAAGGAAGTGTTCTTCATTATCAATATTTTCTTCTCTATGAGCCGAAACAAGAATATATTTCTTTGGCTCAAGTCCCATTTTATTAAGAATGTCACTTGCGTTTATTTCGTCTATGTTCTTCTTTATAACTTCTCTCATAGGAGAACCCGTTACAAACATTGTTTTTCCGTCAATACCCTCACTAAGCAAATAACGTCTTGAATGTTCGGTGTAAGGTAAATTTATATCAGAAATATGGTCAACAATTTTTCTGTTAATCATTTCAGATACATTCCAGTCCCAACATCTGTTTCCTGCTTCCATATGGAAAATCGGAATTTTTAATCTTTTTGCACTTATTGCACATAAAGCAGAGTTTGTATCACCTAAAATAAGAAGTGCATCGGGCATTTCTTTTTCCAAAACTTCATATGATTTTGCAATAATATTGCCCATTGTTTCACCAAGATGGTTTCCTACGCTGTCTAAATAATAATCAGGCTCTCTTAATTTTAAATTATCAAAAAATACCTGATTTAAAGTATAGTCCCAGTTTTGTCCTGTGTGAACAAGAACATGGTTAAAATACTTATCACAGCACTTTATTACTTCACTAAGTCTTATTATCTCAGGTCTTGTGCCTATAATAGTCATTACCTTTAATTTATCTGACATTTTTTTCTTCCTTTCTTTTTTGCACTTTTACACTTTAAGAAAATATGTATCGGGATTTTCAGGATCAAATTTTTCATTTGCCCACATTATTGTGACTAAATCATTTTCACCGATATTCTCAATATTATGAGTATATCCAGTAGGAATATCCACTACTTCAAGCTTGTCACCTGAAACGAAGTATTCAATAACCTCATTCTCATCGGGCTTTCTGAAACGGATTGCAGCTTTCCCTGAAACTACAAGAAACTTTTCATTTTTTGTGTTGTGATAGTGATTTCCTTTTACAATACCTGGTTTTGCAACATTTACCGAAACCTGCCCGTATTCATCAGTTTTTAAAAATTCTGTGAATGAGCCACGCTCATCGACATTCATTTTAAGCGGATATGAAAAATTGTCTTTTGGAAGATAGCTTAAATATGTTGCATAAAGCTTTTTGGAAAATTCGTCATTCTGGTCAGGAACTAAAAGATTTTCTCTTGATTTTTTAAAGCCTTCTATGAGTTCAACTATTTTTCCAAGCTTTATTTCGTGAACTGTCGGCACATAACAAAATTCTTCGTTTTTATGCACTTTTTTCTCAAGAACATTTGCAAATTCTGCTACAACATCATCTATGTACACAAGCTTCATATCGACATTCGGGTCATTTACTGTAATGGGAAGTCCGTTTGCGATATTGTTACAAAATGTAGCAACAGCACTGTTATAATTAGGTCTGCACCATTTCCCAAAAACATTTGGAAGCCTGAAAACATATACTTCAACATCGTTTTCTTTGCCATAAGAGAAAATCAAATCTTCGCCTGCTTTTTTGCTTTTTCCGTAAGGATTATCAAGTGCAGCCTGAATAGATGAAGTGATGAGAACAGGTGATTTATTGTTATTTTTTTTGAGGTTTTCAAGAAGAGATGAAGTGAAACCAAAATTGCCCTCCATAAACTCTTTTTCGTCTTTAGGTCTGTTCACACCGGCTAAATGAAAAACAAAGTTACATTCTTTTGTGTATTTAAAAAGCTCATCTTCGGTGGAATCTATATCATATAAAAACAGGTTTTCATAACCTTTTTCCTTTAAGAAAGGTACTAAATTTTTCCCAACAAAGCCTTTTGCACCTGTTATGAGAATTTTTATATCAGTATTCATAAGTGTAACCTCTTTCTACTTATTTTTCCACGCATTTACTTCTTCTCTTATATATTCTAAACTAAGAAGCTTTTCTTTTACTTCTTCAACATTAAGCAGGTCTGTGTTATTTGAATTAAATTCAGAAAGGGTATTTCTTTTCTCATCACCGATATTAAAATATTTATCATAGTTAAGGTCGCGTTTGTCGGCAGGCACACGGTAGAAGTTACCCATATCCATTGCGTTTGCACATTCTTCGTTTGTAAGAAGTGTTTCATACATTTTCTCGCCGTGTCTTATGCCGATTGTCTTGATTTCATTATCAGCATTAAAAAGCTCTTTAACCGCCTGTGCTAAAACTCCGATTGTGCAGGCAGGGGCTTTCTGTACCATAATATCTCCGCTCTTGGCATTTTCAAATGCAAATAGCACAAGTTCAACAGCTTCCTCTAAACTCATTATAAATCTTGTCATATTTGCATCTGTAACAGTAAGAGGCTGTCCGTTTTTGATTTGTTCAATAAAAAGCGGAATTACACTTCCTCTTGAACACATAACATTACCGTATCTTGTTCCGCAGATAAGAGTTTTATCAGGTGAAACTGTTCTTGATTTTGCAACGAAAACCTTCTCCATCATTGCTTTTGAGGTTCCCATTGCATTTACAGGATATGCTGCCTTGTCTGTTGAAAGACAGATAACCTTTTTAACTCCTGCTTCAATAGCGGCAGTAAGTACATTTTCAGTTCCGATAACATTTGTCTTTACTGCTTCAATAGGGAAAAATTCACAAGAAGGAACCTGCTTTAACGCGGCGGCATGGAAAATATAGTCAACTCCGTGCATAGCGTTTTTTACTGAAGACAAATCTCTTACATCGCCGATGTAATATTTAATTTTGTCGTTATTGTACTGATGACGCATATCGTCTTGTTTTTTCTCATCTCTTGAAAAAATTCTGATTTCTCCGATATTGGTATCTAAAAATCTCTTTAAAACTGCGTTACCAAAGCTGCCTGTACCTCCTGTAATTAATAAAGTCTTTCCTTTAAACATTTTTTTTGCGACCTTTCTTTTTTTATTTATACACACTAAAATTAACTATTCTAAGAAATATGTAGCTTCCATATCTGCAACGCTTAAAGCAAAAGCAAGCGGAAATTTTTCAAAAGCTGTTCCGACATTTCTTGGGTCATCTGTTGCAGAAAAACCCATATGATAACGAATTGCAAAGGCTTCTTCACGAGTAAGCTTCATATAGCCTGAAATCACATAAACAGATTTTTCGCCGTGTCCGTATGGGAGCTTATCGTCTATTTCATAATACGGCACCTTTTGCCACACTCCGTTTTCGTCCTTTGCGTTACGGAATGAAGTTTTATAAAAATTGACTTTGCATATATCATGAAGAAGTGAAATTATTGCAATCGTTTCATCGCTGGCTTTAAGTCCGTAGGTGTTTTTTACAGTTTCTCTTTTCATATAGTCTGAAAGACAATCATATACATTAAGACTGTGTGATAAGAGTCCGCCCTCGAAAGAGGAGTGGTATCTTGCACTTGCAGGAGCTGTGAAAAAATCGCTGTGCTCCGAAAGTAAGTAGTCAAGAAGCTTGTCCGCACCTTCTCTTTTTATGTTGGAATTGTATATATCAATAAAACGGTTTTTTAGTTCATTTAAGTCCATTTTTTTACCCCTTAAATAAATTTATAATTATACATTATAATTATACATTCATTTTATATTAATGTCAAGAAAAAAAAGAAAATTGAAAATTTATCTTTGGATTTTTGTTATATTTATTTATAATTTTGTTATTGACATAATTGCTAAATCATTGTATAATTAAAGGGAAAAAAAGAATATATTAAAAAAGTATATGTTCCTTTTGATGCTTCAAAAGCAGAGGTTGATGTTACAATATAAAATTTTTTAGGAGAGCGATAACGATATGAGAATAAAAGAGTCGGCTGAAAATTATTTAGAGGCAATTTTAATAATTAAAAAGAGAAAAGGCAATGTAAGGAGCATTGATATTGCAAACGAGCTTTCGTTTACAAAAGCAAGCGTTTCTGTCGCCATGAAGTCTTTTAAAGAGGAGGGGTATATTTCAATAGATGAAAACGGAAATATTTCTCTTATGGAAAAGGGCTTGGAAATTGCTGAAAAAATGTATGAACGCCACAAAGTTATCGCACATGCTCTTATGGCACTTGGTGTAAGCGAGGAGGTTGCCTATGAGGACAGCTGTAAGCTTGAACACCATATGTCAAACGAAACCTTTGAAAAGATAAAGGAATTTTTTGAACAGTTTGAAAAAGAAGTTAAATAACAAAAAAATGATGAGGTTATCTAAAAAACCTCATCATTTTTTATGTAAATTTGATTTATTTTCAATTATATATCAAGCTTCAAATCATTTTCTTTTATCCAGCCTTTTTTCCTAAATGGAATACTGATTAACCATGTAAGTATTGCAGGAAGAACAAAAGATATAAGTATTAATCCAATCCAGTC